>CAMYLC010000141.1 GCA_947259195.1 Thermoanaerobaculia bacterium | reverse complement strand
TGCCGCCGCTCGACAGGTGCATGGCCCAGCGCAATCGAGCACCGGTGGGGTCGTTGGCCAGCGTGCCCAGGGACAGAGCGGCCCCTTCCGGGTCGGTGCCGCGGAGAACCTGGCTGACCTGCAGCGCGGTTTGACTCTCCTCGTCCCGTCCCTCCGTCGCCAGTGCTCCGCTCAACCACTCCCAGGCTTCCGGATTGCTGGGATCGACAGCCGTCGCATATTCGAGAGGCGGCAGGGCATCAGCGCTCCGTCCGGCTTGGCTCAGCATCTGGCCGTAGTCAGCTGCGACCTCGGCTGCCAGAATCCGGTCGGAGTCCGGTGAGTCTGGTCCGATGCTGGATTGGAGGCTCTCAGCTACCGGTTGCAGCGTCTGGAGTGCAACGTCTTGCTGCCCCATCGCGGCCTGGGCTCGGCTTTGAAGACGTACGAGGTCGGGATCGGCCCCGGCCTTGCCTTCGAGTGCCTGGAGCGCGGATTCAGGCTGACCCACCAAGAGATAGCTCTCTGCCAGGACACTCAGCACCTGGGGCTCGAGGCCTTCCGGCGGACTTTCTGACAGCGGCTGGATGACGGCGAGAGCGCCCCAGCCATCCTCGTTCAGCAGCCCCACACGACCGCGGAGAATGTTGGCGGCCGGCAGATCCAGGGGCAGGGTCATCAGCACTTCCTCGGCATCGGAGGCCCTCCCGAGAGCCACTGCACACGAGGTTGCAGCGAGTTGGGCACCGGTATCCTCGGGGTGAAGCCTGCTCCACGGGCGCAGGAGCAGGAAGGCGTCCATCAGGTTGCCTTGGCGCAGGCGGACAAATCCCAGTTCCCGAGCCGCAGGACTGACGGGCGTCATCGCTAGCGATCGCTCCAGATATCTCAGCGCCTTGTCGAGATCACCCACTCCAGCCGCCGCGCGTCCGGCGTTGTAGAGCACTGCAGGTTCAGCCTCCGGTGAGTCGGCCATCGGAGTCAGGATTGCTACAGCGTCGGCGGGCCGGTTGGCTTCCAGATAGAGCGCTCCCAGGGTCTGCGAGACGCGAGGGTCCTCCTCTCCCTGGGCCAGCGCTTCTTCCAGCACAGCGATCGCAGGGTCCAGCTCACCGGATTCGAGGTGTTTCAACACTGTATTGAGTGTCTCGTCGGCCGCGGTCGGTTCCTGCTGGCCAGCCGCGGCAAGCGGTAGAAGGATGAGCAGCAGCATTGAGAGGCGGATCGAATGTCTCATGGTCGTCTCGATTCTCGTTGGGAAGGGTCACCCGTTCACACCAGGCAATACGGGTTAGAATTACGGTTGGAGCGGAGGTCAAGGACCGGACTGCTCGCACGGTTGAGGGGTCTGTGTTGCCGCTCCTCCCACAGTATATACAAGTGTCGGCAACCTCCAGGAAGCTCGAAGATGACCAGGAATCTCTTGCATGGATCGGCCCCAGGGTCCGCCCTGTCTTCTGGCAATAGACCTCAAAGGCTCGTCGTCCCATTTCTGGCCTGCGTGCTGGTGGCGCCATCGGTCGGGGCGGCTACAGCGTCGGCTCAGGAAGCAGCCTCGTCCAAAGGCCAGAGCTCGATTGAGGC
The DNA here is from genome assembly GCA_947259195.1 of Thermoanaerobaculia bacterium. Taxonomy (GTDB): domain Bacteria; phylum Acidobacteriota; class Thermoanaerobaculia; order Multivoradales; family JAHEKO01; genus JAUVRX01. The sequence goes on along the minus strand of CAMYLC010000141.1, from coordinate 9,817 downwards.
CGAGCTCGAGGTGCGTCGTCGGATAATGGCGCATCCCGAGCAACCGGAAATCTACCTCGAGCTGGCTGATCTGCAAGTGACCCGCGGGGCTGCGGATGAGGCCGTAGCGACGCTGGTTGCCAGTAGCAACCGATTTCTCGGTGCGGACGAGCCCAAGAAGGCGGTCCTGGTGCTGAACAAGGCCGTCGAAATGCGCCCGGACGATGCCGAGCTGCAGTTTCTCCTGGGCAAGGCCCACACCCAGAATCGTGACTTCGAAGCTGCCGAAGCTCCGTTGCGCCGGGCCATCGAGCTGGGCTCGGAAGACCCCTCGCCCCTGGTGTATCTCGGTGCCATCCTCTGGGAGAGTGGCCGCATGGCGGAAGCCGAGCCGGTCTACCGGCAAGCGATCGAAGCCACGGATCGAGCCTTCATGCCGCTGTCACAGCTGGGCCGGTTGCTCCTATGGCAGGGCCAGTTCGAGGATGCCACGCTGCTGCTGCAAGAGGCGGCCCAGAAGAACCCCCGCGATGTCGGCACGCTCTTCGATCTGGCCGAGGCTCTGCGGGGATCGAACCAGATCGAGGCGGCAATCGCGACCTATCGCCGCGTCGTCCTTCTGGCTCCAAGGATGAACAAGGCCCACTACGGATTGGCGATGCTACTGGCTCGCCAGGGTGACCGAGAGGGCAGCAAGGCGGAGTTCGAGATCTACAACCAGGGAATCCTGGCGGCCGAAGAGGGCAACCGAATGGCCGAGATTCAGGATGGCGAAGTCGATAGGGCCGGATTGATGCTACGCCAGGGGCAAGTGGAGGAAGCCATCGCTCACCTGGAAGGTCTCGAAGAGACTGTCGAGGTGCTTCTGGCGAGAGCTCAGGCGTATCGGGCGGCCGGGGATCTCGAGGCGGCATTGGAAAGCCTGCAGCGCGCGGTTGCGCTCGATCCCAGTCGTCAGGATGTGCGCCAATTGGTGGCCAGCATACGCATGGAGATGGCCCAGGGACAATGAGCGAGCGAAGCTCGAGGAAGGGTTGGCCGTGGCTTGGCCTGGCACTGACCGCTCTGGTGCCGGGCCCGGTCGCGGCCTCAGTCGCCCAGACGGATGCGTGCAGAGGTGCTGCATTCTCCGAGGCTGCAGAGGACGTCCACATCGACTTCATACACGCCCGAGGCGAGACGGGGAACTTCTACAATCCGGAGACCATGGGCTCCGGCGTCGCTTTCTTCGACTACGACGGCGACGGTTGGCAGGATTGTTACCTGGTGCAGTCGGGACCGTTTCCACCGTCTGCGGCAGGCAGCGATGCAGCGACCAACCAGATGTTCCGTAACACCGGTGACGGGCGCTTCGAGAACGTGACGGCTCGCACCGGATCCGGGGAACGAAGCTACGGTCAAGGCGTCCTGGGTGCCGACTTCGACGGCGACCACATGCCGGACATCTTTCTCGCCAACTGGGGAGTCGACCGGCTCTTGGTGAATCGGGGCGACGGCACCTTTGAAGATGTCACGATCGGCTCGGGCCTCGATGTAGAGGGTGCCAACGGTTGGAGCTCGGGGGCAGCGCTGGGGGATGCCGATCGCGATGGTGACCTGGATCTCTACCTGGTGATCTATGTCGAGCACGATCCAGAGCACGAGCCCTTTTGCCTCCATCCGTCGACTGGCGAGCGCTGGTACTGTGGTCCGTCTCCTTTCGAGCCCAAGATGGACATCTTCTTCCGCAATCTGGGTGAGGGAAAGTACAAGGACGAGACGTTGGAAGCGGGCTTCGAGACGGCGAACGGCAAGGGCCTGGGCGTGCTCTTCGTGGATCTCAACGACGATCATTGGCCGGATGTCTACGTTGCCAACGATATGACCTTCAATCTCCTGTTCGTCAACAAGGGGGACGGGACGTTCGAAGACCTGTCGCTGATGTCGGGTGTCGCGGTGAGTCGCGACGGGATGCCGGAGGCGGGCATGGGCGTGGCGATCGGTGACGTGGACGGTGACGGCGATGCGGACATGGCGGTGGCCAATTTCGACGTGCAGACGAATACTCTCTACATCAATCAGGGCGACCTCTTCTTCGAAGACACTTCCGCTGCCAGCGGTTTCGGAGCCGCCTCTTTCAACTATGTCGGATTCGGCCTGGTCATGGCCGATTTCAATCGCGACGGCTTCATGGACTTTTTCAACGGCACCGGGCACACGGTGGAGATCTCACCGCGCGCCAACGTCTACTATGAGCAGCCTGACGTTCTACTGCTCGGCGACGGCAAGGGCAACTTCGCCGAGCCCGACTGCCCTTTACCCAACAAGCGGCCTTCGGTTTCGCGTGGTGTGGCCTACGCCGACTATGACAACGACGGCGACCCGGATATCGGAATTCAACGCAGTGGCCGGGCCTTTTCCCTGCTCCGCAACGAGACGCAGGCTGGGAGTTGGCTTGGGCTCCGTCTGTGGAGCGACACTCACAACAGCGAAGGTGTCGGAGCCGTAGTAAGCCTCAGGACCAGCAAGGGAGTTCAGAAGCGCTGGGTGATCGCCGGCAGCAGCTACCAGTCCTCGTCGGACATCCGCGTCCTGTTTGGATTCGACAAAGATGCGGAGATCCACGAAGTCGAGGTTCTCTGGCAGTCGGGCAAGGTGCAGCGGATCCATCAACCTCCTCTCGAAAGCTATCTCACGGTGCTCGAACCCCTGTGAGTCGCAGGCATGACTATGCGTAGACGAATCGACATCTCATTCTGCGGTGGAGCGGGATTGCTGACACTCTTTCTTCTTGGACTCTCCTTTGTCTGGCCGTCGTCATCGTCGGCTCAGCAGCCCGATCTGCTGCCGATACCGGATGTTGAGCCGGCCGATGACGTGGAGTCCGGAGTCCTGGAGGTCTTCCCGCAGCTGCGGGAGGCGATCGACCAGCTGACGGCGAGCGGCATCGAAGAAGGCTCTCAGCTCGCGGCAGCCTATGGAGAGCTGGGTCGCGCCGCCCTCTACTACGAAATCTCGGCCGTCATCGAGCCGGCACTCCAGAATGCCCAGAGGCTGGCCCCAGAGGAGTATCGCTGGCCCTACTATCTGGGTGCCTACTATCAAGGTCAGCGGCGACTCGAGGAAGCGACCACTCAGTTGCAGAGAGCCCACCAGCTACGCCCCGACGACCCGGTGATCAATGTTCGGTTGGGGCAGCTGGCCCTGCTGGCGGACAGGCCGGATAGGGCCCCGGAGTACTTCGACAAGGCCAGAGGCAGCGAGGGGTTCGAAGCTTTCGCGCTGTATGGTCTGGGACGAAGTGCGAGTCTGCGGGGCGATGACGCGGCAGCCATGGAGCTCTTCAAGGCCGCGCTGGAGCTCGAGCCCGAGGCGGCCGAGATCCACCAGCAGATGGGTTTGGCCTATCGTAAGCTCGGCGACCTGGATGCCGCCCGGGAGCATCTTTCGAAGCAAGCTTCGGGTGACCTGTCCTTTCCAGATCCACTGATGGCCTCTCTGAAGGGTGACTTCGCGCGCAGCCATCTCTTTGCCGGTCTCGAGGCGCAATCGACAGGTCGCTGGGAAGACGCGGTCGCCGAGTACCGCAAGGCAGTGGAGTCGAATCCGACCAGTGGAGTCAATCACCAGATTCTGGCCACCGCGCTGGAGAGGAGTGGCGACCTGGATTCGGCGATCGAGGAGTATCGTCTGGCGGCGAGTTTGTTGCCCAGCGATTCCATGGTCCGAGTGCAACTGGCGAAGGCTTTAACTACAAGAGATGGCGTTTCCGACGAGGCCGTCGGTCTGTTTCGCCGAGCGGTCGAGCTGGCTCCGAGTCTCCTTGAGGCCCGAAGAGGGTTGGCAGCCGTCCTGATGCAACAACAGCGGTTCGACGAGGTGCTCGAGCATCTCGATGCGGCCGTCGAGATCGATGCTGAGGATCCTGGGGTCAGACTACTGCGCGCTCGAGCCCTGGCGGCCGTTGGTAGGGAGTCCGAGGCCAGGTCGGACCTCGAAGCGATTCTGGTGGCCGAGCCGGAGTTTCTCGAGGCGACGCTCGATCTGGCGGCGCTGGAGGCTCGCCAGGGCGAGTTCGATACGGCGATCGGAAGACTTGAAGGTGTCCTCGAAAGCGCCGACGACCCCGGCTCGAGGGCGATCCTGAACTTCGAGATCGGTGGGCTGTGGCAGCGGGCCGGTGATGATGAGGTGGCACTGCGGCATTACGAGGCTGCGATCGAAGAGGCTCCCGAGCTCAGGGACGCGCAGTTCAATCGAGCAGTCACTCTGGGTCGGCTCGGGCGCCAGGAAGAGGCTGAGGAGCAGCTGCGGCGTGTTCTCGAGCTCGACCCGCAGGACGAGGAGACCTATCTCGCCCTGGCGCAAGCCCTCGCAGGCCGCGGCCAGTTCAGGGATTCAAGAGACGTCCTTCAAGCTGGGCTGGAGCAGATCGTCGATAGCAGGCTCCTCATGGGTGCTCTGATCCAGCTGCTTCTTGCCAGTCCCGATCCGCAGACCCGCGATGCGGCCGCGGCAGTACCCCTGGCCACTCGGCTTCACGAGGGCGACCCGTCGATCCAGAACGGTGCCATGGTCGCTGCGGCCCTCGGAGCCGCTGGCCGCTCTGCCGAGGCAGCGGAGTGGCAGGCGAGAGTCTTGCGTGAAGCTGAAGCCGCTGGTTGGTCCCAAGAACGGCTGCTGCGAATGCGGTCCGACCTGGCGCTGTATCGGCAGCGGGCCGGGGGAGGCTGATGCGGCTTCAGCTGCCGAGCCTGGTCCTGCTGGGCTATCTTTCTTCCCTGGCCTGGGCGGGTCAGCTGACGGCACAGGAGCCGTCAGCCAGTGCCGCGACGGACGAATCGACCGGCCACTTCGTTTTCTCGGAATCGAGCCTTCCAGCCGGGTTCGATTTTCACCTGTTCAACGGCGCCTCGGGTGAGATCTACTTTCTGGAGATCATGGGCTCGGGTGGGGGGCTGATCGACTTCGATGGTGACGGAGATCTCGATCTCTACGCCGTGCAGGGCACGATGCTGGCGCCGGGCAAGGGCGTCGACGATGCCCTGGTCCCTCCAAAACACTCTTTGCCCCTGACGGACAGGCTTTATCGCAACGACCTGGACATCGATGCGCAGGGCCATCGGTCGCTCCGGTTTACAGATGTGACGGAAGAAGTGGGCCTGACCCGGTCCGAGTATGGTTTCGGTCTGGCAACCGGGGACTACGACAACGACGGCTGGACCGACCTCTATGTGACCAACTTCGGCTCGAACCAGCTGCTGCGCAACAATGGGGACGGCACCTTCTCCGATCGTACCGAGGTTTCGGGTACAGATGATGAGGGCTGGAGCGTCAGTGCCAGCTTCGTGGATTTCGATCGCGATGGATGGCTGGATCTCTACGTCACGAACTACGTCGACTTCAGCGTCGAGAAGCGGCGCCACTGTCTCAACCCGATGGGAGCTGCCGACTACTGCGATCCAGATGTCTACCCTTCGGGAGACGATCGGCTGTTTCGCAATCGTGGCGACGGAACCTTCGAGGACGTCTCTATCAAGGCCGGGATCCGGATCGAGCCGCGCACTGGCCTGGGTGTCGCCTCGGCCGATTTCGACCTCGATGGCTGGCCCGATCTCTATGTCGCCAACGACGGCATGCCCAACCTGCTGTTCATGAACAATGGTGACGGCACCTTCCGGGACGACACCTTGTTGGCCGGCTGCGCGGTCAATTCGGAAGGCCAGCGGGAGGCTTCGATGGGTGTCCATGCCGCCGACGTGGACAACGACGGTGACGAGGACATCTTTCTGACCCATTACGCGCGGGAGACCAATACCCTCTACATCAACGATGGCAGCGCGATGTTCGATGATCTGACGCAAGCTAGTGGCCTGGCTACCCCGAGCTGGAACTTCACCAGTTTCGGGACCCGCCTGTTCGACTACGACAACGATGGTCTGCTGGATATCATGACAGTGAGCGGTGCAGTGACGATCTTCTCCAACGGCAGTCGAGAAAACCTGGCGCAGACCAATCAACTGTTTCACAATCTCGATGGCAGACAGTTCGAAGACGTGACTTCGTGGGCGGGCGAGTCCTTCCTTATCGAGGAGGTGAGTCGAGGTGCTGCCTTCGGTGATCTCGACAACGATGGGGATACCGACGTGGTGGTGTTCAACAACTCGGAGCCCTCCCGCCTACTGATCAACCAGGTGGGCTCCGAGAGCAACTGGCTGGGGCTTCGGCTGGTGGGGAAGCAAGCACCACGCGATATGCACGGTGCCTGGGTGGAGCTCAGTCAGACACCTGGGGGGAGGCAGTGGCGTCGCGTTCACACCGACGGTAGCTACGCCTCGGCGAGCGATCCTCGCCTGCTCTTCGGGCTGGCCGACCGGTCGTCACCGGCGGTGGCGCGAGTCTCCTGGCCGAGCGGTCTGGTCGAGGAGTTCACCGATCTGCCGGTGGGGCAGTACACGGAGCTGAAAGAAGGGACGGGTCGAGCCTTGGAGTAGGTGAAACCACAAGTAGCTCGATCAACCCAGGTCGCGAAGAGCGGGGTCTTGCGGCCAGCGGCGAAGAGCATCCTGTAACACGCTGTTGGCGACTGCCGGCTGACCGATACGGCGTAGGGTCTGGACGGCTTTGGCATGGGCGACCGCGGTGGGATTCGCCTCGACCATTCGTTGGAGACTGGCACGAGCCTGTTGCGAGTTGCCCTGCATTGTGTAGACCACGGCAAGACTGGTGAAGGCGTCCAGCTCCGTAGGGAACAGCTCGGTCTCCTTGGCGTAGGCTTCGGCGGCCTTGTCGAGCTCTTCGAGTCGGGCGAAGCAGCTGCCCCTCAAGTAGTGGACACCTCGAATCGAGGGCCAGTCGGTGCGGTCACCAAACTCGGCAAGAAGCTCATCGGTAAAGTCGAGCGCCTCCTGGAAGCGGTTCTGGCTGAAGCGCAATTCGGCCGCGGTGAGCAATGGACCGAGCCGGGAGCCACGGCGGGCGAGTGCCTCTTCGACAATCGGTGCAGCGCTGTCGAGATTGCCCTGCCGAATTCGAATCTGAGCCAGCACGTCGCGACTCTGCTCGTGGCCGTCGACCGCCAGCTCGGCGTACTGCGCGGCCTCCTCCAGACTTCCCAGGCCGAGGAGAGCGGAAGCCATGGCGCCCGCCACTGGCGGCGAGCCACCCGAGAGCTCCATCGCATGCTCGAAGGCTTCGAGTGCCGCTTGTGGCTGCCCCATGGCCATTCGCGCATGCCCTAGCTGTTCCCAGGCGTCGATCAGCTGCGGCTGTGTATCGATCACCGCTTGAAACGCTTCCGCAGCCTGCTCGTAGCTTCCCTGGGCGTAGGCTTCGAAAGCGACCTTCAGCTCCTCGACCGTCTCCAGTTGGCTCTTGGGGTCGGCCAGATCGCCGCTGTCGCTGCCCACAGTCGATCCCAGATAGCCCAGAGCGGCAAGTCGGGCCCGAGTTTCGGCATCTTCCTCGGAAGGGGGAGCAAAGCTCTGCTCGTAGGCCTCGAGATGCTGGCGCATCCTGCCGAGCGCACGGCGATCGTCGCGCAGGATGTTCCTCGATTCTCCCGGATCCTGGTCGAGACGGTAGAGCTCCGGGTCGGGTCCCTGAATGTAGTGAAAGGGCAGGTCGACCACCGAGAACAGCTCGCTCCACCCGAAGTGAAGCCGGGGAAACAAGGTCTCGGAGTAGATGGGTCGTGGGTCTCCTTCATCCTCACCGGCCAGAAGAGAACGGCCAGGCAGCTCCTGGGTGAGATCGATGTCGAGAAGATTCGCGACAGTCGGGACCACATCGATGAGGCCGACGGCCCGCTCGACTGATGTCCCACCCCTGTCTGAGAACGGCAGCTTGAGAAGCAGCGGTACCTGCAGGGACTCCCGATAGAGCAGCAGACCATGCTCATAGTCGCCATGATCGTAGAGTCCCTCACCATGGTCTGACGTGAGCATGATGATGGCCGAATCGTAAACGTCGAGCCGCTTCAGCTCCTCGAGGAGCGCAGCGATGACCGCATCCGCCGCCGCCACCTCGCCGTCGTAGCCCGATTCATAGCGCGAAGCGAAAGGCTCTGGGGGAGCGTGGGGGGCGTGGGGCTCGTAGATGTGGAAGAAGAAGAAGAAAGGCTCCCCGGCCACCGACTGCAACCAGTCTCTCGATGCAGCGAGGGTGTCATGGCCATCCCGTTGCACGTCGCTGAGCAGTGTCTTGGCGCCGATCATCAGGTGGTCGTCGTAGAAGTCGAAACCGGCATCGAGACCGGCCGTGGCGCGCAGAACGAAGGCCGACACCGCCGCACCGGTGCGGTAGCCGACCTCTTTGAGCATCAGGGGCAGATAGGGTAGGCCTTCGCTCCTGAGGCGGTAGCCGGCATTGTCACGAACTCCGTGCTCGGGCGGATAGAGGCCCGTGAGCATGGAAACGTGCGCCGGTAGAGTGAGGGGTACCTGCGTGAAAGCGTGGCTAAAGAGGATCGTATCGGCTCTCAGACGGTCGATCGCCGGCGTTGCGACCCGGTTATAGCCATAGGCCGGAAGACGATCGGAGCGCAGGGTATCAATGGAGATGAGGATGACGGGGGTGCCTGGTGGCGCCGACTGTCCCGCTTCCTTCCGCTCGCAGGAGACGATGCCGAACCCCAGCAGCACGAGCCAACAGACAACCAGCCCTCGCTCGGTCAAGGAGCGGAGGGCTGGGAGGGATCGAGTTCGACTCGGATTTGTGGTGGCCAAGAGCGCGACAGCTCGGGAGAGCTGCGGTCCTCCTATTCACCCTGATTCAGATACTCCAGGAAGTCCCGGGCCTCGGTAGCGCGGGGCGTATCTGGAGCGAGCTCGATCAGCTTTTCGAAATCGGCGGCGGCGGCGGCGTTCTCACCTTTGTTGAGAAGGACGAGACCTCTGTAGTAGTAGGCCGCAGCTAGCTCGGGGAAGTTCCCGACGACTCTCTCGAACTCCACCAGTGCCTCGTCCAGATTGCCATCGTTGTAGAGGTCGATGCCGACGTTCAAATAGGCATCGGCGTCGAGCAGCTCGCCTTCCGGCAGCTGATCCATGAAGACCTTCGCCTCGTCCGGGCGTCCCTGGGCCACGAGCATGCTACCTAGAAGCTTCAGCGCGTCGACGTTGTCGGGCTCGATTTCGACGATCCGCCGGAGGGTTGCCTCGGCCTGTTCCAGGTTGTCTTCCTGGTAGTAGGTGCGCGCGATTCCCATCAATACGGGTGGGTGGTTCTCCACTTCGAGCTCGGCTATCGCGTTCTCGTACTCGGCCCGGGCTTCGGCCGTCTTGCCCTCTTGAAGTAGCTGATTCCCCTTGTCGAGAAGCTCCACGGACAACGCCGCGGCGGCTTCGGCCAGCACCTCCGGCGGGATGGGCCGCAGAGTGACATTGACGGTGGGGGAGCTGCCAAACTCGTTGGCTCCGACCGTGCCTTCTGAAGGAACGTAGCCCGGGAACTCGATGCTGACGTTCCACATGCCGTTTGTCAGGCCCAGAAAGCTCCATTTGCCCTTGCTGTTGGTGAAGAAAGGTTCAGGCCCCTCGCCAGCCCGGATGAGGGTGACCCTGGCGCCTTCGATGGGTTTGCCGTTCTCATCTTTCACTGAGCCTTGTAGGCGGCCTCGGCCGGCCCAACCCTGTGCCAGCACAGGGGTTGTTGCCACGACCGTAAGAAGAAGAGCTATCAGAACCAGGGGTGCAACGTGTCGCATGCTGATCTCCTCATGGAATGTGGGCCGGTAGACTGCCTCCGGCTAGGGAGTGCCGCCGGCCAAGGACGAGCCAGAGTTTAGCAGAAAAAAAAAGCCGGGGGCGCGAAGCCCCCGGCGGGAAAACACTGCAGTGAAGCTAGATCCCTACCGCCA
>CAMYLC010000140.1 GCA_947259195.1 Thermoanaerobaculia bacterium | reverse complement strand
CTTCCTCCCTTCATCAGAATGAATATTGGAAGCTTAGACGCAGTCGCCTCTTCTCCCACCTAACCGCACCACCAAGGCGACCGCCAGCATAGGATCTACGATCCGGGCGCAGAGGCCCGACCCTACGATCCGGGCGCAGAGGCCCGACCCTACGATCCGGGCACAGAGGCCCGACCCTACAAGAACGAAGACGGCCGGTCCCTAGGGTTGGCCAAGCTTCTTGGCGAAGGTTTCGGCCGATACCGGGCGACTGAACAAGAATCCTTGCGCCTCATCGCAGCCGTGCTTCTTGAGGAAGTCGGCCTGCTCTTCGGTTTCGACGCCTTCGGCGATGACCTTCATTCCCAACTGATGTCCGAGACTGATCACCGCGGCGACGATGGCGGCGTCATCGGTGTTGCTGGTCACGCCCTGCACGAACTCCATGGCGATCTTGAGTTTGCCGACCGGAAACTCCCGCAGGTACTGCAGGGACGAGTAGCCCGTGCCGAAGTCGTCGATGGCGATCGAGACGCCACTCTCGTGCGAGTCCTGAAGGATCCCCTGCACCCCTTCCGGGCCCTGCATGAGAAGGGTTTCGGTCAGCTCGAGCTCCAGGAGACCGGGTCGGATCCCGGTCTTCTCCAGCACCTCGTGCAGCCTTTGCGAAAAGCGCGGATCGCGAAACTGCACGGCGGAGAGGTTGACGGCCACGGGTACCTGAGGCAGTCCGCTGTCACACCACTGCCGACGTTGCCGGCAAGCCTCGCGCAAGACCCAGGCGCCGATCGGAATGATCAGTCCTGTCTTCTCCGTCACCGAGATGAAAGCGCCGGGCGGCAACAGTCCGCGGCTCGGGTGGCGCCACCGAACCAGGGCCTCGCAACCCGTGATCGCGCCGCTTTTCAAATCGATCTGCGGTTGATATTCGAGGAAGAACTCGCCGCGCTCGATCGCGCCATCGAGGTCCTGACGCACGGACACGTATTCCTGCACCTCTTGCGCCAGTTTTTCGTCGTGGAAGTGAAACGAGCCACGGCCCTTCTCCTTTGCCTTGTAGAGGGCCCTGTCGGCCTGCAGCTGGAGATCTTCCGGGTCCTCGAGCAGCGTCGACAAAGCGATGCCAATGCTCGTGCTGCTTTGCACCTCATTCTGCCCGAGGCGAAAGGGGGCCAGCATGGCTTCCAGAATCCGTATGGCGAAAGCGGTGGCGCCGGTGGCGCTATCGATCCCGACTTGGATGATCGCGAACTCGTCGCCGCCCAGGCGGGCTACCGTGTCCGATTCCCGCACCAGGGTCGTGAGCCGTTGCCCCGCGGCCTCGAGCAGCCGGTCACCGATCGAGTGGCCAAGAGTGTCGTTGACCTGCTTGAACTCGTCCAGGTCGAGGTAGTGGAGAGCGATTCGCTCGCCGCTGCGGCGCGCCGCCACGATCGCCTGTCGGAGGCGGTCTTCGAACAGAAACCGGTTCGGCAGGCCGGTCAAGGCGTCGAAGCGCGCCAGATACTGGAGCCGCTTCTCGTGCTCTTTGCGCTCGGTGACATCTCGCACCTGAATCAGCGCGGCCGGACCTCCGGCGTACTCGAGCGGGCTGGATCGGACCTCGACCGGCACGCTGTGACCGTTCGCCGTCCAGGTCAGCGCCTCGACCACCACCTCCTCGCCGAGTACCAGGCGCCGGTGACGCGCCAGCACCTCCGCGGCTTCGTCCGGCGGTACAAGCTGTTTCACGTTCATGCCGATCAGGCGTTCCGCGTCGATCCCCTGTAGCTTGGCGGCGGCCGGGTTGGCGTCGAGGACGTTGCCCTCGATATCCTCGACAAAGATCGCGTCGGGCGATGCCTCGAAGAGATCTCGGAAGCGCTTTTCACTAGCCTGTAGCTCCACTTCGGCATGTTTTCGCTCGATGGCGAAGCCGATGTTCTCGGAGACGAAAGTCAACAGGTCGAGATCCTCTTGCGTGTAGAGCGAGCGCTCACGGTAGCTCTGCACCGCCACGACACCCAGTAACTGGTCACCGCTTCTGAGCGGCACTCCCAGCCAGATCGGCGCCGCGACTCCGATCAGCTCGACCTCCCCTTGGCGCGTCAGCTGCCGGTGGGTCTGCTCGTCTGCCAGCAGGGGCCGACCCGTGCGGCGGACGTAGTCGGTCAGGCTCTTCTCCAGCCGCTGCGGGGGCTGCTCGTCCGGCTCGCGCTCGTCGACGTGGAAGGGGAAGGTGTAGAGACCCGTCTCCTCGTGGTAAAGCGCAATGTAGAAGTTCGAAGTGTCGAGCAGCTCGGACAACTCTCGATGTACAGCTTTCAGGAGAGCGTACAGATCGCTCGCCGCACCCGCTGCCAGAAAGATCCGCAAGAGGACTGACTGGATTTCCTGGGCGCGCTTGAACCGAGTGATTTCGGTCAGGGGAACCGAGTGATTTCGGTCAGGGTGCCCTCGTAGTGGATCACTTCGCCGCCGGCGTCGGTCACCGCTGTGGCGCTGTCGAGAACGACGATGAGACGACCGTCCTTGCGCCGCAGGGTCGCCTCGACGTTGCGCATGCGACCCTGGCGATCGAGATCTTCACTCCACTTCGCACGCGCAGTCGGGTCGACGTAGAGCTCCTTGGCGAGGTCGAGGCGAGCGAGCTCTTCCAGGTTGTCGTAGCCGAGCATCTCGAGCAGGGCCGGATTGGCGGCCAGGAGCTGGCCATGGGGAGTCGCCTGATAGACGCCGACGGGCACCTCTTCGAAGAGGCGTCGGTATTGAACGGCGGGTGCGGTATCTGCCGCCCGCCGACCCAACCATCGGAACCACCATGTGGTAAGCCGGTTCATGTGAGAGCCTGCGTCGAGTCTACCCGCAAGTTTCGTTCAAGGATATTCGCTGTGCCACACGTGCTCGAAGATTGGCGTTAGTTTGGACCAACTTCCCTGGCGGGTGGTGACAGAGTGGGGCTGCGCTCGAGTTGTTGCCGCGGGCCTCTGTGCCCGCAGTCTGCCGGCCGTGCCCTAGTCCCGGTTCAGCAGGGCTCGATACTCAGCGGCTTTTTCGGGTTGTCCTTGGGTCTCGTAGAGTTCCACGAGGTGTCCGGCAGCTTCCTTCGTGCTCCCGTAAGAGGCTCCGAATGTGTCACTCAAGCCCCGATACGCCTGGGTGAGGACTTCCTCGGCCTCCGAGATCTTGCCTATCCTCAAGAGGCTGTGGCCATAGTGCTTTCGGTACAGCAGCCACCGCCTGTGTGTATTCGGATATGTCTGGTCCGCCAGCGATACGAGCTCCTCGAAGATGGCATTCGCCTCATCGAATTGCTCCTCTGCCATCAGCGCCAGTCCCAGGCCATTCATCGACGACAGGACGTGCGGGTGCTCTGGACCGAACACTCGAAGCTTGGTTTCGAGAGTTTCGCGATGGAGCTTCACCGCTTCCGAGCCCTTGCCCTGAGAAGTCAAGAGGATCGCGAGATTGTGCTTGACGTTTAGCGTTTCCGG
>CAMYLC010000139.1 GCA_947259195.1 Thermoanaerobaculia bacterium | reverse complement strand
GCGCTGTTGGAGCAGCGCGCCACCGACCGACCGTCCGGTATCGCCCGCGCATTGGAGCTTGTCGACCTAAAGCTGGGCGACCCGCATGCCGCGGAGCACGAGGCCATGGAGTGTCTGGGTCGTGTGATGTGGGAGGCTCAGCGTGCCGGGACCGCCCCCGACGAGCACGACTATCTGGAGTGCGTTCGGCGGCTGGGGCGTCGCAGGCGGTGAGCCGGTGCCGGCGGGAAAGAGAACCCCGGCGCGCGGCCGGGGTCTGCGCAACGCATACGGGATCTTTCGTCAGCTGACGAAGAACTCCATCTTGACGCCCGCCAGTTCCACTACGTCGTGGTCCTTTAGCTGGCGTGCCTGGGGGCCGATGGACTCGCCGTTGACCACCGGATGGGTTCCCTCCACGTGGGTGATGAAGTAGCCCTGGGGACGGCGCGTAATCACCGCCACCTGAATACCAGGCCGACCCAGCGTGATCAGCGCCTTCTTCAGCTCCAGCTCCTTGCCGGCGCCAGGACCGTTGAGGACCTGGATCTTGCCCAGCGGCATGCCTGCACTCGCCGCAGGGGCGTCGGCACCGGGCGAGGCGCTGGCGGCAGCCGGCGGGGCCTGTTCCTGTGCTTTGGCCGCAGCGGCGGCATGGCCAGCCATGCCCGGGCGGATGATCATGGTCTTCTCGAACTCGTCATCCTCGTCGGACGCCTCATCGTTGACGTACTTCAACTCGTGCTTACCGATGGTGATCACGTCGCCATTCTTGAGCGCGTGCTTCTTCACCAGCTTGCCGTTGACGTAGGTCCCGTTGGTGCTGTCCAGGTCCTCGAGAAAGGAGTCGCTGAGAATGGTGATTATCGCCGCGTGCTGACCGCTCACGGCGAGGTTGTCCACCTGGATGTCGTTCTCTGCCTTTCGTCCGAGAATGATCCGCTCTTTGTCCAGAGGAAATTCCCCAAGGACCGAGTTGTTCAGGCTAAGTATCAGCTTCGCAGGCATCGTCGGCTCATTCCCCTAAAGGTATCTCAAAACCAGTCAAAGACTTTGTTGTACCAGCTCTTCTTCGTGGTGAACGGCGCACTCGTGCGGGCCAGTATCACCGAGATGTTGTCCTTCCCGCCCTTGTCGTTGGCGATCTGGACCAGTCTCTTGCAGGCTGTCTCCAGATCGTTGCCATGCGTCTTCAGAGTGCTGTGTATCTCTTCGTCTTCAACCAGGTCGCTCAGACCGTCTGAGCACATCAGGTACATGTCACCCGGAATCACGACCTCTTCCTGCAGGTCTGGCGCCACGTTCAGCTCGATGCCCATGGCCCGGGTCACCAGGTTTCTGTTCAAGGACTTCTTTGCCTCCTCCGGCGTGTAGAAACCCTTGTCTATCAATTCCTGGAGCAGCGAGTGGTCGAGCTGTCGTCGGCTGTCCTGGCGTCCGAGCCCAGCCTCTTCGTGAGCGCGGTGCAGTGGTCGCGGGTCGCGTTCACCTCGCGCGACGTGTCGGAGGAGTACATCCAAGCCAGTCTCGAGAGCCTGCGTGAGGTAATAGCCGAGGAGTTGCCGGAGTCTGTGGGTGAGGTCTCGCGCACCTATCTGGAAGCGGGCCTCGAAGGCCTGGTCACGGAGACCTCTGAGCCTATTCTGGACGGCGAGACGCCCGAGGGCCGGTTGGCTCACGAGTACCTCGCGGCTGCCCTCGAGGGCAATCGTGACGCAGCCGTCGCGGTGATTCTCGAGGCGGCCGAAAAGGGGCTGCCGACGGCCGACCTGCTCATCCGGGTCCTGGCTCCTGCGCAGCGAGAAGTCGGGAGCATGTGGCATCGAGGCGAGCTGAGCATCCCGCACGAGCACTTCGTGACCGCCACCACGCAGACGGCGATGGCGCTGCTGGCGCAAGGTCAGCAGCGCAAGCGGTCCAACGGCAAGGCGGTCATCGTGGCTCTGGCCCCCGGCAACGCGCACACTCTGGGAGCTCAGGTCCTGGCCCATCTATTCGAGCTCGAGGGCTGGCGCGCGCTGCACCTCGGCGAGGCGATGCCGGCGGCCGATCTGGGCGTCGCGGTGGCGGCCTTCGACGCCGATCTGCTGGCGCTGTCGATCGCGCTCTCGCCACAACTGCGGAGCGCCAAGGAGGCCGTTCGGGCGGTTCGCTTCGTCAAGCCCGAGGTCAAGATCCTGGTCGGCGGCCCGCTCCTGGGCGAGGTCCCCGGCGTCTGGCGCGAGGTCGGGGCGGACGCCGGCGCCGCGACGGCTGACCAGGCCCTCATTGCGGCGGCCGAGCTGGTCGGCGTTCGCTAGCGCGGCCTTCGTCGATGGCGGAGCCGCTCCTCAGACGTGCCGTTTCGCGCTGGGAAATCGTCAGCTACTCGCTCAACGACGTCATCGGCAGCGGCGTCTATCTGTTGCCGGCGGCCGCCGCATCGCTGTTGGGAGCGGCGAGTCTCTGGGCGGTGGCTCTCGCGGGTCTCGCGGTCTTGCTGATCGTCCTCTGCT
>CAMYLC010000138.1 GCA_947259195.1 Thermoanaerobaculia bacterium | reverse complement strand
GAGGTCGGCGGCGGAAGATCCGCCTGTGTTGCCCTGTCAATAGGTAAGAACCACCGGAGGTGCTCATGGTTTCAAGTTACGAGGAATCGATGCTACCCAGAATTCCAGTGCTCCTGTCTCTCTTCCTGGTGCCGCTCCTACAACCGCTGGCGGCCACTGCCGCGCCGGCGCAGGAATCAGAGTTCTGCGAGGTGCTGCACAGATTCAACTCCGACAAGAAGATTGCCGAAGCCGAGGTTCGAGATCGCTTCGAGGGTGAGTACGGCGCGGCCAGCGATGCCGAACGTCTTCGAACTTGGAACGTCGAGACCGCTTGCGGCGAGTTCCTGCTGGCCGTTCCTCTGTGGGCCGATGTCTCGCCCCCGATCTTGATTCAAAAGGGTGAGAACCGATTTGAAGACTCCATGGGCGGATCCTGGGACTTTGAAATTGGAGACGATGGCAAGGCCAAAGAGGTAACCCAGACCTCGCAAGATGGCACGACCGCCGAGATGGAGCGACTCGGAGATCCCCGATCCTACGATTGAGGCTGGCTGGAGCTCTGGGATTCAGTCGCTCGCCGCCAACGGCAGAGCTCGACCCGGAAGTCCCGTGGGCGAAGCGGCCGGCCGGTAGCCTCTATCACGACACGAGGTTCTTTTGAGTTCGGCACGACCCGCGTGGAGACGAAGTGATGCTCCTTGGTGTCACGCCTCCAGGACGTCCAGGTCAGGCTCACGAGCTCCCCTCCCAGTCGAATTTCTGGCAGCTTCGCTCCCCGCTTGAAGTGAGACTGCTTGACGTAGACGATCAGGGAAGGGATCTCCCGAGGTGATAGAGCTCGAGGAAGAACCGCCATCAGGCAGTCCCTTCGTCCCGTGCAGCGATCGAGACCGAGAGGAAGCGGGGCCGCGAGCTGCGGAATGATCTGGAAGGCCGCAGTCATCTCGGGACCACGGGCACGAAAGATCTCTGGTCTGAAGATGCGGACCTGCGCCGGGGAGAGAGTTGAAAGCCACTGGGAGAGCGGCTCCGAGTCCGACTGTTCGAGCGAGATTGAGAGGACAGCCAGACCGTCGGCCATTGCCAGAGCCTCTCGGGGCAGGTCTCGTGCGGAGTCGATCCGTTCGAAGGCTGCTCGATTTCGAGCGAACTGTCGCGGCCATCCCTCCCAACTCGGTCTCGCGAGTTGTGGATCCTCTTGATAGACGAGCCTGCCCTCGGGTGGCTCGAGGTGACGAGCCAGGAACTGTTTGGCAAGCAGGCTGGTAGGTGGAACGACGGCGCAGTAGGTGTAGGAAATACCTGGCGATCCAGCCAAGACCACCACTGCGGCGCAGGCCAGAAGTGCGAAGATCGGCCGTTGCAGGAGGTCCGAGGTTTCCGTTGCCGATTTCCAGGCCGTCACCAGGACCCACCCGGTTGCCAGGAACAGAAGCGGCAGCACGACCAGGAAGTTGTTCCTTTTCAAGTAGGCAGTCGTCAGGGCGTAGGCGGCCACATAGACGATGGGGAAAGTGAGGAACATCCAACGGGGCAGCCATTGGGGCTCGATAGCGCGGTTGCGCAACAGCCAGACGAGAAGCCCGAGGAGTCCAAGAAGTCCGAGGCCCGCGAGCCAAGGGCTCTGAACGGCAGGCTCGAGAAGGAACTTCAGGGTACGCCACGGAACCGACAACTGAGTCTGACCCCTGGCTCTGGCCTGGATCTCGTAGAGATGGCGGAGGTTGGCGAGCCAAGCCGGATAGTGGCGCCAATAGGGGTTGATCAGGACGAAGGAGACCGCCGACGATACGCCGGCAACACAAAGAAGCAGAAGATCGCGGTGCCGCCGCCATCCCGTGATGAGGGCAGACGCAACCAGAGGCATGGCGACCACGACGGCGATGGCTTTGCTACTGGCTGCCAGGGTGACACCGAGTCCGGCAAGCGCGTATCGGCCGATGTTGGGTCGTTCGACGGCGCGCAGGGCGAGCAGCAGTGCCACGAGGGTCATGCACAGGAGTTGTGAATCTGGTTTGAAGTAGCCCGAGGAGTGGATCGCTTGCGGAGAGAAGGCGAGCAGCAACGCACCGATCAGACCGGCTCCAGGGGAGAAGACTCGCCTCCCGATTAAGAAGGTGAGGAAGATTGCCAGAACCCCGTAGACGATCGGCCATACCCGGGAGAGAAAGAGGGCACGAGGGGAAACCGTGCCGTCGGCGGTCACCGCGGTCCAGGGCTCATCCCCGATCGAGCTCGACAGCTTTTCAGCAATTGCGATGAGTGCCGCCGGAGGCACATTGAAGAGAGGGTAGGGGTAGTAAGACTTGACCGGTGCCAGGGTGCCCGTCTCCAGAATGGACTGGACGTTGGGCCAGCTGTGCTTCTCGTCTTCGAACCGATCCAGTCGCAGACCGAAGCTGCCGTACCAGAGGCGCAGCGCGAGACCCGCTGCGAGGATCAACCCGAGGGCGACTCTTGTCGCAACCGAACGGGGGCTGTTCGTGTCCATTTTTCAGGCACCAGTTTGAATACGGCTCCGACTATCGTATCCGCTTTGATGCAGACTTCGACGGTAGAGGGAGTCCAGCTCGGCTCCTATCCGACCCACAGTGAACCGTCCTGAAGCCGGGCCGTATACTACGAGCGGGAATACGCTGCCGTAAGGGAGACCAGGATCATGCAACGAAAGGTAAGTCTCGGATTCGCCCTTTGCCTGCTGTTAGCGAGTGTTTCCGGCCTGGCCGAGGGACCCTCCAGCGACGCAGGGCAGGTCAAAGCCACGCTCATCGCCATGTGGGAGGCCATCGAGCAAGGCGACGCCGAGGCCTACGCGCGATACGTGCATCCTGATTTCACGCAGTTCGGCGAGAGCGACGTGTATCTCGCCCAGGGCAAAGACCTCGAGGTCGACTCCATCCGGAGCTATGTGAAGCGGGCCACCGAGGTGCACACGGAGATGCACCAGCCGATCGTGACGGTCAGGGGAGACGTGGCCTGGATCGTCTACTACTGGACCGACTCGGGAGCTGTTGGCGGTGAACGGTTCACCAGTCGAGGCAAATCGACACGCATTTTTGTCAAGGAGATGGGGAGGTGGCTGAGCATTCATGGCCACTACACTGCCGTTCCCTAGAGGCATCCACGAACTGATAAGGAGACCCGCTGATGGAGCTCTTTCTAGGCATCCCGATTTGGCTACTGTTTGGCATCCTCGGAGCTTGGATCGCGACTACGAAGGGTCGATCCGGCTGCGGCTGGTTCCTGCTCTGCGCGATCCTAGGACCCTTTGGTCTGATCATTGCCGCCGTGATATCGAAGAAGAACTGAACCCAGCTCGCCCAGGGCTCGACTAGTGGCTTCCTGGATTGTAGGCTTGGCTTTTGGACTACCTAGGAGGATCCTCAACGATGCACAGAAACACCAGGATGCTCGCCGCGACAGCTGCGGTCATTCTCGTCGTAGGCTGCGGGGAGAAGTCGACAGAAATGACTGACAAGACAGCGACCTCAGGGCAGGACAACGCCCTGTTGGCGGAGTGGGTTGGCCCCTACGGGGGAGTACCGGCCTTCGACCGTGTGGACCTGGAAGACGTCAAACCGGCCCTCGAAGCCGGGATGGCCTTAAATCTCGAGGAGATCGACGCCATCGCCAGCAATCCCGAGCCGCCGACCTTCGCGAACACGATCGTCGCGTTGGAGGATGTGGGTCGGGACCTGGACCGTGCGTTCACCTACTACCGGGTCTGGAGCGCCAACCGTTCGAGCCCTGAGTTCAGGGAGATTCAGCAGGAGATGGCTCCGAAGTTGGCCGAATTTCGCTCGAAGATCACTCAGAACAAAGCGCTCTTCGAACGCATCGAGGCGGTCTATGAGAGCGACGAGATGGACGGTTTGCGGCCCGACCAACAACGCCTCGTGTGGCTCGTTTACGACGGCTTCGCGCGTCATGGGGCGACGTTGGAGGGTGAAGCGAAGGAGCGCTATGCGGCCATCAATCAACGCCTCGCCGAGCTGCAGACAGAATTCTCGAACAACGTTCTCGCCGACGAGGAAGGCTACGTCCTATACCTCGCGGAGGATCAACTCGGCGGTCTTTCGAGCTCCTTGGTTGCGGCGGCGGCCGCCGCCGCAACTGATCGTGGCCACGAAGGCGAGTACGCCATCACCAACACTCGATCCTCCATGGATCCCTTTCTGACGTTCTCGGATGAGCGTGACCTACGGGAGAAGGTCTGGCGGACCTATTACTCCCGGGGCGACAACGCTGATGAGCATGACAACAACGCCCTGATCCCCGAGATCCTCCAGCTGCGGAACGAGCGAGTCCAGCTTCTGGGGTATGAGAGCTACGCCCAATGGCGACTCGAAGACCGGATGGCCAAGACTCCGGAGGGCGCCTTCGGGTTGATGGAGACGGTGTGGCCCGCTGCTTTGGCCCGTGTGGAGGAAGAGGTCGCCGACATGCAGGCGATTGCCGACGCCGAAGGCGCCGGAATCGAGATCGAGCCCTGGGACTACCGCTACTATGCTGAGAAAGTCCGCAAGGCGAAGTACGATCTCGACTCCGAAGAGGTCAAGCAGTACCTGCAGCTCGACAACCTGAGAGAGGCGATGTTCTTCGTTGCCGGAGAGATTTTCAATTTCGCCTTCACGCCGGTGGCAGAGGGCTCGGTACCCGTCTTCCACGAAGACGTCAGGGTTTGGGAGGTCACCGACAGGGATACGGGCGCCCATATCGGCCTGTGGTACCTAGATCCCTACGCCCGGCCCGGCAAGCGCTCCGGCGCCTGGGCAACCACGTATCGTAGCCACGAGAACATCGACGGTGAGATCACGGTGCTCGGTTCGAACAACTCGAACTTCATCAAGGGGGCACCCGGCGAGCCGGTGCTCGTCTCCTGGGAAGATGCCACGACCCTGTTTCACGAGTTCGGCCACGCGTTGCACTATCTGTCATCGACCGTCGACTATCCGACGCTCGGCGGCGGAGTGCGGGACTACACCGAGTTTCAGTCGCAGCTTCTCGAGCGCTGGCTGCTGACCGACGAAGTCATCGAAACCTACCTCGTTCATGTTGAGACCGGTGAGCCGATGCCCGAAGAGCTTGTGGCGAAGATCAAGAAGGCCGCGACGTTCAACCAGGGCTTCTCGACGACAGAGTATCTGTCCTGTGCGATTATGGACATGAAGTATCACTCCATGGATCCAGCCGGTCTCGATGTCGATACCTTCGAGCGAACGATGCTGGCGGAGCTGGACATGCCGGACGAGATCGTCATGCGGCACCGCAGCCCACACTTCGGGCACATCTTCTCCAGTGAGGGCTATTCGGCTGGCTATTACGGCTACATGTGGGCGGATGTGCTCACGGCGGACGCTGCAGAGGCGTTTCGAGCGGCACCTGGCGGCTTCTACGACGAGGATCTGGCGAGAAGCCTGGTCGACAACCTGTTCGCCCCGCGGAATTCGGTCGACCCAGCCGAAGCCTACAGAGCTTTCCGTGGTCGTGACGCCGAGGTAGCAGCGCTCATGCGCGACCGCGGCTTCCCGATGCCGGGGGAATAGAGCTACTCTCCGTGTGAACTACTGCACCGAGATTCGAATCGTCGAACGCTAACCTTTCTCCAAGGGGTTGGCGAATGAAGATGGTTCCAATCACAGTTCGCTTTGGCATCTTGCTCCTGCTACTCGGTCGTCTGACGGCAGGGGCTCAGACAGCGGATTTGATCTTCGAGGACAGCTTCGGCACGGGCGACTTGTGGGCTTGGAGCCGCTCTGTGGGCGGAACTCCTGCCGTGGGCGGCTGTCCCAGTGAATACGCCTTCGAAGGCACCGAGTTCTATGTCGATCCGGCAACGGGCGACGATGTCAGTGGCGATGGCAGCGCTCTCAAACCCTGGGCATCGATTCAGTACGTCGTGAGCTCTGAGGTGGACTGCACCGACAAGGACGGCAATCCACGCAATCCCGGGGCACCTGTGAATGGCGGCGATGCGATCGTGTTGGTCGGCGCTGGCGGACACGACCCACACCTGGAGATCACCGGCTGCTACAACTCGGCCTGGGTGACCCTGCGGGCGCAAACTGCTCTGGAGCCCCAGCTCACCTCGGTCCATTTCCGCGGCAGTGGGTTCTGGCGATTGGATGGTCTGAGCTTCGTCAACGACCAGGCCGGCATCATGGTCCGGGTCGAGGATCATGGTACCCAGGGCCCGGCCGGGAACTTGCAGATCGTCAACAGCCGATTCACCTCAGGCGACCTGCCAACAATTCAAGACTGGTTCGATCACGTCTCCGACGGAATGCGCTTGTACAGCGACGACGGACCGGTAGTGGCCCGCTGCAACGAGATGAGCCAGGTGGCGATGGGCTTCGTTGCAGGAGGGAGCCACATCGATATCATCGGCAACAGGGTCGAGTATTTCTCCCGCGATGGAATCGCTACTGGCGGTCACTTCAACCGTTTCATCGGCAATCACATCTTCGATGCGGTCTCCCTCGGGGATGGTCACCACGACGACTTCTTCCAGAGCCACATGGGCGCCAATCCCGATGTCTCGTCGGATGTCGAGATCACGGGCAACGTCTTCATGAATCGCTACACGAGTGGACAACCCCCTGGCACCTGGGGACCGACCCAGTGTCTGAGTGGATTCGAGGACGGACCCAAGACGCGATTGCGAATTACCAACAACCTCTGCAAGGCCGATCACTGGCATGGCATCACCTGGTACGACACCAACAACTCGGTGGTGGTCAACAACACCGCGGTCGGCGGATCGGACTACCCGGGCCTACCTGTCGGCTCCGACTCCTGGCCGACTCGGACCTGGATCAGCATCGAAGGCACTGGCAACGTGATCCGCAACAACATCACCACTCGCAACCTCTCGGGTGGCGATCACAACCACGAAGTGCTGCCCGTTGCAATCGATGACTACTTTCTGAACTGGCTCGGGCTCGATCTGAGCCTGGCTCCGGGGTCCCCAGCCATCGATGCCGGCAACCCGGATGGTGCCACCACCCACGACATTCTCGGCTCGCCGCGGGACGGGCAACCAGATGTCGGGGCCTTCGAGTACATCGACGAGTAGGCCGACTGCCGGATTCGAGTCGCCGAGTCCAGAGGCGACTGAGCTGAGGCCACTACCACAGACTGGCCCAGACGTCGGAGGTATCAGCAAGGGTAGTGCTCTCGCCCGGAGGCAGCTCGGCGAGATCGACCGGGATGAACGCCTCGCCATCCCACTGCAGGAAGAGGAGGCTCGGGTCGTCGAGGGGCCGATCGATCTCGAACCGTACCGCCAGGACATCGCTACCGTCGGGGGTCATCTCTAGAAACGAGGCGGTCACCGGAGGTTTCTCATAGGTCTTTGCTGGTGTGAGGCCGCCCGGTGCACGAAGCATCCTGGCGAAGAAATTGGTCAGCCAGCCCGGTCGATCCGTTCGCACGACGAAGCTCCGATCGTCAAGACGCTCTGCGCTGACCACGCCGTTGAGAGCCGAGAGCACCCGTACGTCGACCTCGCCGCTGGTGTAGTAGTCGAGAATGGTCGATGGGTAGAACGTCTGAAAGAAACCCGAGGTATTGAGCAGAAGGACATAGTCGGGATTCCGAATCTCGATGTGAGGAACGGCGGTAACAGCTTCTTCGCGGATCTTCTCGTTGCTGGGCAGATAGAGAAACGGCATGATCGTGGAGAGGACGATACCGGGAATCAGAACGAAAAGAAGTGCCGCCCAGCCAGCCAGACGGGTCGGGAACGGAGCTCGAAGTGTCGCCGGGGTGACTCGCTTGGCGATCGGACGAATCTGGACGATGAGTAGTGCCAGCAGGATGCTCGCTGCAACCAGGGGGAAGTACAGGCCGCGCTCACTGGCATCTGTACTCATCTGGGGCAGGAGTGCCAGAAGGTAGACAGTCAGCGACCAGATGACGAGGGCTTGCCGGCGCAGAAACCATAGCCCGACCAGCAGGCCGAGAAAAGCCGCGACTCCGACCAGAGCGAGCGGGACGCCGAGCTCCGGCATGAACATGGTCATGCTGGGAGGCACAGGCGAGAGCGTGGCAAGCCACATGATCGGCAGGTGGAGGACAAGATGCGAGACGAATCGAATCGGTTCGCTGAAAGGATCGACATACAACCCAGTACTGATTCCTCCAAAGCCTATCAGCCGGTAGGCGGTGAGGTAGATCCCGAGAAGAACGATGGATGGAATCCACGAGGGCCAGTCGCCCATGAATGCCGACCAGCGCAGTCGAATGGTGGAGACGCTGGGCTCGGGCAGCTCCTCATCTCGCCCCTGAGGGAGAAGCAGCGTCATGAGAATGAGCGCCAGCGGGGCGACGACGGCGCTTTCCTTGGACAGAAGCGCCAGGATCAGAGCTAAGAGTGATGCCCCGAGCTGCCACCACCTCCTCGTTGCGAGCCATGCTGCCTGAGCGATCAGGGAGAGGTTGATGAACAGCACGCATATCAGGTCGGTGATCGTGGCGATCCAGCCCACTCCCATACTGTGGTCCTCACAGGAGAGAAACACCAAGCCTGCCAGCAAAGCGAGACCGGGCCGGCCGGTCAACCTCCTGACGAAGAGGAAGAGCGTTCCTGCAACGAATCCGTGTATCAGCACTGACAGCAGATGCAACGGCAAGGCCGTCTCTCCGAAGAGACGGATCGAGCCCTCGATGAGCAGAGACGGTACGGGTCGCCAGAAGACATCCATTCCGCCACCGCCCTCGAACCACCAGAGATTCGACAGGGAGGAGAGATCCTCGAAGGCCCAGAACCCCTTGAATCGCGAGTACGAGCCATCCCTCATCGAGTTGAGGAAGAAGAACTCGTCGGACTGAAACCCGCCGCGCAAGTAGTTCCCGTTGTAGGCGAGAGAAAGCAGGAGGAGGAGAGCCAGAACCGGGCCTGAGCGGTTCAGCCTATGCACCTTGTGATCTCGAGAGATCCCGGGCATGAAGTCCTCCGATGCTCCTGCACTGAGTCTACTCCTTGCTGTCTCTGTCTGCTTTCGTCGCGGTGACGGAGGTCTCTTCGAGACGCCGGCCCTTGCCTGATGCGGACCACCGGTCCTGAGGAGCGATGAGGAGTGTGCGGCGGGTCGGCAATCGGATATGGTGTGGTGTCTGATTGAGAATCCAGGGGAATTCCGTAGATGGCATTCGGAGTCACACGAGACAAGCGCGTCGAGAACGGCAGGACCGCGAGGCGGATCGTCAAGGCCGTCACCACGGAGACCGTGGTAGCACTGGTCATCGTCGCGGTTCTGTTTGCCCTGTTCGCTTGGAAGATGGGCCTGGCCTTCATGTTCAAGACCATGATGGCGACCGCCCATGATCTGATTCTGAACACGGTCCTCTTCCTCATGGCGGTCATCATCCTGGCCGGCGCCTTTACCTCGTTCATCTCGGAGTTCGGCATCGTCAGTATCGCCAACCGGGTTCTCTCCCCGCTGATGAGACCGCTCTTCGGACTTCCAGGGGCGTCGTCGATCGGAGTCGTCTCGACCTATCTGTCGGACAATCCGGCCATCATGCCGCTGGCTTCTGACAAGGGCTTCCTGAAGTACTTCAAGAAGTGGCAAGTGACGACCCTGGTCAACCTCGGCACCGTCTTCGGTATGGGCCTCATTGTCACCACGTTCATGCTGGCGCAGTCTTCCGTTGGCCGGCCGTTGGGGAAAGCTGTGTTGCTCGGCAACCTCGGGGCGATTCTCGGCGGCATCGTGAGTGTTCGACTCATGGGCCGCTTCGGCAAGCAGAAGTATGGTGAAGCGGAAGACGTCCTTAACCGAGAGCAAGAGGGCTACGACATTCTTCGTTTCCGGGAGGTAAGGCAGGGAAACGTGGCCCAGCGGGCACTTCAGTCACTGCTGGACGGGGGCGCCCACGGCGTGCAGACGGGTCTCGACATCATGCCCGGAATCGTCATCATCTGCACCCTGGTGATGATGCTGGCTTACGGAGCAACGGACGGCGTTTATACGGGAGCCGCCTATGAGGGAGTCGCCTTCTTCCCCTGGCTGGGTGACAAGCTCTCATTCCTCATCGAGCCTCTGTTCGGTTTCTCGAATCCTGAGGCCATCGCCTTTCCAGTCACCTCGTTGGGCTCGGTTGGTGCCGCGGTGGCGATGGTGCCGAAGTTCCTGGAGAGCGGCATCATCGGAGCCAAGGAAATCTGTGTCTTCACTGCTATCGGAATCTGCATGGCCGGCTTCCTGAGCACTCACGTTGGCATGATGGACGGCATCAAGGAGCGTGACCTGACCAGCGTGGCCATCCTGACGCACCTCGCCGGCAGTCTCAGTGCCGGTGTATTTGGCCACGGTCTATTTCTATTGTTCGGCTGAGATCCGGAGGAACTTCGCATGACCCCCAAGACGCTCATCCTCGCTTCGTCGCGGTTGCTGCTGGTTTGCCTGGCCCTGATACTCCTACCGGCGAACTCGGATGGGCAGGAGTCGGACACGGGGGATGCCAACGGAATCGACGCGAAGCTCCGGAGGATCTTCACGGACGAGGAGTTCGAGCCGGAGGAATTCGGTCCGGCTAGATGGCAGGACGACAGTGCCTACTACACGACGCTCGAGCCTTCGGACACCGTCAAGGACTCGAAGGACGAAGAAGCCAAGGACATCGTGCGATACGAGACCACCACCGGGCTGCGGGAGGTCGTCATCGAGGCCGGGCAACTGGTTCCCGAGGGCAGGAGCAGGGCTCTCGAGATCGATGACTACGCCTGGTCGGAGGATAAGAAGCGACTGCTGGTTTTCACTAATACCGAACGGGTCTGGCGCCGCAACACCCGTGGGGATTACTGGGTCATGGATCTGACAACGGGTGACTCGAAGCAGCTGGGGGGCGACGCTGCGCCCTCGACGCTGATGTTCGCCAAGTTCTCGCCTGACGGCACAAAAGTCGCGTACGTCCAAGGCAATAATCTCTATGTCGAGGAAATCGACGGTGGCAGCATCATTCCTCTTACCAGCGACGGCTCGGAGACGATCATCAACGGCACCTCCGATTGGGTCTACGAGGAGGAGCTCGGCATTCGCGACGGCTTCCGGTGGAGCCCGGATGGCCGTTACATTGCCTTCTGGAACTTCGACTCCAGCGGCGTCGACGAGTTCGCCCTGATCAACAACACGGACACCCTGTATCCCGAGATCACCCTGATTCCCTATCCCAAGGCTGGAACGACGAACTCGGCTGCTCGAATTGGTGTAGTCGGCGCGACCGGCGGCGCGATCCGCTGGATGGACGTTCCGGGAGATTCGAGAAATACTTACATCGCGCGTATGGATTGGTGCGACGATTCCGAGACGCTCATCCTGCAACACCTCAATCGACTGCAGAACACCAACGACGTGCTGCTCGCCGATGCTGCAACCGGCGAGGTCCGACGAGCTCATCAGGACAGGTCCGACACCTGGGTCGATGTCATGGACGACCTCGAATGGCTCGAGGGGTCCGAGGAGTTTGTCTGGCTGAGCGAGAAGGACGGCTGGCGGCACGCCTATCGGGTGCGTAGAGACGGAGGGGGCGAGAAGCTCATCACTCCCTTCGAGGCCGACGTGATCAGCCTGGTGGGTACTGGCAGTGGAGCAGAGTGGCTCTACTTCATCGCCTCGCCCGACAACGCCACACAGAGGCTTCTCTATCGTGCGAAGGTCGATGGCTCGGGAAGACCCGAGCGAGTGACTCCAACCGACCAGCCCGGTAGTCACAGCTACGATCTCTCGCCAGACGGGGCCTACGCCTTCCACACATATTCCCGATTCGACGTTCCACCTGTGGTCGATCTGGTGCGCCTGCCCGAACACGAGACCGTGCGCGTCCTGGAGGACAACGCCGCGTTGGCGAGCAAGCTGAGCGACATCGTTCAACCCCCCGTGGAGTTCTTCCAAACAGAGGTCGAACCCGGCCTCTTGCTCGATTCGTGGATGCTGAAGCCGCGCGTCTTCGACCGCAGCCAGAGCTATCCACTGCTCGTCTTCGTCTACGGCGAGCCGGCGGGAACCACCGTGGTAGATCGCTGGGGAGGCGACCGAATGCTGTTTCATCGCGCTCTGGCGAACGAGGGCTTCGTGGTCGTCAGCTTCGACAATCGCGGCACCCCGGCACCCAAGGGGGCGGCCTGGAGAAAGGTCGTATACGGAACCGTCGGCGAACACTCATCGAGAGACCAGGCGGCCGCTGTCCGCGCGTTCAGCGGGAAGCATTCCTTTGTCGATCCCGAGCGGGTTGCCGTCTGGGGGTGGAGTGGTGGGGGCTCGAACACCCTGAATTGCATGTTCCGTTACCCGGAGGTGTTCAAGGTCGGTGTCTCGGTGGCCCCGGTTCCCGACCAGAGGCTCTACGACACCATCTACCAGGAGCGCTACATGGGCCTGCCAGATGACAATGCTGAAGGGTACGAGATCGGCTCTCCCATTCACTTCGCCGCAGGACTCGAGGGTCGCCTTCTCCTCGTCCACGGCACTGCCGACGACAATGTTCACTACCAAGGGACCGAACGCCTGGTGAATCGCCTCATCGAGCTCGGCAAGCCGTTCGACATGATGGTCTACCCGAATCGGACCCACGCCATCAAAGAAGGCGATGGAACCCGATTCCACGTCTATAGCCTGATCGCCCGGTACCTCACTGAAGCACGCTGGTAGGGTCTGGAAGCGTTGTTTCGAAGTTGCGAAGTCAGACGTTCTCGACTGCCAATGCCGTGTCGACCTGAAGATAGAATCAAACCATGACGCCGCAGATTGCATTCCTCTTCGCCCTGCTGGCAGTGATGGTGTACCTGTTTCTCACCGAGAAACTGCCGGTCGATCTGACGGCGTTCTTGGGGCTGACCATCCTGATTTTCACGGGTTACCTGACTCCGGCCGAGGCTTTTACCGGCTTCTCGTCGCCGGCGGTGATCACCATGTTGTCGGTCTTCATCGTCGGAGCAGCGCTACTCGAGACAGGTGTGGCGGATGTCATTGGCGGTCGAATCCACAGGCTCGTTGGCGACAGCGAGACTCGTCTCATCATCGTGCTGATGGTGACCTGCGGCGTCCTTTCGGCCTTCATGAACAACATCGCCGCTACAGCCGTGCTGATGCCGGCGGTAGCCACGATCGCGCGGCGCGCCGGACTGTCGCCGTCGCGACTCTTCATGCCGCTGGCCTTCGGTGCCATCCTCGGCGGTACCACCACCCTGGTGGGAACCCCCCCCAATATCCTCGCGGCGCAGATGCTGGACGAGCGAGGGCTCGAGCCGTTCTCGCTCTTCGACTTCACGCCCCTGGGCCTGGTCCTGCTCGGCCTTGGTGTGGTCTACATGTTGACCCTCGGGCGCAAGCTCCTGCCCGCAGGAGAGCGGCACGGTCCGGCCGCCGCTGAATCTCGCGATCTGACGCAGGTCTACCAGCTCAAAGAGCATCTGTTCTCGATCCGCCTGCCGGAGGACACGCCGCTCGATGGGATGACCCTGGCCGAGACTCGCCTCGGCAACACTCTCGGCGTCAAGGTCCTGTCCATCCTCCGGGGGGATCGCCGTCGCACGATGCCCCGGGGCGATTCGGTTCTGCGGGGCGGCGACGTCCTGATGGTCGATGGTCTGGCCGCCGATCTCGGTGAGCTGCTGCGGATGCAGAACCTCGAGATCGAGCAGATCCGGGTTGCAGAGCTGCCGAGCCCGGTACGGGGAGTGGGTGGGGTACGGGCCCGCGTACTGGCTGGTTCTCCTTTGATCGGATTCAATCTCAGGGAGCTGAGCTTCCGCGACCGATTCGGCTTGGTGGTGGTCGGTGTGCGTCGAGGAGAGCACCTGCAAGGGGTCGAGCTCGGTGAATGGGTGCTGCGGGCGGATGACGAGATCTTCGCCCTCGGCGCGAAAGAGCGTCTCGAGAGTCTGTCGCGACATCCGGACTTCGAGGTTCTCCAGACGGGGCTCACCGCGATTCGAGATCTGGTCAGCCAGCTGCACCTGGTGCGGATACCGGAAGGGTCCCTGTTGGTGGACACATCCATCCAGGAGAGCCGGCTGGGTGAGCTGGTGGGCCTGACGATTGCCGGACTGATTCGGGACGACGAGACCCACCTGGCCGTCTCACCCAACGAGGTCCTCCGTGCCGGCGATCGACTGCTGATCGGTGGTGACCCCGAGAGGCTCGTGACTCTTTTCGACCTCGGCGAGGTACAGCTCGAGAAGGAGCTCGAAGAGGGGCCCCTGGAGTCGGAAGAGATAGGGATGGTCGAGGCCGCACTGGCTCCGCGCTCCGCTGCCATCGGTCG
This sequence comes from Thermoanaerobaculia bacterium, assembly GCA_947259195.1. Taxonomy (GTDB): domain Bacteria; phylum Acidobacteriota; class Thermoanaerobaculia; order Multivoradales; family JAHEKO01; genus JAUVRX01. The sequence continues at coordinate 33,164 of CAMYLC010000138.1, read as the reverse complement.
GACGCTGGCCGATCTGCGCTTCCAGAGCCGCTACGGACTTCTCGCAATGGCCCTGTGGCGCGAGGGCCAGCCCCACCACGTCGATTTCTCCCACGTTCCTCTTCGCCTCGGGGACGCCCTCTTGTTGCACGGGCCACGACAGAAGATCCGCGAGCTGGCGGCCGAGCCCGATTTCGTCGTGCTGTCGCAAGCCGACCAGGCACCACCGCGTCTGAGCAAAGCGCCGTGGGCCTTCGGCGCGCTCTTGTTGATGATCGGACTCGTGGTCACGGGTGTTCAGCCGATTCATGTTGCGGCCTTTGCCGCTGCTTCGCTGGCGATTCTCTTCGGTGCCCTGACCATGCAAGAGGCCTATCGAGCGATCGAATGGAAGGCCATCTTCCTGGTGGCGGCGGTGCTGCCGGTGGGTATGGCCATGGAGCGCACGGGAGCGGCCATGTTCCTGGCAGACGGGGTCACGAATCTGGCGGGGCCGCTCGGCAATCACGCGACGTTGGCGGCTCTGGTTATCCTGGCGAGCATGCTGTCGCAGGGTCTCGACGGTGCTCCGGCCGTCGTTCTGCTGGCGCCGGTCGTGATCAATGCGGCCAACACTCTCGGCATCAGCCCCTATCCGTTGATGATGGGCGTGAGCCTGGCAGCGTCGGCCGCCTTCATGACGCCGTTCTCTCACAAAGCCAACCTGCTGGTCATGGGTGCCGGTGGCTACCGCTCGAGTGACTATCTGAAGGTCGGCACCCCACTCACCCTGGTCATTCTCGTCGTGCTGACGCTGCTCGTGCCCGTGTTCTTCCCGTTCTGAGCCGTGTCCCTCCGACTCGTCGCCACCTGCGCGCTCGGCCTCGAGGAGTTCCTCGAGGCCGAGTTGAAGAATCTCGGTCTCTCGAACTGCAGCCGGGAGCGCGGCGCCATCGCCTTTTCGGGTACCTGGGACGATGTGCTGCGGACAAACTGGCGACTCAGGACGGCCAATCGGGTACTCGTGGAGCTGGCCGCCTGGGATGGGTCGAGCGCCGAGGCCCTCGAGGCGGGTGCGGGCCGGTTGGTCGAAAGCTCCCGAGTCTGGGATGGTGTGAGGGCCGCTGAGCTGTTCGATCCCCGTCGGAGCTTTGCGATTCGTGCCACCGCGGCAAGGTCGCACATCCGTGACACACGCTGGGTTGGCCTGAAGGTCAAGGACGGAATCGTCGATGCCCAGCGGCGAAGATTCGGGCGCCGCGCTTCCATCGATCGACAGAATCCCGACACCCATCTCAGGGTCTGGTTGTCTCGCGATCAGGCCACGCTGCTCCTGGACACCTCGGGCGACCCGCTGGACCGGCGGGGCTACCGGGTGGCGACCAGTGAGGCTCCAGTGCGCGAGAACCTGGCCGCAGCCTGCATTCTGGCTTCGGGTTGGAATGGCCAGGGTGCCGTCGTGGATCCGATGTGTGGCTCCGGCACCCTGCTGGCCGAAGCTGCGGCGGTGGCGCTCGACCTGGCGCCTGGACGGCTCCGGAAACGGTGGGCCTTCGAGCGGCTTCCCGGTTTCGACAGGGCCGCCTGGGAGTCTCTTCGACAGGACGGGATTCGACTGCCTGAGACCGGATTGAGACTCATCGGAGTGGACCAGTCTCCCGTAGCTGTCGAGGCGGCAAGTGCGAACCTCCGAAAAGCCGGCCTCGCTGGACTGTCCTCTCTCGAGGTCGGAGACGGCTATATCTTCCAGCCCCCGGCAGGCCCCGGTCTGCTGGTTGTCAATCCGGCTTACGGTGAGCGTCTGGAGGAAAACCGGGATCAGTGGCCCCGGCTCGGCGACCTCATGAAGCAACGCTATGCGGGGTGGAGAGCCCTGGTGCTGGCTGGTGGAGAGGGCCTGGGTAAGCACATCGGGCTGCGGCCGAGTCGACGGATCCCGGTCCGCAATGGCCCGCTGGATGCCCGCATTCTGCTGTTCGACCTCTACTGATCCTACTGCGGAGCTTTCTTGTAGTTGTCGCCTTCTCTTACAAAGGCGTCCGATTGCCGCCAATCATGAGATCGAGGGCCTGGAAATTGCACTCTGGGTCGTTGAGGAGGGTCGAGCCAATGAGAAAATTCTGCTGCTGCTGTCTCGCATTCCTGATGCCTGCCGCCGCGATGCCGGCAGAGACGGTCATGATTCCCTTCGGGACCACGGTCTTCTGTGAGCTGGATCAGCAGATCACCACGCGACAGAAGGAAGCCTACGCCGTCCAGACGGGTGACATCGTCCGGGCCCATGTCTGGAAGGACGTCTGGGTCGATGGCCATCGGGTCATCGCCGCCGGAACACCCGTCTACGCCAAGGTCGAGAGGATGAAGAAAGCCCGAATGGCCGGTCAGAAGGGCTTCCTCGAGATCGAGGTCTTGAATGTTTCGGCTGTCGACACCACGGCTGTTGCCCTCGATGGCGGCTACGACCGGTCTGGGAGGGGCAGGATGGGAGTGACCATTGGACTGGCGGTCGCCCTGGCCTGGCCTTTCGTCTTTCTAAAGGGCAAGAACGTCTTCCTGGAACCTGGGGCGATCTTCGACGCCATGGTCAGTGCCTCGACCAGGGTGGAAGTTCCCGAGGACGCCCCCGTTGCGATCCGGGTAGAAGGTGAGCCTGGCCTGGTGGTCGAGGTCTCCTACGCCGATCTCGATCTCACAAAGAAGATTAAGCAGCTACCGCTGATCCTGCTGGTGCCCGAAGGGCAGCTCTCGAGAGCCAGCGTGGTCTCGGTCAACTGCAACGAGATCAACCCGATCCAGGTGACCGTTCAAGGGGAAGCCGGCGAAGGAAGCTATGAGGCGGTCTTGGACTTCAAGCTGCTTTCCAATCACTTCGGACGGGGCATGAATCGGTTCGAAATCGAGATGGGTGACCATCGCGCCGAGGTCCTGTTGGAGATCGAGCTCTAGAGCCAGTGGACGCCGGTCCTGGGCGTCGAGCCGTCGCAGCGGTCGAAATCAATGGCATCGCCGAGGGTTCAATGCGTCGCGACATTGGTGGCGACCGTGGCTGCCATGACCGCGGCCATCGCTGCTCGGGTGGCATCGATTGCGGCGCGGGCGGCCTCCGCTGGGGGCCAATCCTTGGCGATCTTGTCGAGCCGCGCCCTGCGCTCGGCGACCCGCTGCTTGCCGAACACGGAATCCAGTACGCCGCTGACGTGAGCGAGCGAGACGAGGATGGAGGTGCGGGCGTCCAGATCGCTTTCGTCTGAGAACACAGCGTGCTCGACCCGAAGCATGATCTCGAGCTCGGGTGCCGGATTGAGCTCTGGGTAGATCCGTTTCGAGAAGATCAGCATCACCTTGTGGGTCTCGACCTGCAGCACTCCCTTCAGCACCAATTGCTCGGCGATTCGGTGTTTGAGGTCCTTCAGTCCTGCGACCCGGCCGAGCCAGGTGGTCATATCGGCAGTCTTCTTGGCGTTGGCGATTCTCTCCAGAACTTGATCGGCAACCGGCTCGCCGAGCGGGCTGCTGTTGACCAGCGTCAAGTGCTTCTTGCCCTCGCGATCCTCCAACCGAATCCTGTCCTCGAACAGCAACTCCGCGAGCACTGCGCCACCCACGGCGTACGGCCAACTCGTGCCGGAGTAGGTCGTCCCCTCCTCGTCCTTGAGTGCCAGCAGCAGGATCTCTTCGTGCAGTCGGAGCTTCTTCATAGTTGGATACCTCTCCCGAGGGGAGTGCCCGGATATTCTGGAGAGTGTAGCGAAATCCAGGTTCTCGTGAAGAAGACGTACAGGTCGAGCTGCAAAACCCGACGAAGGGCAAGGTCGAAGTTCTCCCGTTCCCGCTCTGAATTCTGCTTTGTAGCGTGAGGTCCGTTCTCCGTCTGGAGGAGACCGGCAAGGTACCGGCCAGGTCCGCCTCGGCTTCGCCTCCGGGCTCGGGAACCTGAGTCATCCGTGCTTTAGAAAAGTGCCGGCCTCGAACTCGGCAAAGGCCTGCCTCAGCTCTTCCCGTGTGTTCATAACGATGGGTCCGTACCAGGCGACCGGCTCTTCGAGTGGCTTGCCCGAGACCAGCAGAAATCGGATGCCATGCTCGCCGGCGCGAATCGTCACCTCGTCTCCCCGATCGAAGAGGACCAGCGAGCGGTTGTCGGCCTCTTCGGAGAGCGAAGTGTCGATCCAGCCGGCCCCTTCGGTGGGAACCTCCAGTGGATTCGATGCATTGCAGAACTTCCCTGAACCGGCAAACACGTAGGCAAAGGCCTGCCGAGTGGTCTCTACGGGGATGGTCTTGATTTTACCGGGTGGCACCCAGACATCGATGTACTGGGGATCGGCCGCGATGCCGTCCACCGGGCCGTTGGCACCCCAGACGCTACCGCAGATCACACGGACCTTTGTGCCATCGTCATCGACGACCTCGGGGATGTCTGCGGATTGGACCTCCTGGTAGCGTGGTGGAGTCATCTTGAGAGACGACGGCAGGTTGGCCCAAAGCTGGAAGCCGTGCATCCTGCCCTGTTCATCGCCTTGGGGCATCTCCTGATGGATGATGCCGCTTCCAGCCGTCATCCATTGCACGTCTCCGGGGGCGATGGCGCCCTGGTTGCCAAGGCTGTCACCGTGCTCGACGGTTCCCGCCAGAACATAGGTGATGGTCTCGATTCCACGGTGGGGATGCCATGGGAAGCCGGCCTCGAAATCCTCGGGCCGGTCGTTGCGGAAGTCGTCCAGCAATAGGAACGGATCGAAGTCCTCGGTCCTGCCGAAGCCAAAGGCTCGACGCAGTTGCACTCCAGCCCCCTCGACGGTGGGCTTGGCCTTGATGAGTCCCTTGATGGGTCGAATCGACACGGCATCCTCCTTGGCGGTGAATCGATGGTTCTACCTACTGTACCTTCTTCCTGTCCCCTGGTACGATCTCCCAGGGCAAGAAGTCTCCGCGCCTCGATATATCTCCCTACCATTTCAAGGAGCTCAAACGTGAAGAAGCTGAGTGTGGTCGTTCTAGCGATTCTCATGCTTGCACCCCTGGTCGCTCTGGCGGCTGACGAGGATGCAGACAAGCCCGAAACCAAGCTCAACTCCGACACCCTTGCTGGGCTCGCCTTGCGAGGCATCGGTCCATCCATCAACTCTGGACGGATCTCTGACTTCGCCGTGACGCCCGGCAAGCGACACCGATATTTCATTGCTGTTTCGTCAGGCAATCTCTGGAAAACCGACAATGCCGGGACCACCTGGGAGCCGGTCTTCGAGAACGAGGGTTCCTACTCGATCGGTGTCGTAACGATGGATCCCAACAATCCAAACGTCATCTGGGCCGGTACCGGTGAGAACAACTCCCAGCGCTCGGTCTCTTTCGGCGATGGTGTCTACAAAAGCCTGGACGCAGGGCAGAGCTGGACCCACATGGGCTTGGAAGAGTCGGAGCATATCGGAGGAATCGAGGTCGATCCTCGCGATTCCAACGTTGTGTTTGTCGCCGCTCAAGGGCCGCTGTGGAATTCGGGTGGTGAGCGGGGTCTCTACAAGACGATCGACGGCGGAACCACCTGGGAGCGAGTCCTGCACGTCGATGACGACACCGGGGCCAACGAGGTGGTGCTGGATCCGCGCGACCCCGACACGATCTACGTCAGTACCTACCAGCGTCGGCGCCACGTGTGGACCCTGATCAACGGTGGCCCCGGCTCCGGCATCTGGAAGTCCACCGATGGCGGTGCCACCTGGCGCGAGCTCGAAGAGGGCCTACCCAAGGTCGACATGGGCCGCATTGGTATGGCGCTTTCGCCAGGCAACCCGGATGTGATCTACGCCATCGTCGAAGCACAGCGGGACGAGGGTGGGGTCTTCCGGACGACGGACCGTGGCGAGAGCTGGACCAAGCGTGGCGACTACATGTCATCGAGCCCGCAGTACTACAACACGTTGGTCGCGGACCCCCACGATGTCGACACCGTCTACTCGCTCGACACCTTTCTGCAGGTCTCGAAGGATGGTGGCGCGACCTTTTCCCCCGTCGGTGAAGAGGCGAAGCATGTGGACAATCACGCCATGTGGATCGACCCCGAGGACCCCGATTATGTGCTCGTCGGCTGCGACGGCGGCGTCTACGAGAGCTTCGACCGCGGCGCCAATTGGTTGTTCAAGGAGAATTTGCCGATTACGCAGTTCTACCGGGTGAGTGTCGACACCTCTGAGCCCTTCTACTATGTCTACGGTGGAACCCAGGACAACAACACCCTCGGCGGGCCGAGCCGGACGCTGAGAAAGTCGGGGATCTCCAACGAAGACTGGTTCATCACGGTTGGTGGCGATGGCTACGAGACCGTGATCGATCCGACCAACCCGGACATCGTGTACTCGCAGTGGCAGTACGGTGGCCTCGTGCGCTACGACCGTCGCTCCGAGGAGATCGTTGACATTCAGCCGCAGGAGGAGCCAGGTGAGGACGCCCACCGCTGGAACTGGGACGCGCCGTTGATCCTCTCCCCTCACTCCCACACCCGTCTTTACTTCGCCTCTCAGCGTCTCTTCCGTTCGGATGATCGTGGCGACACCTGGACCGCGATATCGGGAGATCTCAGTCGCCGGATCGACCGTAACGAGCTGCCCGTTATGGGCCGCGTGTGGGGCATGGATGCCGTCTCCAAGAATCGTTCGACCTCCGACTATGGGAACATCGTCTCGCTGACGGAGTCGACCCTGGTCGAGGGCCTGATCTACGTCGGCACCGACGACGGGCTCATCCAGGTCACCGAGGATGGCGGCAGCAACTGGACCAGGTTCGAGCGGTTCACCGGGGTGCCCGAGAACACCTACGTCAGCGACATCGAGGCATCGCGCTTCGATGCCGACACCGTCTTCGCCACCTTCGACAACCACAAGCAGGGTGACTTCAATCCGTACGTGCTCGTCAGTCGGGACCGGGGTCGCACCTGGAGCTCCATGCGCGGTGATCTGCCGGATCGGGAAGTGGCCTACGCCCTGATTCAGGACCACGTCGCGCCGAAGCTGCTCTTTGTCGGGACAGAGTTCGGCGTCTATGTCACCCTCGACGAGGGCGCCCACTGGCACCGCCTGAAGGGTGGGTTCCCGAAGATTCAGGTGAGGGATCTGGAGATCCAGCGGGAGTGGAACGACCTCGCAGTGGCGACGTTCGGACGCGGTTTCTACGTTCTCGACGACTACACCCCGCTGCGAGGCATGAGCGAGGAGCGCCTGGCAACCGACGAGGCGATCCTCTTCCCGACAAGGGAAGCGTTGCTCTACATCGAGCAGCCCGATCGCGTCGGGGATCGGGGCAAGGGCTTCTGGACGACGCCGAACCCACCGTTTGGGGCGGTCTTCACCTACTGGCTGCGGGATGGCCTCAAGACCAAGAAGGACCTTCGCATCGAGGCCGAGACGGAGGCCAGGGAGAACGAGACCGATGCTCCACTGCCCTCCATGGAGGAGTTGCGCGAGGAGGACCTGGAGCTCGAGCCAGCGGTGTTCCTCACGGTGCGGGATGGCCAGGGATCGTTGGTACGCCGGGTGAAGGCTCCGCAGGATGCCGGGTTGCACCGCGTGGCGTGGGATCTGCGCTGGCCTCCCGCGGCCCCCACGGACCTTTCATCGGAATCCGATCTGTCGCCATGGCATACACCGGAGCGGGGCCCGTTCGCCTTTCCGGGGTCCTACAGCGCCGCCCTCGAAGCGAGGCAGGGCGCCGAATGGCGACCCCTCGCCGGGCCGGTCGATTTCGAAGTCGTGCCCCTGAACCTGGCAACCCTGGCGCCTGAGGACCAGGCGGCTGTCATGGACTTTCGCCAGGAGGTTCGCGAGTTGCGCCGCAACGTGCTCGGAGCCTCGAAGGTCCTCGACGAGATCGACAAGAGCGTGAAGCACCTTCGGCAGGCTCTGGTGGACACCCCCGAGGCCGATCCGGCCTTGATGGTCGAGCTCGAAGGTCTCAAGACCAGGCTGGATGCGATTCAGCTTGCGTTCTCGGGTGATCGGACGAAGTCGAGTCGCAATGTGTTCACGCCACCATCGCTTGTCGGTCGCGTCGAGCGCATCGCATCGGACCAGTGGGACACGACGCAGGCTCCCACGACGACGCACCGGCAGGCCTACGATTGGGCGACGGAGGCTTACGAGAGTGAGCTCGCCGAGATCAAGGAGCTCGTCGGCGATCTGGAGGCTCTGGAGGAGAAGGCGGAAGCAGCTGGGGCGCCGTGGACCCCGGGCCGCGTGCCCAACCGGTAGCACTGAGAGTCTGATTCGGGGCAGCCGGTCACTTGGCCGGCCGCCTCTTCAGTGGCTTGGGCCAGCGCTGTCAACAGCCTTGGCCGGCAGGGTGATGACGGCGCCGCCAAAGCCTCGAGTTCTCACTCGAGCATACCGCGCGTCCATGATGTTGACTCGTCTCCCGGCGTCGCCGGGATTGATTTGCGTCCATGGAAAGCGAACCCAGGACAGAAATCCTTCCTCCTGGCCGGAAGCTACGATCTCGAGCCAGAGATCGCTCGAGCTGGCCGCAGGCTGATCGAAGTCAGAGAAGTGCAGCGACCTGTCGCCAAGCCAGGAAAAACGGCCATGGCGAAGACGCCCACCCTGTTCGATGACCACATCCCAGTCGGCCGGGTTGGCTGGGATCGCACCAACCATGAGGCTCTCAATCGGTTTGCCAGCGAGTTGATCGAGCTGTTGAAGCAAGCGGTTCTCGGTCGCCTGGTGCAGTAAGAGCATAGAGGCTATGAAGAGGCTGGCGGCCAGGAGTCCGGAGAAAGCGGCCTTCTGTGGCGAGATGCCAGCGGACTCCGGCCGCCAAAGCAAAGCGACCAGGAGAAGAAGCACGACAGGGAGTATCACCGGCAGGTAGCCGGGTGCGCGGCTCGCGACGAGGTAGAGCAAGAGGGCTGCAACGACTGCAGAGATGGTGACCAGGCGTCGAGTCGCTCGACGACCGACGAGCCATCCGACCCCGAGAACCAGCCAGAGCCAGGGATCCATGATGAAGATGGAGTCGCCGTAGTACCAGGTGTCGCTGAAGGGCATCCACCAGCGCAGGCCGTAGACGTTCAACCAGTCGAGGAAAGGATGGGTTAGGGTCGCCAGGTAACAAAGGCCGATCAGCCAGCCGGTCGCTACGGGTCGGCGAGTGCCTCCTCTGTCTCGACGCAGACGTTCCCAGACGAGGAAGGCAATGGCGAGGAGAGCCGGTAAGACGACCAGCGCCAGCACGCCATGTGTCCATCCTCGTCGAAATCCCAGGGCGAAGTCGCTGCCCCTGAAGTATGAGAGGACGTCGATGTCGGGCAGGTTGGCCCCGATCACCAGGGCCGGGGCGGCGAATCGGGTCCGCTCGCCGAGCCGAGTGGCGGCCAGCGATGCACCGACTAGAGTATGGGTGACAGGATCCATGTTTCGATTCTCGAAAGTGCGTCAGCCTCCATTTGGAGGCCGCACCCTACCAGGAATCCAACTCTCGACCGAATCCAGTCCGCAAGGTCTGGAGCCTGTTGCTCGAGACGCGGAACCCAAACAGAGGGTTGTGCGTTCAGAGCCGGCTTTCGCTGAATGGCGATGTTGGATTCATTGACCTGTTTGCAGTTGGGCTTTCTGCACGGTCTCGTAGATCGGGCCCGCAGGGGTCAACGAGCTCTTGACCAGGTGAATCTCCGCGAACCGATCAACCCAGGCATGGGAGTCGTCGTAGTGCCTGGTCATCGCCCCTTCGACTCTCGCTGCCTTGGAACGGCGGGCATTCTTCTTGAATCTCGCAAGATTGACGTGCGGCGGCTTTGGCCGAACCTTGAGCGAGGGCAGGCTCCTGCCTAGGTGCGCCACGAGAGCTGCCTGTGCCTCAGACACTTGCTTCCTTCCGACACCCACATCAGCACAGATCAACCTGGGTTGACCGCGGCCCATGAGAATCCGAGGCGGTTCAAGGGAGAAGGAGAAGGCTGCAAGTTCCTCCGCGGCCGTGAAACCAGCTCTGCAGTTCTCGACATCACCTTCCGAAAGCTCTCCAAGGAAGGCAAGCGTCAGATGATGGGACGCAGGTGGAATCGGACGCAGGGAATCGGGCACCTCGCTAATCAGTCGATCGACGAAAGCCTGATAGGCAGCCACATTCTCTAGGCTCAGGAACGTGGCAAAAAAGAGACGCAATCAGTACCTCCTGAGATTCTGAAGGTCGGATCTCCTAGGAGCTCCCTTCGTACTCGGCCCAGGTTCTCGGCGATTCGCTGACCCGCATCTTGGCCAGGGCTGGGAAGACGGGCTTGAATTTCTCGTAGAGGAAGCGGGCAATGTTCTCGGCTGTTGTGGCGTAGGGCAGCACGTCGTTGAGGTTGAGGTGATCGAGGTTCTCATTGATAAAGGTCTTGATCGGTTCGAGCTCGTTGTAGTCCACGACGAAACCCCGCTGGTCGAGCTCCTCGCTCTCCAGTACGGCCTCCACGATGTAGTTGTGGCCATGCAGCCGGCTGCATGGGTGATCGTCGGGCAGGAGATCCAGCTGGTGCGCTGCAGAGAAGTGAAACTGCTTGCTGATTCGGAACATGAATAGGGTCCCCTCGAATCCAGATTCGACGCCCACCAGGCTTCATGGCGGAAGTTGATGCTATCCGCTAGTCTACGATTCGTGCCAGATCTCCGGAAGCATGCCACCAGTGCTTGGTTGCTAGCAGCAGTGATTCTCGCCGGCTGTGGGAGAGATAGCCAGACGAGCTCGGCTGTCGTGGCATCTCCACCGGGGGCGCCGAACGTGGTCATGATTGTGGTCGACACCCTACGTCCGGATCGCCTCGGTGCCTGGGGGCAGGTTCGGGATACCTCTCCGCACATCGATGAGTTGGCCAGTCAGTCGATCCGATTCTCCCGTGCCACGAGCCAGGCTCCCTGGACGACGCCCTCCACAGCCTCCCTTTTGACCTCACTCTACCCGCACGAGCTCGGTATCGAAACCGAGCCCAACAAGGTCCCAGATCAGGCGATTCTGCTCCCCGAGCTGCTCCGAGACAAGGGATACGAGACGTTCGGCGTAGTCGCCAGCAGTTTCCTGAGTAGGCGGTGGAACTTCGATCAGGGATTCAGTCGTTTCGAGGACGAGAACGTCAGCGGACTCATGAGCATCACTTCGCCTGAAGTGACAAGAGCAGCGATCAAGATGTTGAAGAGCCGGGACAGGTCCCGCCCCTTCCTTCTTTTCGTGCACTACTTCGACCCCCACTTCCACTACAACAGTCATGCGGATTTCGACTTCACCGACGCCGAAGAAGAGGTACGGTCCGGAGAGACCGAGGCCAGCCAAGGTGACCTCGGCACGAAGGTCGAGACAGCGGGACCGGAATCGGGGCAACTGTTCGACTCCTATGACTCGGAAGTGGGCTTTACCGATCACTACATCGGAAGGTTGCTCCAGTTCCTGAGGGATCAGGATCTGTTCGACGAGGCCCTGATCGTCTTCACCGCCGACCACGGAGAGGAGTTTCTGGATCATGGTGGCTGGAAGCACGCCCACTCGCTCTACGAAGAAGTGATCCATGTACCCCTGCTCTTCAAGCTGCCGCAGAGCAGGTCGGGCCGTGTGGAAGACAGGCAGGTCGGGCTTATCGATGTGTTTCCCACCATCACCGAGATCCTGGGTGTCGACGTGGAGCACCCGATCTCCGGTGCCAGCCTTTTTTCGGCGGCCGAAGTGCGACCGGTCTTCAGTGAGACCTCGCGGAACAACAACCTGCAGGCAGTGATCTACAAGGGTCACAAAGCCATCGTCGATCTGAATGACGACGACAAGTGGCGGCTCTACGACCTGAGCACCGATCCAGCCGAGAAGCACGACCTGGCCGGAGAGAGGGTAGAGCTCCTCCAAGAGCTCATGGAGGAAGTTCGGCGCTGGCGCGAGAGCACGAGGACGGCTAGTGAGGCTGAAAGCGTGGTTCTCGATGCCGAACAGACCGAGCAGCTCAAAGCCCTGGGCTATCTGGAGTAGGCTGCAGCCACCCGAAAAGTGGGCCAGTTTGTCTTCAAGGAGGAAGGGCCGAGTGAGCGTTGACGTCGGCCCGGCTCTTGACCGAGATGGTCATTCACCCACCAGCTCGAAGCGACCCTGGAAGAAGCGCAGCTTCTCCGGCTCGTAGACGAAGCGTAGACCACGGATCTCGTCCCGACGCTCGTAGAGCCGGATGATTCCATCAGCTACGGCCCGCATGTGGTCGCGGGTATAGACCCGACGGGGAATGGTCAGCCGCACGAGCTCCAGTGGAGGGCGGTAGTTCTCGCCGGTGTTGGGATCGCGCCCCTTGGAGACGTTACCCCGCTCCATGGCCCGCACACCGGTCTCAACGTAGATCGCAGCTGCCAGGCGCTGCGACGGATACTCGTCCTGGTCGATATGGGGCAGAAAGCGCTTGGCATCGAGGAAGATAGCGTGGCTTCCCGGGGGCGTGACGATGGGCACGCCGGCATCCAGAAGCATCTGACCGAGGGCCGCGGTCTGCCGCACGCGGGCTCGGATGTAGCGGTCGTCGAGCATCTCCTCGACACCCCGGGCGATGGCCGCCAGATCTCCGGCTGCGAGGCCACCGTCGGTGATGTTGCCCTCGTAGACGCGGAGGAGATCCAGGGACTTCTTGGCCCACTCGGCGTTGTCCCGGTAGGCCAGGAGGCCGCCGATATTGATCAGGAAGTCCTTCTTGCCGGAGACCGTGCAGCCGTCTCCGTAGAGCAGCATTTCGCGGAGGATGTCGCGAATCTTGGTCTTTGCGTAGTGCGGATCTCGCTGCTGGATCATGAAGGCGTTCTCGGCCATCCGCGTGGCATCGAAGAACACCGGGATGTGGTGATTGGAGCAGTATGCGTAGACCTCCCTCATGTTCTCCATCGAGACCGGCTGCCCGCCTGCCATGTTGACCGAGTGTTCGAAAGAGATGTAGGAGATCTTCTTGGCGCCATGCTCATCGACAAGAGCCTCCAGCTTGGCCATGTCGATGTTGCCCTTCCAGGGAAAGTCGCTGTCGGGGTCGTGGGCCTCATCGACGATGACGTCGGCGAAGATTCCACCGGCCATCTCCTGGTGGAGCTTCGTCGTGGTGAAGTACATGTTTCCAGGCACCAGCTGGCCGGGCTCGATCATGACCTCGGAGAGGATCTGTTCGGCGGCACGTCCCTGATGGGTCGGGATGATGTACTCGTAGCCAGTGGCCTCGCGCAGCACCTCCACAAGATTCATGTATTCGTCCGACGTCGTGGGAGTAGCGCGCGCCGCGTCGTAGGCGGCCCACTGGTCGGTGCTCATGGCCGAGGTGCCGGAGTCGGTGAGCAGATCGATAGTGACGTCGGCCGAGCGCAGGAGAAAGGTGTTGTAGCCTGCCTCCGCTATGGCCTTGCGGCGCTCCTCGCGACTGAGGGTCGCGATCCGCTCGATGGTGTGGATGACGAATGGATAGGTCTCGAACTCGAAGGGCTCGAGGTCGGAGTAGACCCAGCGATACTGCATCTCGTCCCTCCAGGTCCCCTCCTTGAGCAGCTCCAAGGGTGGCACGCGGTCTCGTTGCTTGTAGAGACTGATGATGGCATCGGCCACTTGTTCCAGTTGGCGGGTGGTCATGGCGAGCCTGGGAATCTGGACCGGTACCTGGTTGTCGCGTCCAACAAGACCATGTGCCAAGGCCCGAATGCCGGACATCTCGTAGAGGGCGGCTGAAAAGGCGTCCTGCTGATAGGCCTCCAGATGTGGGAGGAAGTCATCAGCCAGGATATAGGCGCCGTCGCAGCCCCTCTCCACCGGCACGCCGGCCTCGCGCAGGCGGTCGTTGAAGTGCTCGGTCTGTTGCATGACCCATTGCACCTCTTCCTCCAGGCACATCTCTTCGAGGCCGCGGGCGAAAACCTCCATGGTTCTGCCCGCCATGCCGCCGTAGGTGTGCAGACCCTCGTAGACCACGACTTCGTTCATGAAGTGCTCGTGGTCTTCGGGGTTGTCGGTGGCCAGCAGGCCGCCGGTGGGGCACTTGGGGTCCTGGGCCCCATCGATCTGAAAGACGTGTGCGGTCTTTGCGATCTCCTTGACCAGGGCAGCGATGGAGCGAGCCGCCATCCCCGCCTCGTGTCTTTGGATGTACCAGGCATTCTCGATGACCCTCGAACCGTCCAGCACCAGACGCTTGCCGTAGCGGTCGGCCAGTGCCCGGACGGCGCGGAGGTTCTCCAGGCTGAAGGGATGCTGCCCATCACCAAATGCTTGCAGCCCCACGATGGCGACCTGCCCCGCTTGCAGAAGCTCCTCGAGCCGTTCGAGGTCCACGTTGCCGGTGAAGACCTCGGCCTTGTGGTCGCGGATGTCGGGGACCTCCACATCACGAGGGGTCAGGACGTCGATCCGGGTTCGGGCGTTGGACGGCAGCTGGGAGCCAGCGGGCACCATGGTGGCGGTAACCAGCTTGACGCACCCGAGGACGTTGTGGGTAGGGCAGATATAGGTGTGTCCCAGGACCTCGTGGACTGCCTTTTCCAGGCGCTCGAAGTTCCGGGCCCCGGCGTAAGCCTCGTCACCGATGAGCTGCCCCGATAGCTGCTCCTGAGTCATGGCGCTCGTGCCGAGTGAGCACATGTCGAACGCGACCTGGGAGGGAGTCAGGTTGAAGACGTTGAAATGAGCCTCTGCCAGAAACTTCTTGCGTTCCTCGAGAGTGGGAAAGGAGATCGGTCGGATGGTCTTGATCTTGTGCGGCTCGTGGGCGAGCTTGTTCAACATGAGATTTTCCTCCCGCGATCGTCACGGGCACGGCTATGGCCCGGAGAAAGGTGACGAGCGTCTCTGAAATGAAAGGCGGCCCAGAATCCGGCCGCTTGGGTGCCTCTACTGCCCGACGGGAGCACAATTCCCGTCAGGTCAACTCTAGCATGCAGCAAGAGGCGGCAAGTTGCGCGGTTCACGTATTCGGATTTGTGCATACATCATCGCAATGACAACCTGTCGGTGTCATATTCTCTCTTGAGGAGCGGAAGAGGGGCCCCTCTCCTCAAGGCAATCGGGCGGCCAGTGGAACTTCTGCTCTGGCGGTGCATTGAGCAGCTCTTCTTGCGAACGATGACACAGAAAGACGCGGCTCTCCAGATCTTCAGAGCGGCCTTGGCGGCGGTGGATCCGCATCACTGCGTCGAGCGGGTCCTGGGGCGTGAGGACGATGCACTGATAGTCCAGCAGGGTGGTGGCGAGATCCGGATCGATCTCCGGGAGGTTGACCGCCTTCACGTCGTCGGCTGTGGAAAGGCCGGTGCACCCATGGCTCGAGCTGTGGAGGAGCTGGTTGGCGAGCGGATTTCCTCCGGGCTCGTCGCGGTCAAGTACGGCCATACCCTGCCCGAGGAGACTGCTCCCGCTCGTATTCGGATCGCCGAGGCGGGGCATCCGGAGCCCGACGCCGCGGGAATGAGTCAGGCGAAGGAGGTGGTCGAGATCCTGAAGGGCGCCTCGGAACGGGACCTGGTCATCGCGCTGATCTCGGGTGGTGGCTCGGCCCTCTGGCCGCTGCCGGTCCCGCCCGTTACCCTGGAGGAGAAGATCGACCTCAACCGACGGTTGCTGGCCTGCGGGGCGGACATCCACGAGATGAACGCACTGCGAAAGCACGTCTCCAGTATCAAGGCAGGCTGGGCGGCCAGATTGGCTCATCCGGCACAGGTGCTGGTCCTCCTCATCTCGGATGTCATCGGTGACCGGCTGGACTCCATCGCTTCGGGTCCCTTTGCGCCAGACACCACGACCTTCGGTGAAGCTCTCGAGATTGTCGAACGCTATGGGCTCGGCACGGAGATCCCTGTTTCCATCCAATACCACTTGTGGAATGGAATGGCGGGCAAGGTTCCCGAGACTCCCAAGCCGGGTGACGCTGCCTTTGGGCGGGTCACGCACTGCATCTGCGCCTCGAATGCTCAGGCTCTGGAGGCGGCTAGAATCGAAGCGGAGTCCATGGGCTTCCAGGCGGAGGTTATCGAGCGGCCGATCGACGGAGATGTGGGTGTAGCCGCCAAGGCTTTTTGTCAGCGTCTTGGGCAGATTGCCGAGCAGACCCCGAAACGGAGGGTCTGCCTGATCGGTGGGGGTGAGCCGACCGTCATGTTGGGAAGCTCTCCAGGCAGGGGAGGGCGCAATCAGCAATTTGCTCTGGCGAGCGCATTCGAGGTTCGGGGAGAGGTGGGGGTCACCGTTCTTAGCTGTGGAAGCGACGGCACGGATGGCCCGACAGACGCTGCCGGTGCGGTGGTTGATGGGACCACCGTTGACCGGAGTCAGAGCCAGGGCCTGGATCCCTGTACAGCCCTCGAGACCCACGATGCCTATCCACTGTTCGAGAAGTCGGGAGACCTGGTCAAGACGGGACCCACCAACTCGAATGTCATGGACATCATGCTGGGCATCGCGGGTTGAGCCAGGTGAGCAAACGTGCGAAGGGAATCCGAAGTTTCTTCTCGAGAGGCAGCCCGAATGACCAGCAAGCCGAGCCGATACAGCCGTGACGAGTTTCTCGCCCGCTCCCTGGACGTGCTGTCGGAAGAGGGAGAGGCGAAGCTTCGCATCGACCGGTTGGTCGGACAATTGGGAGTCACCAAGGGAAGCTTCTACTGGCACTTCGAAAACCGGGCCGAATTCGTGCGGAGTCTGGCCGACTACTGGGCGCGCTCTTCGACGAAGGCAGTCATAGACGACATTGGAGCGAAGGCAGGTAGCCCGGAGGATCGACTCTTCTGCCTCATGAAGATGATCAGCCGGCAGGATCTCGCGGGCCACGACCTCGCTATGCGGACCTGGGCATCTCACGAGCCGGAGGTGGCGCCTGTTGTCAGGAAGGTCGATCGCATGCGCCTGACCTTCGTGAGGGGTCTATTCAAGGAGATGGGGTTCGAGGGCGACGAGCTCGAGGCCAGAACCCGGATCTTCGTGACCGCCAACAGTCTCAAGCGCGGGATTCTGGTGAGGGAGCCCAGGACCCAGCGCCGCGATTCCTTGCGGCAGTGGCACGCCTTTTTCGTTCGACCCTGAGGCAAGGCCTCTCAAACAGCCGGTGATGAACACGCTGGAGGTACCCGGTGAACGGTATAGTCACACCATCCTTCGGATGGGCTTGTTTCTCGAGACTGGAGATCACCATGCGAGTCGACGCTATCCGAGCCTTTGCCGTCATGCTGCTGGCCGCTTCGGTCTTCCTGGCGCCGACTGGAGCTTCACGTGTCGGTGCGGAGTCACTGGCGCTGATCGGCGGGACGGTCATTGACACCGGCGACTGGGGACATTCCACAGCGGATGTTGAAGATGCTGTCGTGATCGTCGAGGGCGGCAAGATCACAGCGGTCGGCCGGGGTGACGCGGTTGCTGTTCCCCCCGGAGCGCTGATTGTGGATGCTACCGGCAAGTTCATCGTGCCCGGCCTCGTCGACGGCTTTGCGGCGATCAACAACCAGGCCTATGCGAACGCCTATCTGGCCAGCGGCGTGACGTCCATCATCTCGGTTGACGGAGGGCGGCGCGGGGGCCTCTATCTCGATGCAGTTCCCGGTCCGAAGATCCATCGTCTTGACTCCGTTGGCTCCGAGCGCGCGACCCTGGAAGAGCATCTGGCGGCCACGGATCGGCTGGCGGTGGAGGGAGTCGAGATCCTTTTGCTGATGTACAAGCTGCCACCGGACCAGCTGCAGGCGCTGGCGGATCGGGCCCGCTTGCACGGCATGGGCACGATCGGTGAGCTGGGGCTATCGTCCTACCGCCAGGGCATCGAAGCAGGGTTGAACGCCTTCGTCCATACGACGCGATACTCGCTCGACATGGCTCCAGAAGAGATGGCGCAGGCCGTGATCGAGCAGCCCTTCAGTGACGATCTCGATAGTCCGAAGTGGACCTACTACAAGTGGTTGAGCGGCCTGTCGCCCTTCGATGAGCGGCTCGAGAGACATGCAAGGGTGCTGGCCTCGGGCCCGATTGCTCTCATGCCGACCCTCGCCCTTCTCTACCTGGATCAGCCCTGGGCCGAGAATCCGTGGGATGAACCAGTGGCTGGCCTGCTGGATCCCGAGGACATCAACAGACCTGCAAATCGAGATACAGGGCGGCACGAGGGCGGTGTTGCGCACCAGGTGGCCTACGCCGCTTTGGCTCGCAGCGAGTTGATGCTGGAAGAGGTTTTTCGCCGAGCTGGCGCAAACTATCTGGCAGGCAGCGGCACCGATGTTTGGGGCACCATGCCCGGGATCTCCCTGCACCACGAACTGGAGGGCTTGAGCCGGATCGGCATGAGCCCGCGGGAGATTCTGGCGGCGGCGACCTCCAATTTCTCGAAAACCTTTCCGAACTGGGGCGCCGTCGGTGAAGTCCGCGAGGGCCAGCGGGCCGACCTTCTTGTTTTGATTGAGGATCCTCGCGACGGGGTCGCCAATCTGCGATCCATCGAAACGGTGGTTCTCGCTGGGGAAGTCCTCGAGCTGTCCGATCTGCTGCCGGCCCCAAAGCACTGAAAACACCAGGCACCGAGGAAGAACAGCATTGAAAGCCCCTGGCACCGAGGGAAAGTAGGTCCCGGATCCACGATTGAAAGCCGATTACGGAGGAGCCATGAATGAGATCGACCGAAGGAATTTCCTGGTGATGAGCTCGGCGGGAGCGGCAGCCCTCGGGTTGGGCAGTGGCGCTGCCGGAGCGGCCGAGCCCAACGAGAAGCTCGCGCCGGTAGTCCGACTGCATGGTGATGGCCTCGGCTTGACGCCCCGGGACTACGCGGCGTGCCTCGGTCAGCTGGCGGCGGAGGACAGGATAGAGCCCGACTACTACTCGCGGGGCGGTAGCGTCGAGAAGCTCGAGCGCCGGATGGCGGAGTTGCTGGGCAAGGAACGGGCAGTCTTCTTTCCAACCGGCACACTGGCCAATCAACTCGCGGTACGGGTGCTGGCAGGAGAAGAAGGCAGAGTGCTCCTGCAGGAAGAGAGCCACCTCTACAACGACTCTGGAGATTGCTGTCAGCGCTTGAGCAATGTGCCTGTGATCGGCCTGGCACCAGGCAAGGCGACTTTCTCGCTGGAAGAGGTTCAAGCAGAGGTGGAGAGGGCGGCTAGTGGCAGGGTCAGCACCCCGATCCGTGTCATCGGCATCGAGTCGCCTGTGCGCCGGCTCTGGCAGCAGGTCTTCGACTTCGAGGAAATGCAGAGGGTGTCGACCTTCGCCCGAGAGGCGGGCATCGGCATGCATCTCGATGGGGCTCGCCTCTTCTTGGCACCGCCCTACACGGGGGTGAGCGTCAAGGAGTACGCGGCGCTCTTCGATACCGTCTACATTTCATTGTGGAAGTACTTCAATGCAGGCTCTGGAGCGATCCTGGCAGGCCCCGATGCACTGTTGGACGAGATGTTCCATAGGCGCCGCATGTACGGTGGCAGCCTGCCGTATGGCTGGGCTTTCGCGGCTGTGGCCGGACACTACTTGGAAGGTTTCTCGGACCGCTTCCAGAAGGCGGTGAGTGATTCGGAGGAGGTCTTCAAGCGAGTGGCGAAGCAGCAGGGCTTCGAGATCGAGCGCGTACCCAACGGCACCAACACCACCCGCCTGAAAGTGGCTGGCACCGATGCGCAGAAATTTCGGCGGAAGCTTGCGGAGAGCAATATCGATCTTCCCGAGCCGCTGGGCGACGGCACGGGTTTCAAGATCCAAGTCAACGAAACCTGGCGCTTCCTCGCGCCTGACCAGCTCGCTGAAGCTCTGATCGAGGCTCGGGCAGGCTAATATTCGCGGTCAGGACTTTTCTACTGGCCCTCGGCACTCTTCAGACGGTCGACTGTGTGGTTGAATAACTCGCGCTGCGGCACGGTGGGCGCAGCGTCTGCGCTCTCCAGGTCCGAAGCTAGCGAGGTTAGCACCCGGGCAATCGAGAGGGCTTCATCGTAGGTCTCCTCACCAGCCTCCTGGGTCCGCTCAGCCAGTGTCACCGTGCTTGCCAGAGCAGTCGCGACTTCGTTCTGGAACTCCAGCAGGCCTGACAGCTCCGCCGAAGTGACCTCGACTCGGGGGTCCATTTCGACCTCGAGTTCTTGCGAGATGGTCTGGCCGGCAGTTGTCAATCTGACTTCGAAAGTCCCTGGCACCACGAAAGCACCCTGAGGCCTGACCGGGGTGGGGCGTCCCGGCACCGCAGCGATGGAATAGCTGGAGCTGACAGTCGGGGGTGCTGGGTAGCGCAGATCCCATACGAATCGGTGGTGCCCAGGCCCAGCTGCGGGCCTCGGAAGATCGCCCAACCAGGTGTCTGCGAAGTAGACGCGGGCATTGGGAGGCGTGATCTCGTCGTCACTGCCGAAACGCCGGACCTGGTTGCCGTCGCTATCGAGAATTTCGAGGACAACGGGTCCAGTTGCGTTGGACGGCAGGATGTAGTCCAGGATTGCCCCTGCGGGCGGATTCTCACCTGTCGGTTCCTCCGGCGGCAGCGGCGTGTCCTTGTTCTGATTGAAGCGCAAGCGCCAGGCAGTGGCGGGCGGCACAAGGACCGACTCATCGCCGATTTTGGCACCGGCAAGCCGGCGCAAAGGAGCTACAGCGTCCAGCACCCAGATGGCGCGTCCCTGGGTGGCCACGATCACGTCGTCCTCATGCACCAGTAGGTCATTGATGCCGGTCGTCGGCAGGTTGAGCTTCAGGCTTTGCCAGGTTTCGCCATCGTCAAAGGAAACGTGTACCCCACGGTTCGTGCCGGCGTAGAGCAATCCTGCCTGCTCCGGGTCCTGCCGAATCGCACCGACCCATTCGCCAGGCGGTAGGCCGTGGCCGATCTCTGTCCAGGTGACTCCAAAGTCGTGCGTGCGGAAGGCCATCGGGCTGGGATCGTCGACACGGTGCCGATCGGCGGCTACGTAGGCGGTTGCAGGATCCGACGCAGATGGGTCGATGATGTTGACCTTGCTCCAGTCAGGTAGACCAGGCGGAGTGACGTCGACCCAAGTGGCTCCGTCATCCCGGGTGAGTTGAATACGGCCGTTGGTCGTCCCTATCCACGTCAGGCCGTCCGTTGCTGGTGACGGAGCGATGGCGAAGATGACTCCGTAGCCACAAGAGGTGGCTCTCTTCAGGGGGACGTCTCCCTTACAGTCGGTCGCACCTTCGGCCGCTCCTGTCAGATCGGGACTGATGGTTTCCCAGCTGTTGCCGCCGTCGAGGGAGCGGAAGAGGACCTGAGCTCCGACGTAAATGGCGTGCGGCGGCCGTGGGGAAATGGCCAGCGGCGTGATCCAGTCGTAGCGGTAACGAGTCGTTCCAGGCTGTGCGGCATAGCTCGAGAGCGGCCAGGGGGAGACATTCTGAACCTGTCCGGTGCGAGCGTTCCACTTGGAGACCCTGCCACCCAGGCCAGCACCATAGACAATATCGGGATCTGCGGGGTCGGGAACGTCTCCGTCCCTCTCGTCACCACCCACCGGGGTCCAGTCCCGAAAGGTGATTTGACCGTAGTCACTGCGGCTAGCTATACCCACCGTACCGCTGTCTTGTTGCCCACTATAGATGCGGTAAGGGAAGCGATTGTCTACCGCCAGTCGATAGAACTGCCCGGTCGGCTGGTTGTACCAACTGCTCCAGCTCTTGCCACCGTTGAAGGTGACCACGGCGCCTTGGTCAGCTCCAGTGATCATGCGCTGGGGATCGGTGGGGTCGATCCACAACGCGTGGTAGTCGTCCCCGCCGGGAGAGCTGCGAACGATCTGGAAGCTCTCGCCGCCGTCTGTGGACCGGCGCAAGGGCTGTCCTCCCGCCCAAACCGTGTTGGGATCCGATGGGTCGGGTAGAAGCCAACCCATATAGCTGCCCACCAGGCTGGAGTCGTCGTTGACCAGGACCCAGGTGGCCCCGCCGTCCTCGGAGCGGTACAGGCCTCCGCCTTCCGCGAGTTCCAGGCCAGCCCAGACCCGTTGGCCATTGGTGCCAGGCGCAACAGCTAGCTCGATGCGACCCATTGGCTCCTCCGGCAGCCCGGTGCCAGCCACTTTCAGCCAGGTGCGGCCAGCATCGGCGGAACGGTAGATCCCGCTGTTGGGCCCTACTGTGGGCTGAAAGTAGTCCAGCCAAGGGTAGCGTCGGACTTGCCAGAGCGAGGCGTAGAGGAGGTCTGGAAGCTCGGGCGTACCAGCAATGTCGGCAGCTCCTGAATCGGCGTCCAGATAGAGGACCCTGTCCCAGCTGCTGCCCCCGTTCTCGGTGCGAAACAAGCCACGCTCTTCGTTGGGGCCGAATACATGCCCCAGGGCGGCCACAATCGCCGTATCGGCTCTCCTTGGATCCGCCCACAGGGCACCGATATGCCTCGTCTCCTTGAGTCCTAGGTGCATCCATGTCTCGCCGCCGTCGGTGGATCGGTACACACCGTCACCATCCACGATGTCCCAGCGTTGATGAATCTGTCCGGTGCCCACCCAGATGACCTGCGGATCGCTGGGTGCAATCGTCAATGCGCCGATGGAAGCACTGCCCTGGTCGTCGAAGAGTGGCTGCCACGTAGAACCCGCATCGGTTGTCCTCCAGACGCCACCATCGGCGGCACCGAAGTAGTAGGTCGCCGGACTGTCGGGGATGCCGGCCACAGCCGTCGCCCAACCACTGCGAAAGGGACCTACGAGCCGCCATGTGAGATCGGAATAGGCCGATTCGGGCACTGTCGACTGAGCAGCAACGGCCAAGCTCGGACCGAGCATGGATAGAACTGAAACTGCAACGAGTAAGCTGATAGTAAGAAACTCTCGACTTAGATTGATCACGGGTAACTCCCCCCCCTAGTTGGGATGATAGCGGCGCGGGACTGGACGCCAGCTCGCGCACGCTGATATCAGTGACGATGGCCTTCAACGCTGGCAGCCCCCTGACCGATGAGGAGCCGGGCCCTGCCTTCGGGACCGAGGCTGAAGCTCATCGGCCGGGATTCTCCGGTGCGACGATCCCAGGATCTGAAGCTGTCGCTGCTCTCGGGGTAGAAGACTAGAGTTGCGCCTAGACCGCGAATCGAGACTCCCAGGAGATCTTCTTCTGCGTTCATGTCCCAGACATAGGCGCGGTCGGCGCCGCCGCTCTCGAAATGAAACCGGACCAGGGTGATCTCTCGCTCGGGCCTGAGCGCTGTACCCAGAACCTCGTAGCTGCGATAGGTGCCGTGCTCCTCTTCGAGATCGCGCATCCGGCTATCCCACCGTTCCTTGAGCTGTTCGAGGGAAGTACTGCGGCCGTAGGCCTCCCAGAGTGGCTTGTAGTTCCCTTCGACATAGGCCCCGACGATGTCGTCGATTTGTGCGGACAGGTGCTCGGTTCGCGAGAAATCGAGCGGGCGCGTGGAGTGCAGCGCCGAAAATCCCATTCGGTCCTTACCGGAAACGCGCAGCGTGACATCTTCGAGCAAGACTTCGAGACTTCCTCCCCCCTCGAGATCGTAGACACCCACCCAACCCTCGAACTCGGTGCCAGGGGTTTCACAGATCTGCGGCAGAGTCGGCAGCGGAATGTTGCCCAGGAGACGGGCAGTTATCTGATCGACGACCTGACTAACCATCGGAAGCTCCGCGCGAACATTTGTTAGCAGGAAGACCGCTAGTTCCCTAGCCGGAACGATGGCCGCCTCGGCGAAGTGAATCCCATTGCTGCCGTCGTGAGTGACAAGGGTACCTTCCTCGGCGTCGACGATGGACCAGCCATAGCCATAGGCACTATTGTCGCCCTCGCTGACTTGGGGCGCCCAGTAGGCGGCCATGGATTCAGGTGACAGGATCCGCCCCATCATCAATGCCTGGGCCCAGCGCATCATGTCGTAGGCGGTGGAATGAAGGCCACCGTTGGCTCTCAACACCCAGTAGGGACCATCCTCGGCGAACGGTCTCTCGAGGACTGTGCCCCATCGTCTTGCATTCTCGTAGCCCTGGGCTGATCGTCCTGCTCCCCAGGCAGGCAGAATGTAGCCAGTCTCGTAGATGCCGCTGGGGACGAGAACCGATTCGCGAAGGAACTGCTCGTAGGACTTGCCCGTTACCGACTCGATAACAGCTCCTAGGAGGCTGTAGCCGGCGTTGGAGTACTGATAGTGCTCCCCGGGGAGAGACTCCAATGGCTGCTTCAAGACACGTTCCACGAACTCTTCAAGCCCAATGGGGTCGAAGTCACCGGCGTCGTCTAAGTCGACGATTCCGGAGGAGTGAGTCAGCAGGTGGTGGAGGGTAATGGACTTCTTGTCGTCGGGGACGGCATCGAAGTACTTGCCTAGCGGATCCTCAACCGACAATTGGTCTTGCTCTTGCAGCAACAAGAGGGTGGCACCTGTGAACTGTTTGGTGAGGGAACCGATGGAGGAGACAGTGGCTGGGGTCCAGGCAATGCCGTGCTCGCGATCGGCAAGGCCGTAGCCCTCGACCAGGACCGGCCGTCCCTCCAGCGAAACGGCTACGACTCCGGCAAACCCCAGAGTTTCGAGCTGGCTGAGGTATTCACGGATTTCTCCGAGCTCCTTGTCGAGCGACGTCTGAGCAAATCCTGGGGCGCTGAAACGAGCCAGTGCCAGGACAATTGCAGTGCCGGCTAGTGCAAATCGGCGACCTGACATCGAGACCTTGCTTTCGCGGGCTACCAACGCAGTCGATGGAGCTCGGCCCTCGATAGCTTGACCTTGTTCCTCTTGGCGTTGACCAGTTGCGTTCTTTCGAACAGCTTGATCAGCGCGAGGCCCGCCACGAAGCCGCCGATATGAGCCCAGAAGGCGACTCCGCCACCTTCGGCTCCCAGTTCTCCCACTCCAGATATCAACTGCATGACGAACCATTGGCCCAGGAGAACCCACGCCGGCAGCAGAAAGACTCGGATGTAGACGACAAGGAAGATCAGCGTTTGCACCCTCACCTTGGGGTAGAGCACCATATATGCGCCCATGACGCCACTGATGGCCCCTGAAGCTCCCACGGTGGGTACCGCGCTGCCAGGATCGGTGACGATGTGCGCGAGGGAGGCGAGAACTCCACAAAGCAGATAGAAGACGGTGAACCGGACATGCCCCATCGAGTCCTCGATGTTGTTGCCGAAGACCCAGAGAAACCACATGTTGCCGATCAGATGCATCCAACTGCCATGCATGAACATCGAGGTGAGGATGGTCATCCAACCCAGGCCACCGACGGTGCAGGTTGCATCCTGACCCAAGGCGATGACCGACCCCGGGTTGATCGCACCGGTGATGTCGGCAGGGATGGCACCGAAGGTGCAAAGCGAGCTCAAGAAGCCTTGCCCGCCGCCACCCTGCTGGACGAAGACCCAGACCAGCACGTTGATGGCGATGAAGACGAAGGTGACGACCGGCGTGAGCTCGGTGGGGTTCTCGTCTCGCAGCGGGAACATCGGAGTCCAGATTCTACATGAGGCCCAGCTGGACAGTAGGCACCAACGGAGTCGCCGGAGCGCACCTGCCTTCTCTAAAAGGCCTGGCCGACCATGGCCCAGATGTGAAAACCCTCTTCGGAGACGGCTGCGTCTCCTCTGACCACCACTTTGGCTGTCATGAGTCGCAAGCCCAGTCCAACATCCCACTTCATGTCGGAGTGAAGCTCTCTCAAGTTCCAGTGGTCGGCGACGCGACCGGCTTCTGCGAAGGGCACCCATTGCCACCAATCGATGCGGAGCCACCGTAACCACGACAGGCTCCCCAGGGGGTTCCATTCGGGGATCACCCGGTACTCGAGGCCGTAGTAGACGGCTGCTTTGTCGCTGAACCGGTATTGTGGAAAGCCGCGCATCCGCAGATAGCCTCCGAGAGTCGTACCCAGATATGGCGGAGGTCGGTGGTCATAGACGGTGCCTTCGTCGGTCTCCCACTCCTCCCAAGTAGGGCTGTCAGCTGTCCACGCGTTGAAGGCGAGGACCTGCTGTCTCGTCAGGCGCGTCGAGCCCAGGAAGAAGTACTTGCTGAACTTCCCTTCGACCGTGGTCCACGATGTGGAGCTACCGAACTGGCCGAAGTCTCTGGCCAGTTTGACCGTGGTTGTCGTACCGCGCGAGGGGTTCGGCGAGAAGTCCCGGTTGTCGTGCAGCACTGAGAAGGCGAGGCCATTTGTACGGCCGCCATCGAGATCCTCCGGAATGTCGAAGGTCCTTTCGATCATGAAGGGTTCGAGCTGGAGGAGGGTTCGGCCGCTTCGCAGGGGGTTCCAGCTTTCTGCTCCCGTGGCGCCGGAGACGAGAATTCCGCGATCGAGAGCGTAGTTGGCAATTACCGACTGCCGGGCGTGTCCAATGGGCAGGACGTACTTGAAGTTGAGCACCAGCCAGCTGTAGGTGCCTTCGCCGCTGATGAAGTCGTTCGGGTCGGAGTCGTTGGAGCCTGCTCGACTGTCCGGATACTCTGGGTTGCCGTCGATGTAATCCCGCAGGTCGGTGTACTGCCCCAACGAAGCGCTGAAATCGAGAAAAAGGCGTTTGGCTCCAGGAAGATGGAGACTGGTGCCAACGAAGAAGAGCCCCCAGGATTCATTGGTGGTTCCGAGGGCGGCTCCGAACAGGCTGGATTGCTCCTGAGGCCAGGCCGAAGCTCCTATCGCGGCTCCCAGGACTACGTCCAGAGTCTCCGTGGCGAAGATGTAGGGCAGGATTTGCTTGCGGGAGTCCACACTGCCGGTCTCACCCACCTCCCGCAGGATTGCAGGAGGCTGTGTCAAATCAGCGGCTGAGGAGGATTGCGCGGCCACGAGAAGGAGCAGGAAAGGGAGGAGAGCCCGGCAACGGAGTTCCTTGTATGGGTCCCTGCTCATCCTGATCTCTCAGATTACGGGCTAGGCCGAAGCGAGGCCTGTATCGTGTCGGATCGGGGAGTGGATTTCAACAGTTCGAAGAATTAGCAGTGTCGTCAGAGCCCGATCCCGAAACCGATGCGAAACACCCACGGCTCGTCGTAGGGGTTGGGGCCGTTGTTGTCGTAGTTGACGTCATAGAGGAGAGCGAAGTAGGTTGCCGCCCTTGGGCCCATGCTGAGAGTGAATCCCGGGCCGATCAGGACGCCAGTGTGGTTCGCGTCGATCTTGGTCAACTCATCCTGAAACGGGTCATAGTACTCCCAGGTCAGGTGCTCAACCCCCAGGTGCAGGAAGAAGGGTGCGTACACGAAGTAGCGGCCAAAGAGCGAGCCACCGAGGTCGGTAGACGTCAGATCGGGCTCGAAGCGTTTGTCATTGCGGTAGCGGTAGACCAGGCTGCCGCCCAATTGAATCTTGGGTGTGACCTGGAACCCGATCTCAGGAGCCGCTTCGATGCGGTCCACGGCGCTACTCGACGAAGCGCCGAGCCATCCGCCCGCATACATTCGGCTGCGGAGCGGTTTCTTTGGTTTGTATGGCGGGAGCGGAGCGGGTTCGGTCTCCTCGGTTGCCCCGGGGGTAGCTTCTTCCTGGGCGACGACTGGAACCGCGGCGAGGATGAACAGGGTGAGAACGAGGAATCTTTGCATGCTGGACCTGGTCTTTCTAGACAAGAACACATTTACGGGCGTCTATAGATTGGCCCACTGCAACATTGAGGGCGTGCAAGCGTAATTTCCTCAGGAGCAAAGTGAGTCCCTCCGGAGCACTCGAAGGAGTGGGTGTGTGTCTAGCCGCTGAAATTCGTTGCCTATTGCAGGGTGCCATGATCTCTCTCGGTCGAATCTTGAAACTGGCGACGATCGCTTTCGTCCTGTTTGTAGGACGACCTCTGACCGCGCAGGTGTCTGAAGGGTGGACGGAAGTCGTCGTCATCGACAGGGCGTGCCCAGAATGCTCGATAGTCCTGGCCAGGGACTGGCGGTACCAACCTGGCGACGACTTCTCTTGGGCCGAGCCGGACTTCGACGACTCAGACTGGCCTCTAGTTCTCCCCTCTCTGCGCAATGCCGAAGCCATACCCGGGGGATGGCCTGGAATCGGTTGGTTTCGACGCAAGATCCGGACCAGCGAAGAGTTTGGCAACACTCTCGGCATCCATGTGGCGCAGGCCGGTGCCTCGGAGATCTACCTCGACGGTCGCCGGGTGGCTCGATTCGGCATGGTGTCGACGGATCCAGAGGAGGAGAAGCCGTCGCTGCCTCAGTACGTTTCCACCATCACGCTGGAGCCAGGGATCGACCACCTTCTCGCCGTCCGCTATTCCAACGTCACGGGCCACGTCTTTCAGAGAGACTTCCAGGGCTTCGAGGTTACGGTGGGGGAGATGCAGGGCCTCTCAGCGTCTCGATTCAAGCTGGTCAGGCAGTACACGACAGTCATGGCGACGGCTCTTGGTGTCTTCGGCGCCTTCACCGTCCTGCATCTTCTGCTCTTCGCCTTCCAGCCGAAAGGTACCGAGAACCTTTTTCTCGCAATCCTCAACGGGTCCATGGTGGGTATGTTGTTGGCCGAGTTGCAGATGGGTTCGATCAGTGATCTGGCGAAGGTACTCGTCTACTACAAATGGTTCCTGACGGGTGTCGTGGCCATGGGGATGTCTGCGCTCTTGGTTGAACACAGAGTGTTCAAGCAGCGGCTGAGCCCAACCTTCTATGTTCTGGCCGCCGCAGCGATTGGGATTCTGTTCTGGATCTGGTCCCGGCCGGCCTTTGGAGGCAACGTACCGACAGCGATCTTCATCGCCGCGGTCTATCTGGTGACGCTCTGGTGGGCGATTCTCGCCCTGGTGGACCGGCAGCCAGACGCCTGGGTAATCGGCCTCGGTTTCCTGATCGTGACTCTATGCGTGTTTGCCATTCTGCTTCGGCAGGCCGGCTGGATCGAGATCCCGCATGGGCTGACGGCGATCCTGGGTGTCGGCTCGTTGGCGCTGTCCTTTTCCGTCTATCTAACTCGGCGGATCGCAAATACGAATCGTGAACTGGAGTCCAGGCTGCAGCAGATCGATGCGCTGACAGCGCAGACTATCGATCAGGAAAGACGGGTGGCACGCGAAGAGGCCGATCGACGGCTGTTGGAGGCCGACAATCAGCGCAAGACGGCGGAGTTGGAGGAGGCTCGTCAGCTTCAGCTGGCTATGCTGCCGAAGCAGGTTCCCCAGCTCCAGAGCTTCCACATAGCTGTTCACATGAGCACGGCCAACGAAGTGGGGGGCGACTACTACGACTTCCACACCAACGGGAGCGGCTCGTGCACTTTGGTGATGGGCGATGCAACTGGACACGGCTTGCATGCGGGGATGGTGGTAGGCGTTGCCAAGAGTCTGTTTCAGACCTGCGGACGGGAAGCGAATCTCGCCGGAGCCCTGGGGCGTATTGGCGAGGGTCTGAGCAGCATGCACCGGCGACAAGCGAGCATGGCGATGCTGCTGGCGCGGCTCGATGGGCGTCATGTGCAGCTTGCTTCGGCGGGGATGCCGCCGGTGCTTGTCTGGCGCCAGGTCGATGGGTCGGTGGAAGAGGTGATGCTACCGAGCGTACCGCTGGCGACGTTGGCGGACGTGCGGTTCAAGGAGACCGAGTTCGACCTTCGGGAGGGCGACTCGGTACTGCTGATGACCGACGGTCTTGCTGAGGTGGCGAATCCGGACGGCGACCTCCTGGGCTACGAACGTGCCACCCGTTTTTTCGCTCAGGTGGCAGGTCTCGAGCCCGAGCAGGCCATCAAGCGTATGTTGGAGCTTGCAGCCGACTACAACGAGGGTACGCCTCTGCAGGATGACATGACTCTGATGATCCTGAAGGCCCGGTCCTAGGTGCCGCTCACCTTCTTGCAAGGTTCGCAGTGGCTATTCCGTCTTTCCTGGGCATGGGACGACGTCTTCGTTACATTCCGCCCGAAGGATGCCTTGTCGAGGTCACAAATCGAACAATCCAGGGGCGCTTTCTCTTGAGACCGAGCGCCGAGCTCAACATGCTGGTGGTAGGGATTCTCGGAAGAGCCCAGCGGCTTTACGATGTTGAGATTCACGGGTACGTGGTGCTGTCGAACCACTATCACTTGCTTGTTACGGTCAAGTCCGCGCTGCAATTGGCGCGATTCATGGCGTACTTTCAAGGAAATCTAGCCAAGGAGGCGGGCCGCCTTCACAACTGGCGAGGCCCTTTTTGGCATCGTCGATACCAGCATGTCTTGGTGAGTGATGAGGAAGCAGCTCAGGTCAATCGACTGCTCTACATCCTGGGAAACGGGTGCAAGGAAGACTTGGTGTCGAGTCCGCTCGAGTGGCCGGGTGTGAGCTCAGTGGAGGCTCTTCTGTTTGGGAAGGAAGACAGAGGTGTCTGGATCGATCGGACCGGAGAGCGCCGAGCATCTGGTGGAACAAAAGTCGAGAAACAGTTTCGGTTTCGTCAAAGGGAGATCGTGGTTCTGAGTCCCCTACCTTGCTGGGGGGGTATGGAACCGAGTTTTCTCCGGGAGCGAGTCCATGAGCTAGTGGCTCAGATTGAAACTGAAACAGACGCTCGTCATCGAGCCGAGGGCACGCAGCCATTGGGAGTGAGGAGGGCGCTGCGTCAGGATCCTCATGAGAGACCTGTTCGGTCGAAGTGGTCCCCGGCTCCTCTGTTTCACTGCGCCTCGAAGGAAGCACGCAGTCTTCTAAAGGAGGCCTATGCTTCCTTCTGTGTCGCCTTTCGCCTGGCAGCCAGTCGATGGCAAAGAGGCGACCTCAGCCCTGGATTCCCTGCCGGAGCCTTCCCACCACCTTTGCCATTGCAGCACCTATCTCAGGCCCCCGGGTAGGTAGGTTCACTCACGCCTGACTGGTTGACCCACCTCTCATGAGGTTGTAGAGCATTCTGCACTTGACTGGGTGAAGGGCCTTTCGCTCTGCAGGTGGGTTCGATGGGACCTCTGAGGTGCGCGAGCAGGTCGCAAGAGAAGAGTCCAAACAAGCCCGGGGACGTTTCAGGGAGAGCTTGAACTGAGGAGAATGCGTTTCTCGATCCGAGAGGGCTAGGTAGTAGGGGCGGCACTTTGAGGCGGGCGAGTCGAATTTCATAGCGCCTTTGGTCGCTTCTGTGATAGTCGGGGGCTGAGGTAGGCGATATGGGAAGGGGCAATTGGAGATTCGATCTCGGTGCATCATTGATGCTGCTAGTACTCTGCTTGCCAGGAACTCCTGTGTTCGCCCGTGACGATCGAGTGGTGCCAGGGACTTTGAGGGTCGATGCCACCTTCGAACACATCGGGGCTCTCTGGTGGGTGGAAGGCGACGATGATCTCGACAGTTCAATGCAGATGGAGTTCCGACTTGAGGGGGAATCTCTATGGAATCAAGCTGCGCCGGCGATGCGGGCCCATCCTGCGCTGTTGGTCAATGGCGCACCGTTGGGTCTTAACTTCTGGGCTTCCAGCGCTCTCTTTCTCGAATCGGGCAAATCCTACGAACTGCGCCTGACCCTGACCGATCCCGATGGCGGCGGCAAGGCCAGGACAGTAGTGGCGGCGCCCCGGACCTTGCCGCCGCCGGATTATTCTGGCAGTCATCTCTATGTCATTCCCGGCACCGGTGGAGGTGACGGAACCCCGACCAACCCGTTCAAGGGGCTCCAGTCGGCCGCTGACAGCGCCAAAGCGGGCGATATCCTCCATGTTTCCCCCGGCACCTACGAGCCGTTTCAGCTACTGACCAGTGGCAACCCCCTGGCACCTATTGTGTTTACGGGTCCTGGAAGCGGGCTTGCGGTCGTGGGCGGAAAGGCCACTGACCGGGGGATCATCACGCTCGGGGATTGGAACCAGACCATCAGCCATGTGGTGATCGAAGGCCTGGCTCTCGAAGATGGGCGATGGGGGATTGACTCGCAGCATAGCAGGGAGATCGTAGTTCGTCACAATCTGATCCGGGATGTGGACTACGGTGTTGTGAATCGCCGTGGTGATGGCCTGGAAGGTAACCAGACCATCTGCGATAACGTGATCGAGGGCCGGGTGTCGTGGCCCGGCGTTGGCATCCCTTCAGAAAGAGGCATCGACCTCAGAGGCCACGGCAACGTGGTCTGCCACAACCGGGTCCGTAACTTCGGCGACTGTGTTTCCCTGCAGCCTTCCACGGGTCCTTCCTACGGTAACGACGTCTTCGGTAACGATGCCGCCTTCTGCGTCGACGACGGAATCGAGATCGACTACAACCAAGCCAACGTCCGGGTCTGGCGCAACCGGGTGATGAACGCCCGCATGGGGATCAGCGTCCAACCCGTCCGCGGGGGCCCGGCCTACATCTTTCGCAACGAGCTCTTCAATCTCGAAAGCGTTCCCGTGAAGATGCACAATGACACCTCTGGATTCTTCGTGGTCCACAACACCGGTGCCAAACACGGTGATGGCCACGGCGACAACGGTGCCATGTGGCGCAACGCGGTCTTTCGAAACAACCTCTTTCTCGGCACTCGGTACGCGTTCGAGTTTACGACGGTCGCCGACGAGGGCTACAGGGATTTCGACTACAACGGTTGGGGAACGACTCGAGCTGTTGGCTCACCCAGTGATCCCTATTTCAAATGGGACAACGTGCGCTACAGCAGGCTTCCGGATCTCCAGGCAATCGGAATAGAGCTTCATGGAGTCGAAGCAGCTTTCGTTGATGTGGTAGATGCCACATTGCCCGTTACCTGGGACATGCCTGCGATTCCAGGGAGCCGAGATCTCAGTCTCTCGCCAGGCGCCCCCGAGATCGATGCAGGTGAAGAGATCGCCAACCTCAACGACGCTTTCGCCCTGCAGGGCTTCCCAGATCTGGGAGCTTTCGAATTCGGCCAGCCTCTACCGAACTACGGTCCGCGTCCTTGGCCGACACTGCTGTTTGCGGATGGGTTCGAGGCGGGCAACTTCTCGAGTTGGTCCGCGTCGATACCGTGAGGTGCGACGATTGTGAACTCGGCACTGAGCAAGCGCAGGAAAAAAGGGTGGCACCTTCTGGTGGGGTTGAGCCTCGCCGCGGCGCCCGGGCTGGGTGAGCCTCCGAGCTGTGAGCCGGGCACCAGTAGCGGCCCCGTTCTGAGTCCCGTGTTCGTCAGGAACTTGAGCGGTCAGACGAGTTGGTATGCCTCGCCGGTAATCCAAGACCTGGATGGCGACGGCTCCAACGAGCTCATCGCCGCCTACTACGACACCTACGTCTTCTCGAGTTCCGGCAGCTTGCTCCACCGTGCCCAGGTCGGCAATGGAAGGGTCTACTCACCTCACGTCGTGATGGATCTCGATCGCGACGGTGTCACCGAAGTCGTGGTGGGTCGGGGCAAAGAAGTGATCGCA
>CAMYLC010000137.1 GCA_947259195.1 Thermoanaerobaculia bacterium | reverse complement strand
CATCGCCTGGAACAGCCGGTGGCAGCCGATCCAGATCGGCTACGGGTCTGCTCGATCCTCTCCCCATCGAGTGAGTGAGATCTTTGGCGCCTCGGCCACCGCCGCCGTCTATCGCTTCGATGCCCTGGCCCGAGCCGCAGTGGATCCTGAGGAGGTCTTCGACACCGCTTTGCACACCTACTATGACGATGTCGACCTGGCGATTCGCCTACGCTCCGCTGGCTACCGAGCGCTCTTTGTGCCTTCGGCGCTGGCGTCTCACGCCGGCGGAGCCAGCACCCCAGAGGCGAGTGAATGGCGGGCCGTCCAGCTCCATAGCAATCGTCTGCTGGTCGTCGCCCGCCTCCTGGGGCGCTCTTTCTGGCTTCGCCTTCCCGTCATTCTAAGACCGGATCTCGCCGAACTGGTTCGGGCCATCGGACTGCGGCAGGGCGCTCGCGTTCGGGGAGTCCTGAAAGGATGGTGGCGAGCCGCGTGCGGTATGCCCAGGTTCTCTCACTGGCGCCAGCCCCTGGTGCCCATCCATGAGGTGGTCCGTCTCGGCCAGGACGTGGCGAGTGGGCCTGGAGATTCGTGACCGGGGCCAATCCAGCCCGTTTGTGCGGCATCATCGTGCACTGGCACGACGAGGAACGAGTCCACCGACTGGTCGAGGCATGGCCTGCTGACGAGGATCTCGAGCTCGTCATTGTCGACAATGGCTCGACTGGAGAGCTCCCCACGGGAACCGCGATCCTGACTCCGGACAAGAATCTCGGTTTTGCGGGGGCGATCAACCTGGGATTGCGAGAAACGACGGCGCCACTCGTCCTGGTGATGAACTCCGATGTCTGCCCGCAGCCGGGAGCCGTCGAAGCGCTGATCCGCGGTTTTGACCGCTGGCCGGATGTGGCTGCCCTGGCACCCCGTCTCGAGGATTCAGACGGCAGCAGCCAGTATCGATGGCAATTGCGCCGCCTACCCTCGAGGACGACTCTCATACTGCAGACCCTGCTCCTGCCGGTCACCGGAGAGGGTCGCAAAGAGCCCGCCCCCGGTGCGTTCGTCGAACAACCCGCGGCGGCAGCCTTGGCCTTCCGGCGCCCCGCCCTCAGCCGGCTGGCAGGGTTCGACGAGACGTTCTCGCCCGCCTGGTTCGAAGACGTCGATGTCGCGAAACGGATGCAGGACAATGGGCAGACGATCCGCTATCTACCGGATTCGAGGTTCACCCACAAACTGGGAAGCAGTATTCCCCGTCTGGGCTACGGTCCTTTCTTGAACATCTACTACCGCAATCTCTGTCGATATCTCGGCAAGCACTACGGTCGGTCCTGGGTTCGGGTAGCGCGTTTCATGCTGGTACCCGCCGCGCTCCTGCGGCTCGTATCACTGCCGATTCGACGGCCAAAGAGAGCCGCAACACGCCGCCAGGCCGCACACGGGCTCTGGCGCCTCGCCCGGGCCGCTGCCTCCGACTGGCGCAACACACCCCTTGACTCCTCCTCCGGAGACTCCCCGTCTGACATGGATGGCACCCGACGATGACAGTCGCGGCGTCACCCAAGGTCTCGATCTGCAGTGTCAGCTACAACTCTGCGACCGATCTGCCCGAGTTCTTCAAGTCTCTCGGTCGTCTCACCTACAGCCCCCTGGAACTCTGCTTGATCGATTGCGCCAGCACGGATAATTCGACAGAGGTGGCCGAGAGACTCGCCCCACGAAGCCTGCCCTGCAAGGTGATCGGACTGCCGCAGAACATCGGTTTCGCCGGCGGTATGAATCGAGCGGTCGCCGAGTCGGACGGTGCCTTGGTCCTCTCCTTGAACCCCGATACCCGACCGACGCCCGATTTTGTCGACCACCTGGTGGCCAGAGCCACAACCGAGGGTTGGCGAATCGGGGCCGTCACGGGGCGATTGATCAGGCTCGATTCGGACAGCCAGGCCCCCACCATCGACGCCTGCGGCATGCGCCTGACACCGACCTGGAGACATCTCGACAGGGGGTCCGGCGCGCTCGATCGAGGCCAGTGGCGGACCGCCGAGCGGGTCTTCGGAGGTACGGGAGCCGCCACTCTCTTTTCTCGTGAAGCCCTCGAAGACGTCGCCCTCGACGACCAGGTGTTCGACCCCGACTTCCACTCCTACCGCGAGGATGCGGAGCTCTGTTTCCGTCTCCGCGAGCGTCGCTGGGAGATCGTCTTCGAGCCCCGAGCCATATGTGGACATCGCAGGTTGAATCTGCCCGGCAGACGCCGGGAGATGAGCTCCGAGATCAACTTCCACTCGTTGAAGAACCGCTATCTGCTCAGGGCCTATCACCAGGACCTACCGAACTTCGCCCTCACTTTGTTGCCGTCGCTGTTCCGTGATCTGATGGCTTTCGGGTATGTGCTCACACGGGAGCACGACTCCTTCGCCGCATACTCCTGGCTCTGGTCCAGACGTCGACAGATCATCGCCCGCCGGCGAAGGCTCTTTGAGCGTCGATCGTGCTCCTGGCTGGAGTTGAACCGGTGGTTTGTCCG
>CAMYLC010000136.1 GCA_947259195.1 Thermoanaerobaculia bacterium | reverse complement strand
TCTCCAGGAAACCGGAGTCCGTCTGGTAGATCTCGAGCAGTGAGGGCGTCTTGGCGATCGCGTACGCGATGCTCGCGATCTTCTGGAAGTCGAAGCGGTGCGGTGGCACGTCGTGCTTCTCGTAGATCTTCTCGAGCTCCTTCGGAGGCACCACCTTGGCCTCGGTGACCGGCAGGTCGGAGACCAGCATCTCAGGATCGATCTTTGCCTTCTTGAAGTCGATGTAGTCCTTCAAGTAGGCGAGCAGGTAGGTGCGCGGCCGGATCTGGATCCACCCCTCGAGGACGTTGCCCCAGACCACCGGATAGTTCGGGTCACCCGGCGTCGGTGGCGTCTCCCACGAGAGGATCGCCCGCACTTTGACGAGCTTTGGAGTCTTGCAGTACTCACGGCTCGGGTCGAGCTTGACGGAGAGCGCATACGACAGAGGTTTCGTGGCCTCCAGGCACGGCCCGTCGGCATTGGCGATGTCGTGCACGTTGACGCTGGCCAGACCGACATCCTCACTCGGATCGTCGAAGTCCCCGTCGCCGTCCCAGTCGACGAAGAAGCGCACGTACTCG
Source organism: Thermoanaerobaculia bacterium (assembly GCA_947259195.1). Taxonomy (GTDB): domain Bacteria; phylum Acidobacteriota; class Thermoanaerobaculia; order Multivoradales; family JAHEKO01; genus JAUVRX01. The sequence continues at coordinate 11,251 of CAMYLC010000136.1, read as the reverse complement.
AAGGATCCCTTGTTGCACAGCGTCCCGCTATACCCGTTGGGGAGCTTGACCTGAAGGATCGCTTCCAGCAGATCGACCTCGGGGTAGAAGCCCAGGCAGTCGAGCTGCTCGTACTTGGTGTTGCCGCTCACCTTCTTGACGGCCTTCAACTTCGAGCCCTTGACGGTGCCGAAGTAGTTCGGGTTGCTGCTGATCAGCTGCCGGAACTCGGCGCGCTCCTTCTCGACCTCGCGCACCACACGCTTCGTAGCGACCTTCTTCGCTGACTTCTTCGCGGCTTTCTTTGTTGCCATTGTCAGTCACCTCCTGCTGGGACCGCCGGGCAGCGCAAGGCATTGCCCGGCGACGGGTTCAGACTGTACCTATTCCTGGTACGCAGTATAGAAACCGGAGCCGAGGCAGGTCTCGGCATCACTCTGGGTTTTGCCGACAGGTCTTGCGGAGAATCCGACAGGATTTCCGATCGAACAGCGAAGCGGTGGGTGAGTTAGGGCCTTACGGTCTTCTTGTAGTCACGTGGAGTCAAGCCCGTGTGTCGCTTGAACACGCGCTCGAAGGTCCTGAGGTCTTGGAACCCGGAGTCCAGGCCGATCGCGGTGATCGTGTTGTTGTGAGCTTTCATGAGGCGAATCGCATGCTGGACTTGGGTATGGGCCCGCCAATCCTTGAAGCACACGCCCACCTTCTGATGAAAGAAGGAGGAGAAGTAGCCCTCGCTGATCCCCGAGACCCGCGCCGCCTCGCGCAGTGAGATCCGCTCCTCGGGGTTGGCTTTTACGTAGCGTTGAATCCGTTGCAGTCTCGTGTAGTAGTGAAACGCTCTTTCGTTGATGTTCCCCGGGTCGAACAGGCGATCAGGGGTCGCCGATCGAGAGTAGGATTGAAGCTTCTTCATTGCAGTGCTTCTTTCCAGAGGACCAGAAGCAGTCACTCTCGGAGAGGGCTGGTCGTGGGGCGCCCTATTAATATAGTTGCCGCTGGCGGCCGGAATCTGACAAATCAGACCTGCTTTCGGCAGGAGAAGCCCGTTGCCGATGCGCCGGCGCTGGAGGAGAGTATGATTTTAGAGGTGCCGGGCTTCTGCTGAGGCCGCAAGGCTGCAGTCTCCCGCCCATTTCGTTGTGGGCCGTTGCAGGAGAGCTCGACAGGACTGGAGGCGAGAATGGCGAAGAAACAGCAGGGTGGAAAGTCCAAGCCAAAACAGGTAAAGGCGGACGAGCAGTTCGAACGCGTCAACGGCTATCTCTTGAACGCCGTCGAGGACGCTCCCGACTTTCGCGACTTTATCTATCAGCCGGCGCTGCTGCAGCTGAACCCAGAGTGGGATCCTCCGCAGGAGCGGACCGTGCTCGATCAGGGCAGCGAGGGCGCCTGCACGGGTTTCGGCCTGGCAGCGGTGATCAACTTGCAGTTGAGCCGCCAAGACAGCCCCCGCCGGGTCAGCCCGCGCATGCTCTACGAGATGGCCAAGAAGTACGACGAGTGGAAGGGCGAGGACTATTCGGGCTCGAGCTGTCGAGGTGCCATCCGAGGCTGGTACAGTATGGGTGTCTGCACGGAAGATCTCGCGCCCTACAAGGCGTCACAGAAGAACTGGTCTCTCGACATCGAGCAGGCCAAGGACGCACGGGCCACGACGGTCGGCGCCTACTATCGCGTCAACAAACGGCTGTCGGACTACCACGCCGCCCTCAACGAGGCCGATGCACTCTATGCCAGCGCCCAGGTGCACAAGGGCTGGCAGCGGGGTTCGGTGAAGAACGGCAGAATCCCCTTCAAGGCGGGCTCGATCGGCGGCCATGCCTTCGCCATCGTCGGCTACAACCAGGACGGTTTCTGGGTGCAGAACTCATGGGGTGACAGCTGGGGCGATAACGGGGTGGCGCTGTGGACCTACGAAGACTGGCTGGAGAACGTGCGCGATGCCTGGGTAGTGCGCCTGGCGATCTCGACGCCGAAGATCTGGCACCTGACGCCACCGACGTCCGACCAACTGGGCACCGAAGAGGGCTTCCTCAAACGCAGCCCGAAGCGTGCCGAGATCGTCGGCCACTTCGTGCATATTGATGACGGAAACTTCGACGACAAGGGCATGTATTGGGCCGACCTGACGACGGTCAAGCAGACCGCCGATTTCTTGGCGACCAGTACCAAGTACGACCACCTGCTGCTCTATGCCCATGGCGGCCTGAACAGCATCAAGGCCTCGGCGGGACGCATCGTCGCCATGAAGGAGGTCTTCAAGGCCAATCGCATCTATCCCTTCCACTTCATGTACGACACCGGTCTTCTCGAGGAGATCAAAGATCTGGTGCTGGGTAAGAAGGAGGAGGTCGAAGCGCGAGCAGGCGGCTTCACCGACTTCACCGACAAGCTGATCGAGAAGTCGACGCGCTACGCCGGGCGCGCCATGTGGCGCGAGATGAAGAGCGGTGCTCGCAAGCCCTTCGAGCCGAATCGCGCCGGGACCCAGACCATCGCAGCCTTCCTGGGCGCGATGGCAAAGCCAGGCGCACTGCCGAAAAAATTGCACATGGTGGGCCACAGTACCGGCGCCGTCCTTCTCGCCTCCTTGCTCGAAGCCCTGGGCGAGCAGGACGATCCGCCGCGTATCGAGACCTGTCTACTGATGGCTCCGGCCTGCACCCACGACACCTTCAACCAGGTCTACCGGCCATTGCTGAAGGAAAGGGACAGCGGAAAGTACGGCATCAGTCGGATGGCGATCTACAACCTCGATGCCGAGCTCGAGCTCGACGATACGGTCACCCCGCTCTATCGGAAGTCGCTGCTCTACCTGGTGTCGAACGCCTTCGAGGAGGAGCACGCCGAGCGCATTCTCGGCATGCAGGTCTTCCGCAATCGCCTCGGCAGCGTGCCCAACCGGCCGGTCTTCCAGATTCACACCAGCGATGGCACCAGCACCAGCTCGACCAAGACCGCGAGCGAGACCCACGGCGGCTTCGACAACGATGTGGACACGATGAACGACGTGCTGCGATCCGTCCTGAGAAAGGCACCAGAGCGAGAGTTCACCAAGAGTGATTTGAAGTACTAGGGAGGACTGCAACGAGATCGAGCTGGTTTGTAGGCTCTGGGATGACAGCACGCGTTTGATTCATCGGGTTGCTGACTTCTCTATCGATAAGCGCCGCGCGACGCGAAGACGATTCACGGCTTCATCGGCGGGTTGCGCGCGGCGGCCCGCGGCAAGCCACTCCGGGGCCAAAGTGGCCGCCAGGACTGGCTTCCAATGCTGGGGATCCAGCGTGCAGCAGTGTCCCGGTCCAACCAGGAAGCAGGGTCTAGCGCTCAGGTGGCGGTAGTTCGCGTGCGACGATCGAGCGTTCCTGGAGCTCGATGATCCGCTCGGGCTCGTCTCGACGAATCCGCATTGCTGCTTGCCGGAAGACCTCCTGGCTCTGCTCGCGGAGTGCCCCTGCCGCATCCTCGCGCTGGCCAGCCCTCGCTGCGGCGCTCAGGCGCATCAAGGAGTTCGAAACCTCGGAGGAGGTGCCCACCTCGAAGTTCTTTTCCTCAGCGAGCCGGACGAGCGAGCCTGCTGCGACCCTTGAGATCGCCGGTCGGTCATCTCTGAAAGCTGCAGCGCCGATCGAGCCCAGTGCTCGTGCTCCTTCCTCGGGAGCGATCTCAGATGCCTCGCTCAGCGCCTGCACAGAGTCGACCACAACTTGGTCGACCTCCGCGCGCAACTTCGAGTCGCGCAGCGAATCTCCCGATCTCATCAGCTCCTGCGAAACGGCCGCCAGCTCTTCGATCAGGATGGGTGCTGTCTCGGGGCTGGCGCTCCTCAATGCCTTCATGGTCCGCTGCGCTTCTGCGGCCTGCTCCTCGACCTCCTCTTCCTGCATGAGCGTCGTCACCAGCTCGCGTCCCGCTTCGAGCATCGGCTTCCAGGCGAAACCGCACAACAGAGCCAGTGCGAGCGAGTGCATGAGCAAACGGGTTGAATCGAGCTTGATTGCATAGATCCCGACGAACCCTGCGACGACTCCGAAAAAGACATTTGCGGCGACAGCCCCTGTGGAGCCCAACCTCAGAGGTGTGCCCACCGTGATCGACCAGACCCAGGCTGTCAGCCCACCAATCCCGCCGAAGAGAGCTACCAGAGCAGGAGTGCGCCAATTCGTTTCCCTCATCTCATCGTTCATCTCTCAGGCCTCCTTTCGAGTCTTCCCGTGTTTCCCAGTCTGCAGGTCTTCCAGGGTGATTCTCAAGCAAGGGTTCCATTCCGGTGGCCATCTCTCGTCGCTGTCGCCGAAGACGAAGAGCCCATTGCCGCTGCTGGCCACTTCAGCGCATCGATCTGGCCGGCTGGTTCGGGCTCGAGAGGACCTGCTAGACCTGGAGCTCGAACTTGCTGGTTCTCAGGAATCGGCCGCTCATTTGGCCGTTGCTACGACCGACCGCACGGTCCACGAGGTCTCTCACCTCCTGCATGTGTGCCGGAAACTTCGCGTCTTGCATGGTGGGGCTGGAGTTGAACCAGAACCGGAAGGGGTCTCCGACCTCGGGGTTTTGGCTGCGCTTTGAAGGGGATCCTAGCCTGGAGTCCACGTAGGCCGTGACAACTCGAGTGTCAGGGTTGTGGTGGGCTCCGTTGCCGCAAAACACGTAGTGATTTGCCGTAACCCTCCGGCAGAAGTCGCTGGTCGTATTGAACTCGGAGCCGTGATGCGGGATTTTGAGGACGTCGACGTGAATTCCACCGCCGGCCGCGAGTTGGTTACAGCTCTCGAGGCCCGCGAGAATGTCATCGGCGTGCCCATCACCTGTGAGAAGCGCTTTTTTCTGGCCCTCTGTGACGAGGAGCATAAGAGACGCCAAGTTCGGAGGGGTGACCTCGTCCCGGTCACCCAACGCCGCGGCTTCGAGCGGAACGGACCCAACGAAGCTCTCGAACTCGTCGGCGCCAAGGCGCCGCTCGTCTTCACGCGCATCCTCGCGGATCTTGCGTAGCTGTTTCCTCCCTTGCTGTGACCGGAGCCACTTGTTCCAAGCATCACGGAGGTTCTTGAGATCCTCGGCGTAAGGGCCGATCACCGAGAGCCGCAGGCTGCCCAGCCGAATCGGCGTCGGCGGATCCGAGACGAACATCAACCCATGATCGTATTGCCGGTTCAGGGGGATACCCAGTTGGCCGGCGCCGATCCGGCGGGAGAGCCTAGCCGCCTCGTTCATGCTGGTCGCCAGATCTCCGGCTCTCTCGGCGAGTCCTCTGGCCCAGTCGAGGTCGAGAGCCGAGAGCAGCGAGGCATTGGCAGCCAGCATGTCCTCGATCGGCCCCGCGTTCTTGCCCAGCACCTCATGAAAGGAGTTGTGCCAGATAGCTTTGACTTCGGGTGGCTCGGGGGAGTCGGGTTGTGGGAAGGTCGGGTTGCCGTTGGCTCGCTGGAAGTGAAAGACCTTCCAGTCCAGGATGTCGTCCATCAGCTTGAGAACTCCTGCGATGTGGTCCTGATCGATGTGCGATACGTAGACGAGATCGAGCCCTTGGCCGCGTTGTCGCAGCCGCGCGAGCTCGTCAGCGACGTGGTCTACGAAGGACTTGCTCATGCCGCCGTCCACCAGGATGTTCTTGCCGCTGGTGCTGGTGAGGAGCAGGCAGTCTCCCTTATCGGACTGGAAAACCGTCATCTTCATGTTCGATCCTCCCGGGTGTGAACGTGTTTGACTTCGGCCAGGCAAGCTGTCGGATCGATGACGCCGTACCCGGAGTCGTCGCGCCAGGTGAAGTCTGAGCCCGGTAGAGGCCGGGCCGTTCGCTGAATCAGACCGGCGATCTGAGCGGCAGTGAGCTGGGCATTCTTCGACAGCATGAGTCCGACCACGCCCGTGACGAACGGACTGGCCATACTCGTTCCCGTCTTGGCAACCCAGTCCCGACCGGTGTCGGAAGCGAATCCGTTCGCCGCGACGATTCCTGTCCCTGGCGCCGCGACATCGGGTTTCTGCCGCCCGTCCCGAGTGGGCCCCTGGCTGCTCGTGATGTTCATTGCCTCTTTGGCCTCATGGAGGTTGGCGACGGAGATAATCCAGCGCCCGCAGCCGAGCGAGCTGATCGAGGAGTTGTCGACATTTGAACCGGTAGAGAAGAACGAAGGGAACTGCCACAGCTCTCGCGAGCCGATGCGTCCGAGAGGCCGAGGATCGTCCCTCTCGATCCAGGCGTGATAGTGCCCGTTGCGAACCTCGAGACCGTGCAGGCGGACCTGCCAGGTTCCTGCGGCCGAGCCCTTGATCACACTCCCCAGGAATGGGCTCAGGTAGATAGCTATGTAGTTGGCGCCATTGGCTGCGTGATAGAGCTCGTTGTAGACGCTCAGAAACGAGCCGTCGTCGAGCTGCCGGTTTTCGATGAATTCGCCGGGCGCAATGGGCTCGGTCCAGTCCATCCCGGGAGGCTTCACCGAGACCGAGAAGCGGTCGGCAGGGCTGTACCAGATCTCGAGCTCGTTCTCGGATAGATCTTCGATCGTATTGCCCACCACGATCCACTCGAGGTTTGCATCGAGGCCACGGGCTGGGATCTGCCCGCTCGTGTGAATCCGGCCCATGATGTATCCCAGATCCTCCTGAGTCTCGGGGGCCTCCTGTCCGGCGTTGCCGGCGGCTACGCAGACGGCTCGACCTGGAACCGTCAATGCCGAGTCGATCCACCGGTTGATTGCGTTGCTGCCGTCGTGAGCGTGACCGTTGGTGCCGAGACTCACATTGATCGACACCGGGAGCTCCTCGAGATTGTGCTGCCTGCGAAGCTCTTCTGCGACACCGAGCAGGTAGTCGATCGCGTGCGCTAGCCGGGTGGACTCGTAAAAGGAACGCCTTCGGTCGAGATCTTCCTCGGGGAGCGATACGAGCACTCCCGCCAGAAATGCGTTGCGGCAAATACCGCGGTTTCCTGCCGCGATACTGGCCACATGGGTGCCGTGCGAACCGGGCACCATCTGAGACTGGGGCTCGAGTACGGTGGCGGCAAGACCGCCGTCGGCAGCGGCTCGAAGAGCCTGGTTCATGTGCGCTTGCTGGATCTCGGCGCCGTAGTCGAATCCGGCCGGTGATGGGCGGTTGGAGCTGCCTTGATCCCAGATCCGGTCGAAGCGGGTGCTGCCGTTCGAGTCGAGGAAATCCCGGTGAGCGAAATCGAAACCCTGGACGTCGATGACACCGATCAGGACGCCTCGGCCACCTCCTGAGTCGAATCTGCGGGTGGAGGCTCTGGGCGCGCGTGGGTTCCCAGGGTCCGTGAGCGTCGTCGGGGCCTTCAAGGGTTCTCCCAGCTCGATGGCAGCCACCGACTGGTCTTCGGCGAGCTGCTTGAGACTACTGAGCGGAATCGTCGCGGTACTCAGAAGGTCGCGCTGCGGCTGACCGGCGTAGATTCTATGAGCGGAACCCTTTTGCAGGCTCTTCCCTGAGGGACCATCCGCTCGAGCCCGACCTTCCACCCTCTGGATGAAGACGTTGGCCTCGATTCCCCTTGGAACAGGAGCGGATTTCCCTTTTTTGGGCGCCTCGTCCGTCATCAATTTCGTGATCGATTCGGCCGGCGCATCGGTGCGTAGACGACGTCTCGGGGCAACCCGGATCGAGGAGCAGAAGTCGGCGCGAACGGAGTTGACGGCCTGGCTGCCGTTGGAGATCATGCGCAGTTTCGGGTGGACCTTGCGAGTTTGGATGCCAAGGTCGGGCTTTTTCTTGGGCATGGGATCGACCCTCCAACTTGTGGATTTACAGAGAGCCAGGGTCTCCTGAAGGACTGACTCAGCGATGAGCCTTGTCTGTCTCAGAAGTCGGCGAGGAGCAGCTCGTTGTCCTGATTGTTGAAATCATAGCTCGGTCGGGTCGAGGCTTCCAGAAGTGGGCCGCCGACAGAGACATCCTGGCTCACGGACAGCCGCTTCCCTCGGTCAAGCTCGGGGTTTAGGCCGCTTGACCTCAGTCCGAACCGGAATTCGCAGCCATTTCAGGCTGGCAACCCACCTCTCTGTCAATCGCCTGGCGGCGTGTGGGTGATCTCCAAGTCGAAGGTTCCGGCCGTATAGCCCCGAACCATCACGAAGACCTCATTCTCCCCGGCGGGGACGTCCAGCGAACAGGTCTCGTTGGCTCCGATCAGGAACGGACGGCAGTCGAAGCTCGTCTGGGTCGGTTCGAAAGCAAATCGGACGTAGAGGTCCGGATCGCCCGAATCGAGGCCTCCACTCATGCTGGCGATGATCTGGCTACCTTCCGCCACGGCAAAGGACCCGAACGGAATCTCCTCGTTGAGATCGACAGACTGGCCAGCAAACTCTTGCGTCTGCGGCTCGCCGGGTGGCCCGGGCTCTATGTCGGGTGGTGGATCGCAGATCGTCGTGTCGATGGTGAAGCCGACCGCCGGGCCGTAGAGGCACGCGGCGCCGTTGTTGTCGATATCCGTGAGTGCCAGCTTCCAGTCACCGAGACCATTGCACTGGGGATAGTGCATGACGGAGAAGGGGTCATAGGTGGTCACCCCTCTCCAGTCGTTGTCCTCGAAGCACGTGCCGGAGCTCGGCCGCGTGTGCTCATGGCGAAAGCCGAGCGTATGACCAAGCTCGTGACGAAGGATGCCGATCAGCTGCAGGTTCCCGGGACCAAGCTGGAACGAGCTGTCGTCGATCAGCACATTGCGCGCAGCACGGGGCTCGTGCGGAAAGAAGGCACGCGCCAGATACTGGCCGTTGACATTCACCGGGCGAACATCGAAGACGACGTCTTCGTTCGACGCAGTGCAATTGCCGTCCTGTGAAGCGTCGTGGATGAAGTCGATGGCCGCCACCGCCTCCCAGGCATCGCCGGCATCTTCCATGTTCGCTACAACAGCATCATAGTGGTTGCCGAAATCGGTGCTGATGCAATAGGTCAAATCGACTCGGTTCTGGCTATTCCAGATCGCGTCGAGCCCACCCACGCGATGAACGGCGAGTGCCATGGGATCCGGCTCGGGTGGCTCCTGTTGCACCTTGGTCTCGAAGAATTCCCGAAGCAGTTTTTCATTCGCGATCGGGGTGTCTCCGTTGACGATGAACTTGCCCCCCAGATCGGCAGGCTCCTGGTAGGTCTCTGCCAAGAAATCCTCGAACTCCATTTCCCGGAATCGTTCTCGATCGGCCTTGGCTGCGTCACTGAGAATCTCTCGAGCCTCCTCGGGCGTAGCAGCGTCTGGCTCGGGCGGTGTCACCTGAGCCTGCTGACAGGCAACCAGAGCCAGGACCAAGAACAGCGGTGCAGCACGGAGTGAGTTGGATGCGGTCATCTAGACCTCCTTTTCTTCAGGAGTTGGCGGATTGGGCGCGGATTCACAGTCCTCTCTCACAAGGTTGATGAGCTCGATACCTTCGATGAGGTCGGAAATCCTGGTGAAGGCGCTTTCCGATGCCTCGCTGTCGTCGTATACAGCGCACACACGCCGCTCTCCTTCCAGGCCCAGGACCGTCTCGAAGATCTCGAGGTGCACGCCCTGCTCGCGATCTTCTTCGAGGATGTTGCGCGCTTCCTCCAGGGCGTTGCGCGCTTCCTCTGGGACACCCTTTCCGATGGAGAGTGCGTACACCGCAAAGGACAGGGGAGTCGGCTGGGATTCGGGGGAAGACTGGCCGGCGCAGGCGGGAACCGCAAGGATCGCCATGAGAGGCAGCAATACAAAGGCGGGGATTCGGCGTGGAGTCTTCATCTGGTGGCCGGCGGGGCCCCGGCGAGAACCAGCATCAGTCGATGCCAACACTCCCGGGAGACACGCACGGTCGTTCCTCCCTTCAGACACAACCCGTCTCGGAGCCGCCTGCTCAGGTCCCGACCTCACAGGCGCGTTCTTGTTCCGGTACACTTGATTGTATAGCAAGAGTCAAATAGGCGAATGTAATGAGATGCCGTCATTGCTGCAACCGGCGAGAATCGGCCGCTGTCTCTTCCAAGGATGGTCAGAGGCTGGTGGCTTCCTGTCTAGAGGGGCATGACCATGAGATCTAGTTTGCGTGCGCAGTCAGGTAGAACCTCCTTCGTGTTCTGTAGTCTCACCATTCTGGGTCTCCTTGCTCTCGCGGGGTGTGCTGATTCGCGGCCCCCAGCGGACGAAGCCCCCTCCCCGAAAGAGGCCCTTCGTCTCGTGATCGAGACCAACACTGAAACCGACCCGGCGGCGGTGAAGGCACAACAAAATGCGACTCGCTTGGCATTCTGCGAGATGTTCACGAATCCGCCGACTCCGGCGATACGACTTCCGAAACGAGATACATTGACGTTCCCGTCGGCGTCGATTTGCGCGGCACCCAGCGCCGTAAAGTCCAAACCTCCTCCATCATAGAAATCGAATTGTGCCGGCTGGTCGATCACGGCTTCCGGATGAACCGACGCCCCGAAGTTGAGTCCACCGGCCGGTACTCCACCGATTGGACCGCTTTCAAGGGTCAACGTCAATTGTTCAAGGAGTCCTCGTTCGGCCGCGATCACGGCGATTCCTTCCGGCAGGCCAATGCCGAGATTGACGATGTCTCCGGGGAAAAGCTCATCGCATGAACGTCCCGCGATCACTCTTCGAATTCCCGGCTCGAGGGTTGGCAACGAATCAAGATCGATGTCCGCCGCATCACAGAAATCTGGATTGTATGCGCCCGCGAACGTCTGCTCGTGCCGACGTGGATCGGCCACGACGATGCGGTCGATCAACATCGCGGGCACGCGCACTTGATGGGGCGGTGCCAGATCTTCGCTCAATTCGGCCACTTGTGCGATGACCAGACCGCCGCTGTTGTGAACCGCCTGGGCGATGGGCAGGGCTTCGCCGAACAACACTTCGCGATCCATAACGAGGTTTCCGCGTGGGTCCGCCTTGGTGCCGCGAATCAACCCGACATGAATCGGAAACGCCTTGAACCACAGATAAGTCTGATCGCCCAACTGAACACGCTCGACGACGTCGGGAGGTGAGCACTCGTTGAGGCGTCCGCCACGTTGTGCCGGGTCGATGAACGTGTTCAAGCCGACGTGCGTGATGCAGCCTGGTCGGTTGGCCGCGATGTCGCGCAACAGTTGACAGATAGCACCTTGAGGTAGGTTGTACGCCTGGATCTTCTCTTCGATCGCAAGACGTCCGAGATTGGGGATCAGCCCCCAATGTCCACCGATCACCCGTCGGACGAGTCCTTCGTGTGCCAGATGGTTGAGGCCTCGCGTCTTGCCATCGCCTTGGCCCGCCGCGAACACCAGA
>CAMYLC010000135.1 GCA_947259195.1 Thermoanaerobaculia bacterium | reverse complement strand
GGTGCTCGGCTACGAGTGGTTCATTGCCCGCACGGCCCTGACGCTCAGCGGTTCGGGCGCCGCCGGGGTGGTTGCCCTGGCCTTCGTTCTCGCCGCCACCGCCAATCGCTTCGGGCTGGCGATGATCGGCGCGACCGCCGTTCAGTCGTAGTCGACCCCGATCAGATAGAGCCCCTCGACCGGCAGACCCCGCTCTTCCATGATCCGCACCGCTTCGATCGCCATCGAGGCGCCGAACGAGTAGCCGGCCATGATGCAGCTCGAGCCCGGGAAGCGGCGCTGGATCTCGTCCACGAGATCCTCGCCGAGATGCCGCAGGGTCGGCCATCGTCCGAGGTTTCCCTCGGCGCGCAAGCTGACGCCGCGCAGGCCGTAAACAGGTCGCTCATTGCGGAAGCGAGTCGCGAACATGGCGCTGAAGAAGTGGGGCACGGCGACGATGAACGGTGTCTTCCGACCGCTCGGCTGAATCGGAAAGAGGTGCCGATACGTAGCCGCTGGCGTCGCGCCGGGCGACGTCAGGCGGCTGCCGAGCTCGCGCACTGTGGGATGAGCGAAGACTTCGGCGGCAGTCAGGGAGGCGCCGAAGTCTCGCTCGATGGCGAGGGTCATCTCGACAACGAGGAGTGAATGCCCACCGAGCTCGAAGAAGTTGTCGTCGAGGCTGATTCCGGTTTGGCCGAGAAGGCCTTCCCACAAGGAGATCAGGCCCTCGATCCGGGAGTCGAGCACCAGTGGCTGCGGAGCTGTCTTCGCCACCGCTTCGAGCACTCTGTCTGTGAGTCGCTGGCGATCGACTTTCCCGTTCGGTAGCAGCGGTAGCTGCTCGAGAACTACCAGCCGGGCCGGAATCATGAATTCCGGCAGACGAGTTGCCAGATCGCGTCGCCAGTTCTCGGAGGCAGTCTCGGAGGTCGTCTCGGCGAACGCTACCAACTGGGGACTCCCGGAGCCGAGGTCACGCGCCACAACGGCTGACGCGGTGATACCGGAGACTTCGAGAAGAGCGGCTTCGACCTCGCCGGGCTCGATGCGGAAGCCGCGGATTTTCAGTTGCTCGTCCTGGCGGCCCAGAAACTCCAGCGCCCCCTCTGTGCTCCATGCGACCCGGTCACCGGTCCGGTAGCTGACCACTGACCCCTCGAATCGCGAGCGCCTGACGAAGCGCTGTCGGCTGGAGTCGGGTCGTCGCCAGTAGCCCTGTGCGACGGTTGGTCCGGAGATCCAGGCCTCTCCCGGTAGGCCCGCGGGAAGCTGCCTGCCCGTGTCGTCCAGCACCTCGACGCGGACCCCGGGGATGGGCCGTCCGATGGGTACCGGGCGTCGCGCGTCCTCTGGCGTCAGCTCTTGAACCGTGGCCCAGACGGTTGCCTCGGTCGGACCGTACTCGTTGACCAGACGGGTGCTCGGCAGAGCTGCGAAGTGCTCTGCAACCAGTCGCGAAGGGCAGCTCTCGCCGGCGACGATCACCATCTCGAGCCCCTGCAGGCGCTCGCTGTCGGTCCCCAGGAGCTGCGCATACAGCGAGGGTACGCAGAGGAGGCAGGTGACCTTCCCCTGATCAATGATCCGGGGCAACTGCCTGGGGTCCCGGAGCTCCTTCTCGCCAGGGATCACCAGGCATCCACCGGCTCCGAGAGTCCAGAATAGGCCGGCGACCGAGCTGTCGAAGGCGAGGCTCGGCAGCAAGAGAAAGCGGCTTGGCGAAGCATCGTAGATTTGCAGCCGGGCCGCCGTCGAGGCGCTCAGATTGCCGTGAGAGACGACGACACCCTTGGGGCGGCCGGTCGAACCCGAGGTGTATAGAAGATACGCTGGGGACTCGGTGCCGATCGCGACCGGATCCCCGATCTGGGCCTCGTTGCTGGTCAGGCGGTCTACCTCGACCGGGGTCCACGCTCCGTCGGGCAGCTCGTCTCGCAGCGCAGAGCTTGTCAACACCGCTCGAACGTCGGCGTCTTCGAGCACCTGCACGTTCCTCGTCTCGGGATAGGTGGGGTCCAAGGGCACGTAGGCCGCTCCGGCCCAGAGGCTCCCGACGACCGCTTCGATCAGAGTCGTGGATCGGTCGAGAAAGATCCCGACCCGATCTCCCGGCTCCACACCGCAGGTCACCAGACGATGAGCCACACGTTTCGCCGAGTCTGCCATCTCACCGTAGGTGCGCTCGACGTCACCGCACGACAGTGCCGCGGAAGCCGGCGATCGGTGGGCGAGCTCGAGAATTCTGCGTGGTAGCAGCACGGGCATCCGGTTCGAGTCAAGCTCTCCTCCGTAGGACCATTCGCGAAGCCTCTCGACCTCCTGCTCGTCGAGCATCGGAATTTCCGCCGCGGGTCGCTCCGGATCGCGGGTCAGATGCTCGAGGAGTGTCGTGTAGTGGTCGAGGAGGGCTTCCATCCAGACTTCGTCGTACCGATCGGTGCGATACTCGACGGCCACCTCGAAGCGATCCTCGCCTTCATTGACGAAGAGGGTCAGGTCGAACTTCGAGGCACCGAGGTCGAGCGTCACCGGTTCGAGCCGTGCGGCTCCCAGTGCCACCGGCTCCGGTGCCCGCTGATAGACGAACATGGTCTGGAAGATCGGGTTTCGACCGGGCTGTCGCTGCGGCGCGAGCGCATCTGCCAACTCATCGAACGGTAGCGACGCCTCGGCGAGAGCATCGCGCAACTGGCGACCGAAGTCACTCACGGCCTGTCGCACGGGCTGCGACTCGTCGACCGAGACGGCGACGACCACGGGATTCGTGAAGTAGCCGATCATGCTCGCTGTCGACGGGTGCGAGCGAGTAGAAACCGGGGTGCCGAAGGCGCAGTGTTGCTCGGGCGCGTAGCGCTGCAGCAGCAGTCTGAAGCAGAAGCAGTAGACCATGAAGGGTGTGGCACCGACCTCTGCTGCCAATCGTCGGATGGTCGTTGACAAGGCCGGATTCGAGCGGCGGACCAGAAGACGACCGGGCGCCTCTGCGCCGACCGATGCCGACGACTTCTCGAAGGGCAGTCTCAAATCCTCTGGCAGTGGGTCGAGGCGCCGGCGCCAGGCGTCGATCAACTCCTGTCGTCGCTCTTGGCTCCGTCGGCTCAGCCAGTAGACGTAGTCGTCGTACTGAATCGCAGGTTCGGATTGCTGATGGGTCGCGTCGTAGGCCTCCACGATCTGGCCCCACAGGTGGTCGAGCGACTGCTCGTCGGCCAGGATATGGTGCAGAACGAGGACCAGATAGGACGAATCTTCCGAGCTCTCCGTGACGAGGAGCAGCCGGATCAGCGGTCCGTTCGCGAGATCGAATGGCCGGCAAGCCTCGCGAACTGCCGCTTCGCGGGCCTCTCCCGGCCTTGCTTCGAAGTGCTCCAGGTGGAGAGGAGTCGGCGGGTGGATGACTTGCAGGACATCGCTCCCCTGACGGGCATAGGTCGAGCGGAGAATACGATGGCGGGACAGCACAGCATTCAGGGAGCGCTCCAGCGCGGAGGTGTCCAGCGTGCCGTGCACGAGGAAAGCGCTGGTCAGGTTGTACGCCGGTGAGCTCGGGGCTACCTGATTTGCCACCCAGAGACTGCGCTGGACGTCGCCGAGTCGAGCCTGTCGATCGGCAGGCCGCGGCTGCATTTCCGGCTGGCTGGCCCGGGCCGCAGCCTTCTTCAGTCGAACGGCGCGCTCGAGCAACTCACTGCGGCTGGAAGGATCTGCAGAGCTCATCGTCGGTATCTCCGAACCAGACCCGGTTCGGAGCCGGAGGGTCCCAGGGGGCCCGAGCTACTAGCCCCAGGGTGAGTGGTACGATCCATCAGGAGGCCCGGGTCGAGCCGCCACAGAGCTTCGCGAAGGGCGCCGCCGGCAAGCGGATGCGGATACTCGAGATCGAGACATTTGGCCGCGGTGGACTGATTCATTACACCTATAACCTATCCTGTGCGCTGGCCGAGCGGGGTCACGATGTCACTCTATTGACCACAGCCGCTTGCGAGCTCGGCGCCCGAAGCCTGCCAAGCAATCTGCAGGTGGTCAAGAGCATCGCCCGGTTTACGAATCGGCCACATAAGTGGCTGACAGCTGGCAGCCTGGATCGAGTGAGACCTCTCGAGGCCGTCTTCGACGCCTTCCGGACCGGCGCCCTGGCGCGTCGGCTGCGACCCGATATCATCCACTTTCATAGCACCAACAGCAGTGCGTGGCTGTATCTGAGGGCTCTTAGTCGGCTACAGAATCCTGTCGTCACAACCGCGCACGTGGTGACCCCGCACGAGCCAATTCGATTGCAGCGGGCGCTCTACGGGCGCATTCATCGCTCGAGCCGACTCGTCGTGGCTCATTCCGAGTACGACCGACGACGCCTCCTCGAGGAGTTCGCCATCGACCCAGATCATGTGGTCGTCATTCCCCATGGCGAGTACGGTTTCTTCGACAGCGACAGACAGGCCGAGGATCGCGAAGCGGCCCGCAGCAGTTTCGGCTTCGGGCCAAGCGACGAGGTGGCCCTGTTCTTTGGCTACATCCGCGAATACAAGGGGCTAGACCTGCTGTTCGAGGCGTGGCCCGAGGTTGCGGACTCGCGTCCTCGAGCTCGTCTGCTGGTGGCGGGCGACCCTTCCCGGATCGGCTCGAGTCGCGCCTCCGAGCTCGAGGCTTGGGCGACGAGCCTCGGTGCTGTTCACCGCTTCGAGTACATTCCGTTCTCGGAGGTCGCGCGCTACTTCGCCGCCGCCGATGTCCTGGTCATGCCCTATCGCCACATCAGCCAGTCGGGAGTGCTGTATCTAGCCTTGTCGTTGGGCGTTCCAGTGGTGGCCACTCGAGTGGGAGGCCTGTCCGAGGTGCTGCGGGAGGGGCAGAGTGCCCTTCTGATTCCACCGGAGTCGCGCGATTCGCTGGCTGAGGCCCTCATCCGGCTACTAGGCGATGCCGATCTCCGCGGTCGGCTGGCGAACGGAGGGCGCCGGCTGGCGGAAGAGCACTCCTGGCCTGCCATCGCCGAGAAGACCGAACGAGCCTTCAGTCGAATCCGTGGCGGCTAGTCTCCACGCTGCAGGACCTGGCTGAGGCGCCTCTCGATACCGGCCGGACGCCCCTCGAGCCGCCAGATCGAGTACAGGCTGGCACCGAACGCGACGCAGCCGATTGTGACCTCGAGAATCAGAGAGAGCCAGGCCCGACTCTGTGAAGAGGTGTCGAGTATCTGGGCAGCCTCGAAGGCGATCAGGGCGACGACCATGATCAGCGACGCCGCCAGTGGACGTCCGATCTGCTTCAGAATGTCCCCTGGCGAGATGCCGAGCGTGACTCTCAACATCCAGGCGTTGAGGTACGAGTACAGAACCCCGGCGGCCACGATGCTGATGATCGCGCCCATCAGTCCGAACAGCACGGTGCCAGCGATAAACGCCGGCAAATGGACGAGCGCATAGATGAAGCTCACCCAGAACAGGAGGCGTGTTCGGCCGAGGGCCATGACGCAAGGCAGCGTCGTCGATAACGTCGCCCGCAGCCCGAGATATGGAACGAGAATCTGCAGCAGGGGAACGATTGGTCGCCAACGGTCCCCGAGGACCAGAGGCACGAAGTCGTCGGCGACCA
The DNA here is from genome assembly GCA_947259195.1 of Thermoanaerobaculia bacterium. Lineage (GTDB taxonomy): Bacteria > Acidobacteriota > Thermoanaerobaculia > Multivoradales > JAHEKO01 > JAUVRX01. The sequence goes on along the minus strand of CAMYLC010000135.1, from coordinate 6,337 downwards.
TCGCGAACCCCAGGCCTGCCGGGATGCTGAGACTGCCCAATACGTTGATCGATTCACAGACGACGCGCCGCAGCCTCGTCGAATCTCGAATCATCTCGCTGAAAGAAGGCAGCAACATACGCTGCAGAGGACTGACCAGCTCGCGCGTTGGCAGGACACCGACCTTCTGAGTCATGAAATAGAAGCCGGCATCACCGACTCCGAGCAGCCGACCCACGATGATCTTGTCCGTCTCCATGGCCAGCGTCGTCACGAGGCTGGTCAGCCAGAGCCAGCCGCTGAAGCCGAAGATCTCGGGGAAACGCGCCATGGAGAAGCGAGGACGGAAGGGCTTCAGGAGGTAGCTCAGGATGGTGGTCACCAGGCTACCCGATAGCAGCCCGACAACGAGCGACCAGTAACTGCGGGTGACGATCGCCAGACTCACGGTAACTGCAAAAGAGACCACCTTCGCGCTGAGGGTCTGAAAGGCGAGCTTGGAGTAGTCCAGGTTACGCTCGAAGAGGACGAACCACGGGTTCGCCAGGCCGTTGATGATAGGACTGAGCGCCAGCACGGCCAGCACCGCGCCGATCCGGACATCCTCGATGAAAGGGGCGATAGCCAGCATGATCAGGGCCGTTGACAGGCCCCGCATCACGGAAAGAGTCCAGGCGCTCTCGTGGAGGGGGCGAGTCGCTTCCCGGGATCGGATCAGTACCTTGTTCACATCGAAAGCGCTGAGTCCTTCGATGATGGTGACGAAGGAAGCGGCGATCGCCACGAGCCCGAAGTCCGAGGGAGCCAGGATGCGAGCCAAGACGACGATCGAGAGAAAGTCGAGCAGTCGCTCGATCCAGCGATAGCCATAGAGCCAGCTGGCTCCGGCGGCGAAGCGCCGGGCATCGGGGCTCATTCGTCGGCTCTCCGCGGTGGCCGGTCACGTAGCGATAAGCGATTCGGCTCCCCGGAGACGAGCAGCGACTCGACGATTTGTTCTGCGACCTGGTCTTCGGTGTAGGCCCTGCAACGGTCCCGCAGCCGGCTGAGATTGTCGTGGAAGCGATGCTCTTCCAGCAGCTGCTCGAGGTGGAGTCGCATGGTTGCCGTGGTGTCGTGTCGACGGTCACCCACGAGACCGAGCTTCCAATGGGCAACACGGGCGGCATTGCCAGCCATGTCCGTTTCGCCACCGCAATAGACGAGCATTGGGACAAGCTCCAGGACACACTCGTCGATGGTATTGATTCCGCCGTGCGTCACACAGGCGTCACTGTGTTGCAGGACCTCGAGCTGCGGTACCCAGTCGAAGGCGTGGACCCCGGAAGGAAGCTCTCCCAGGTCGGCTCGTCGCCCCCGATTGCCGAGACTGATGATCATCTCCCATCCGCGATGCGATCCGACCGCCGCGACGATACTGCGCAGCAAGGCGGGTTCGGTGGAGAAGACCGAGCCAAAGCCGGCGTAGATGAGCTTGTGTCCCCTGGTCCGGCAACGAGAGAAGATCGTCTCGAGCTCGGTGCGCGCCGAAGGGGTCAGCTCTGGATCGAGGCGCGACTCGAGGACCATCGGGCCGACGTAGTGGACGTGGTCGGGCGGCAGGTGCGGAAACTCGAACTCCAATGCGTGCAGGCTCAGCACCGGGAAGTTCCGGTAGGTGAAGGGAATCAGCCACTGGGTCTGGTCGGATTCGGCTCTGAGGTCGAAGCCGGCCTCATGCGCCAGCCAACGTAGGATCGAGACACGGTCGCAGCCGATCCTCCTCGCCCATTGCTTCACGACTCTCGATCGCTTACGAAGGTGAAGCAGACGCCAAAGCATCGAGATTCCGAATCCGGTGCCCCACCAGCCGACCCCGGGGCGTACCATGTGATGCGGCGGCGGGAGACCGGGTCGATGCCAGATCGAGGCGAAGGTATTGAGAAGCGCCAAAGGCACGCCGCTGGCCGAGGCCGTGATGATGTGCTCGTGCATCTCTCCGTCGATCAGCAGCAGGTCCGGGTCGAGCTCGCGCACGGCTCGTGTCCATTCGCTCAGCCCCATGGAGTCCGCTGCTCGCTGCCGGCGGCGGCCCATAGTTGACAGCCTCCGGATCGGCCCAATTCCGGCATCTTCGACCAGAAACCGATCGTACCCGCTGTCCTCCAACGCTGTGATTGCGAGGCCGTGATGCTGGGCCAGCTCACATGCCGCAGGCGGCGCTGCGAAGGTCACTCGATGACCCGCCGCAGCCAGACGTCGGGCGAGCTCGATACTCGAGTAGAGCATGCCGCTCGGGCCATTCGTCGCCAACAGGATGTGTTTGGGCATGGGTCACCGACCGGGTGCAGATTCAGGCTGTCGGGTTGGCGCAAGCGAGGTCATCATCCGTCCGGGGCTCGGCGATGGTCAGGCGGGCGGGTAGCCGAGTTGGCGGATGAGACCAGCGTACTGGGAGTCGAAGGCCCGCCTGACCCTTGGTGTGAAGTGCTCTCTCCATTGACCGGATGCAGGGTTCCTGATGTGGGGATCGCGCTGCTTTCTGCCGAGCGAGTGCCGTTTGGCGAACCAGCTACCCAAGGCTCGCTCCACCGGCGATAGCTCGTAGTGCTCGAGAAGCTCTCGGAAAACCTGCTGCTCGTGCCCCAGAATTTCTTCGTAGCGATAGGTTCGGATGTCGGGATGTTTCTCGGGCCAGCGCGCCATCGACTCGAAATGTAATGCTCGGAGCTCCAACTCCGCGAGCAAGCCCTCCTCCTTCGGAATCGACTGCAGGTAGCGGGCGAATGAGGTTCCCGAGGATTTGAGGCCGGCCGGCACGACGCCGTTGGCGAAGTACCAATTCTCTGCTGTCGGCGATTCCATTCTCACCCAGGCCTCCGCGCCGCGCCGGTGGTAGAAGTACCCGGAAACCACCAGGTCGCGCGGATCCCTGATGAAGCGCGAGATCCGGAAGCGGCCGAGGCGTTCGAAATCGAGAGCCCGATTGTTGACCGACGAAACGCGATCTTCCGAAAAGCCTTTGTAGAAGTTCTGCAGGTCACTGTTGTAATGGCGGTATCCAGGTCCCCACGGTTGGCACCGATTGAGAAGAGCGTCCATGATGCGGCGGTAGTAGACCGTCAGACACTTGTGGTACGAGCAGTGGATCAAGTTGATCTGCCCGTCCGGCGACTCGTGGACGCCTGGGCGCCGATCAAAACTGTCGTGCGGAAAGGGCTCAACGGGCGGTCGACGCATCGGATCTCATGGTACACGAAGCTGGAGCTCGCCCTGTACGGGAGCCTCCTCTAGGCTCCCGGCTCACCGGATTTGACGCGCGTCTTCAATCGGATCCCTTTCACCATGACGCCTAGGTGCCTCTGGGTAACCGGTCCTGAAGGGCCTTCGGAGGGCGCAAAGGTGTCGCTATTGAGCTCGATGAGCAGCTCATCGTGGAGTGGCACTTGTTCCAACTCGAAACTTCCTGACCATCCTTCAGCCGGGATGGACTGATTCCACAACTCGACCCCATTGGCGACGACCTGGAGCTGGACTTGATTTCGATTGAAAGCGACGACGTCGATTTCGAGGTCTTGGGGCATGTGAGCCGGGTCCAGTGGAACTCGCAGTATCGCAGCGCCGTTGGTCCACCGTGCCGGGGCGCCTTGTAGCCACTCCTGGGCGTAGAAACCAGATTCCTGCACCCGAAACGCTGGTGCCGCTCCCAGGGTGGCTGTCAGGTAGTTCGCCGGAGGAAGGCGCGACTGAAGCTCGCCTGGCAGAACCCACAAGGCAAACTCTCCATTGCCTTCCTGAAGAACCATTTGGGCGTCAGGGTGGCGGCTGTCACCCCAGCGGGTGCCACTGATGACTACCTCTGATGCAGGCTCTTCACCCTTCCTACTGTCGAAGAGAGTGAATCTGGCGTGTTGAAGCAGGTATTGAGATCCGAACAGCATTCCCGGGTCGAAATGTGCATTGTCAAAGCTGATGGATGGGATGGGTCCGAGGTGGGAAGACTGCTCTGCGAAAGAAAGGCGCGGTTTCGCCCGGTCTCTGGAAGGCATGAGCTTGTGCCGGTAGTTGTAGAACGAAAACGATGCGAAGAACAGCATGAGTAAAACCAGTCCTGCGCGTCGCGAGTACCTCATCGTCAGGGTGATAGCGAGGAACGAAGCGCTCGCAACGAGGGCGACGATGTAGAGGTTCAACTCGCCGATGAAGTGAACTATCGGAAATACTCCAGGCACATCGACCGCATCCACTTGCACTGCGGAGATAGACCTCCGGGCCGCTTCCGGGGGCACATTGGAGTCGAGGATCTGAAGGAAGGCGCTGATTTGAGCCGTCACGAGTGCCGCCAGACCTAGGAGGACTCCCGCCACGAGGGCGGCGCGGCTGAGTGTTTGCGCAGTTTTGATGGACTTCTCCCAAGTCTCCGCCAGAGCGAGAGCGATGAACAAAACCGCGAACGATTCGTCATACCGACCAGGGATGAAGCCAGACCCTTGCATTCCCTCCGGTCCGTAGGTGCTGAATGCCCTGACGGTCAAGGAGGCGAGGAACACACCCGAGGCGGCTATCAGCATGAAGATCCGCGCTCCGACCTTGGGGTCTGCGAGGACCCTGCGGCAGCTTCCAGAGGCAAGCTCCCTGCGGACATAGAGGATCGCAGCCGCGAAGCCCACCACGAAAAGACCGTGAGATGCGAGAGACAGGTACAGGGCTTGGCCCAAGGACCTCTGAGCCAAAACCGGGAAGGCGCTGCCGGGGAGAAGGCGTCCTGCGAGTTCGGCTATGGAGAACTCACCGGCACCGACCCAGCCTACGGATTTGAGATGGTCGTTGACGATCCGGGTCAGTGCGAGAAAGAGCCCAATCGCTGTCACACTCAAAAATACTCGGCCTCTCGTTAGCACCTTGAACGCTGTCAAGACCAGAAGATAGATCACCACCAGGAGGACGACTGGCAAGGCTCTAGGATGGATCGTGTAGAGAAAACCCACTGCGCATCCGAAGAGGAGTGCATCTCGAGTCGATCCGGAACCGAGGTATTGCGCGAAGAGCAGAGTGGTCAGGGCAAGAAGGGGAATAAAGGCGTTCTCGGACCAGGCGAAGTTCGAGTAGAGAGTCAGGGCCGGATAGAGACAGCATGCAAATGCGATCCAGATCGCCGCTTTCTTTTGCGCATCGAAGACAGTGGTGAGGATCACGTATAGCAGGACATAGAGCGAGCTGATGAGCAGCGCGTTGATAGCGATAGCGGCCTTGTAGATCGCGACAGGACCCGAGAACAGCCAGAAAGCCGGCAGCACCAACAGCGAGTATCCGAAGTGATAGAACTGGGTACCCTGCATGTTCGGCATATGTGCGGTCCCAGCCAAGTAGCGAGCGTTTCCGAGATACCCGACCTCGTCGGCCAGAATCAGCGGCTGCTCCATTTGCAGGCCCGACAGGAGGTGCAAGAGGACGAGGACCAGATAGGGCATCCATAGGTGGAGGTACCCGCCCGTCTGGTTGACGAGAGGGCCGGATCGGCCTTCCGGGCCAGGTCGCTCGAGGGTGCGGCTCATGAGGCTAAGAGCAAGGTATCAGCATGGATGTCGTCCATCGCACTGTTGTCCAAAGACAGACTGCTTCCTTCCTCTCTGTGGATCTTAGCGCTCCTCCATCCGGCCTGGGTGGGATGGACTCGAGCTCGTTCGGCTAGGATGTGTCCCTCGGTTTGCAGTCGCCGCCCGAATACCGACAAATCCGCTGAACCTCCATGGCTTCGACCCACGACCGATGGCATTGCTCGCCCAGCAACCTCGAGTTGACTGAGGCTGAAGTGCACCTCTGGCGCCTGTCTCTGGATGATCCACAATGGGAGCTAGGTGACCTCGAGGCCCTGTTGAGCGACGACGAGCGGACCAGGTGCTGCCATTTCGGTCTCGAAGATCTGAAAAGACGGTTCATTGTGCGTCGGGGCCTGCTCCGCAGCATACTCGCCTCCTACCGACAGGTCGAACCCAGGAAGCTCCGATTCGAGTACGGTTCGCAAGGCAAGCCTCGGATCGTTGGAGAGCTCGCCTTGGAATCCCTGCGATTCAATACGGCCCACTCGCACGGCATGGCTCTCATCGCGGTGGCTCTGGCATTGGATGGGCCGGTGCCTCGAATCACCATGTCGGACTGGGAGCCGTGAGGTATAGGGCTTCGAAGTACCGCGCCGCGCTTCTCGGACTAGAGCCCGAAAGCCATGCGTGGCAATTTATCCGTTGTCCGCGGCGCAGCTGATCTCGACGCGGCGGTTCAGCTCGAGCGGTATCCCCTTTCGGTCCAGGCGCTCGGTGATGCGGAAGTCCCAGACTCCGTCGAAGGCGGTCGACAGCTCCCGAGACTCCTGTGTCCCGTT
>CAMYLC010000134.1 GCA_947259195.1 Thermoanaerobaculia bacterium | reverse complement strand
CAGCACGTTGTCGAGGCCTCGAGGAAAATCATCGCCGGCGGGAGAGATGAAACCGGAAGGTTGGGAGGGATCCACCTCGAGCCGTCCGTCATGGAACATTCGATGGAACTCACGAGCGCCGAGATTGAAGACCGGTGGCGCATTGCGAGGTACCCGCTCGTGGATCGAGTCCAGCCCCGAGCCCGTATCGCGAGTCATTCCCAAGCCCCGGCCGCCTTCACCGACAGGCAGCGACAGACCGTCCCCCGTGTCTGTCAGGGAATGATGACACGAGGCGCAAGAGATGTTCCTGTTGCCGCTGAGCAGCTTGTCGAAGAACAGCAGGCGCCCCAGTTCGACCTTCAGGGGGTCTGGCCGACCATTGTCGTAGTAGTCACGGTCTCTTACGGGTTTCGGCAGACGGGCAAAGAGCTTGTTGGTCTCCGACGCAGAGTCGTCGGCTTGAGCGACTCCCTTGGCGGCCTGGCCCCAGAGCGTCGTCGAACCGGTAGTGGCTAGCAGGCAGAGAACGATCGCGATGAGCGAGAGACGTCGAAGGTTGGGCATGGAACTCCTCCCCGAAAACTCGAATTGCAGGAAACCGGCGTAGCGACGCTACGAATCAATACAACCATCTAGCTTTGCAGAGGCGCAGCTATGTGACACCACCCTTTGGGGTGGTTTGAGTCGAGATTTCAGACCTCGGAGGGTCCAGAAGCCTCAAACTCTCGGCAACAGCTCGCGGAGCACGACCCGATAGGCAGGTTGATACTCGGCGGTGTACTGCTTCGAATGGTGGACAGCTGGATACCCCTGCTGCTTCAGCTCTGCGAATCGGCTCTCGAGCACAGCTGGTGCGAATGGCAAGGTGCCCTCTCGTGCCAGATTGACGGCTTGCTCACAGTAGAGATCCAGGGTGCGGGAATCTCCTGCAAGGCGATCGGCAGTCAGCCAGAAGGCTTCGAGCAGAGGCTCGTGGTCTCCAGCCATCCGGAGGTAGGGGCGTAGATTCACTCGCACCAATCGGCCGTCCGGGCTGATGGGCTCGATCAGAGCTTCGTCGAGGGAGCCGGGTGAGGAGCGCTGCAAAGTCTCGATCTCTCGGAGCAACCACTGACGCGCCGCTTCGCGGCTGGCTATCGCATGCTCGCTTCCCATGGCTGCCTGGTGCAGGAGCTTGTAGAGATCCTCCGGCTGCATCGCTGGATAGCGGGCGACATGGAGCTCGAGAACCTGTTGCAGACCACCCTCTTGTGCCGCAGCGGTATGGGAAGCGAGCAGAGCCACACCGATCCACGTCAGGGTCATCAGCCGACGTGCCGTTGCGGCGCAAAGAGTTTGAAAGAGCCAGTGTTTCACGGCAGTTCAGGGGAATTCGGCTGGCGACATCCCTATGTCCACGATGGAGCAGCCGTCGCGCACCTCGATACCGGCCCTGGATGCCTCTTCGAGAACCGGGCGGTCGGCCGAGCCTGGGTTGAACCAGACCTGCGTGCCACTCATCCCAGCCAACTCGGCGAGGAGTGTCCGTGTTCCGGCCGGAGGAAGGTAGAGGCTGATTCTGGCCAAAGGTACCGGAACGTCCTCCAGCGACCGGAAGACGGCGAGGCCTTCGATCTCATCCTCGTGAGGATTGACTGGGAACACTTCCCAGCCAGCACTCTGGTAGGCGCGCACGCACTTGTTGCCGAATTTCCGACGGTGCTTGGAAGCCCCGACGACAGCGATCGTGCCGGCGCTCACGAGACTGTTCTCATTGACTTGGCCTCACTGACTGGGCCTCACGATCTGGCGAGCGTCGCCTACCCGTCGGGTCACGCCCGTGGAGTCGAGATGCTCCAGGATCGGGATGGCCCACTTGCGGGTCAGATCGAACCGTACCTTGAAGTCCCCGACGCTGACCGAGTCGAGGCCGCTAGAGCGCAGATCCTCGGCCACCCTGGCCAGCGCCTTGGACGAGATGTAGAGACCACCCGGCAATCGCGCCAGTTTCTTGCTCTGCACCAGATAGTGGATCACGCCGTCCAGGATTTGCGGCTTGGCGCCCAGTTCCCTGCAAACGTCGCTCGGCGAGGGCGGCCTCAAACCGGCCGCATCGAAGCGCTGCAGAATCGACCTGCTGAGCTCGGACTCGGTGTCTGTCAAGTCGGCGCTGCGACCGGGTAGGTTGATCATATCCCCGTTCACTACGAGGACCTTCTGGGCTTCGAGCCAGCCGAGATAGACGTCATCGAGCTCGGCGCCACGTCCTGGGAGGATGTGATTGATGGCCTCGGCCTTAGGCATGCCCTGGGCCAGACGCTCTCTTTGAAAATAGGTCTTGAGAACCTTGCTCGCCCGTTCCACGACCCGGCGGAAAGCGCTTGGAGCCAGCCAGCGGGCGCTGTGGCCGGGTCCCGGTTCGACCCGAAGTGCCTTCTGGTCGGACACCAAAGCGGCGAGGTCCGGCTCGATGGACTTCGCCTCCACGCCAAGCCGGCGAGCCAGCGACTCGGTGTCGGCGCCCGCCTCTCCGGCCTCTTCGACCCAAAGTGCCAGTGCATCTCGGGTCCCGCCCTCCAGCGCCTGCAAGGCGCTGCCAAGCTGAGCACCCCGGCGGCGGTGCCAGACCGGATCCAGAATCTGCCCTCCACCGAGTGTCGACTGCGGCGAAGGTCGGCGGACGATGAAGTGATCACCCCGAATGGCTGTGACCGGTCGTTGGAGTCGGATCTCCACGATCCCGCTGCTACCAGGTTCGAGAGGGCCGCTCAGGGGGCGGAGTCGGCCGAGGACCTCACTGGAGTAGAGGTGAAAGCGAATCGGGATGGAGCCGCGAATGGTCTTGGGCGCATCCGGCAGCAGCGTCATTCGGCCGGCGAGGCTGGTGGTCGTCCCGAACTTGCCCGCTGTTACGAGCTGCTCGCCCCGCTCTAGGGCTTCGTGCTTGGTGCCGGTCAGCTGCAGCGCCGTACGTTCGCCGGCCACCGCCTGCTCTCGGGTCGAGCCGTGCACCTGAATGCTGCGGACCCGCGCGGTCTTTCCCGACGGCAGGAGATCCAGGCTGTCCCCGACTCGAGTCCTGCCACTTACCAGGGTGCCGGTGATCACCAGACCGAGGCCCTTGAGCAAAAAGGCGCGGTCCACCGGCAGCCGACAGGGCTGCGCCAGGTCGACTTCGGTCTCGTGACGCCCCGCCAACTCGAGAAGGCTGGAGCGCAGCTCGGGCAGTCCGTCGCCTGTCACGCTCGAGACGGACAGGATCTGGGCGTCGGAGAAGGGAGTCTCGGCCAGTAGCTCCTCGACCTCCATTCGAGCCAGCTCGACGATGTCTTGCGTGACCAGGTCGGACTTGGTCAGAGCGACCAGGCAAGCTGGAATATCCAACAAAGAGCAGATGTCGACGTGCTCACGGGTTTGAGGCTTGACGCCTTCGTCGGCAGCGACGACGAGGAGCAGGACCCGGATACCACCCAGGCCGGCGAGGGCGTTATGGACGAAACGCTCATGGCCGGGCACGTCGATGAAACCGACCTGGAGCTCCTCCTCCCGAAGGTGGGCGAAACCGAGATCGATGGTGATCCCGCGCTCTTTCTCTTCGATCCACCGATCGCAGTCGATGCCGGTCAAGGCCTCGACCAGCCGGGTCTTGCCGTGGTCGATGTGCCCGGCGGTGCCGACGATCACCCGCCGCACCCTGTCCGGATTTTCAGTCTTCTTGGTCAAGGATCTGGCGCGCCAGGCGATTGATGGTGGAGCCATCCGCGCGGCCGCTGTAGCGCGCCATCATGGCTTGCATGATCGGTCCGATGGCCTGCGGTCCGCTCAGGTCCGAGGCCGCGACGAACGAGCGGATGGCCTGTGACAGCTCTGCTTCATCCACCGCCGGAGGCAGGTAGGCTTCGAGGATCGCGGCTTCTCTGTCCTCCTTGTCAGCGAGATCGTCTCTCTGGCCCGCTCGATACTGCTCGCTCGACTCGTGTCGTTGCTTGATGCCTTTGCGCACGAGGCTCCAGAAGGTCTCCTCCTCGACCTCGGCTCCAGTTCGGATACGTTCGTTGTTGATCGCGCTGAGGAGCATTCGAAGCGTGGCGAGGCGCTCCTGATCACCGGCTTTCAGGGCCTCCCGCACCTGCCGCTCGATCATCTGCTGCGGTGTCGTCATGGCGGCATTATACGGCCCCCGTAGAACCCTGGCTGCGTTCCTGCTCCTCACCGATGACACCACATCGCTTACCGTCGCAGCGCCTTGCCAGTTACCCCACGGAATCAGTGGCGCAGTCTCGCTGGCACTCAGGCGGGTTCCTACTGCTGGGGCAGTGTAATGGTGAAGATGGTGCCCTGCGGGTCGTTGTCGTCTGCCTGGATGGTGCCGTGGTGATCGCTGATGATTCGGTGCACGATCGACAGGCCGAGACCGGTGCCGCGGCGCTTGGTCGAGAAGTGCGGCAGAAACAGCTTCTCCTTGGCGTCAGGTGGGATGCCTTCGCCGGTATCGGAGATGTTGATCTCCAAACTGCCGTTGTGACGATGGACAGCTACCGAGACTTCGCCTGGGGCCTCGGTGGCGTCGAGAGCGTTGTCCAGGAGGTTGATCAGCGCCCGTCTGATCTGCTCGGCATCGAATCTCGCGCTCTGGGCATCGTCGTCGATACGAGCGGTGACCTCGACGCCTGGTTTGATTCCCCGATAGAGGTTCAGGGCCTCGTCGACGAATCCCTCGAGCTCCACTTCGCTGGGCCGGGGCAGCGGCATGCGGGCGAAACGCGAGAACTCGTCCACCATCGACTTCATGGCTTCCACTTCTCGTTTGATGAGCTCGACGCCCTCCTCGAGGGTCTCGCCCAGGTCGGGTGCTTTCTGCTCGTGCTTTTTGAGCATCCGCTCGGCCGAAAGTCGGATCGGCGTCAGTGGATTCTTGATCTCGTGCGCAATACGGCGAGCCGCCTCGCTCCAGGCCGCCATCTGCTGGGCCTTGACCAGCTCGGTCAGCTCCTCGAGCACCATGACACGACCGCTGACCATTCCATGGCGATCCTGCATCGTCGTTACTTTGGCCTCGAAGGCCTTCCAGTCGTCGCCCAGCAGCATGCGAAAGTCCTGGGTGATGCGCCGCGATTGACCGGCATCCATTTCGAAGAGCTCCGCCAGCTTGCCCCTTTCGGGGTCGCTCCACGCCTCCCTCACCGGTCTGCTGATGCAGTCGCTCTCTTCCTGCTGCAGCATCTTGAGGGCAGCGCCGTTGCACGTCAGCACGATGCCCTCTTCGTCGACCGAGATCACTCCCGCCGCCAGATTCTGTAGCACTGCGCTGATCACGGCCCTCTCCTCGGCGAGGCGCTGATTCGACATCAACAGCTCCAGGTTGCTCTCCTCCAGCAACTCCTTGTTGCGTTGGAGCTCCGCCGTCATGCTGTTGAACGAGTGCACGAGAACCCCGAGCTCGTCGTCGGCATCCACCTCGACCTGGAAGTCCAGGTCGCCGTCGGAGATGCGCTTGGTGGCCTCCGCCAGGGCCTGGATGGGCACGGTGATCTGTCGGGCCAGGTAGAGACCGACCCAGGACGAGGCCAGCAGAATGAGCAGGGTGACCATCAGGAAGTTGAGCAGGTAGCCGGCCTCGATTCGGCTCTTGCTGACCTCCAGCTGGCGATAGCCCTGGTAGGCCTGGATGAGTTGTCGGCTCTTGCTGGCGATGTCGGCGTCGATCAGGGTGCCGGCGACGGTCAGCGTGCGGCCTTCGAGAACCTCCCCGTCACCGGCGGCGGCGACCGCGGTCAGCACCAGGCGTTCCTCACCGCCACCCACGCTAACCATGCGCGTGGCCTGGCTGTTGCGTAGAGCCTCGACCAGAAACCGCTCTCCCGCTTCGGGCAGGTCTTCCAGGCCCGACTGAGGGTTGAGCAGGGCGTGCACGAACTGCGTTCCGTCGTACACCGCCAGGAAGTCCAGGTCCAACTCCTCGAGCAACTGTCCCATGCGCCGCTGCACCTGAGGACGGCGGCGGGGATTTCGCGGGCTCTCTTCTTCGATCTCGAGCAACGCCCGCCCGGTATCTCGGAGAGCGGTCTGCTCGATCTGGCGGAAGAGCTCCTGCGCCACCGCATGTCCCTGTGTGGCCACTTCCTGAATCGCCGGCTCGTCGAACCAGCGATCGATCCAGCCCTGCAGCATGCGACTCCCATAGGCGAACAGCAACAGCACGGGAATCAGGGACAGGCCAATGTAGGTGGCGACGAGCCTGGTCTTGAATCTCGAGCCGAGGATCCGATTGTGGCGCTCCATCACCAGCTTGAAGAGATTGCGCGCCAGGACGAACAGGACCGCTAAGATGAGGGTTAGATTGATGTACCAGAGCACGAACAGGAGCACCCTGTTGGTGACCAGCTCCGACGGGAGATCCTGCCCACGCTGCGTCAAGTAGTAGAGGAGGGAGAGCGCCAGCAATAGAATGGCCAGGCCACCGATGATCCAGCGGGTGTCCTTCCTGTAGGCTTGGAAACGCTCGCGCAGTGCCATGGAGGTCGAATCGTTGTCGCTAGCCGGCGTCAGGGCTCGGTCGCTGGCGGTCGGAACTTCCTGGTCGTGACCCAGTCGGTCTCGATCCGGGTCGGTATCAGCAGCATGATGGTGCGAGAGCCCAGCTTGGCCCGGGCCTTGATCAGGTAGCGCTTATCGGGGTTCAGATCGTGTCCGAGAACGAAGGCGGCGATCGACTCGATTCGAGTCATAGCCTGCTCCAGCTCTTCGCGATCACGAGCAATCCGGCTGTCGATCAGTTTGCCGTCCTGCTTGTAGTTGATGAGGTACTCGCGGGTCACGGCGTTGTACATCGCCACGACCTGAAGCTCGCTCGTATCGATTCGGTTGTCGGCCCAGCGCAGGTGGTCTCTCAGAAGGTTGAACTGGTAGGTGAACCCGGTGGCCAGGCCGGTCTGAATCTGTTCGAAGAGCTCTTCGGTGAAGCCTCCCACGAGATTGAAGCTCACCACGGCCCGCCCTCCGTCGATCACCAGCTCGGGCTCGGTCATGTAGGGCTTGTCGGCCGACGAGCCGAAAAACAGGAAGGCGGTCAGAACCCAAGCCGTGGATTGAAACATCGACTCTCAACTCTAGCACTGACGTCGGTAGGTTACGTCGCGACCGGCACGATAGACTGCCGGTCCTGCGGCCGCATGGCAGGCACGGGAGCGAGCCGGTTCCAGAGTCCAAGCCGAGAGAGTCACACAGGTCCGATGGGCAAAGCCAGGTCGAAGAACAGACAGCTCGCCAGCAACCGCCGGGCGAGACACGACTACCACATCCTCGAGCGGATGGAGGCCGGCATCTCCCTGCTCGGAACCGAAGTCAAGTCGGTGCGCAACGGTAAGGTCCAGCTCAAGGACTCCTACATCGAGATTCGCGAGGCGGAGGCCTGGCTGATCGGGGCGCACATCGGACCCTACAGCCATGGCAACCGACAGAATCACGATCCGGAGAGACCACGCAAGCTACTGTTGAATCGCCGAGAGATCGATCGCATCTTCGGTCGCACGACGATCCAGGGTCAGACCTGCATTCCCCTCGCGGTCTATCTCAAGGGCAATCGGATCAAGGTCGAGATCGCCCTCGCCAAGGGAAAGCGGCTGTACGACAAGCGACAGGCGGAAAAAGAGAAGCTGCTGGACAGAGAGGCGCGGGAGGGGATGGAGCAGTAGGCAAGAGCCTACTCCTTGTCTACCGCCACGCTCGTCGTGGAGCGGCGCTTGGCCCGCCCGCCCGTATCCTGAATCCTGGCCAGTGCAGTCTGCCCGCCGTACTTCTCGACAATGCGGTCGTCGTAGTCGTCGGAAATGTTGGCCACCGCGGCGATGGAGCCCAACAGGTTCTTTCGATCGAGCGTCTTGCCGAACAGCGCGTGGGAAAAGAAAACGTCTCGGCCGACGAGGGAGAACGCCCCGACGGGAAGCTCATGGTTGAGCTCGAGCAGACCCAGAAGAAGCTCCTCCTCGGGTTCGACGCCCTGCGCACAATAGGCCGTCACCAGGACGATGGTCTCTTCCGGGCCGTAGGGCTCGACGGAGACCTCCAGCACGGTACTGCCATAGCCGACATAGAAGTGGCCGTTCTCTGGATCGAGGTAGGGGTTCTCGAACAGCTCCAGAAGGTACTTGTGGACCTCTTCGTGTGTGTGCTCGTGGTGGGGGTGTTCGAAGTGCATCTCTTCAGCCTCCGCGGACCTACTTTAGCAGTATTGCCGTGACAGCGAACAAGGATTCGTCGACGCGTGCAAGGCGGTCGCTCGGATCAGGCGAGATCTCGGCGAGCCACCCATCCGGGTGGTTCGACAGCTACCCCAAAGTGAGGTGGTCAACCACCCTTCGGAACGTTATGACTCGCCTGCGCCTGCCGGTAATGTCGAAACGCAAAAGCCCGCTGCCCGGAGTGCGGATGTATTTTCGGAGGGACGTCCGCTACTCCGGGCGGGGGGAGGGGAGATCGCTTGGCTTGACTTAGCGAGGTCGAGACCCTAGATTGCTGAAGGTCATAGCCCTACTGCCTACTGCCTCGAAGGCGACAAGAAGGGAATCATCCAGGTCGACCTACACCGAAGGAGGTCAAGTTCGATGACGCTAAAGAAATCTCTGGTCTTGGGTCTGGGGGTCGCCGGCCTACTGCTGGCAGCGGTAGCACCGGTGCAAGCGGCGGGCTTCGGAATCTTCGAGCACGGCACCAAAGCGATGGGGATGTCGAGTGCCTTCACGGCACAAGCCGATGATCCTTCGGCGATGTTCTTCAACGCGGGAGGAATCGCCTTTCAACACGAGCGTGACTTCATGCTCGGTGTCACCTATATCTTCTCTACGGAGGCAGATTTCAAAGGAGCAGCTCCCTATCCTGGCCCAGGTGTCAGTGAAGAGCAGGAAGGGCTGTCAGCATTTCCGCCTCATTTCTATTGGGTCGAGCCGATCAACGATCGGATGACCTTCGGTCTGGGCATCAATGCGCCGTTCGGCTTGTCCACGGACTGGAAAAACGCTGACGAATTCACCGGGCGCCACGTCAGCACCTTCGCTTCGCTACAAGCGATCGATGTGAATCCGACGTTCGGGTGGATGGCGACGGACAATTTCGGAATCGGTATCGGGGTGATCGGTCGGTTCTCAGAGGTCGAGTTGCAGAATCGCTCGTTTTACAACATCGGCATCAACCCGAATCCGCCATGTCTCGACCCCGATGTCAGTCACCCGCTCTGCGGACCTGAGTTCGCCGCCTCGGAGATCAAGGGCGGTTACGACTATGGCTACGGCTTCAACCTCGGAATCCTGCACAGGTACAACAACAGCTTCTCCTGGGGCTTCTCGTATCGGAGCGGCATCAGTGTGGAGTACGACGGCGACTTGATGCTGACGCAGATTCCGACGGGCATTCCGCCACTCGATGGCCAGCTCGGGGCGATCCTGCCGTTTGGCCAGACCTTGGGTGGCAAGACCGAGATCGATTTTCCGGACATCGCGAGCCTGGGCTTCCACTTCATGGCCTCGCCGACGCTGGGGTTCGAGATCGATATCAACTGGGCGGGCTGGAGCTCCTTCGACACGTTGGTCATCCAGGTCGACAGTCCGACTCTTCCCGACGGCACACCGGTCCTCGACGACATCGTCCGTCCACAGAACTGGGACGATTCCTACAACTACCGTCTCGGTGTTCATTGGAACAGCAGCGAAGCCAACCAGTGGCGCTTCGGCTATGTATATGACGAGACCCCACAACCCACAGCCGGAGCCGGTCCACTACTCCCCGATGCGAATCGGAACGGATTCAGTTTTGGCTATGGGCACCAGGGCAACAAGGCGAGCTTCGACCTAGCGGTCATGTATCTGCCATTCGACTCGAAGACCGTCAGCGGAGAGTCCGACAACTACTACTTCGGTGAGTACAACCAGACCGCTTGGTTGGTCGGGCTCTCGATCGGGTTCTAGTCAAGTCAACATCGGTCTCGAGCGCTCTGGGCGTTCAAGACCTGGTTATTGAGAAGTGGGCTGGTAGACTCCAGCCCACTTTTTTTGACTCTGCCTTTTCTTAGAGTTCATGGACAGCATTCACATACGCGGTGCCCGGGAGCACAACCTCAAGAACATCGATCTGGAGATCCCACGCAACCGCCTGGTGGTGATCACCGGCGTCTCCGGATCCGGCAAGTCCTCTTTGGCCTTCGACACGCTGTACGCCGAGGGACAGCGAAGGTACGTCGAGTCGCTGTCGGCCTACGCCAGACAGTTCCTGCAGCAAATGGAGAAGCCCGATGTGGACTCCATCGAGGGGCTCTCTCCGGCCATCTCCATCGAGCAGAAGTCGGTATCACGCAATCCCCGATCCACCGTCGGCACGGTGACCGAGATCCACGACTACCTGCGGCTGCTGTTTGCCTCCGTTGGTACTCCTCACTGCCCCAACTGCGGTCAGGAGATTCGACCCCAGACGGTCCAGCAGATGGTGGACAGGATCATGGCCTTGCCCGAGAAATCTCGGCTTGTCCTCTATGCGCCCTACGTCCGTGGCAAGAAGGGTGAGTACAAGAAGCAACTGGCACAGATGGTCAAGGAGGGTTTCATCCGGGCCCGCATCGATGGCGAGACCATCGATCTGCAGGGCAAGTTGCCGGTTCTGGACAAGAAGAAGAAGCACTCGATCGACATCGTCGTGGACCGACTGGTGGTCAAACCCGAGATCGAGCAGCGCCTGGCGAGCTCCATCGAGACGGCCCTCAAGGTGGGTGAGGGTCTGCTGGTGCTGGCTCCGATGGGCCTGCCCGAGGAGACACTGTCGCAGATGTACGCCTGCATCGACTGCGGCACCAGTCTCTCCGAGATCACCCCGAGGCTGTTCTCCTTCAACAGCCCTTTCGGCGCCTGTCCCTCGTGTTCTGGTTTGGGAACCCATATGGGCGTCGACCCGGACAAGATCATCGCCGACCCCGAGCGCTCTCTCTCGGCGGGAGCCATAGCACCGTGGCCGAGTAGCTCGCGGTCCTGGCGCATGCGCATGACCCAGACCCTGGCAAAGGAACTCGATTTCTCGTTGGAAACACCGTGGCGTGAGCTACCGGAGGAGATCCGTCAGGTCATTCTTTTCGGCAGTGGCGACCAGGAGATGACCTTCGAGCTCAGCGGCAAGCGCTCGAGCTACAAGTGGCGCGGTAGCTACGAAGGGGTCATCCCCAGGCTGGAGCGGCGGCACAAAGAGACCGACTCGATGGGCGTCCGTCACGAGATCGAGAAGTACATGTCGGTCCATACCTGCTCTGCCTGCGCGGGCCGTCGCCTGCGCCCCGAAGCCCTGGCGGTGACTCTCACCGGCCGCCATATTCAGGCGCTGTCGGAGATGACCGTATCGGACCTGCGGCAGTTCCTGGGCCAGTTGAAGCTCAATCGCCGGCAGAGGGCTATCGCTGAAAAGGTGGTGCAGGAGATCGAAGACCGGCTCGGATTCCTGGACGACGTCGGGGTTGGTTATCTCAGTCTCGATCGCTCGTCGGCAAAGCTCTCAGGCGGGGAGAGTCAGAGGATCCGGCTGGCCACGCAGATCGGCAGCAAGCTCATGGGAGTCCTCTACGTCTTGGACGAGCCGTCCATCGGTCTACACCAGCGAGACAATGCCAAGTTGATTGGCACATTGCAGGGTATGCGAGACCTGGGCAACACGGTACTGGTCGTCGAGCATGACGAGGAGACCATCCGCTCGGCCGACTGGGTTATCGACCTCGGGCCAGGGGCCGGAATCCATGGTGGGGAAGTCATGGCTGCGGATACGCCTGACAACATCGCCCAGAGCGCCGACACCCTGACCGGCAAGTACATGCGCGGTGAGATGGAGGTTCCCGTGCCGCCCGAGCGCAGGCAGCCCGATGGTGACCGGTTGTTGATCCGAGGCGCACAGCACAACAATCTCAAAGGACTCGACGTCGGCTTTCCACTGGGGCTGTTCACCGTTGTCACCGGGGTCTCCGGCTCGGGCAAGAGCAGCATGGTCAACGATATTCTCTACCGGGCGTTGGCCACTCACTTCTATCGCGCCGCCGAGAAGGCCGGAGCTCACCAGGCGATCGTTGGTCTCGACGAGTTGGACAAGGTGATCGCGATCGATCAGAGCCCCATCGGCCGGACTCCGCGATCCAACCCCGCCACCTACACCAATGTCTTCGGGCACATTCGCAACCTCATGGCCAAGACACCCGAGGCCAGGCAGCGCGGCTACAAGCCCGGTCGTTTCAGCTTCAACGTCAAGGGAGGGCGGTGCGAGGCCTGCAAAGGGGACGGGCAGATCAAGATCGAGATGCACTTCCTGCCCGACATCTACGTGACCTGCGAGGTCTGCGGGGGGCAGCGCTACGATCGGGAGACTCTGACGGTGACCTACAAGGGCCTGAACATCGCCGAGATCCTGGATCTGTCCGTCGAGCAGGCGCGCGAGGTATTCCGCAACATCCCGGCCATCGATCGGATTCTGACCACACTCGATGAGGTCGGTTTGGGCTATATCCACCTGGGGCAGCCTGCCACGACTCTTTCAGGTGGCGAGGCGCAAAGAGTCAAGCTCGCCAAGGAACTATGTAAACGGTCCACCGGACGAACTCTCTATCTTTTGGACGAGCCGACGACCGGGCTGCATTTCGACGACGTCGGAAAGCTGTTGCGGCTGCTGCACCGACTGACGGACCTCGGCAACACCGTCGTGGTGATCGAACACAACCTGGAGGTCATCAAGACGGCGGATTGGATCATCGACCTCGGCCCGGACGGGGGGGACGCCGGAGGATATCTGGTCGCCGAAGGACCGCCCGAGAAGGTCGCTCGAGTCAAGAAGAGCTACACCGGTCAGTACCTCAAGCGGATCCTGGGCAAGAAACGCACCCCCTAGCCCGCCTTGCATTCCACTGTGGACTGCAACGGAAACCCTGTAGAATCAGCGCGATAGCGATGACTGAAGCGCGAGCGACCTTCGCTGAAAAGCGGCGCATTCTGCAGCTGGAGACCCTCTACGATCTGGCTGTGGCGCTGCATGCTCATCGACCCGAGCAGGAATTGGTCGACGAGTTGCTGGAGAGGGTCTGTGCAGTCCTGGATCCGGAGGCGGCGGTCGCCGTGACCCGAGACGAATACGGAGCCGGCCACGCCGCAGCCACTGTCGGTTGGCCTGATGCCCCACCCGAGGCCTCGACCCTGCTCTCCGCGCCCCTATGGCGCGAGGTGTTGGCCAGTGGACAGTCCCTGTCCCAGCGAGACGGAGTGCTGGTAGCAAGGGAGTACCACGAAGTACTTGCGACACCTCTGGTGAATCGCGGGGTCTTTCTGGGCTACCTGGCGGTACTCGACAAGGAGCAGCGGGGAGGCGAGCGGCTCGGTTTCAGCGCCGAGGACAGGCGTTTCCTCGAGTCGGTCGCTGCCCTGGCTGGGGTCGCTCTGGACAGTGCCCGTCAGGTAGCGGATCTTGAGGCGCAGCGGGAGCGGCTGCAAGAAGAGAACAAGGCTCTCCGAGACCATCTGGCGAATCAGGTGGCTGGTCACCGGATCGTCGCCCATGCACCACCCATGAGGCGGGTGTTGGAGCTTGTCGAAAGGGTAGCGCCCCGAGGAGTCAGTGTGGTGGTTCGAGGCGAGAGCGGCACCGGCAAGGAGCTGGTAGCGAAGCTGCTGCACTTCCACTCGGGCCGCAGCGGAGCCCTGGTGGCGGTCAATTGTGCCGCCTTGCCCGAGACCCTGCTGGAGAGCGAGCTGTTCGGTATCGAGGGAGGGGTGGCCACTGGAGTGGACGCCCGGCGAGGCAAATTCGAACTGGCTGACGGCGGCACTCTCTTCCTGGATGAGATTGGGGACATGCAGCCAGCCCTGCAGATCAAGCTGCTACGAGCCCTGCAGGAGCGCGAGATCGTGCGCGTCGGCGGCCACCAACCGACTCCAGTCGATGTTCGCCTGATTGCTGCTACCCATCAGGATCTCGAGAGTCTGGTGTCGAAGAAGCTATTCCGCGAGGACTTGTACTATCGCCTGAAAGGAGTGGAGATCCAGCTTCCGCCCTTGAGAGAGCGCCGCCAGGACATTCCGCACCTGGTTCGCTACTTCGCCGAAGGCTTTTGCGAGCGCGAGCAGATCGAGCTGCCTCGGTTCCCGGCAGAGAGCCTGACCGAGATCATGGGTCACGACTATCCGGGCAATGTGCGAGAGCTGCAGAATCTCGTGGAGGCAGCCGTCTCGCTGGCCGAAGGGGTCATCGAGCCTCAGCTGGTACGGTCGCTGATGGGAGAGTCCGGTGGCACTGGTGGACCGGAGCCCCTGGACCTGTCCACGGCAGAGCGGCTGCATATCGCACGGGTCCTTCGCATGGTCGGGGGCAACAAGAGCCGGGCCGCAACGCTTCTCGGAATCGATCGACGAACGCTACAAAGAAAGGGCTACTGAGCGGCAGTGCGGCAAAATTGCTTATATGCGGCAAATTGTCCCAAATCGAAGCCAAGGTGTCGCTTTTCGAGCAACTCTGCCCCAAGAATCTGGGCATACTCCGCCCGGGTGCGACACTGTGTCGCATGATGAGATTCAATCGTGCCGCATCTCGATTGGGGAGTTCTCTGCAAACAATTGCAAACAGGAGGTTTATGGAGTTTCGGGTGGTATCGGTCGCAGTTGGCAGCAGGTTTGCTGGTTCGGTAGCGCGAACCAGGGAGATCACCGATGCTGCAGTCGATTCGAAGAGCCTTACCCATTCCGCAAATACCGGTTCACGTGGTCGTATGTGGCACGTCAGTGCTGGCTTCAGGCTGGCTTCTGGCGAACGACAGTATCAAGCCCATTGCAGTCTACCTGCTCCAGATCTACCTGGCCTTCTGATACAGGCCCGGGGGGTGATCTAATGGAGCTCGGATGGAGGTATGGCCAGTAGCGCCGTTCTAAGGGAGGTCACTCTGACCCTCCCGATGTTGCCGGACATGGAGATTGCGGCCAGCAAGACCGCAACCGCCTTGGCGGAGTTCATGGAGATGAGCTCCGATAAGATAGATGAGGTCCGGATGGCGGTCGTAGAGGCCTGTATCAATAGCTTCGAGCATAGCCAGGCGGATGATCGGAAGGTAGAGATCCAATTCGTCGTACTCGGGAACGAGGAGCCGGAGAGGCTTCAGATTACGATTCGTGACTCGGGCGTCGGTTTCACACCGGAGAATCTGGTAAAGCCGACAATCGAGGATAAGCTCAAGGCCGCGAGCAAGCGGGGATGGGGACTGACGATCATCAAGGGACTGATGGACGAGGTCGACATTCACTCCGGCCCGAGCGGAACGACCGTTGTGATGAGCAAGCTGCGCTGATCTCGGGAGTCAAGAAATGACCGAAATGTTGAAAGTGACCGTCGACCGTCGTCATCCGATGGCGGTGATCTATACCGAGGGTTACATCAACAACCAGGGGGGAGAGGAGATCGCCCGCGTGGCGTACGACCTGATCGACGACGATCACAAAGTGCTGTTGCTCAACCTCCAGGGAACGAAGATCGTCAACTCGATCGGGATCTCGATTCTCATCGAGATCATCGAGAAGATGCTGGAGATCGACGGCAGGCTGGCGTTCTGCAACCTCACGCCAACGATCGAGAAGACCTTTCACATCATGGGACTGGCCCAGTACGCCAAGATCTACCCCGACGAGGGAGTAGCGATCGGCGAGCTGAGCGGCTAGTGGATGGATGAGTAGCCCCTCGGCCTCACTTGAACGAGACTTGAGCTGGGAGGACGTCCTCGGCGCTGCTCGACTGCGCGAAGGGGAGCGTGCATTCCTGGTGCGCCTTCTGCAGCTGCTGTGCGAGTCTCGGAGGCTCAAGGCCGCGGCTCTCTACTCCGGGAGCGACGAGTGTTTCGAGCGGCAAGTGATGTGGGGCTCCGAGGCCTTTCCAGCCTCGATCGATGGTGATGACTCGAGTGGCTACGAAAGCCTGGAGCTGCCGGAAGGCCGCCTTCTCTTCGCCCCAGGAGAGGAGGACTGGAAACGTCCGAAGGGCCCGATTGTGCTTGCCCTGGCGTCGGGGCTGCGCGCGGCCGTCCTGAGGCGGCAGCTCAAGGAGCAGAGCTTTGTCGTCAACTATCGAGGCGTCGAGCTCGAGGCCCTCTACGAGGTCGGATTGGCCATCGCCTCGATGCTCAACCTCGAGCAGCTCGGCGAAGAGATCCTGCTGCGGGCAGTATCGCTCCTGGATGCTCGGCGGGGCGCTCTATTCCTGCGCAGTGGCGGGCGGCTGGTGCTCGATCATACTCTCGGGGGTGACGCTATACCGGAGCTGCCTTTGGACGATCCCCAGGTGGCTCAAGTATTGGGTCCTGGCCTCGGAGGCGAGCAGTACCTGTTGCCGGGCGCCCGTCATTTGATGGCTGTACCCGTCGGCGCCGAACCGAACTCGCGAGGCATCCTGCTGATCGCCGACAAGGAGAGTCGGCATGGCGTAGGACCGTTTCCGGAATCGGATCGACGAACCCTGGCCCTGTTTGCCAACCAGGCGGCTACCGCGCTGGAGACGGCTTATCTGCATCGCCAGGCCCTCGAAAAGGAGCGGCTGGAGCGGGAGATCGAGCTAGCGGCCGACATCCAGCGCCGACTCCTGCCGACCGCGTTCCCCGTCGTCCAGGGCTTCGAGCTGGCGGGCTGGAGCAGACCCGCACGTCACGTTGGCGGTGACTTCTATGACCTGATGCGGTTGAAGCAAGGAAGGGTTGGGGCGGTGCTGGCCGACGTCTCGGGCAAGGGTCTGCCGGCGGCCCTCATGGTGTCGACGATTCACTCCGCTCTGCGGCTGTTGGTCGATCGGGAAGGGGTCGGTCCCGGCCTGGTCCAGCATCTGAATCGGCATATCGCCGCCTCGACGGCACCCAACAAGTTCATCACGCTGCTGGTAGTCGAGCTCGACCCATCGTCGAACGAAGTGCGCTACGTCAACGCGGGGCACAATCCCGGTGTCGTGATCGGTAGCGATGGCAACGTGCGTGAGTTGGCCTCCGGGGGCTTGCCGTTGGGTTTGTTCGGAGAATCTTCCTACGAAAGTGGCAGCCTGGTGCTCGAGCCAGGTGACCTGCTTTGTTTGTACAGCGACGGTCTCACCGAGTGCGAATCACCGTCTGACGAGGAGTTCGGCCTGCCGAGATTAGTCGATCTGCTCCGTGCCTCCAGCGATCGATCGCTGTCAGAGGTGATTCGAGCCGTCGACGCGGCGGTCACGACCTTCGCTCAGGGGCTCAGTCAGGGAGACGACCAGACGCTCGTCCTGCTCCGACGCACGGCGTGAGTCTTTGTCGGCAGCACCGAATCAGATCCGGGTAGCGTCTACCCTTCTGTGGTCTTTCAGAGCTCCTCGAGCAGGGGCCTGAAGTTCGAGGTGTCGCCTATCGCCAGAGCCGGAGTAGAGATCCCTCCGAGGACTCCGTCGTGGCTGATTCTGACCACCGGTTCGGCACCGACACCGAGCAGATTCGAAAAGGCCCGCAGCAGACTGTCCTCCCAGATGAGATCGGGCAGTCCCTCGGCGAGCTTGCCCTCGCGAATGCGACGCACGCCCCGGGCGTGAGCGCGAATCTGGACTCGCGACGGCTCGTAGCACTCCACCTGGTCCAACCAGCCGATCCACAGGCCACCTTCGGCTGCTCTGAGCAACTCCTTTTCCGGTAGCTCACCGGGAGCCAGGTACAAGTTCATGGCTCGGGCGTCATTGCCGCCTATCGCATGGGCGGTCGCTTCGAGTCCCAGCTGGGCCGCCTGGCGCTGGTCCAGGGCCGGCGTCTTCGGTGCCCCTTTCAGAATCATGTCCACCGGGTGTTTGGCGGTACCTTCCAGATCGAACGGGAACGGTAGACCAGCCGGATCGGTGGCGTCGTCGCGCAGGTTGATGGCGCGATCGAAGACCTGGACGTCGAGATGCTCGCGTAGAAAGGAGCTCCCCTGATAGTAGGAGACGGCAGAGAAGGCGACGCGATTGAGGATGTCGCAGAGTCCGGCGGTGGCCTCAGGCGAGAGGACCACTGGTTGGGGATCGGCTACCAGCTCCCCTTCCGGACCGGCTGCGTGGCGCTGCTTGGCCCGCTCGAAGACGCTGCCGATAGCCAGCCCCTCCAGACTTCGTGCGGCAGAAGCGGCGCGTCCTCCACCGGGTCTTCGTCCGATCCGGGCTTCGACGCCTGATGCTGTCACCGCCACCTGACGCCGGACACCCCGGGTGTTGAACACCACGATATGCGCCGCCGTCCACTGCAGGTCCAGGGTGCCGCGGTTTGCGGCCCAGGGCCGGAGAAGTCGCTCGGCGCTCTGCGGGTCGAGCTGCGCGATCTGTGAATCCCAGAGCCCCTCGATCTCGGGTGTAGGTGTCTCATTGGCAGGAACGTGCAGGAGCCCCGGGAGAGGCTCGCGACTTCGCGATTGCGCAATGGCGAACCGGATGCTGTTCTCCAACTCGCCAATCTCGCCAAAACCGGTGCGATGGCTGCCAACCCTGCGACGGTCGAACACGCGCACCATGATGGTGCGCTGGTGATTGAGCCTGGATTCAATCTGTTTGTTTCGTTTGCGACTCTTACCGCGGCTCTTCTCCAACCAGACGATCTCGGTCTCGTCGGCCGGTGAATGGCGCAATGCGGTCTCGATACGATCGGCGATCGCCTCGAGGCTCAAGAGCTCGGATTCAAGGGTGGGGTTGCGAATGGCCACGGGTCTCCACGGGGGGGCAGGGTGAATGAGTCGTCTCCTGGTTGGGCGAGTGCTTCGGTACCTGGGTGGCCAGCGTCGCCTGGATCGGGTCTGCCGGCTGGCAGAAGAGCCCTCGCTCACTTGCCTCCAGCAGCCTCTCCCGCCGCAGCTGGTTGGCGAGCGGTTCTGTGCTCTGCTTCAGGACTCGAATGTAGTTGTCGCTCGTGCCTTGCCATATTCCATCCCGGCAGGATTCCCACAA
The DNA here is from genome assembly GCA_947259195.1 of Thermoanaerobaculia bacterium. Lineage (GTDB taxonomy): Bacteria > Acidobacteriota > Thermoanaerobaculia > Multivoradales > JAHEKO01 > JAUVRX01. The sequence continues at coordinate 28,863 of CAMYLC010000134.1, read as the reverse complement.
GACCTCGACCTCGGCGCCGAGGTGTTGGCCCTCGAACCTCTTGCAGCAAGACTCGGCGATCTCCAGCATTCGGACCATCCTCTGGCGCTTGATGGCATGGGGTACCTGGTTGGCGAGCGAGGCAGCTTCGGTTCCCGGACGGGCTGAGAAGGGGAAAGCATGAACGCGCGCGAACTCCACCTGTTCGACGAACCGAAGGCTCTCTTCGAACTCTTCGTCGGTCTCGCCGGGGAAGCCGACGATCAGGTCGGTGGTGATGGCGATTCCGGGAATCTCGCTCTTGACCTCGCGGACCAGGGCTTCGAACTCGGGCGCGCTGTAGGGCCGCCGCATGCGCTTCAAGGTCTCTGTACAGCCGCTCTGCAGCGAGAAGTGGAGGTGTCGGCAGAGGCGAGAATCTCCGAACAGGCCGAGGAGTCGCCGATCGAGCTGCCAGGGCGCGATGGAGGTCAGGCGCAGGCGGCTCTGATCCTCAGAGAGGAGTAGCTGCTCGACGACGTCGAACAAGCGCTTCGGCCCCCACCGATACGAAGAGATCTGAACGCCGGTGATGACGACTTCCCTGAAGCCTCCCCTGCTCAAGGCTGCGACTTCCCGCACGATGGTGTCGAAGGGCCGGCTGCGATGTCTGCCCCGGGTCTGCGGGATGATGCAGAAGGCACATCGCATATCACAGCCGTCCTCGATCTTGACGAGGGTGCGGCTGTTCCCAAACTCGATGGGGACGAAGGGAACGGACAATCGGGTTGCCCTGGTGGAGGGCGGAACGAGATCTGGAAACGCGCTGCAAACGCGCTCCAGCAGCGCTTCTTTGTCCTGGTTAGCCACCACCAGATCGACACCCGCGAGGGAAGCCGCCTCCCGGGGGTCAGCCGTCACGTAGCATCCAGTCAGAACCGTGCGCATTTCAGGGTTCAGCCGTCGGCCCCGCCGCGCCGTCTTTCTGGAGTCCCGGGCCGCCACATGGGTGACGGTGCAGGTGTTGACGATGTGCAGATCGGCTTGCGCGAGCTTGCCAACGAGGGAGAAGCCAGCGCCGCGAAAGCTCCGCGAGAGGTGCTCGAGCTCGGCCTGATTGAGCTTGCAACCCAGGTTGCTGAAGTAGACCTTCATCGGCCGCCTATTGTACAGAGTCACCCGAACCACGTCGTGACGGTCTCCAGCTGGCTCGGCAATTGCACCTCACAGGGAGGTGGAGACAGGCGCCGACGGCTGAAAGGCCGAATCCAGGCAACAGCGCAATGTCGAACGGACGTGAGGAGCCCAAATCGCGCGCATGACGTCACCGACCGTGGACACCACCGACCTCGACCTGAGCGGCAAATACCTGAATATGGTGCCGCATCCGAAGAACTGGAAAGTCGGTATCGGAGTCCCACATCGGGATATCATGAGAACTCCCGCCTGCAGACCTGCCTCGGAAACACCAAGGAGGCTTCGGGCGATGTGGAAGAGCTCAACCGCTTGGAGGGCATTCGAGTGATCTGGCGCGATTTGGGTAACCGGCGTAGAGTGTGGTTGGTGGGCGGTCTCCTGCTCGCCATGGCACCGATGAGACTCTTTGCCCAGACCAGTGGGTTTCTCGACCAGAGAAGGTCCATGGTCGAGGAGCAGATCGTGCGGCGCGGGGTTTCCGAGCGCAACGTCCTCGGGGCCATGGAGGAAGTGCCTCGCCACGTCTTCGTGCCGGAGCCCCTCCGGGATCAGGCCTACGCCGATGGTCCGCTGTCCATCGGCTCGGGGCAGACGATCTCTCAGCCCTACATCGTGGCCCTGATGACATCTCTCCTAGAGCTGGATGGCGATGAGAGAGTGCTCGAGATTGGGACCGGATCTGGATATCAGGCGGCGGTTCTCTCGCGACTGGTGAAGGATGTCTACACGATCGAGATTCGCCAGGAGCTGGGGCAGAAAGCCCAGAAGACCCTCGTTGATCTGGGCTACACAAACGTCCACTTTCGGATCGGCGACGGGTACCAGGGATGGCCCGAGGCGGCCCCGTTCGACGGCATCATGGTGACAGCCGCTCCAGACAGGGTGCCGGAGCCCCTGATCGATCAGCTGAAGGTCGGTGGGAAGCTGGTGATTCCCGTCGGCGACTTTTTTCAAGATCTGTTGGTCGTTACAAGAACTGCGGGCGGCATCGAACAGCGGGAGATCATTCCCGTGCGCTTCGTGCCGATGATCGGCGAGGTCGAAGGCGACAAATCCGGCGACCGCTGATCCCACCCTCGCGGCCAAGCCCCGAGTCCCTACGCTCCTGAGCCCCTAGACCCCTAGTCCCTCCTTCATTCGCTGATCCGTCGTGGCTCCTCGTCGATCGGTTCTGGTGCGGTGAGGTCACGCTTGGTCTGCTCCGAGACCTTCAGCTCCGACAGTCTGCGCCCCATCGGGATCAGCCGTCGGTCGAACGTGCCGACCGCCCGATTGTAAGCGTCGAGAGCCGACTTGAGTCCCTTGCGCACTCCGTCCAGCTCGACGCCCAACTTTGCGGCCCTGTCGTAGAGCTCGCGGGCCACGGCAGCAATGGCGTCCGCGTTCTCGGCCATGGAGCGTTGCTGCCAGTAGATGGCCACAGTGCGCAGAAGCGCCACCAGAGTTGTCGGCGTGGCTATCAGGACCTTCGAGCGCAGGGCCTCGACCTGCAAATCGGGATCCTTGGAGAAGGCGGCGCTCAAGAACGGGTCGCCCGGCAGAAAGAGGACCACAAGATCGAGATCGGAACCGATGGCCTCGGCATAGTCGCGTGCGGCCAGGGCTTTAACGTGGCCCTTGAGCGCCTTGACGTGCCGCTCGAGTGCTGCTTTTCGCGCCGCTTCGTCGATCGCCTCCGTGGCCTCGAGATAGTCGGTCAGCGGTGCTTTCGCATCGATCGCGATCTTCCTGCCACCTGGCAAGTTGACGATCATGTCTGGACGACCGCCGTCACTGATCGTTGTCTGCTCCTCGAAGTCGCAGTGATCGGTCATGCCGGCCAGCTCGGCAACGTTACGCAGGGCGATCTCTCCCCACCGGCCGCGAACCTGGGAGCTCCTGAGCGCGGTGGTCAGCGAGGTGGTCTTGTCCTGCAGGGTCTGAGTGGCCTTCGCCAAGGTCTCTACCTGCTGATCGATTCGAGAGTAGGCCTCGACCCTGGCCTGCTCGATCAGAAGGGTCTTCTCATCGAGCTTTCCCAGGGTCTCTCTAAGTGGGCTCAAGAGCGTTTCGATCGCCGTCTTGCGCTCCTCCAATTCGGCGCGGCCCCGCTCCTCGCTCGTCTTGAGGCGCTCCTGCGCCAGATTCAGGAACTGCTTGCTACTGCCGGCCAGCGCCTCGGCCGCCAGCGCCTTGAAGCGGTTCTCGAGCTCGGCCTTGGACTGCTCGCTGAATGTCTTGAGCTCGGCGATGAGCTGCTCCGCCTGGACCTCTCGCTCTTGGGCTACCGCCACCTGGCTTCCGAGCTCGCTCAGGCCGGACCGCGCTTCTTCGAGTCGAGCCTCCAGCTCTTCCCGGCGGGTCTCTTCGAGCTGTGCCCCGGCTCGAGCCGCGGACAGTTGGGCAGTGGCGTCGAGAAGCTCTCTCTGGCCTCTTCCGGCCTTGAGCAGGAAGGCGATGGCCGCCCCAACGACGGTGCCCACAAGGAAGCTCAGCAGCAGTGGAAGGAGGCTCTCGAAAGTCATTCTCGCTACCGAAACAAATGGGGCCAAGAATCGCCATGCTACGACGTCGGGCAGCGTCATCTTACTACCTGACGCATGGCGGGCCTGATCGCAGCCCGGGTCAGTGCCGTAAGGGCACCGTGGAGTTTAGAATGGGTTCTCCGGAGACGACATGGAGAGACGATTGCCATGAGAACCATGCCAAGAATCAACGGTCTTGTTCGTGTCCTGCTGGGGCTTTTGATCCTGGCGATCGGCTCGAGTTGTGCCAGCTTCAAGCCTGTTCCAATAGAAGACGTCGGGTTCCTGGAGCGCACGGAGAGCAAGACAAAGGGCGACCTGACGGTGACGGTCAGCGTTCTGTCACAGGAAGAAACCAAGCTGGCCTTCGACTCCAAGCTGTACAAGAAGAAAATCCAACCGGTCTGGGTCCAGGTGGAGAACAAGAGCCGGGATCATTTCTGGTTTCTGCCGCGCGACCTGGACGCGGACTACTACTCGGCTTTCGAGGTCGGATGGAAGAGTCATCGCCTGGGGGCGAAATCGGTCAATAGCGACATCGACCGGTTCTTCGACAGCCAACAGATGTTCTTCTCGGTGCCGCCCGAGAGCGTCAGCTCGGGCTTCGTGTTCACGAACCGAAACCGGGGCGCCAAGTGGGTATCAGTCGCGTTACTGGGAGAGGGCAGGGTCGAGACTTTCGGGTTTCTGGTGGAGGTGCCTGGATTCAAGGCCGACTACCATCAGATCGATCCGGATCAGCTCCCCTCTGCCGAGGAGATCGTCGACCTGGACGCAGAGGGCCTGCGGCGTTGGGTGGCGGACCTGCAGTGCTGTGTGACCAATGCCAAGGCAACCGTGAATGGTGATCCGCTCAACATCGTCGTGGTCGGCACGGACCTTCAGGCCGGGCCGGCCCTCATCCGCGCCGGTTGGACCCCGACGGCATCGATGCGGGGCAGCTCGGTGATCAAGACGGGGGTGGCGGGGCTGTTCGGTTTCGGCTACCGGTATGCGCCAATCAGTCCTCTCTATCTTTTCGGACGGCCACAGGACATAGCGCTACAGAAGGCTCGGAGCAACGTCCACGAACGCAACCACCTGAGACTCTGGTTGGCCCCGGTGACTTTCGAAGGAGAGCCGGTGAGGGTCGGCCAGATCAGTCGTGACATCGGCACCCGATTGACGACCAAGAGCTCGACCTTCACCACCCACAAGATAGACCCAGATGTCGATGAGACCCGGGCCTATCTGACGCAGGACCTGATGGTCTCGCAGGCACTGCGGGCATGGGGACATGTCGATGGTGGCTCGCCCGCGGCCTTTGAAGAGCCGGCCAAGAATCTGACCGGTGACCCCTATTTCACGGACGGTATGCTGGCGGTCTACTTCCTGACCGACGTTCCCACCTCGGCGGCGGATGTCGAGTATCTGTACTGGGACGTTCCGCCGGCGAGGTAAGACGATGGCCATTTCCCTGACTGGTAGTGCACTCACGATCGAAGACGTCGAGGCCGTGGCCCGTCGGGGCGAAGCGGTCGAGTTGGACCGGGAAGCCGTGCAGCGAATCGGCGCCTGCCGTGAGTTCATCGAGGAGCGAATCACGGCGGGAGAGATCATGTACGGTGTCAATACGGGCATCGGCGAGTTCAGCGAGGTCGTGCTCGACGACGATCAGGTGCGCGAGTTTCAGCGATACCTGGTCTACAACCATGCGGCGGGCATCGGGGATCCAGCCCCGATCGACCATGTGCGCGCCGCGATGCTGCTACGCGCCAACTTGCAGGCCAAGGGGTATTCCGCCTGTCGATTGGAGATCACCCAGACGTTGCTCGCGATGCTCAACAACGCAGTGACCCCGGTGGTTTGTGAGAAGGGCTCGGTAGGGGCCTGTGGTGATCTCGCTCCGATGAGCCAGATCGCCCTGCTGATGATGGGTGAAGGCGAGGCTTTCTTTCGGGGAGACCGATTGCCGGGTGCCGAGGCTCTGGAGCGAGCCGGAATCCCGATTCCCGGCCTCCAGGCCCGGGACGGGCTTTCCACCATCAACGGTTCCAACTTGCTGACCGGGATCGGGGCTCTTGCTCTCTATGATGCCGAGCGTTGGATCAAGCAAGCCGAAATCGGCGCAGCACTCTCGCTCGAAGCACTCCGGGCAAATATGAGGCCCTATGACCCCCGGCTGCACCAGATGAGGGGCTTTCAAGGTGCCGTGATCACCGCCGCCAATCTGCGTCAGATCATGGATGGCTCCGACCTGCTAACCGGAAAAGAGAAGGTCAGGGTCCAGGATGCCTACAGCATGCGCTCGACGCCGCAAGTGATCGGGGCGGCTCGGGACCAGATGCGGTGGACCCGTCAGCAGATCGAGATCGAGATCAACGGTATCGGAGACAATCCCCTTTTCTTGCCCGAGGACCAGGTGGTGCTGACCGGCGCCAATTTCCAGGGAACCCCGGTCAGTCTGCCGCTCGACACCCTGGGCGCTGCCGTCACCATGGTGTGCGTGCTCTCCGAACGCCGCATGAATCGGCTGACCAATCCGGCCTTGAGCGCCGGTCTGCCGCCGTTCTTGACCAAGGGGGCTGGCATGTTCTCCGGCATGATGCTCAGCCAATACACCGCTGACATGCAGATCGTCGAGCAGAAGATGCTCTCGGCTCCTGCCTTCATTCAATCGATACCGGCCGCCGCGGATCAGGAGGACTTCGTGTCGATGGGAATGAACTCGGCCCTGAAGACGAGGCAGATCTTGGATGTGGCCTGTGGTGTTCTCGGGATCGAGCTGATGGCTGCTGCGCAGGCCCTCGACCTGCGCGATTTCACTCCTGGCCACGGCTCCCGAGCGGCCCATGCCGCCATCCGACGCCATGTCGACTACCTCGATGAGGATCGCCCGCTCTACCGCGACCACAACGCGATGATGGCTGCAGTCCGCGATCTCGATGTGCTCGAGGCGGTGGAGGCCAAGGTGGGCGAGCTCGCCACCTGCTGAAGCTGGACAAGGGGTTTGGGCACCAAGTCCTCTTGCCCTGGGTGGGTCCAAATGGTGGAGCAGAGGGGACTCGAACCCCCGACCCCCACGTTGCGAACGTGGTGCTCTCCCGGCTGAGCTACTGCCCCACGCCAAAGTCGGCAGCGAATTGTACCTCTGGCGCCAGGGCGCCACAAGGTTTGACGGATCAGGCTCGCGTGGGACCGATTCGACCGCCTACCGCTACCAGGCGACCTCATCGCCGATGACTGGCAGTAGCGGCTGCGGTCTCGAAGAGCCTCCGGCCCGCAGGACGGCGGCGAGAGCCTTGCGCGACTGATCCTCACCGTGGTTGAGGAAGATCTGGCCAGGGCTTCCGGGCAGGTCATCGAACCAACGCACGAGCTCCGCCTGATCGGCATGGGCCGACAGGCCGTGAAGAGACAGGATCTCCGCCTCGACCGGAATCGGTTGGCCGTGAATAGAGACGGTCTCGGCCCCGTTGACCAGAGCTCGCCCACGTGTGCCTCCCGCCTGGTAGCCGACGAACACGACGGCGTTGCTGACGCCGGGAAGACGGTGCTTGAGGTGGTGAACCACCCGTCCGCCGGTGGCCATACCGCTGGCGGCAACGATCACCGCCGGTTCCTTGCGGTTGTTGAGAGCCTTGGATTGCTCTGAGCTGAGGCACCGTTGGAAACGGTCGGCGGACAGCGGATTGAGATGCTGCTCGACGAGCTCCAGCAGGTCTTCGTCGTGCTCGGCCGTCGCCTGAGCGTAGAGATCCGTGGCCTTGATCGCCATCGGGCTATCGAGAAACACCACCCCGGGATCCAGCTCGCCATCGTCTACCAGTTGCGAGAGGTGGTAGAGGACCTCTTGGGTTCGACCCAGAGCGAAAGCGGGGATGATCACGGTGCCTCCCCGTTGGAACACTCGGCGGATCACCTCGCGAAACTGCCGTTCAGGATCGGTCTGCCGGTGAAGCCGATCGCCGTAGGTGGACTCGAGAATCAACGCGGCCGGCGGGTCGAGAGGCGGCTCCGGGTCCTTGATGATGGGTACATCGTATCGCCCAACGTCGCCGGAAAAGCACCAGCTCCGCCGCTTCCCGTCACTGCCTTTGGCCTGGATCTCCAGGCTGGCCGCGCCGAGGAGGTGGCCGGCACGACGGAAGCGTACCTGGATGCCCGGCAGGATCTCCGTCGCCTGGTCGAACGGCAGAGGCTTGAGGAGCTTCAGCGTCCGGCGAGCATCCTTGGCGGTGTAGAGAGGCCGCGGCTCCGCATGGCGACTGTAGCCCTTCTTCGATGCGTAGCGGGCCTGCTCCTCTTGTAGATGACCGGCGTCCTGCAAAATCAGGGACACCAGTCCGCGGCTCGCCTTCGAGCAGTAGATCGGCCCTTCGAACCCCTCCGCCACCAGGCGGGGCAGCAGGCCCGTGTGATCCAGATGGGCGTGAGTGAGGAGAATCGCTCCGAGCTCGTGGGGTTTGTAGCGAAAGGTCCTCCAGTTGTATCGTTCCAGCTCTTCGTCTCCCTGGTAGAGGCCACAGTCCACGAGAACGTAGGTGTCACCCCACTGCAGGAGGGTACTGCTGCCTGTTACCGAACCGTACGCGCCGCAAAAGGTGACTCGCCCCATGATCGTAAGCTCCTCTCGAGAATTCGCTTGGTGATCGTACCACTGGCTCGCTCGGCGACAGGACGGTAGGTTACGGTGTTTGTTGTGGTGCGATGGTGGATGGTGTACCTTTAGAAGAGATAGAGAAACCCAGCGCAGGAGGTAGAGATGGCGGAAAAACCGAAAGACACAGACGAGACGACCGAGAAGGACGCGAAGGCGGCTGAGAAGAAAGCCAATGAGAGCCTGGACAAGGCGCGCCAGAAGTTCTCCGACGTGGCCAGCGAGGTCGAGAAGAAGGTCAAGGACATCGGCGGAGGCGCCGGTCGTGCGACGCAGCAGGTCAAGGAGTCGGCGGAGAGAGCCGGTGTCGCGGCCAAGGAGAGATTCGACGTGGCCAAGGATGCGGCCAAGGAGAAGTACGACGTGGCCAAAGATGCGACCAAGGAAAAGTACGATGTCGCCAAGGACAAGGTGCGTTACGGCTATGACAAGGCTCGCAAGGACATGGACCATCTGACGGAGGACGTCAACGAGTACGTCCGGGACAATCCGGGCAAGGCGGTTCTGATGGCCGCTGGTATCGGTTTCGTCTTGGGACTGCTGCTTCGGGGACGCCGCGACTGATCGAGGGGGGAGCAGGTGGAAGAACAGATTCCCGGAGCCGATGAGGTCATGGACGAAGTCATGCCGTCGGAGCTGGAGTGGCAGAGGCTGGTGCGCCGCTATCCGATAGCGTCGATCACGATTGCTGCGATCGGCGGCTACGTACTCGGCCGAAATCGTGGCGAGGAGATCGTGGCGGCGCTGTCCAACCATGCGGCCGACCTGGTGAGCGGCCAGGTCAACCACGTCCTGGGCAGGCACATTCTGTAGCGCCACCCGCCGACGATCGGCTGGCAGTGGAGTCCCCTCGGTTGCCGTGCGTCAAATCCTCCACATCTCCGACGTCCACTTCGGCCCTCCTCACCTATCCGAGCTGGCCGCCGGAGTCCTGACTTTCATCGCAGATCGTCAGCCCGATCTGGTGGTGATCTCAGGTGACCTGACCCAGCGTGCCAAGCCGCATCAGTTCAAGGGTGCTCGGCAGTTCGTCGACCAGATTCCGGTTCCGTCTCTGGTGGTTCCAGGCAACCACGACGTGCCCCTCTATCGATTCTGGGAGCGCTTCCTGGATCCCTATGGTGCTTACAGCCGCCACTTCAGTGAGGAGCTCGAGCCCGTCTATCGGGATGAAGAGCTTCTGGTCGTGGGTATCAACACGGCACATGGCTGGACCTTCAAGGATGGCAGGATTCGATTACACCGTCTCCTGGAAGTGGCTCAGGTGCTCGAAGAGGCATCACCCGATCTCCTGAAGGTTGTGGTGGCTCACCATCACCTGATACCGCCACCCTGGTTCGGAACGCAACGAGTCCTCACGAACGCTTACGAAGCGATGGATCTTTTCACTTCCCTTGGTGTCGACTTGATCCTGTCCGGCCATCTGCATCAGTCTTTCATCGGCAACTCGGAGGAGTTCTATCCTCAGGGGAGGCCACCCGTGGTCATTCTCCATTCAGGCACCACGACATCCAACCGGGGCCGAGCCAGAGAGCGGGACAAGAACACGTGCAACTGGATTCGAGTCGGCAGTGATTCCTTGCTGGTGTCGAACTTCCGTTGGGAATCGTCTTTGGGCCGCTTCGCGGAACACAGCCGACACTGGTACCCGCGGCACTCACGATCTCCCTATACTCTCGAAGGCCTGGTGGAGCCGCTCGCCGGTGAGGAAGGGCCACCCGAAGCGACAGCGATCCTCCGCTAGATGGGGTTGAGGAGCTCGGCGAAGTCGCCGAGCGGTCTTTGAGGCACTAGGGGCGTAAGGGCCTAGGGGTCTCGGTCCGGGTCCGATTTCTTCTCATGGCGACGGGAGGCATCACGACTCCTGACAGGAAGTTGCCCCCCTGCGCCCTCAAGCCCTTATTGCCCTTGTTGCCCACAACGGTGCCCGAGGCTCGTCCGGGTGGTGCGGCAGAGGGCGCCCCTACAAAGCCGTCGCCGTCCGCGTGCGGACCACCCGGATGGACCTATTCAAGGTGCGGCGTCCCCGGAGACAGTCTCTGCCCGGGGGGCAGGATCCCAGGGCAGGTCCGAGGACTTCGGACTCGGCGCTATCGAGAGCCTGTGGCCGAAAGGTCTCTGATTTGTCATCGCAAGGCCATGCGAATGTTCTATGATCCCCCGGGCCTTGCAGCTAGGAGGCCAAGAAGTGAGGGTTGCGACGAATGAGTACTGCAGATCTGACAACCATGTCAGCTCCAGCGAAGGAGCTGAAATTCGCCGATGAGCTGGAGAACTTCCAGGAGATCGCCGGAGTCCTGAAGCCGTCTTCGGGCGCCATCCCGAAGCTGGCTGGTATCGATATCAGCGCCGTGTCGCTCCCCTTGCAGGGGACAGCAGGCGGCGATCACATCATCTTCATCGACTTCAACCGGCGCTACGATCTTCCGGGGCGCATCGAAGTCGCTCTGCGGGAAGGCTCTGAGGAGGTTGCGGATCGATTGGGTAAGTGTCGGCATCGCTCCGGAATCCTGCTGGCCGACGTATCAGGCCACCGGGTGACGGACGCGTTGATCGCCGCGATGCTGCATCAGGCGTTCCTGGTTGGGGCCTACTACGAGCTCGATCGATTCGGTGAGATCACCACCAAGCTGTTCGAGCACATCAATCAGCGTTTCTTCGCCACCACGCGCATCAACAAGTACCTGACGATGCTTTACGGTGAGATCTCGACACAGGGGAGGTTTCGATTCATCTCGGCAGGTCATCCCCGGCCAATGGTGTTTTCTCGGGAGTATGGGAGATTTGTCGACATCAGCGAGGAGCGACTCATCTCCTTCCCGCCAGTGGGCATGTTTCCCTCCGATGCCGGCTTGAGCGAACGGGTGGAGGCCGGGCGACTCGAATACAAGCAGCCCTACACGGTCAACGAGATCGATCTGCTGGCCGATGGCGACATCCTGCTGCTCTATACCGACGGGCTTTCCGAGCACGGCGGTGGCGAGTTCTTCCCCTCGAGGATCGAGCAGACCCTGGCCCAGGTCGGAGACCAGTGCGCCTCGACCATCTGCGAGAAGATGGAGCAGGATCTACTGGCTTTCGCGCCAGCCACCGACGACATCAGCTTCGTGGTGATCAAGAAGATCTGAGACACCCACGAGGGCGCCCCAACGCGGCCTGCCTTGACCGCGCCGGACCCTGTCGCCGTTGCCGAGTCTAGGGGTTGTACGCGGTGGGAACGAACTCGTCGTCTTCCTGTAGCAGGCGCTCGAACTTCAGGAACTCGTAGTAGCCGCATTCGCGAAGGCCCGGGTAGTCCCCGCAGATTCCCGGGCGAGCATTGTAGATCGTGCACATGCGCGTCTCTCGGTCGAGAAACCTGCAGACGGTCCCATAATGCTCGTCCTTGCGATGCCGAAGAACTCGCTCGCCGGGCTCGTGCCCCTTCTTGGTGAACTTCCTTCGCGCCTCCTTGCGGGATATGCGGAAGTGCTTGGCCAGGCGGGCGATGTCTTTGTCTTCGACAATGATCCTGGCGTAGGAGCAGCAATAGGCCGGGCAGGCCTCGCAGTCGTAAAGGACTTTGAGTCCCTTCTTCTTTGCCATGACGGCGGATTGTACCCGAGTCCGCTTCGTTTATGAGATGGAATCTGGAACGGGTCTAGCTCTAGAGCTTTCGCCGCCGCTGCATGCGTTCCATGCGCTGGTCCCGTAGCGCGGCCGCAGCTTGGCGCTGGTCGACGATGCGGTCGGACTCGTCGATGATCTCGACCCCCAGGACGGTTTCGGTCAGGTCCTCGAGGGTCACCAGGCCGGAAACCCCGCCATGCTCGTCGATGGCCATGGCGATTGGCTCGCGTCGCTCGAGGATCTGTCGCATGGCCGAAGCGACTGTCGCCACCTCCGGAATGAAGGAGATGGGCCGCATCAAGCTCTCGAGAGTGATGTCCTTGTGACAGCCGTCAGCGGTTCGCTTCAGGACTTCGCGTTGCAGCACGTAGCCGACCACGTTGTCCCGACTGTCGCGAAACAGAGGGATGCGGCTGACCGCTTCGGCCTCTCGATCGGCCAGCAGATCCGCGATGGTCGCGTCGGCGGGGAGCATTATGGCGACGGTTCGGGGGGTCATCACATCTTCGACCCTCACCTCTTCGAAGCGCAGGAGATTCTCGAATATCCTCGATTCACCTGGCGAGATGGCGCCGTGATGTGCGGCTGAGGCAATGGTGGAGGCGAGCTCACCTCTCGACAGCGTCGGTGAGTGCCCGCGGGTCAGCAGCCGAGTCAAGAGTCGCGAAATGATCAGGACCGGCATCATGGCCCTGGTCAGAACATGGAGAGACCAGCCCACGATGCCCGAGAGGTGGCGCGAGTAAACTGCCCCCAGTGTCTTGGGAATGATCTCGGAGACGACCAGGATCAGAAACGTCAGTGCTGCCGAGAAGAACCCGACCCAGGCGCTGCCGAAGACTTTGGCTGCCTGGGCCCCGGCGAGAGTTGCTCCCAGTGTATTCGCCACCGTGTTGAGAGTCAGAATGGCGCTGATCGCGTCATCGACGTGAGTCTGCTTCAGATTCAGGAGCAACCCCGCACCCCGGCTCCCCTCATCCCGCTGGTGGGCCAGGTTGACATTGCGCGAGGAGAGCAGCGCAGCCTCCAGAAGCGAGCAGACGAAGGAGACTCCAATCGCCAGACTTACATAAAGGATGAGAAGGCTCAGGGAAGTCCTCCAGGGGGGATCGTAAGAACGGGTCGCGGTTTCATGGAGCGTGTCGGTCTCAGCCGAGCTTGTACAACCGTCCTAGGAGCGACTGCAGAGGGAATCGCTGCAGTCGGCCGCCGGCAGCGGCCTGCTCGTCAAAGCTCTGGACCTCGTCCGGCTCGATGCCGTCTCCCCACATCAGGATCGGCAGCGGGTCCGCGGCATGCTGTCCGCTCTCGGAAAGGGTGGCGTGGTCGGAGGCAACGATGACACGCAAAGGATCGGAGACGTTGGCGAGGAGCCAAGCCAGCTGTTGATCGATCTTCTCCAGAAACTCCACCTTGAGATCCGGCCTCTGGTCGTGGGCGGCGATGTCGGCGCCCTTGAAGTGCAACACGACCAGATCGTTGCTGCTCAGCTCTTTCAGGGCAGCGCGGACCTTGGCTTCGAGGTCGGTGTCCAGATTCGCCGTCATACCCTCTCCGGTAACGGTCTTGCCGCCCAGCAATTTGGCAATCCCGAGCAGGGTACGGTCGCCACCAACACAGGCAACCCGGAGAGGTAGGCCCCCGTCTTCAAGCGGCAGGAGTCGGTGGAGCCGGCCGGCGCCTCGGGTCAGAATCGCGTTAGCTGGTGCCAGGCCATCGGCGGCTCGCTGACGATTGATGGGGTGTTTCTCCAAAATGCGACGGGCCTCCTGCTCGAAGAGGGCCAGAACCGCAGCCGTGAGAACCGCTTGATCGTCGTCGGGTTCGAGTGGCTGCGGAACGAGGGGTGGACCAGGCACGGCGCCTTCGCCGGGGTCACTGCCCTGAATTCCCGGTGAAAGCCCTTCGCCTTGCAGAACGACGGCCAAACGATGCTCGGTCCCCGCCTTGACGCGGACCTCCACTTCGCGGTCCAGGCCAGAGGGCAGCGGCAGACGGTCCAGCGCGGCGGCCAGTTCGGTTGCCTGCTCGCGGATCCTCCCGGCCCGTCGGTCGATGACACGCCCGCTCTCGTCCAGCGTGGCGAAGTTTCCCCGCAAGGCGATGTTGCCGTGCTTCATCGAGATCCCGGCGCCGAGAGCCTCGATCGGACCTCGCTTCATCGCTTGAGGTGATTGGCCGAGCAGTGCCAGATTGCCGGCCGCCGTGTCCGGTACGACTCCGGGTGCCACGGGATCGGCGATACCGCATTGGCCCTCTCGAGCCAGGCGATCGAGTGTCGGCGTCGTCGCGGCTTGCAGCGGGGTTCGCCCACCGAGGGCCCGGACCGAGCGGTCGGCCAGGCCGTCGATGACCACGAGCAGGGTGGCTTTGGGATGCTGGTGGGGAGTCCAATCGTGCTGGCCGAGCTCGGGGAGGCTGTGCTCGAGGATGCTGGTTACGACTCTCATGGTGGCCTCTACCGGAGGAACGCCGTCGGATGTATCGAGAATAGGGCGATCGTGCTGCTCGGCCTGCTGGAGAATGTAGTCGTGAATCGTCCGGATGGCGGAAAAGCTCTCGAGATAGCGCTCGGCCAGTCGTCCGCCAGCTCTGCTCCGCGCCAGGAATCGGGTGCGGTGGGCCTCTTCGTTCAGCGTTGCCAGGACCAGGGGAACTTGATAGACGGCGCCCTCGAGGTCGGAAAATGGCACGATTCCAGGGTGCACGTGCACACCTTCGACGATGATGCTCATGTTTTCTACCATGGCTCGTTCGACCACCGCTCTGACGCCGACGCACACACGGGTCGCCTGCTCTTCGAAGGTCGCGATGAGGCGTTGGGCGTGATCGGTCTCTTGCGAGGCACCCAGCCAGGCTTCCGCGGAGGCCTGGTCGTATGGCGGCGCGACCTCGAAGCTGGAGCTGTGCAGGGCTGGCAGGATGGACGGAGTGAAGACCATTCGCATGACTTGTCGGATCGTGTCGGTGGCATTGATGCGATAGATCCGCAGCAGCGGACCCAGCTCGAGAGCCAGGGTCGACTTGCCGGTGCCACTGGCGCCACCGACGTAGATCACCAGCGGCCGAGGCAGTCTGTGGATCCGCCGAATGGCTCGATAGCGGAGGGCCGCCTGCTTGCTCTGGAGACGCTCCAGGAGGTCTCCGACCCGCCTCGCCACTTCGCCGCTCTGCAGCAACAGAATCTTCTCGCTCATGAGCTCCGATTCGAGCTCTGAGACCAGACGGTAGGCGCGATCCAGGTCGAGCCCGGCAGCATGAATGCTGCGGGCAAGCAATCCTCTCGAAAAGGGCTGCTCCTGGCCGGAATAGACCACCCTCAGGCCGTGGGTATCGGGGGCTGCGTCGGTCCGCAGGTGATTCGCGCTGCCGTGGGCGCGTTCAACTTCCTCGAGGACGAGATCTTCCAGCTCCCTGGTGGTTACTTCGTCACGATCGCCCAGACGGTCACGAACGGTGCGCGCGATGGCGTAGGCAGGGTCGAAGTCCAGGCCGCGCTGGATGAGGTCGTGGGTGATCATGCCGCGCAGAAAGCGCTGCCGACTGCCGTCGGAAGAGACCACGACCAGCTGTTTACGCCCCCTCGAAGAGCTGTGAGGTTTATCGTCCGATGCGCTGGCCATGACTGGTGGGATGAGATTGAGGCGACTCGCCGACGTTGCTCGAAGTGCTCTCGGCTGGCCGGCAAATCCGCGTAGAGTCTATGGCGTTAGCGATACGGGGCACAAGCGAGCTATCTGCTCTTTGTCGAGCCAAAATTGTGCCGACGGCTCAGTCGTCGAAATCGAGAGCCAGAAGCAGCTTGGGCGATACCAGCCAGCCCAGCGTTCCTTGACCCGCCCTCAGATCGGCCCAGTCGTCGATTGGCAGGTCGATCTTCGCTATGGCCGCCGTCGGCATGCGGGGTTCGCCACCTCCCGTCAACGCCCCTACGAGCTGGGACCAGGTGGGCTCGTGACCTGTCAGGAGTAAACGCGAGTGCACAGCCTCTTGTGCCGTGATCACGGAGAGGACTGCGGAGGGGCTGGACCCGTAGAACTCTCCACAGAGCACCAAGGGACAGTCCCAATTCCCACTCTGTTTGGCTAGCTCTGCTGTCTGGCGGGCGCGCTCGGCTGTCGAGGACAGGATTAGGTCGGGCGCCTGATCCAGTTTCGTCAGGAACCGACCCATCAGGCGAGCTGCTACGATCCCGCGCTTGGCGAGAGGGCGGTCGTGATCCGATTCGAAGCTCGTTTTCCAGTCCGACTTGGCGTGCCGCAGAATCAGTAGTTGCTTCAAGTGACGTACTCCCTAGCAGCGTTCCGTTCGATCCTGCACTCTATCCCAAGGCGGAGGCGAGCTCCGGCCGATCAACCGGGTGGGGGTCACAAGCCTGCTAGAATTAACAGCTTGCCTCGATCGAGTGAGTCTCTCGATGCAACGCTTGAAGGGACCTGATCAGACGATGACGGTGACTGAAGACAAGAAACCAGCCCAAAGCAAGACAGGCGTCAAAGCCGTCAACCTCAATCACCGCATCTACTACTTCAACCGTGAGTTGAGCTGGCTCCAGTTCAACGAGCGGGTCCTCGAGGAGGCGCTCGACGAGCGTCACCCACTTCTCGAGAGAGTCAAGTTCCTTTCCATCTTCTCGAGCAACCTGGACGAGTTCTTCATGATTCGGGTCTCCGGGCTGCGGCGTCAGCTGGCGGGTGGTGCCTTGAAGGCGCCACCGGACGGCATGTCGCCAGGCGAGCAATTGAAGGCGATTCGAAGCCGGCTGGATCCGGCCCTGGACCAGGCAGCGGGCTGCTGGCAGGGCGACCTGCTAGTCCAGCTGAAGGACGCAGGAGTCAAGGTGCTCTCCTACGAGGAGCTCAAGAGCAAGCAGCGCAAGCTTTTGCGCCGGCACTTCAAGAGAGAGATCTTTCCGGTTCTGACCCCGCTCGCGTTCGATCCTGGGCACCCGTTCCCGCATATCTCGAATCTGAGCATCAATCTGGCAGCGGTCATCGACGACCCGGGGCGGGGAGAGAAGTTCGCCCGGGTCAAGGTGCCGCACATGTTTCCTCGATTTGTCCGCGTCCCCAGCGAGGAGAAGGCGGAGCGCTATGAGGAGCGGGGCCTCAAGGGCTTCGAGTCGATGAATTTCGTCTGGCTCGAGGAGGTCATCGCAGCCAATCTGGATACCCTCTTCCCCGGGCTGAAGGTCGAGGCCGCTTATCCCTTCCGGGTCACCAGGGATGCCGACGTGGAGATCGAAGAGGACGAGGCCTCGGACTTGATGTCGGCAATGGAGGTGGTGGTCGGTCGACGGCACTTCGGCTCGGCGGTGCGACTCGAGGTGGATGCTCGAATGCCGACTCGGGTGCGGGACATCTTGGTCGACAATCTGGGCCTGGCGCCCTATCAGGTCTTCGCCGTAGACGGGCCGCTGGGCCAGTCGGATCTCATGGAGCTGACGAAGCTCGAGCTTCCCGAATTGAAGGATCCCCCCTTTTCGCCGAGTGACCTCAAGGCATTGAAGGGTGAGGAGAGTATCTTCTCCGTTCTCAAGCGTCGGAACGTGCTGCTCTACCATCCCTACGACAGCTTTCTTCCGGTCGTCGACTTTGTCCGTGCAGCGGCCGAAGACCCCGATGTCCTGGCTATCAAACAGACCCTCTATCGGGTTGGACCCAACTCTCCCATAGTGGAAGCACTGCGCCATGCCAGGGAGAACGGCAAGCAGGTTTCGGTTCTGGTGGAGTTGAAGGCCCGCTTCGACGAGGAGAACAACATCGTCTGGGCGCGCGCCCTCGAGCAGGCCGGCGTTCATGTGGTCTACGGGCTGGTGGGCCTCAAGACCCACGCCAAGATGTGCCTGGTAGTGCGGCGGGAACCGGACGGCGTAAAGCGTTACGTTCATCTGGGAACCGGCAACTACAATCCGGTTACGGCGCGCATCTACACGGACCAGGGCTATCTGACGGCGGACCCCGACATAGCGGCCGATGTCTCGGAGCTCTTCAACGCGCTGACGGGGTACTCCAGGGAAGATCACTACCGCAAGCTGGTGGTGGCGCCTGGAAAGATGCGGCAACAGCTTCTGGAGAGGATTCAACGCGAGATCGACTGCCACCTCCAGGACGGCAACGGTCACCTGGCCTTCAAGATGAACTCGCTGGTGGACAAAGCCTGTATTCGGGCTCTCTACGAAGCGTCGATCGCCGGCGTCAAGGTGGATCTCCAGGTCAGAGGTATCTGTTGCCTGCGTCCGGGCGTGGAGAGGGTGAGCGAAAACATCACGGTCACCTCGATCGTCGGCCGGTTCCTGGAGCACAGCCGCATCTACTACTTCCACAACGGTGGGCAGGAGGAGATCCTGCTGGGGAGCGCCGATCTCATGCCGCGAAATCTGGGCGGCAGGGTCGAGACACTCTTCCCGATCGATGACGAGAGATTGAAGAGGGCTCTGCGCGATGAGATCCTCGACCTCCACCTGCGGGACAACGTTCAGTCCCGTCAGTTGATGAGCGATGGCGGGTACGTGCGCTTGAGCTCCGGCGAGGGCGACCCGGTCATCGACTCCCAGAGCCTGCTGCTGAAGCAACAGGGCTCCTGGCACCTGGATGAATGAGAACGGTCTGCTTGTCGAGCCGAGGTGACCGCTCAGCTCTTGTTCTTGTCGCCCTTCTTCGAGCTCTTCTTCTTGCCTGTGCCGCTCTTCTCGTCGCCGGTGGCTTTCTGGCGCTCCGGCGCTTCCAGACTCGCCTCCAGCGCTGCAATCAGGGTCTCCTGGGTTTTGACCCTGGCCCACAGCTTGTCGTTGCCCTCGATGATGGTCCAGGGCGCGGCAAGAGTGCTGGTCTTGCGCAGCATGTCGATCAGGGCCTCCTCGTAGAGGCCCCATTTGCGCCGGTTTCGCCAGTCCTCCTCGGTGAGCTTCCACTGCTTGTGGGGTGTCTCGCGGCGCGCCTCGAAGCGGCGGAGCTGCTCCTCGGTACTGATCTCGAACCACAGCTTGACGAGGATCATGCCGTGGTTGGTGAGCTGCCGCTCGAAGTGGTTGATCTCTCGATAGGCGCGCTTCCACTCGCTTTCCGTGGCGAAGCCCTCGACCCTCTCGACCAGGACACGTCCATACCAGGAGCGATCGAAGATCACGATCTGTTTGTCGTCCGGTGACTTGAGACGACGCCAGAAGCGCCACAAGTAGTGATGAGTCCTGTCTTCCCCTTCAGGCGCTGCAATGGAGTAGACCTCGTAGCCACGGGGGTCCATCTTCTCGATCGCCCGTCGGATCGAGCCTCCTTTGCCCGCTGCGTCCCATCCTTCCACCACGACGATCAACGAGCGCTTTTCCTGATACAGCCTGAAGGCCAGTTCGCGGAGCTTGAGCTGGCAGTCCAGGATGCGCTGCCGGTAATCTTCGCGCTCCAATCGCTTGCTCAGATCGATTGTGGGGAGCATCAATCGTCCTCCTCACCGTCATCGTCATCATCCTCGTCGATCTCGGCCAGTCCTGGCACCTCGAAACCGTGACGCTCCAGACCCTCTTCCATGACTTCGATGATGGTCTGCAGGACCCGAACGCGGGTCCATCGGTGATCGGTCGCCGCAACCAGGGTCCAGGGCCCCCACTCGGTCTCGGTCCTCTCGAGCATTTTCTCGACCGCCACCCGGTATTCGTCATATTGCTCGTTCTGGGTCCAGTCTTCGGGCGTCACCTGCCAGCTGGTTCGGGGATCCGATTCCAGTTCCTTCAAGCGGTGGGCCTGTTCCTTCTTGTCAATGTGCAGGAAGAACTTGGCCAGTAGATAGCGATCGTCAACCAGCGCCTGCTCGAACGCCGTGATGTCGTTGTAAGCCTGCGTCCACTGGATGGGCTCGATCAGGCCGTCGACGCGCTCTTCCAGGACTCGGCTGTACCAGCTGTGGTCGAAGATCGCGATCTCGCCCCAGTTGGAGAGCTTGGCCCAGAATCGCCACATCCAGGGCAGCAAGCTCTCGAAGGTCCGAGGCTCACGAATGGCATGGAGGCTGAATCCCCGCGGCTCCAAACGCCGGGTGATCTTGCTGATGACAGAGCCCTTCCCGGAAGCGTCCCAGCCTTCCAGGACGACAATCGTCGCCAGCTTCTCCTCCCAGCAGGAGCGCTGTAGTTGGTGAAGCCGGCGTTGGAGCTCAGGTAGCTGCTCGTGGTACTCGATCTTCGAAAGCTCGCGACTGAGATCTAGGGCTTCCAGCATTTCGGCTCAGCAAACGGTTCGTGAACTGCTCAACGTCCGGTCGGATTGTCTCATAGAGCAAGGCGATTGACGATTTCGGCCCAAAGATCCTCATAGGCCCTGGTGGGCTCCGCCGAGGGAGCAAACGCTGGTAGAGGAGCTCGACGCAAGCCCATCTGCTCGACCAGGCTCGAGTAGGGGATGGCTGTCTCGAGCATATCGGGATGGTGCTCGGCGGGTGATGCGGAGATACGTTTGTGGAGGGCCTTGCGCCTATCCACCATACATAGAAAGGGGTAGAGCCGCGGTCGGGTCGCGCCCCTGTTTCGAAGATGCTGATCGAGTTGATCGAGTGTGCGAAGCGAGAGAGTGGTCGGAATCGTCGGAGACAGGAGAATGTCGGCGGCGACGAAGACGCTCTCGGAAACCAGGGAAATGCTCGGAGCGCAGTCGAGAAAAAGGTAGTCGTACTGCATTGAGAGGGGCAGTAGCAGGCATGCCAACTGGCGGGTGGGTCTCTTGCTCTGCACCAGGTCTAGATCCAAGTTGCGATAGGTGAAGTCGGCCGGCAGGAGATCGAGGCCCTCGAAATCGGTACCCCGAATCGTCGCGTCGAGCGGCCGCTTGCCTTTTAGAAGCTTCTTTGCGCCCCCTTTCACCTTCGCTCGGACCCTGAAGTAGAAGGTGGCGGCAGCCTGGGGATCCAGATCCCAGATCAGGGTGCGGGCGCCGTCTCTGGCCGCCAGGTAGGCCAGGTTGACCGCCGTCGCCGTCTTTCCGACCCCACCCTTGATGTTGTAGGTGGCAAAGACCCTCACGTGGCCACCGTCGTCTGTTGCTTGAAGAGCACCCGAAAACGGGCACGGTTCTTCTTGCAGGCGAACTTCGAGAACTCTCTTTGGAATCTCTGCCGCTCCGCCTCCTGTCGGGTTTCCAGCCTGTCCACCAGCCTGCCCAATGCCATGAGGGTCTCCCCCGTGGCGAGGCCTTCCTGGAACATCTCGTGAGCGAAGCGCTGCAGACTGTCCTGCTGGATCTCCAGGTCGTTGAAGTCACCCAGGTTGTCTTGCAGGTGCTTGAGCGCCTTGATGAGCGTCCCGATCTCGTCCTCGTCGTAGAGGCTGCGGAAGAACTCCAGAAGATAGCGCAGCTTCTTGCAGTCGATTCGCAACCGGTGGAGGATCTCTGGTGAGGAGCTGCTGTCGATGGCTAGACCCTGCTTGAGAACTTTGCGACAAGCCTTCCAGATTCGGGACGAGGCCGTGAGCAGGATCTCCTTCTCCGCTAGGGGAGGAGCGCCCGCCTCCGGCAGAGGCTCGTCCAGGAACGATTGCCATTCTCGAATCAGACGGCCGAACCGCGCCGAGTCCAGCTGCTCCAATAGTTTCGAATGTTCGAGGCGCTGGTGCCTGGTGAGAAATTCCTCGAGGGGTTCGAGGTGCGGTCCCAGGTGCTCGGGAAGGCTGGCTCGATACTCGGGCATCTTCAAGAGATAGACGTCAAGGTCGCGATTGGTTCCGGTTGCCTGGCCGAGCCACGCGAACTCGCGCCTGAAATGTTCGACGACAGGCGGTGGATAGACCTCTTTGATCTGGGTCAGTGCCGATCGGGTGCGACGCACAGCGACGCGGAAGTCGTGAAGGAACTCGGTGTCGAGGTCCTGTCGGACTCCCGCCTCGTTGTTCAGGATCGCCTTCAGCAGTGTCTTGTGAATCCGTCGCAAGGCTTCATCGCTGCGCATGTCGGGCGCGAGTCGAACTTCGAACCTGGACGACATAGCGGTCGGATCCTGCCCCACGAGATCGAGAGCCGTCATGAGCTGGCTCGATTGTGTCGGTTGCAGAGGAAGCTCTCGCTCCAAATGGTCGAGGAGCGCCTGGAAGTGCTCGGCGTACCCTCGCACCGGTTCTGCAATCAGCAGACTGGGAAGCTCCAGCGGTCGTGGCGCGGATTCGGGGCCGGTGACCGAGGATTCATTGAAATGAAGCCGCGCAACAGTCTTCTGGTTGTCGTCGAGGACGTGTAGTGTTTCCCCTCGGCTCGTGACTTCCAAGCGCGGCAGCAAGCGGCGAATGTCGACCACGGATTCGAGGTCTGTCCTGAAGGGGCCTGGCGGCAGATCCCAGACAAAGTGGGGTGTGGCGGCGAGACGCAGTCGGAAACGGGCCACGCCATCGAGAGTGCTCCAGCGCAGAACCGTGGCTCTTCCCTCTTTCGTGGAGAGGAGGCTCCCCCCATCACGAAAGAGGCGCCAATCAAAGGTGTCCAAATAGGTGGCACGAGTGTCTCGGTGGGTCTCGAACCGGCCGGGGAACCTCTCAGCGGCCGATTGCAGGGCTGCCCGGCCCTGGCTCTGAGACGCGACCTGCCAACTGACCGGTATCGGGTTCATGATGCGGCACGGAAAGCTACTTGCGCTTCTGACCCTTTCCCTTCTTTCCCTTCTTCCCCTTCCTGCTCTTCTTCTTGCTCTTGTCTTTCGTCTTGCCTTGCTTGGACTTTCTGCCCGACTTCTTCTCGCCGTCTTTCTTCTTCTTCTTCTTCTTCTTACCCTTCTTCTTCGCCTTGCTGCTCGGTTCCTCGACACCGGGCAAAGGCTGCCTCAGTCGAGCGATTGCCTGGCCAACCGCTGCTGCCCTTGCCGGACCGAATCCGGGGATGGCCGCCAATTGTTCCACCGGAAGAGAGGCCAAGGCACCCGCGGTCTCGATACCCCTATCGACCAGTACCTGGGCAGTGTGTGGACCGATTCCGGGGATGTCGGTGAGTTTGGCTTGACCCATGGTTCTTCCTCCAGTCCTCTACCCAGTCGAAGGATGAGTCTACAACGAGGGTTCCGATGGGCGAAGAACCGCCCTGGTTCTCAGAGCCTAAGCGGTCGTGGGCACAGCCGCAGCGACATCCTTCTCAGGCGGGAGAACCGAGCCCCAGGCTAGCCGTACCGGCCCTCGATGTAGTCTGCCGTTTCCTGATTCGCGGGTGTGACGAAGAGCTCTTCTGTGGGGGTGTGCTCGATGACCTTGCCCAGCAGCATGAAGATGCACTCTTCGCTCGCCCGGCGGGCCTGAGCCATGTTGTGTGTGACGATGAGGATGGTGTACTCGCCGCGAAGCTCCCAGATCAACTCTTCCACTGCTTCCGTCCCTTTGGGGTCTAGAGCCGAACAGGGCTCATCCATCAGCAGGACGGCTGGTTTGACCGGCAGAAGTCTGGCGATGCAGAGTTTCTGCTGCTCCTCGAGGGAGAGGTCGATGGCCCTGCGATCCAGGCGATCCTTGACCGTATCCCATAGCAGGACCTCCCGGAGGGCCTTCTCGACGATCTCGTCCCTCTCGCTGGCCGAGACCTTCTGAGTCCCCTTGGCGAGACGGTAGCCGAAGATGACGTTCTCCCGAATCGACAGCGGTAGCGGGTTCGGTCTTTGAAAGACCATGCCGACCTGTTCGCGGACCTTGCCGAGGTCCACTTGGGGCCCGTAAATGTCGTGGCCGAGGACCAGGATGCTGCCGGTCGTTCGCACATATCCCAAACGCTCGTTGATTCGGTTGACGCTGCGTAGAAAGGTCGTCTTGCCGCACCCCGAGGGGCCGATCATCGAAGTGATGATGCCCCGCTTGATGTCGAGATCGATGTCGTATAGCGCCTGAAAGGTGCCGTACCAGAGATTCAGCTTCTCGGTCTTGATGGCGAGAGCCTCGGCAGGAGCCTGACTATCCAAAGCGGCCCTCCACATAGGCCTGGGTGCGTTCGTCACTCGTCTTGCGGGTGAAGAGATCCTCGGTGTCGGCCACTTCGACCATCTCGCCCATGAGGAAGAAGGCCGTACGATTGGCGAGTCGGCGCGCTTGCTGTACCAGATTGGTCACCAGAACGATGGTGATCTCGTCCTTGAGCACCTTGAGAACGTCTTCGATGCGCATCGTCGTAACGGGATCGACGGCAATGGAAAACTCATCCAGCAGGAGCAGATCTGGGTCCTGGGATAGAGCTCTCGCGATGGTCAAGCGCTGCTGTTGGCCGCCTGACAGCAGGCTGCCGAGCGAATTCAGTCGGTCTTTGACCTCGTCCCAGAGAGCGGCCCGCTGCAGGCACCGTTCGACGATTTCATCCAGGACGGCCCTCTTCCTGATCCCATTGAGACGCGGCGCGAGGGCGACATTGTCGTAAACCGTCATGGGCAAGCCTACCGGCAGAGGAAATACGACTCCGATGCGACGGCGCAAGGCGTAGACGTTGCGCCACTTGTCGATATCACGACCGTCGAATCGGATGGTCCCGTCCACCCGCATGCCTGGTGTGAAGAGGTCCATCCGATTCAGCGCCCTCACGAAGGAGGTCTTGCCGCTGTTGGCCGGCCCGATGATGCCGAAGATCTCGTTTTCTCGGATGTCCAAGCTGACGTCGTGGAGCGCGACCTTCTGGCCGTAGCGGATGGTCAGATCCCTGACCTCGACTTTGGGCGCGGCGGCACTCGGCTGAGAGGCCTGCCCTACCATTTCTTCTTCCCTCGGAGGTACATACGAAAACCAATCGAGACGGCGTTCATGGCGAGAACCATGCCGATGAGAACGAGGGCGACACCATAAGGCATGGCTTCCGGTACTCCGGGAACCTGGGTCGAGATCACAAACAGGTGGAGCGACATCGCCATGGTCTGATCGAAGACGCTCTGTGGCAGGAAGGGCAGGAAGAAGGCGGCGCCGGTGAACATGATCGGAGCCGTCTCTCCGGCAGTTCGTGAGACCTCGAGAATGACGCCGGTGAGGATGCCGCTGATCGAATTCGGCAGGACGACTTTGCGAATGGTCTGCCATCGGCTAGCGCCCATGTTCCAGCAGGCTTCTCGAAAGGCCTGTGGCACCGCTTGCAGGGACTCGCGCGTTGCGACGATAACCACCGGCAGGGTCATGATCGCCAGGGTCAGGCTGGCTGCCAGGATGCTCGTGCCAAACTTGAAGAACAGAACGAAAGCGCCGACCCCGAACAAGGCATGGACGATGGAAGGTACGCCCGCCAGATTGATGATCGCCAGATTGATGATCCGGGTCAGCCAGTTGTCAGGCGCGTACTCACTCAGATAGAGGGCCGCTGCGATTCCGACGGGAACCGAGGCGAGCAGCGCCACCGCCACCAACCAGATGGTTCCGACGAGAGCTGGGAAGATGCCGCCGGCAGTCATGCCGTCCTTGGGCTCGGTAAAGAGGAAATCGACGGAGATGATCGGGCCGCCTTTGTAGACGAGTACGCCGAGTATCACGACGACGGGCAGAATGAGCAGCACCGTCATCAGGAGAAACAGCAGTCCCCAAAGACGTTCGACCCGGTGGTTGCGGATGTTGAGCTCGCTGGCCTCGAACACGGCTCTAGCCCTATTTCTTGCGGATTCCGCGCACGACCAGATCGGCCGTCAAGTTGATGATGAAGGTAATGAGGAAAAGGAAAATCCCCAGAGTGAACAGGGCTCGGTAGTGGTCCGACCCCACCGCTGTTTCTCCGAGCTCCGCCGCGATGGTCGCCGTCAGGGCCCTGACCGAGTCGAAGATGCTGGTGGGCAGGTTGATCGAGTGGCCGCTGGCCATGAGCACCGCCATGGTTTCCCCAAATCCTCGTCCCACACCCAAGAGCACAGCGGCCACGAGGCCGTTCTTCGAGGCTGGGATCACCACCCTGCGGATAACCTGCCAGCGCGTCGCACCCAGGGCCTCTGCAGCTTCGCGATACGTGTCCGGCACGGCCTTGAGTGCGTCCTCGGCGATAGTCGTCATGATCGGTGCGGCCATTAAGCCGAGAATGAAACCGGCGTTCAACACGTTCAGGCCCACCGGCACGTTGAAGAGCTTGATGATCAGCGGATTCATGATGCTCAGCCCAATGAAGCCCCAGACCACCGAGGGTATGGCAGCCAGCAACTCCACCAGAACCTTGAGTATTTCCCGGGTCCTGCCGGTGGCGAACTCACCGATATAGATCGCCGCGCCGAGGGAAAAGGGCACCGCGACGAGCATGGCCAAGCCGGTGACACTGGCCGTGCCGGCGATCAGTGCCAAAGCGCCGTAGGTTGGATTGTGCTCCGAGGTAGGCCGCCACCGCGGTGACGTGAAGAACTCGACTATGTCGAATCGACCAAGAAGGAACGGCAATCCCTCCTTCGTGATGAAGATGAAGATCCCGATGATGAAGATGATGGCCGACACTCCACCCACGAAGACGAGAACCTGGACCGCCTTGTCGATGTACCAGGCGAGGTCACGACGATCCAGGGCGACTCCGGGGGGATGGCTCAGGAGGCTCCCTCCCCTCGGAGAGTCTCCATCAGCTCGCGAATCGAGTGCTGGAGACTCTGGAAATCCTCCTCCATCAAGGCCGTGGATCGCTCGGTGTCCAGATCGCTGGGAACAGGCTGGATATCCCACTCGAGCACAACCGTGTGAAAGGGTGTTTCTTCGATCTGGTCGAGGGTGTGCTTCCCCAAGGTGACGATGATGTGAAAATCGGCCAGTTGTTCAAGGGAGTGGTCCAACTTCTTCGGGGCGAGTCCGTCTCCATCCAGCCCTTTGGCATTCATAAACACCTCGGCTGCAGGTAGCAGCCGGTCTGCCGGGTTCCAACCGGCACTCTGATAGACGCCACTGTCGGGGAACGCCTTGCGAGCGAAAGCCTCGGCCAACTGACTCAGGGCATCGTTTCGTTCGTCGATGAAGAGGACGCGGTAGACCTTCTCGCTTTTGATCTCGCCGGCGACGGCGAAGAGGGTGTCTTCGCAGATGTTCTTGGCCTGATCGGCCACCCGGCCGATGCGGTTGAAGATCACCAGTGTGGCGAAGAGATCCCGGATCGGCCTGGCGCTTTTTTCACCCTCCTTGAGCAGGTCTTTGAAGACTTTCTGGTAGGTGGCCTCGATCTGGCTGGCCATGCCTTTGGTGCCTCTAGCGAGCTCTGGATTCTGTTCGTTGAAGGACTCCATGGCTTGGCGAAACATGCGCTGCGCCTGGTCGGCGATCAGTTGGATGTCGCTGGCGACCGAGCCGCTGGGGACCGTCGACAGCTGGATCGCCTCCCTAGCGATGGCTACCGCATAGTCGCCGATTCTCTCGAGCTCGACGTCCAGGCGCAGTACCGAGGAGACGAAGCGCAGATGACCGGCGCTGGGCAGGTGACGCGCGATGAATCCGTAGCAGAGCTTGTCGATGGCGCGGATCTCTCGATTGATGGGCTTGTCGCCCATGACGACCTGATTCGCCAAGCCTCGGTCGACTTTCAGGGCCGCTCGCACGGCCCTCTCGAGGGCCGTCTCGACGCGCTCTCCGACCTCCTCGATCCGTTCTCGAATCGCCGAGAGGTCCTCTTCCAAACGCTTCTCGTAGTGGGTCATGATCCCGACCCCTTTCTTCTCGGCAAGCTCAGTCGCAGGTTACGGTCCGGACTGGGGCGTAGCCCTTGTTCTGGATGATGCACTGCCCTTCATCACTCAGAATCCAGTCGAGGTACTCCTTGATGGCTCCCTCGGGTTGTCCCGCCGTGTACATGAACAGCGGGCGGGCGATGGGGTAGCTCCGATCGATGGCGGTAGTGACCGATGGCGCAATGCACTCACCACCCTCTTCCACGGCGATACAGGGCATTTTGACCTCGTGTGTCGCATAGGCCAGACCGCTGTAGCCGATAGCACATGGCGTGTTCAGCACGAGGTCGACGACGTCCTTGGAACCGTGCATGTCACGGGAGCCCATCTTGTAGTCACGTTTCTTGCCCAGGACGGCCTCCTTGAAGTAAACGTAGGTCCCCGAGTTGTTCTGGCGGCTGACCCGGACGATCTCATTGCTGTCGCAGCCGGGAATTTCGACGCCGAGCTGGTCCCAGGTGTCGATGGAGCCTTCTTCGCCGTAGATCTCGGCCAATTGGGCCAGGGTGAAGCTCTCGACGGGACTGTCTTCGTGAAGAAAAACTGCCAGGGCGTCATAGCCGACAGTCCACTCGACTGGCTCGATGCCATTGCCACGCGCCATCTCCAATTCCTTGTCCTTCATCTTGCGGCTGGCATTGGCGATGTCCACGGTGCCATTGATCATGGCCGAGATGCCGGTGCCGGAACCGCCACCCGTTACCGCAACCGCCACGTTGGGGTTGATCTCTTTGTAGTTCTCGGCCCAGGCCTGTGCGACGTTGACCAGGGTGTCGGAACCCTTGTTCTGGATCAGGGAGCGCCCCCCACCGGCCTGCCCGCCATCTTCAGTGGGCCTACCACACGCTGCCAGCGCCAGCATCAATAACGCGGTTCCTAGCTTTTTCATGGCTCTCAAACCTCCAGCTTTGTGTTCGATGATTCGAAGCAGTTTGGCGTGACCGGCAAGTATGTGCCGGTGCCTCTCGCCGCCCCGCCCGCTCGACTGAGTCGGCGGAGCCTCGCCATCCCAAGTCTAACTCAGGTCGACGAGGTCCGGGACACTGGTTGCCCGATCGCGATTTGGGTTGGTTCCCGATGGTGCATATGATTGCGTGCCGGTATCGGATCGGCGTCGATTCACCTCTCGAGACGATGACCAGAATCGGAGTCACCACCGAGCCAATCCCCTGGCAAGGCGAAAGGCTGCAGCGAGCTCGACTTTCGAACGGACTCCAGGTCTGTCTCGTCGAGCGTAGGCAGGCACCAGTGGTGGCCACTGCCCTGTGCTACAGAGCGGGCGCGCTGGACGAGAGTCCCGGGCAGGAAGGGGTGGCGCATTTCTTGGAGCACCTGATGTTTCGTGGGTCGCAACGCTTTGGA
>CAMYLC010000133.1 GCA_947259195.1 Thermoanaerobaculia bacterium | reverse complement strand
GCCCAGCTCCGCCAGACCCCGGATGGCTCGCGGATGTACGCGATCTGGCTGGAAGAGGGTGAGAAGGGCAGCGACATCATCTTCCGCCGGGTCGACTACCGCTAGGCGGAGAAGGATGAAACGCACCAGCTCGACTGGAAACCCTGGTGGTGAGCGGTCCCCTGATCAAGAGGGGGCCGCGCCACCGCCGCCCATCACGATCGACTCGCGAATGATCGAAGCAGACTGAAAGAAAAGGAGAAAGCCATGAAACGAACACATCGAATTCTCACTCTCGCGCTCTGCGCCGTGGTCCTCGGCGCCGCCACGCCGGGGTGGGCACAATGCCCCACCGGCGACTTCTGGTTCTGGCGCTGGGGTCACATGGACGGCCCGCACGACTCGGCCAAGGCCCTGGGCATCTCCCGGGACGGCAAGGTGGCCGTGGGCTCGACCGTGGTGGTGGACTTCGAGCGCGCCTGGCGGAGCGACATCGACTGGGCCATCTGCACCGACGACGGCGTGCCGCCGCTCTACAACGAGCTCCAGGTCCAGGAGGACATCGGGGTCGTCGCCCCGTCGCAGTTCAGCGCCGCCTATGGGGCGTCGGACATGACCACGCTGACCTGCAATTACGACAGTGTCCTACGGCATTCAGTGGCTGCTGCCGGTCCTGGATTCCGTCGACGAGGGTGACTACGTGACCATCCCGGACTTCGGCGGCGGCCTCGCCGACATGCGCGCGATGGACGTGAGCGCCGACGGCATCATCATGGTGGGCTACGGCAACAACAAGCGTGGCCTGATCGGCTTCCACGCCGACATGACCGACCCGCTGCTGCCGGTGGTGAAACAGCTGAGCATCCAGGACGCCGACACGCTGCAGACGCTGCGCGCGAGCTCGGCCCAGGCGGTGTCCGGGGACGGGACCGTTATCGCCGGCTACGGATCGACCAAGAAGGCCAATCGTGCCTTCGTGACCACCGTTCTCGACGCCACCACCGACCCGATCACGCTCGAGAGCGCGATTCTGCCGATGCTCGGCGGCGGCAAGTTCGCCGAGGCCTATGCCATGACCCCCGACGGCGCCATCATCGCCGGCCGCAGCGACAGCCCCAAGGGCCCCGTCGCCTGTATCTGGTTCGTGGACGAGACGACCGGGGAGTGGGTGGTCAAGTCCCTGGGCGCGCTTTCCAAGAAGAGCAAGGACGCCGTGGCCACCGGCATCGCCTATCGACCGGAATCGGCGGTGGGCGAGCTGATGGTCGTAGGCTATAGCCAGACCAATCTCTACCCGTCGGAGGCGTTCGTCTGGACGGGCAACCCGGTGCTCGAGGACGACGAGATCGGCTACTTCTACGACCTCGAGTACATCCTCACCAAGACCGGCGTTGGTGAAGCCTCCGGCATGGGCTCCGAGTGGATCCTGAACGAGGCCACCGGCATCTCGGCCGCGGGCGACCGGATCGTCGGCTGGGGCGTCAACCCCGAGGGCGGGGTCGAGGCCTGGGTCGTGACGGGCTTCCCGTTCGACGAGCTGGTGTTCACCCACGAGTGAACCCGGCCAGGGGCGACGAGCAGGAGAAGACCGAATGCAATCTCCTCAGCACCGCGGACGGCTCGACGGTCCATGCCATCCGCCACCGGCGGGTGCCGGACGGAGAGGATCCGGAGGCCGAGCTCGAGTCGTCCGATGCGTGGGAGTCGGGGGGGTCGGTGCTGAACCCTGTTGGGCAGTGCCGGGTCACATCTTCTGTACGGACGAGGTACCCATTACCCACCGGCATGTCGAGAGAGGTGGCAGCGGGATCCGCTCCCTCCGCGGGTCCCGCTGATCTTTCTGACCGATGCCGCTAACGACCAGGAGACAGGCCATGCTGCAACGCGTTGTCAATCTGAGCTTCACCATGCTGCTGGTCACCGCTCTCCCAGCAGCGGCGATGACCATCACCGTGAGCCCGGATCCGCCTCCCATGACCGACGTCTTGCTCGGCTATGACGTTGACGGGGATGTCGGCGGCTATCTCTGCTCTCACGGTACGGCGACGGTGGTGGACATCGGCCAGACATTCCGCCTGTACCAGGCCGCTGTGCTGGAGCGCATTACCATCAAAGTACGGCCGTTGACCGACGGCACCACCGGGGAACTGGTCACCCTGAAATTCGGCACCTTCAGCGATCCCGACGACGACTCGATGAACGAGCTCCTCGCCGCCGAGACCCAGATGCTGCCCGCGGAGATCCCCACTGGGGAGGTACGCTACGTGACCTTCGACATTTCCGACCTCGAGCTCGCGGCGGAACGGCAGTACGGTTTCCTACTCGGCTTCACCGGCGGCGGCCACGTCAAAGACGCTCGCCTCGACATGCTTCACGTCGGCTCCGACGCCTATGCCGACGGACAAGCCGTGGAGATGGCGGGTGCCGTCACCTCGCCCCTCAGCTACGATCTGGTCTTCTTCCTCCACATCAGGTCGGTATTCATCGACGGTTTCGAGAGCGGCGATACCAGCTCCTGGTCTGCCATCGATCCTTGAGCCGTTCGGCTCGCAGAACCCGTCGGAAACCCATCGTACGTTGAGGAACGAGAAATGGCACCAGCCGGAAGTTCGCGGCGACTGCAGAACTGATCGCAAGAATCTGATTTCATTGAAGTTGGAGGTCGTAGAACCTTGCCGAGGATCGGCCGAGAGAAGAGCCGTGACCCTGCGCCGCAAGCCGAGTCCCGGCTCCGACGTCATCCCCTAGCTGGCCGTTCTCGTTGTGTCTCTTGCCCTCGATGGTGAGAAGAGGAAAGGCCGGGCGTGAGGCCCGGCTGACCTGCCCCCAGATGTATGTACCCCCATTATGTTAGGAAGCCATTCATAACGGGCGTTTCTCCTCGAGTGGCCCCTGGGGGCCACTCGATCGCTTCTGGTGCCGGCGGCCGGTAGCCCAGTGAGCTATGCGGCCGCACCTGATTGTCTTCCCGACGCCATCTCTCGATGAGAACCTGCGCCTCTTGGTGCGTGTAGAAGATCTCCCCGTTCAAGAGCTCATCGCGTAGCTTGCCGATGAAGGACTCAACGCACCCGTTCCGGAGGATCTCTGGGACTTCGACTACTGAGGTGGAGACTATTCCGAAGGCGCCCCTATCCAGGGGTGCCCGCGGTGTGGGCCGAGGGTTCCAAGACCCTCGGCCTGTTGCTTTTGTAGAAGGCTG
>CAMYLC010000132.1 GCA_947259195.1 Thermoanaerobaculia bacterium | reverse complement strand
AAGCGTCGCCAGACTTCGTTGAAGATCTGCGCCCATTCTTCCGGCGGCACGCGGTCGACCTGCAGACCCGCGGTGGAGACTTCTTTGGCCGAGTCCTTGCCCTTGGGACCGACGTCGTACAGCTTGTAGCTTCCGTCGTGTCCGACCAGGACCTTGGAGCCATCCTGGGACAGCGCGTACCCCGAGATGTCCTCGGCCAGAGTCGAGGCTTCCCGATCCTCGAGAGAAAAAACCTGCAGCGCGCTGTCGATGTCGGAGCTACGGCCGTAGTAGCCCGGACCGGATCGGACGAACAAGAGGTGTCCCTCGACAGAGGTCAAACCGTAGAAGTTGTCAGCCTCGACTGGAACGCGAGCGACCCTGTCGCCCAGGCCCTCGAAATCTATGCTGATGAATTCCTCGTGCTGCTCGCCGGCGGCTTTGCCGTTCTCATCTTCGCCCTCGTCCTCGCCCACCGAGACCTCGTCACTCTCGGGAGCAAAAGGGTGCTCGACATCGTCACGCAGGGCCAGGGCAAAGATGGATGTCTCGCGATCGGCGGCGAAGTTCCACTCGATCGACGAGATCTGCGGGGCGTAGGTGCGATCCCCGAGGTAGTAAAGATACTCCCCGTTTGGATCCCAGACCGGCTCGATCTCGTTGAACATGTCGGTCGTGATCTTGCGCGTTTGCCCATCCTCGACGCTCCAGATGTAGATCGAGCTGAAACCGCCCTGGACATTCCAGTCGTTGACAAGACTCATCGAGAACGCCAAATGGCCTCCGTTAGGTGACCACATGTGGTCGAAGATCTGCCCCTCCGGATCATCGGCTACCTCGACGATCTCTTGGCTGGAGACATCGACCACAAATAGATTGCCTCTCTTGTCGCTGAAGGCGATGCGCTTGCCGTCCGGCGACCAGGACAGCGCATAGCGCATCTCGCCACCGTTGTTCGTCAGCTGTTCGGGCTCTCCCGAGCCATCCTGGTCGATGAGATAGACCTCTTCCTCGCCTGACCTGTCCGAGAGGAAAGCAATCTGGCTGCCATCCGGCGACCAGCGAGCCCCTTTGTCATGGGCACCGGAGCTGTGCGTCAGGTTGCGAGTCGGGCCGTTCTCGATCGGGGCCGTAAAAACATCGCCCCTGGCCACGAAGAGTGCCCGCTCGCCCTTGGGACTGAGCGCGAAATCCTCGATCAGGTCCGCGACCGCAATCCTGGAGGACCGCTTCCAGAGGCCGTCGTCCGGCACGGTGATCGACAGCGGCGTCGATGTGCCCGCCGAGATGTTGAAGACCTGCAGCTCGCCGTCGAGCTCGTAGACGATACGACTGTCCCCGTCATCCCCGGGCCAGCGCACATCCCAGGGGTCGTGCTCGGTCAGCTGTTCGGTGACCTTGGTGCGCGTGTCGTAGGCGTAGAGATTGTTGCGACCGTCGCGATCCGACGTGTAGTAGATCTTGCCGCCAATCCACATGGGATCGCGGTCGGCCCGCGGATGATCGGTCACCTGCTCGAGGTCATGGGACGTGAGATCGAAGATATAGAGCTCTTGTGCCCAGCCACCCTGGTAGCGCTTCCAGGCCCGGAAGTCGCGGACCAACGGCGAGTAGACGACCCTCGAACCATCGGGCGAGAGATCACCCGTACCCGATTCGGGCATGGGAAGCGGCCTGGCCAGCCCACCGGCGACCGGCGCAAGAAAAAGGCGCGTACCCGTCAGGTCGTACCCGTATCGTCCGGAACGGAACAACACGGCTGTGCCGTCCGGTGACCAGTCGTAGACCTGGTTGTCGTAACCCCATCGCTGCGGCAGCGGTCCTCTGGCGGGATAGAACGTGAGCTGTCTGGGAGCTCCACCCGCCGTCGGCACCACATAGACCTGTTCGTCGCCGTCGTATTGTCCCGTAAAGGCGAGCCAGTCGCCATCGGGCGAAAACCTGGCAAAGAGCTCCTGGCCGGGATGAGCCGTGAGCCGCCAGGCCGTGCCGCCCGATGTGCGCGCCAGCCAGAGATCACCACCATAGGTAAAGACCACCATGTCGCCGTGGATATCGGGATGTCGCAAGAGCTTGGTCTGGGCCGTCGCCAGGGCGGCGCCGGAGAATGCCACGCACAAAGCGATGGCACACACACTCAGCATTCTGGGTTTCATGAGACCTCCCATGCGAGTCGAATTGTCTGGATTGGTGCGGTCGCACAGCACCAAGGGGAAGACCTACTTTATCAGGGGGAGGGTTGCATGGCGTCGGGCAGCGAGCCTCGGACCCGGCTATCTATCCAGGCCGTGCAACCAATTCTGATGGACGACAATCCCGGGTGGAATGCCCGAGACGCGAACCATCAGGAAGCGCTCCCCATTGCCGTCGACCGAGAACGATCCCCTCATCCAGCCGTACTCGGCAGGTGCCAGGGTAAAGGAGAACAGGTGTTCCGGACTCGACGCTCTGAACCGGCCGTCGTACTCGACTGCAACCTCATAGAGGTCGTCGCCGTTGAGAAAGAAGAGACGTCGGCCGTCGGCGCTCCATTGCGGGACGGATCCACCTCCTTCGCTGATCTGCCAACGCGGCTCGCCCTCGGGGAAGCGGGTCACGAAGACCTCTTCCTCCGACTCGTGGGCAACGAATCCGCCGACGGG
>CAMYLC010000131.1 GCA_947259195.1 Thermoanaerobaculia bacterium | reverse complement strand
CCGGGATCTCGCCTTCCTCTTTTGGACGATCTACGGGGCAGCTTTGGAAAGCTCATTTCTGCATGGAACACTCGGGAAGAGAGCTCTCGGAATCGCCGTTGTCGACGAAGAAGGCCATGCAATACCTGTCAAGCGGGCCATTACCAGGAATTCTCTGAAGATCGTCTCGCTACTCCCTCTCGGTCTTGGTATCTTGTGGGCAGCCTTCTCCAAGGAACACGCAACTTGGCACGATCGCCTGGCAAAGACTAGGGTCGTCAGGAGGCGTCGCGGCGAGCCGAGTCTCGACCTGCAACCTGGGTTTGATGATGATCTAGATCTGAGCTGGCTCGATCCGCCTGCAGATCCACTCGATGTCGGTGCCTGGAACCAGTACTGGGTCGAGCAAGTAAGACACGGGGTTGGCCCGCCAATTCTCGACATGTTCTGCGACGATCGTGAGCTCGTCGACTTGATGAAACGAAGGGAAATGAAAAGTGTCCTTTGTGCGGGTAGCGGGATCTCTCAGGAGCCTCGGGCTCTCGCTGAAGCCGGTTTCGAAGCAGTTGCTTTGGACTTCTCGCCTCAGGCGATCGAGATCGCCAAGTCATTCGACTTTACTGCTGAAGGCTTTGAGTATTTCTGCGACCCAGGTTCGCACAGGCCAGGAGGCAGGGTCGAGTTTGTGGTTGGAGATATCTTGGACAAGAGCGTCTGTTCAGGACCTTTCGATGTGATCATCGAGAGAAGGACGGCTCAGACCTATCTCGACCACAACCTTGGGGCAGTGATGACCGCACTGGCAGACCGTCTAGCCTGCGCCGGCATCTTCCTCAGCCATTGTCATGACGGCTGCTGGAGACCGCCTGCGATGCCGCGCCATTTCACAGAGCCCTGGTTCAGGGAAAACGGGTGGACGGTATGGTCGGGCGACCCTGACCCTTCATCATCAGGTCGAGTGGCGTGGCTACTCACGACGACCGGCTAGGGCCGCCGTGAACCAGACCAGATAGTGCTGCAGGCGCGATCGCCAACTCCGCAGACTTCAAGATCGTGCGCCGACGTTTCCGCGGAAACGTCGAAACCGTTACAACTGCCGGTAGCCTTCGATCGCCCAGCCGAGGTCGAGGGGACCACCCTCCCAGGTTGGAAAGCCCGTGCTGGCATCGATCGAGATGTCTTCCCCTTCCAGCAGAACCGACAGCTCCTCGAATGGGTCCTGTGGCAGGGGTGGAGGCGGTGGCACGTAAGGGATCTCCCAGCCCTGCGGCCTGAGGAACTTCAACTCGCCATCTGAGGAGCGTTGAATCGTGTATCCCTCCTCGTGAACGGCTCGATGGTGGTGGCGGCACAGCAGGACCAAGTTGTCGAGGCTTGTTTCCCCTCCGTCGGCCCAGTGTTTGACGTGGTGCGCCTCGCAGTACTTCAATCCACAGCCTGGAAACTGGCATCCTTCGTCCCGAACGGTCAAAGCTCGGCGAATTGCAGTCGGAATCGTGCGGGTTCGGCGGCCGACATCCAAGATCTTGCCGTCTGAATCGTGTTTCATGACCACCATCCCGGCATCGCAGGCGAGCCTCCGAGACGTTTCCGCGGAAACGTCTGTGCCCTCTCGCAGCCAGGGCATTTCCTTCGGGGTTGAGATGTGAACGGAGTCGAAGGGTTCGCCCGCTAGGCTGCCGACTCCTTGCCGACATCCCGTCAGCTCGAGAGCTGATCGAGAATCAGATCCCAGACGTCTCGCAAACCGAGGCGATTGGCCCAGTCAGTCACGTAGTCTCGATCGACATCGGAGGGACTGATGCGCAGAATGCCTGCAATGTCGCGCAGGTGCTTGTCTGAGCCTCCTTGCCGGTAGTACTGCATCTTCATCAGGATGACGTCTTCAGGGGCGGAGAAGGTGGCCTCGAAGTCCTCGCCGGCTCGTACCCTGACGCAGCGTGAGAATCGGCTTCGATTGAACGGGGTGTCGGCCGCGACCATGAAATCGACTTTGAGGCCGGAGCTCGGGTGAATGAGGTTGAACTGGCCGGCGTGCTCGATGGCGTCTCTCGCGGCCTCGTCGCTCAGGTAGAAGTGCGGCGCTTGGAACTCTTGAGCGAGTCGATCGATGCTGTCGCGGGACAGCGCGACAACGATGTCGATGTCGTTCGTGAATCGCGGCTCGCCGAAAAAGATCGTCGCCATCGAGCCGGTGACAAAGTAGCGAACACCAAGCTTCTCCAAGCTCCGGACGACAAGCTCGAGCAGCTCATCCTGTTCCACGGGCTAGCCTCCGAGCGACCTCCTTCTGCACGGCCTCCTCCGACCAGTCCGGGTGACGGGACCCGAGGTGGCTCGCCAACATGCGGCGCGCCGCGGAGTACATGCCGCTCGCCACCCGGAGCTTCTCGCTGCCGGTCATCTTGCGCAGCGCATCGGCCATCTCCGGATCCATGCGCTCCCGCTGGCGATGCTCCCGCGACATCCTGGATCTATCCTACGCTCAATCGAACAGTCGCATCTGCCGCATCTCGGCCAGGGCCTCGCGCGCCGCTGCCAGCCGCGGGTTGAGAGCGATCGCTGTCTGCATCTCGCGCAGCGCAGCGCGGGTCGCGCCGGTCCTGAGGAGGGCCAGCCCATGGTAGTAACGGACCTCGCCGTTCGACGGATAGAT
>CAMYLC010000130.1 GCA_947259195.1 Thermoanaerobaculia bacterium | reverse complement strand
GGTCGTGAGCGAAGTGGCCCAGAGGGCTGGAGCGGTTCGAGCAATTACCGGCAGCTTCGCCAAGCTGGGCGAGACGATCCGCATCTCCATCAAGGTTCAAGACGCGGCAACTGGAGAGATCCTTGAGGCACGTAGCGTCGACGCCGTTTCTCCGGAAGAAATTTTCGCCCGCATCGACGATCTCTCCCGCAGCGTTCGACAGATCGTCGAGCCCCCGGAGCGACCTGTTGCAGTGGTCGATCGGGATCTCGAAGACGTCAGCACTTCTTCGGTTCTTGCCTACCGGCGCTTTGTCGAGGCCGAGGAGCTGCACTACCAGCTCCGAGAACAGGAAGCGATCGAGCTCTACAGACAGGCCACAGAAGAAGATCCGACCTTCGCCTTGGCCTGGGCCAAGCTCGCAACCACCCACAGCAACATGGGGATGATTGCCGAAAGCAGAGAGTTCGCCGACCAGGCGATGCAGCACCTCGACCGCCTCACCGAGCCCGAGCGCGCCTATGTCGAGGGTCGCTTTTACGGGCAGACGCTCGAGACCTACCAGCAGGCCATCGAGACCTATACGAGGACGCTCGAACGCTATCCTCACCTCACCGGCCTGTCGAACAACCTCGGCCTCCTGTACAGCAACCTCTGGCTGCTGGACGAGGCCATCGCTACTCTCGAGAACGGCATCCAATATGGCGACTCTTTCCCTGGGACC
This sequence comes from Thermoanaerobaculia bacterium, assembly GCA_947259195.1. Lineage (GTDB taxonomy): Bacteria > Acidobacteriota > Thermoanaerobaculia > Multivoradales > JAHEKO01 > JAUVRX01. Next base: position 11,656 of record CAMYLC010000130.1, on the reverse strand, counting down.
TACCACAATCTAGCGCAGTCCTACCTTGGCAAGGGTGATCAGGACCGCGCGTTCGAGATCCTTGACGACTACCTCGAGCGGTTCCCAGACAGTTTCGCCACCTACTCCACGCTCGCCGAGCTCCATCTGAGCCTCGGCGAGCTCGATGCGGCAGAGGCGGCCATCAGACGGGCCGAGGAGATTCAGCCGGGGTGGCCGGAAACGACTTTCGACCAGTTCCAACTGGGCTATCTGCGCGAGGACTGGCCGGCAGCGGAGGCAGCGGTGGATCGATTCGGCGCGATGCCTTTTCCCTTTGCCAAGTCTGCTGAGACGGGCCTGCAAGCCATTTTGCGCCTGACCCAGGGTCGCTCTGCCGAAGCCATGGCTCTGGCCGAAGCGTCCGTCGATTCGTGGCCCGGACCGGGAGCCGGTCGGGCTCAGAGTCGCCTCCAGACCGGCGCCACCTACCTGTTGGTAGGAGAGCCGCAAAAGGCGCTGGAACATGCAAGCGCTGCCCGCCAGGAAGATCGGGGCACCACCACTGATTTCGTCGGCCATGCGATCGAGGCTCTTGCACAGCAAGCGCTCGGCCAGGAACGGCGTGCCGATCTTCTGGTAGAGGAGCTCGGCCGTCGGGTCGAGACGATCCCGGGCAGCGCAACCCAACTCATGGTTCATGAGGTGTGGGGTCGACTCAAACTGGAGCGCGGGGAAGTTGAAGGGGCGATCGCCGAGCTCGAACGGGCCCAGGCCCTGCTGCCCCATCTGGACGGCAATGGCCCTCGCATCGCGTTCGTCTTGGGGGAGGCCTATCGCGATGGGGGACGGCCAGCCGATGCGGAACGCAACTTCCGTGAAGTCTCCGATGCCTGGTCGATACGCATTTTTGAGCCCGTAGACTTCGTTCGCAGTCACTACGAGCTGGGACGCCTCCTCGAGCAGCGGGGAGAGATCGCAGAGGCTCGCAACTACTTCCAGAAGTTTGTTGATTATTGGAACGACGGCGATATCGATCGTGACAAGGTCGACTACGCACGCAAGTTTCTGGCGGGCAGCTAGCTCGAGGGCGACGAGATGCCAGCCTGACTGCCGGCCGCCTTGGCGTGTTCGAGGTCCCCAACTGGCAAGAAAAAGGGGCACCCGACGAAGGTCGAGCGCCCCACGTTTGAAGGTTGAAGAAAGGCTGTTTTTAGTCGAGGGAATTCTGATTCGTGCCCGAGCCCCCGGCGATGGGAGACCAGTGTGCGGCACGCACCTTCCATTTGCCGTTCTCTTGCACATACACCTCGGTTGCGCGGGTCAGGTAATTGTTGACCGCTTCGCCGCCTTTGGTCTTGAATCTCCCCTCGGCGTAATACATCGCGACCGCCGCCTGGCCCTCGACCAGCGTGACGACCTCGATGTGTTTGGGCGACATGGTCTGGTACTCGTACTCCGAAAGCGCACCATCTCCCGGCACCCATTGCATCAGGCCACCACTCGACCAGAACTCCGGCGCGCCGTCCTTGGAGACCGTGTCGGGCGCGTCCTTCAGGTTCTTGTTCGCATATGCCGCGTTTTCCATGATCGTCGCACGGACCTCTTCAGCCGTGTCCGCCGCTGCCTGTCCTGGCGCCAGAGCCAAGATCAACGCCATCGAAAGGCCGATTGAGACCCCTCGGCAGACCACACCTATAGGTAACTGCTTCAGCATTCCTGCCCCCTTTTTTGTTTGCCACAGCGAGATCGTGTCTCGCGGGCGTGAATCGGATTGGTGGCCGCAGTGTACTACGAGTCGAGCTCAGAGGAGCGGCGGCTGCGATAACTCGGTGCCAGGCGACCTCCGTGCCGGCTTCCGGGCTCCCAGGGTATAGAATCCAGGACCTCTGTGATCGGCACCACTCTCTCCCACTACAAGCTCACCGCCAAGCTCGGCGAAGGCGGCATGGGAGAGGTGTATCGCGCCGAAGACACGACGCTCGATCGTGCGGTGGCGCTCAAGGTGCTCCCGGCGGCGCTAGCCGAGGATCCCGAGCGGCTGGCGCGCTTCGAGCGCGAAGCCAAGACCCTCGCTGCACTCGATCACCCCAACATCGTTCACATCTATTCCGTCGAGAGCGGCACCCTCGAGGAGGAATCCGAAGGGGAGCCCCGAACGATCCGCTTCCTGACCATGCAGCTGATCGAGGGCCGGTCGCTGTCCGAGATGATCCCCGGCGGCGGCATGCAGCTGGAGCAGATCTTCACGCTCGCCATCCCGCTGGCCGAAGCGTTGGCAGCGGCGCATGAGAAGGGCGTCGTCCATCGCGATCTCAAGCCCGGCAACATCATGGTCACCGAGGAAGGTCGGGTGAAGGTGCTCGATTTCGGGCTCGCCAAGCTCCGCCAGCAGGGCGCCCTCGAGACCACCGAGGCACCCACCGAGGTGCTGACCGGGGAAGGCAGGATCCTCGGCACGATGCCCTACATGTCTCCCGAGCAGCTCGAGGGCAAGGATCTCGATTCTCGCTCCGACATCTTCTCGCTCGGTATTCTCCTCTATGAGCTGGCCACCGGTGCCCGCCCCTTCCAGGGTGACACCTCGGTGTCGCTGATCTCCGCGATCGTCAAGGACACGCCGCCGTCGATCGACACGGTGCGTGCCGAGCTGCCGCACCATCTGGCCCGCATCGTCAATCGCTGCCTCGACAAGAACCCCAAGCGCCGCTATCAATCGGCAACCGAGGTCTACAACGAGCTCGACGTACTGCGCCGCGAGGTCGAATCGGGGATCGTCTCCTCCGGAGTCACCCGGCCGACAAGCGCCGAGATGGAGGCTGCCCGACCGACCACTAGCCAGCGATCGGCCAGCCGTCGCTGGTGGCCGATCGCAGCGGTCGTCGCCATCGTCCTGGCGGGAGCCGTCGCTCTCTGGCTCGGCCGTGGTGGTGACCAGGGGCCGCAGGCCGATCGCGCGGTCGCCGAGGAGACTGCGGCTGCAGCAGATGGCGCCGCCGCGAGCGAAGCCCGGCTGCCGGCGATCGTCGTGCTGCCCTTCCAGAACCGCGGCGCCTCGGAGGACGAGTACTTCGCGGATGGAATGAGCGAGGAGATCACCACCCGTCTGGCGGGAGTGAGCGGTCTCAGGGTGGTGTCCAGTACCAGCGCCATGCAGTACAAGGAGAACCGGCCGCCACTCCGAGAGATCGCCGAGGAGCTCGGCGTCGACTACGTGCTCGATGGGTCGGTGCGCTGGGCCCGCGGCGACGACGGCAGCCGTGTGCGCATCACGCCGCAGCTGATCCGCACCGAAGACGACACCCAGCTCTGGGCCGAGTCCTACGACCGGGTCATCGAGGACGTCTTCGAGATGCAGGCGGAGATCGCCTCGGAAGTGGTCGCCCAGCTGGGAGTGACCCTGCTCGAGCCCGAGCGTGCCGAGCTGGAGATCCGACCGACCGAGAATCTCGACGCCTACCAGGCGTACCTGCGAGGCAACTACGGACAGGAGTCGTCCGACTTCACCGAGTCGACCCGCCGACGGATCGTCGAGGATTTTCAGACGGCGGTCGAGCTCGATCCGGACTTCGCCCTGGCCTGGGCCGCGCTCGCCCATGCGCATTCCTTCTACTACCGGCTCGGCTACGACTTCACCGAAGCCCGCCGGACGATGGCCGGGGAGGCGTACGAGAAGGCCATGACGCTCGGGGGGGACTCACCCGAGGTGCTGTATCAGGCTGGGTATTATCACTACTACGTCGAGCAGGACTACGAAGCCGCGCTGAGCAACTTTCTCGCGGCCTCCGAAGCCGATCCCGAGAACGCGGAGATCCTGGCCGCCACCGCCTACATCTGGCGTCGGCAGGGCAAGTTCGACGAAGGCATCGAACGGCTGGAGCGGGCCTTCGAGCTCAGCCCACGGAACCCGCAGATCCCCGCTCATATCGGTGAGTTCGCGCAGCAGATTCGCGACTATCCCAAGTCGATCGAACACCTCGATATCGCGATCGCCATTGCACCTGATGAGAACTTCTCGTATTCGCAGAAGGTAACGACACTCTTGCTGTGGAAGGGCGATCTCGCCGAGCCCCGGCGCATCCTCGAGTCGGTCGGCAGAGCGGGCGAGGACTATGCCTTGAACATTGGCAATACCATTGTGATCGCTCGTCTGGATCGGGACTACGACGCGATGATTGCATTCGAGGATCAAGATCAGATCGAGTGGATCGGCCATCAACTTCTCTCGTATCCGAAGAGTCTCGTGATCGCCGAAGCCCTCCAGCTCGCGGGAGACACGGAGCGGGCACGGGTCGAATACGAGGTGGCTCGAGGAGAGATCGAGCAGGCACTCGCCGAGCGGCCGGACGACTACCGACTCTACGCCAGCCTCGGACAGGCGCTGGCAGGTCTGGGCCGCAAGGAGCAAGCCATCGCTGCCGGCAAGAAGGCCATCGCGATGATGCCGATCGAGAAAGACATGTACATCGGGCCTCGGCTCGTACACGACCTGGCTCTCATCTATACACGCCTCGGAATGGTCGAGGAGGCCCTGGACCAGATCGACCTCCTGCTTTCGATCCCCGCGAAGTTCTCGGTCGTTGTCCTGGAGATGGATCCGCGCTGGGATGCCCTGCGCGACCACCCCCGCTACCGGGAAATCCTCGCAGAGTACTCCTGATCCGCCTCGAAGGACAGGGCGCCCGGCTCGAGCCGATCCTCCAGATCCTCGCCCTCGGCCAGCTCCATGACGAGGAGGTGGAGAGAGGGGCTCAGGGGCGTAGGGGCTTGGGGGCTTAGGGGCATAGGGGCGTAGGGGCATAGGGGGTCGCTCGCTGGCTCCGCGGATTCGAATGAATGGATCGCGGCGATATTCGGCCGGCACGGGGTCCGGCCGCTTCAAGGTTCAGATGGGTCGTGCCGATCAATTCGGGCTCCTCTCAGGCAGGGGGTAGCTCCAGTCTGGTGAGGAGCGCAGCAAAACGTGGGTCGGCGCGGAGCGGGTCGAAGCCAGGGAGCCCGGTGTAGTAAAGAAAGGCCTGATACTCCTCTTCGGCTCGGTCGATAACTTCGAAGGCCTCGTCGATCTCCCCGAGCGCACCGAGCAGCCATGCCTCGGAGACAATGGTGGGTGAGTCCGCGGGTCGCGCCCGCAGTTCCTCGAGGAGTGCCCTCGCTTCGCCATTCCGGCCAGCGGTGGCGAGTGCCCACCCCAGTAGACCGAGAAAGACAGCTCCCCGGCGCGACAACTCGACCATCTGCTCCGCCTCCGTGATTCCCTCTTCGAACCTCCCCAGAGCCATCTTCGCCATGCTCGACGCGAGCACAGCGGTGATGTCTTCCTTCTCGAAGGTCAGCCCATCCTGGGCATAGCGCAGCGCTTCCTCGGGTCGTCCGTTGACCAGGAACCCGACCGCGCTCCGGGCGTACGGGAAGGAGGCGAGCGGATCGGCCTCCAGGACACGCTCCAAGAACGGCAGTCCTTCGTCGAGTCTCTGGCGTGTGCAGAGCATGAGCCCGAACGCTCCCAGGGACAGTATATGAGTGGGCTGTAGCTCGAGCGCCCGTCGCCACTTTGCTTCCATGTCCGCCCATCTGCGTTCGATGAAAGCCACGAAAGCTTCGCAGTGGAGGCCCTCCGCCGACTCGCCCTGCAGTTCGGCCGCGGTCGCGAGCGCCTGCCTTGCGGCCGCGCAGCCTTCGCGTGCCGGAACGAGACTGAAGTGCACCGCGAGCACGGTGATCTCGGCCAGGGCGGTCCAGGCAGGCGCGTAGGACGGATCGAGGCGAACGGCCTCCTCGAAGGCACGCTGGGCCCCTTCATGGTCTTCCTTGCTCCGCAGGTGCCGGCCCTTCAGATACCAGCGATAGGCCTCGAGGTTGCGAGCCTTCGGTCGGGCCTGAATCCTCAGCGCTCCGGGAGCGAGGTGGGCCTTCACGGCTTCGACGACTCCGGCGGCGATCTCGTCCTGGACGGCGAAGATATCGTCAGTCTCGCGGTCGAAGCGCTCCGACCAGAGCTGGTACCCGCTTGCAACGTCGGTCAGCTGGGCGGTGACCCGGAGGCGACTGCCCGCCGTCCGCACGCTGCCCTCGAGCACGTGGCCCACAGAGAGCGCGCTGGCGATCGACGGCAGGTCGTCACTGTCCTGCCGTGCCCGGAAGGCCGAGGTGCGGGACGCGACGCGGATCCCGTCGATGCGGACGAGCGCGTTCATGATCTCCTCGGCCATGCCCTCGCAAAGGTACTCCTGGTCCCCCGCAGGGCTCATGTCCGAGAACGGCATCACCGCGATCGCGACTGCGTCGGTCTCGGCCGCAGTCTGGCTGGTTCCAGGCGCCGGCGGAACGTCGAGCCCGGCCTTGCGCAGACCCTGCATCAGATGCTCCACGAGATCCGGCTGGATCCACCTCCCGTGCAGCTCCTGGGCGACCTCCGCGTAGTCGGGTTTGAGCGCGAGCAGGTCGCGCAAGGCCTTGCGGGCCGGCTCCATCTGGCCGAGCTGGGCGTAGCACATGGCCAACACCGCAGGGGTGTAGAAGTTCTTGGGCGCGTTGAGCTGAAGAGCGATGTCCAACGCTTTGGCGTAGTCCTGCTTGCGATAGGCATCGTGCCAGGCGGCGTACCGGTACATTCCAGGGTGATTGGGGTTCAGCCGCAATCCCTTCTCGGACAGGGTGCAGCCGCGCTCCCAGTCTCCGGCGTAGGCAATCAGCAAACCCATCCACGCTGCGGTAGCTCCGTCCATCGGGTTGAGCTCGACCGAGCGTTCCGCGGCGATGCGAAACGCCGGAATGTCCCGGTGGAAGAAGAGGGCCTGGGCCAGGGCGTAGTAGGGGAGGGAGCTCAACGGCGCCACCTCCACCGCCTTCCGCGCCGCCTCCAGAGCTCGAGGAAGGCAGTCCTCCCCCGGATTGCCCCAATGCCCATACTCGTTGGCGTACATCAACGACAGCATGGCCCAAAGGTCGGCGTTGCCGGGGGCCTGTTGAACGGCCCGCTCGAGGCAGGCCGTCACTTCGGCGAAATCCTCGGGGGTGAAGCGCTCGTTGTAGCCGAAGCTGCGCAGCAGTGCTTCGTACGGGCTGATCTCGTCGACGGACTTGAGCCTGACCGCTTCGCTCATGCTGTGCGGCAGGACCCCGTGGATGTCAGCGACGGTGGAGACGATGCGCGGTACGAGGTCGTCCTGGAGCTCGAAGACCGCCTCGGCACTGAAGGGGCGCTCGTAGGTTTCGGCCCACAGCTGCGCGCCGGTCGAGGCATCGATCAGCTGCACCGCGGTGCGGAGTCGGGAACCGGCCTGGCGCAGACTGCCGTTCATGACATAGCGCGCACCCAGCTCCTGGCCCACCGTCCTCATATCGGGGGACTTGCCAGCGTAGCGTTGCGTCGAGCCGTGCCCGATCACCCGCAGATAGGAGAACCTTGCCAACCCCGCGACGATCTCCTCGGACAGACCTTCCGCCAGGGCCTCGAGATCGGTGCTCGTACCGGTCGACTTGAACGGCAGCACCGCTACCCAGAATCCTTCGTCGGCCCGGGTCGCGCCGGAGCTGGGTGTAGGAGGAGCATCAGCTGCAGTCGAGGGCGACTCCGACTCGGAGGCTGACGGAGACTCCAGTCCTGCCTTCCGCAGCCCGTCGATCATGAGCTCTTCGAACTCTGGATTCCACCACTTGCGGAACTCCTGATGGGCAATGTCGGCGATATCCGGCCGGAGCTCGAGCAGTTTCCGCAGGGCCTTTTCGGCGGTCTCACGATCGCCGACCTGCCCGGCGGCGGCCGCGGTCGCGCAGTGCTCACCCCAGTGTCCCGGTAAATTCACTCTCAGCGCGACATCGAGAGCGGCGGGGTAGTCGCGTTGGCTGTACCAGTGGTAGAAGTCGGCGAACCAGTACCATCCGGGATGATGGGGATTGAGCTGCTTGGCGCGCCCGGCCAGCTCGAGGCCGCGCTCCGAGTCGCCCGAATAGGTCAGCAGCTCACCGAGAAAGGCGATGGAGTTGCCGTCCATCGGATTGAGTGAGCTGGCCCGTTCCGCCGCGTTCCGGAAGGTCTGGAATTCCTTTTGGAAGAACAGCACCTGGGCCAGGCTGAAATGCGCCAGAGGATTGGTGGGCCCTTCCTCGACAGCGCGACGCGCGGCGGCTGCCCCGGTCGCCAGGGGGTCGGGTAGGAGGTTGAACCCCTGCCCGTACTCTTGGGCGCACAGCAAGGCCAGCATGGCCCAGGCGTCGGTGTGGGCCGGAGCCTCTTGCACCGCAACCTCCAGGGCAGACCGCGCTGCGGCGAGCTCCTCGGCAGTGACCCGCTGGAAATAGGCGAAGCTCCGCAGCACCGCCTCATAGGGGCTCAACTGATCGGCAGAGCGGCTGCGCAGGGCCTCACCCATGCTCCGCGGCAGAACCCCGTTCATGTCAGCCACTGTCGAGACGATCCGCGGAACCAGGTCGTCCTGCAATTCGAATATGGCTTCGGGGCTGAAGCTGCGCTCGTAGTTCTCAGCCCATAGATGGGCCCCGGTCGTGGCGTCGACGAGCTGCACGGCGAGGCGCAGCTTCGTTCCGGCGTGCCGGAGGCTCCCCTCCATGACGTACCGAGCCTCCGCACTGTCCCTGACCGACCCCGCGGTCGAGCCGTGCGCTACGACGCGGAGATACGAGAAGCGCGATAGCCCGGTCGCGATCTCTTCGGGCAGTGCCTCGGCCAACGCGGCGAGGTCGGCGTCGCTGCCGGAGCACTTGAACGGCAGCACCGCCACCCAAAATCCTTCGTCCTGGCGCACAGCACCCGACGGGACCTCGGAAGCCGGACGTGAGGCGGGGGCCGCAGCGGCTTGGGACAGCGGTGCTTCCGCAGTCACACTGTTCAGGGCTTTACCGAGATCCCGCGCCGACGGAAAGCGGTCCTCGGCGTTCTTCTCTAGGCAGCGCTCGATCACCCGGCCCAGATCTGGCGGCAAGTCGGCCCGTCGCTCGTCGAGCGGTCGCGATGTGTCGCGCAGGATCGCTGAAGCGAGCTCGATCGAGGAGCGGCCCTGGAAGGGGCGCTCTCCGCTGGCCATCTCATAGAGGATGACTCCGAGCGAGAAGAGGTCGCTCCGGTGGTCGATCTGCAGCCCCGACAACTGCTCCGGCGACATGTAGGGCACGGTCCCCATCACCACGCCGTCGCTGGTGCGGAGCTCGGTCTGCAGTGTCGAATCCAGGACCTCGCCCGACTGCGGTCCGGTGAACTTGGCGAGACCGAAGTCCAGAACCTTGACCCGACCGTCAACCGTCACCATGACGTTGGTGGGCTTGAGGTCACGGTGGACGATGCCCTTGTCGTGAGCTGCGGCCAACGCTTCGGCAAGCGCGCGGGCGATCTCGAGGATCCGGTCGGCGGCGAGCCCGCCCTCAGGAATCAGGAGGTCCAACGACTCCCCCTCGATGAGCTGCATGGTGAGGAAGTGCTGCCCGTCGGACTCTTCGATGGAGTAGACGTGGACGATTCCCGGGTGGTCGAGGGAAGCCAGCGTCATCGCCTCGCGCCGGAAGCGTTCCAGTCGCTCGGCGCTGGCGGCCATCTCGGCCGGTAGGACTTTGAGCGCCACCTCACGCCCGAGCTTGGTGTCGGTCGCGCGGTAGACCTCACCCATGCCGCCCTCGCCCAGCTTGGCGGTGATTTTGAAATGGGACAGGGTCTGGCCGATCACGTACCGGTTTGCCTCCAACCACTCGAAATGAGGGGTGCGGGGCATTCTACAGCCTTTGGCCGCAGAGGTAGGGAGTCGATACCTATGTGTGTTCTGTGTTGGAAGGTGCTTTGGGCCGTCGCCGAGGAACGGGCGAGAGCTTCGGCTCGGTGCCGCCCATCGCCGCCAACCGCTGGGCGCTCGGGCGCAGGACAACTTCAAGGTCTGGTGAGATTGCTCTTAGAAGCTGATCGAGTTTCTCGATGGTGGGCACGGAATCGCCTCGCTCATAGCGGGCGTAGGCGTTGCGAGATCTGGCTCCCAGGCGGTCGGCTACGTCGGCAAGCGAGAGGCCACTCTCCTGTCGCCGTCTCTGGAGAAGCAGGCTGATCATGCTCTTGAGGTCGGGTGAGGTGATCTCGAACTCTTCCTTCCCAGTGAGCAGGCCTTCGACGGAGAAGCCAGGTCGATTCACCATCGCTTCGAACCAATCCTCCATCATTGCTAGCGCTTCCCGACGAGTGCGGCCTTGCGTCATCGACTCGAACAGAGGTACCTCGGCCAGCCAGTGAGAGCCGTGCCTGTACACCTTGCCAGAGAAACGCATTCTCAGATCGTCCTTCTCGCTCGCTTCAAGATTCGCCAGGCAAGCCGTGGCGTGCTAGCGCTTTCTCCAGGGCTTTACGCCTCACGAAATTGTACACCTATGCGTGGGCACTGGCAATCTGTTCTGCATCGAACAGATCTCCGGGTATTCCAATGACCTAATGGATAGGTCGGATTCAGAGGGCGAATTCTCGCGTCGAGCTTCAAGGTTCAGATAGGGGATCTGTACTGCTTAAAATAAAACAGTACTTGACACTGTTGTATTAAGTACCTAGACTGAGAATGCCATGACAAAGCGAACACCAGAGAAGAAGACCGGCAAACTCGAGTGGAGTCTGGCCCGCCTGGCGGAGGAGGCGGGACTGCCAGCGCGGACGGTGCGGTTCTATATCGGCCGGGGGCTGATGCCGGGTCCGGAGAAGGCGGGGCGTGGCGCCAGGTACGGACAGGAGCACCTGGAGCGGCTGCGGGAGATCCAGCGGTTGCAGGGTGACGGGCTCACTCTGGCAGAGATCGCCATGCGAGGCGAAGTGGAGGAGTCCGTGCGCCTACCCGAGCCGGAAGCCTGGTGGTCCTATGGGATCGCCGATGGGGTGGAGGTGCGGGTGCGGGCCGATCAAGCTCCCTGGCGATTGCGACAGATTCGTCGTGCTCTGGCAGAGCTCGGCAACAAACTCGACAACACGATGGATGAGCCGGCAGATACCGGCGGCAGACAAGGAGGCACACGATGACCGTAGCATTGACAGAGTCCACGGGTTGCTTTACGGCCCTGTCGAGGGAAACGGGGGAGGAGCTCGAGCTCGCGATGCAGCGGCTCTGGCTGACCGGGCAGGTGACGCCCTTCGGGGCGAGGCTCCTGGTCGAGCACACGTTCGAGAGCGCCGAACCGCGGCCGGTGGAGGTGGTTTACTCCTTCATGCTGCCGCAGGATGCGGCGCTGCGCTCGTTTCGGGTCGAGGGTGAGGGATTCGAGGTCACCAGCGACCTGCAACCTGTCGACAAGGCCGTCGAGACGTACGAAGAGGGCATCGACATGGGCTCGCTGGCGGTGCTAGCCCGGCAGTATGCTGACGGCATGGTGAACCTGACCGTGGGGAATCTGCGCCCCGGGGAGCCTGTGCGGGTGATCCTGGAGATCGTGGCCGGTGTCGAGCGGCACGACGATGGCTTCCGGTTTCGGTTTCCCTTTACGTTAGCGCCGTCGTATCACCGGGACGCGAGGGTTGTGTCGCTGCCGGGAGCGGGGGAGATGGAGCTGCCGGCGGACGAATTCGGCGATCTGATGCTGGCGAGGTGGAGCCAGGACGCGAGTCACCTCCACACGGTCGGATTCGATTTGGAGCTCACTGGAGGGCAAGAACTGACAACAGTTTCGTCGCCATCGCACGGAATCATGGCCTCGGGCGAGGGCTCCGACAGGCACGTGGGAA
>CAMYLC010000129.1 GCA_947259195.1 Thermoanaerobaculia bacterium | reverse complement strand
ATGTTGTAGGTCTGGCCGATTCGGCCGTCCACAAGGATCGATTCGATGCCGCGGCAATGGTCCTCGACGTGTAGCCAATCCCGGACATTCTGGCCGTCGCCGTAGATCGGCAGGGCCCTACCGACCAGAAGGTTGACGATGCACAGAGGGATGAGCTTCTCGGGGAACTGGTAGGGACCGTAGTTGTTGGAGCAGTTGCTGATGCTGGTGGGCAGGCCATAGGTGTGCTGATAGGCACGAACCAGGTGGTCCGAGGCCGCCTTGCTGGCGGCGTAGGGCGAGTTGGGAGAGTAGGGCGTAGATTCGCTGAAGGCCGGCTCGGAGGGCGCGAGTGACCCATAGACCTCGTCTGTCGAAACATGGTGGAAGCGAGGCCTATCGAATCTCTCGGCGTGACTGTCCAGCCAGACCCGACGGGCCGCCTTCAACAGGCTGTGAGTGCCGTTGATATTGACATCGACGAAGATGTCGGGTCCGGAGATCGAGCGATCGACATGGGACTCTGCCGCGAGGTGGACGATCGTCTCGAGACCCTCCTGGACCAGCAGCTCCTCTACCAGCTCCTGGTCTCGGATGTCGCCTCGAACGAATCGATAGCTCGGGTGATTGACGGCCGCCACCAAATTGGCTGGGTTACCTGCGTAGGTCAGCGAGTCGAGGACAACGAGGCGGTCCTCCGGATGCCGTTGGATCCAGTAGTGGACGAAATTGGAGCCGATGAACCCGGCACCACCCGTAACCAGCAGTCTAGACATCCTCAGCCTCTCCGAGCTCGATCAGCATCGAACGCAACGCGGCTCGCCAGTGTAGGGGTTGGATTGCAAGTCCGGACCATGTCGTAGTCTTGTCCAGCACGCTGAACCGAGGACGCTTTGCCGGCGTCGGGAAGTCGACGGTGTTGATGGGTCGAATCACTGTCGGTCGGCCAAGGAGCCGACAGGCGAGAGCTTCTTCCTGAATCGCCACGGCGAAGTCGTACCAGGAGGCAACGCCGGCATCAGTCCAGTGGTGCAGACCCTGCAACCGGCTGGAAGCTGCGGCCTGCCAGATCGATTCAGCCAGACCTTTCGCCCAGGTTGGCGTGCCGACCTGATCGGCGACGATCTCGAGCGCCTGCCCGTCGTTCATCCGCCGCAGCATCGCGGTTACGAAGTTGCTTCGCAGGCCTGAATAGAGCCAGGCCGTGCGGAGGATCAAGGCGCCGCCGTCGGTTGCGTCGAGCACATACTCTTCACCACGCCGCTTGCTGGCGCCGTAGATATTCAGCGGGTTGGGGGTATCTTCCGGTTGGTAGGGCCGGCCACGCTCTCCATCGAAGACGAAATCGGTGGAGACGTGGATCAATCGAGCGCCGTGCGCCATGCATGCTCGGCTCAGGTTCCGGGCACCTTCGGCGTTCACCTGAAAAGCGCGGTCAGGCTCCCTCTCGGCCCGGTCTACGGCGGTGTAGGCCGCCGCGTTGACGATCAGGTCGGGCTTCAGTCGGGCGACCCTCCGATCCACGCCCTCGATGTCGGTGATGTCGAGCTCGCTTCGCCCACAGGCAGTCACCTCACAGGAGAGCGGAGTGGTCCGGAGCAGCTCGCACCCCAGTTGTCCCTCGGCACCGGTGAGGAGAACCCTCAAGGGAAGCACTCCGCATCGCGGAGCAGTGCTCCGGCGGCGTCCTTGGGAGATATCTTGGGATCCCGGCCAGAGGATACCGGCCAGTCGATGGCCAGATCCGGGTCGTTCCAGATCAGGGTGCGCTCCGCAGTTGGCGAGTAGAAGTCGCTGCACTTGTAGAGCACTTCCGCCATGTTGCTGACCACGTAGAAGCCATGTGCGAAGCCGGGCGGTACCCAGAGCATCTCGTGGTTCGCGGCGCTCAAGGTGACTCCGACCCATTTGCCGAAGGTGGGTGAGCTGCGACGCAGGTCGACGGCCACATCGAAGATCTCTCCGCGTATGGCCCGGACGAGCTTTCCCTGGGCGTTCTCGATCTGATAGTGAAGTCCGCGCAAGCACCCGGCTGTGGAGCGGGAGTGATTGTCCTGAACGAATTGGATTTTCAGACCGCTCTGGGCAAAGGTGCGGGTGTTCCAGCTCTCGAAGAAGAAGCCCCGCTCGTCTTCGATCAATCGTGGACGGATCCGAAGAACCTCTGGAATGGCCGCCGGCGAGACCTCGGGAGCCAGGCTCATCTCTCCTCCCGCAAGGCTGCCATGAGGTAGCGGGCGTAGCCGCTTTCACCAAAATCGGTCGCCAGTTGCTCCAGCTCGCGTGCGGTGATGAAGCCCATGCGAAAGGCAATCTCCTCGGGGCAGGCGATCTTCAGGCCCTGGCGCTTTTCGATCACTCTGACGAAGACAGCCGCGTCGAGGAGCGAGTCGTGAGTCCCAGTATCGAGCCAGGCCGTTCCACGGCCGAGGATCTCGACTGCGAGCTGCTCGCGCTCCAAATACGCGCGATTGACGTCGGTGATCTCCAACTCCCCGCGCGCCGATGGGCGCAGCGCCTTGGCGATATCGACCACCTGTTGATCGTAGAAGTAGAGACCCGTGACGGCGTAGTGGGACTTGGGTTCAGTGGGTTTTTCGACGATGTCCAGCGCCTTGCCAGCGGCATCGAATCTTACGACGCCATAGCGCTCGGGATCGGTCACGTAGTAGCCGAATATGGTGGCCCCTTGCGTGCGTTCCG
>CAMYLC010000128.1 GCA_947259195.1 Thermoanaerobaculia bacterium | reverse complement strand
GGGCGCATGAGGGACAGGGGCCTCCGCGTTGGTCGACCCTTCCCGGCGCTGCCTTCCTACAACCGGCTCTCGATGGGCCTGCCCGAGGAGATGGAGATCTGGGCGGAGACGTTGAAGGACTTTCGGCAGAAAGGTTGGGTGTGAGGGCTCTGCGTCCGGCGTCTCTGCCACCTGTTGTCGGTGGGGGTTCGGCATGGGGCCCCCAGGGGGCTATCCTCCCTTCCACAGCTACCAACCCCCTGGAGGTCCCCACGCCGAACCTTGGGCATCTGCCTCGAGATTCTGATTCCCCCTCCCACCCCGGCCGGCACGGAGTCCGGCCGCTTCAAGGCTCTGTAGACGTTCCTATTGCCTTCATCGGTGCTGGGAGGTTCGTTCGGGTGGTTCGACAGGGGGCGCCGAGTCGAGCGCGGCGCAAGGTCTTTGATAGAGCACAAGAGATGAGGCGCGACGACGAGACGAGGTGGCGGCCAGTCCGTCGCAGTCTGAGTAGCCGTCGCCGTCCGCCTGCGGACCACCCGGATGGACCTCTACGAGAAGAGGGTTATCTGTTCAGGACCCAGGACCTCAAGCCCCAGGACAGCAAGGAGCCCGTCGGGCCCTCTTGTTACTGGAGGTAGCCGAGGGCCTTCAGCTGTTGCCGGGTCTCCTCGTCGAATTCCAACGATTCGACCTCCGGTAGCTGCTCGAGCTCCAGCAGCTGGTGGCGGATCAGGGTGGCGAGGTATCCGGCGAGAACCGGATACTCGGCTGCCAGGTCGAGCCGCTCCTCCGTGTCATGGAGACGTTGGTAGAGCTCTCGGCTCCTTCCGAAGCCGGTGGAGAGAGGCTCGATGAGCTTCCACTGGCCCCGGATCACGCTCATGCCCTCTCGGCCCTCGTAGTCCATGTAGGAAAAGACAGAGATCTGGTCGGGTTCCGGAAGCGACTCGTCGCTCAGGTGCGGCACCAGACTCCGGCCTCGAAGCATCTTCGGCACCTCGATGCCGACAAGCTCCAGCAGTGTCGGCAGCAGATCGATCTGCTGAGCCAGTTCCGGCACGCATTTGCCGGAGCTCGTTCGTGGCGGCTTGAGTATCAGAGGGATCTGGATGGATTCCCCGTACAGGTCCCAGCCGTGGCCCTGAATGCCGTGCTCGTAGAAGCCCTCGCCATGATCGGAAGCAAAGACGACCAGCATCTCATCGTATAGACCTCGGGCTCGCAGGTTCTCCAATAGCAGCCCGAACTGTTGGTCGGCGA
This sequence comes from Thermoanaerobaculia bacterium, assembly GCA_947259195.1. Classification (GTDB taxonomy): domain Bacteria; phylum Acidobacteriota; class Thermoanaerobaculia; order Multivoradales; family JAHEKO01; genus JAUVRX01. The sequence goes on along the minus strand of CAMYLC010000128.1, from coordinate 11,310 downwards.
AGGCGATCTCGGCATCGTAGAGATCCACGAGGTCCTGGTCGGTCTGTGGAGTCCTCGGAATCTCACCGAACGCCAGGCCGCGGATGTGCTCGAACGACCCTGCATCGGGGTCGCTGACCCCGGATGCAAACTCATGGCGAAAGCTCTCGGGAGGGTCGTAAGGCGCGTGAGGATCGATCGTATGAACGTAGAGAAAGAAGGGTCCTTCTTGGCCATTTCTGTCCAGCCAGTCGAAGATCTTCTGATTGACGCTATCGGCACGAGCCGGCTGGAGATTGAACTCATCGAAGCCCTGCTGCAGCCCTGAGTCGGCGGAGAAATAGGCGTTGGTGGTGAATGCGACCGTCCGGTAGGACGCATCGGACAGCAGCTCGGCCATCGTGCGGAATCTCGACGCCAAGCGGTGTTGGCGATGATTGACCCCGTGGGCGGTGGCTCGCAAGCCCGTGAAGATCGAAGCCACCGCGGGCTTGGTCCAGGATGTCTGGGCAATCGCATGGTCGAAGACAATGGCCCCGTCGCCAAACCGGTCGATCTCGGGAGACACGCTGCGCGGATAGCCGTAGAGCCCCAGATGATCGGCTCGCATCGTGTCGACGACGTAGATGAGAACATTGGGACGTTCAGCAGGGGGGAGGCTGGCGGGTGCCTTGGCGGATGCCTCAGGAGCCCCTTTTCGAGTGCTCGAGGTCTCGATCCGGGGTCCGAGGAGGAGAATCGGGTCAGGATCTCCGGTCAGAGCTGCAGCTCGCATGGAAAGCCTGACCGCTTGTTTCTCGCTGATCGGTAGATCGATCGCCACTTCCTTCTGGCTGGTGTGAAGATCGAGAAGCGCAGTCGCGAGACCGTCGTCTGTCAGCAGTCTGATCTCGACTCCAGCTGCACTGTCACCCGGCACGAGGATCTCGTCGAAGGCCAATCGGTCACCCCGGTCGGCCTCGAAATAGAAGTCGACCCCAGTGCCGAAAGGCATCGAGATCCCGGCCGTGCTGGCGGTGACCTCCGACTCTGCTGCCGCCGGTTCGAGATGGAATCGGATCCAGTCCCATCCCACTGCCAGGCTCCGTCTGCCGCCTGACCCGGATGCAGTTACGGGGGAGTGGCTGTAGCCATATCGAAGAGTCAGCCGATTTGTACCCTGTCTCGTGACATCTGCTGGAACATGGATTCTGTAGACCTGGGGCTTCGGTGCCAGGATGAGGGGCTCCAGGGGGATGCCGTTCAGGGTCGGACGGACCTCTTGCATTGGAGCTCCCTGAAGGGAGAAAGGGAAGCACCGAATCTCGAGGTCGAGCTCCCGGGCCGTGGACAAGAAGAAATGCAGCTCCGAGATCTCGCCGGTGCCCCAGACAAAGGATGTCCCTCCCGAGCGCTCGTTCCAGGACCACCCGGAGCCCAGAGAGGCTCGGGCTTCCACCGTTCCGAGATCCAGAAGAGTGGGTTCGAGATAAACGTCTGCGGTGGCGAGACTCTTCGCGAGATCGAGGCGGGCCTCGAATCGATCAGGGCTTTGGCAGGCTGAAAGCGAGAAGAGCACTGCCACGGCTGTGAGCCAAGCTCGTGGACACAGTCCAAGGTGCCACGAGGCGGCGACCGTGGTGGGCCGGAAGCTGGGTGTCGGCAGTCCCATGAGACGCTCGGAGTCTACGCTCCCTCGGATTCTCGGGGAAGACCGCCAAGGTGTCGACAATGGCTGCAGGTTAGAATCCAGGCAGGCAACCAGCGAAGGGCTGCCCAGGTGGGAGCCCGCACGATGGAGCGGTACGAGGGGCCTGGATGATCGGCCAGAGACTCGGACACTACGTGATCATGTCGATGCTCGGTGAAGGGGGCATGGGAGAGGTCTATCTGGCCAAGGACACCAAGCTGGGCCGCGACGTGGCTCTCAAGGTCGTACCGGAAGAATACGCCTCGGATCCTTCACGCTTGCTGCGTTTCGAGCGCGAAGCCAAGACGGTGGCCGCTTTGAATCACCCGAATATCGTCACGGTCTACTCGATCGAGCAGGTCGACGGTACTCATTTCCTGACCATGGAGTGCGTCCAGGGCAACAGCGTCGATCGGCTGATTCCGCCGGCAGGAATGCCGTTGAGCTCCGTTTTCGACATCGTCATTCCGTTGGCCGATGCTCTGGCAGCGGCGCATCAGCAAGGCATCGTGCATCGGGATCTGAAACCGGCGAATGTCATGGTCTCCAAGGAAGAGCGCGTCAAGGTGCTGGACTTCGGACTGGCCAAGCTGACCGGCGATGAGCCAGGTGGCGGCTTCGGAAGCGGGGCCAGTCAGGCGCCGACTCGTGCCACGAGCCTGACGCAGGATGGGGGAGTCGTCGGGACGGTCCCGTACATGTCGCCGGAGCAGCTCGACGGCAAAGAAGTCGATCACCGATCCGACATTTTCTCTCTCGGTGTGCTGATCTATGAGCTGGTGACAGGGCGCCAGCCATTTCAGGGCAAAAGCGCCCCGGCTGTCATGTCAGCCATCCTGCGGGACGTGCCGACACCGGTCTCCGATTTCAACGCGCAAGCTCCACGCCATCTCGGCAGGATCATTCAGCGGTGCCTGGAGAAGGACCCGACGGAGCGCTATCAGTCGGCGCTCGAAGTCCGCAACGAGATGAAGGCCCTGCGCCGGGAAGTCGATTCAGGCGAGTTTCCTCCTCGCCCACGGACCGACGAGCCGTCTCGAAGCAAGCTGCGGTGGGGAGCGGCCGTGGCAGTCCTGGCAGCGATCGCGGCCGCCGTTCTGCTGGTGACGCTTTTTCGAGGTCCGCGGGTCGAAACGACTGGCGGAACCTCTGCACCCGAGGCGACTGCCCCATCGGTCTTCGATGCCAGCGAGTGGATCATCGCCGTGCTCCCCTCGCAGACATCTTTCGCCGACGATCCCGACCTTGCGGCACTCAACGAAGGACTGGCTTTCACTCTGACTGCCAAGCTTGCCCAGCTCTCCAGGGAACACAACCTCCAGGTGATTCCAGCCAACCTCCTCCGGGAGGAAGGTGTAGACAGCCTGGATAAAGCGCGCCGCGAGCTTGGAGTGACACTGGCCCTGAATTTCGATACGCATCGATTCGACGACCGCGTACGGGTGAACGTTCAACTCGTGGATGTGCCTCGGCAACGCCAGCTCATGGCAGAGACCATCGATGGCTACATGGACGACCTGCTGGCCCTGGAGGAAAAAGTCACCATTCGGGTGCTGCGCCTTCTGCGAGTCGAGCTACGCCCCATGGAGCAGGATCTGTTGGAGGCCGGGACCTCAGAGCCCCGGGCGCACGCCTACTACCTGCGAGGCCAGGGCTATCTCCAGAACTTCCTCGAGGCGGAGAACGTGGATCCGGCCGTGACACTCTTCGAACAGGCGCTACGGGTGGATCCCGCCTACGCCAGGGCGCACGCTGGCCTGGGGGAGGCTTTTTGGCGGCGATACGAGATCACCGGCGACCAGCGGTGGGTGGAGTCGGCCTTCGAGGAGTGCCGTACCGCGGTGGAGCTCGACGAGTTCGACGCTGCCGGGCATGTTTGTCTGGGTCATCTCTATAACGGTAGCGGTCGAACAGAGGATGCGATCCGCGAGCTCGAGCTGGCCAAGTCCCTGGACCCGACCAATGATCAGGCGGTTCGAGGACTGGCCGACGCCTATCTGGCGGCCGGAGATCTGCAACTGGCCGAGGAGACCTACAAGGAAGCGGTAGCTCTGCGGCCGCACTATTGGGCCGGCTACAACTGGCTGGGGATCTTCTACATTCGACAGGGCCGCTACGAGGAGTCGATCCGGAGCTTCGAGGAAGTGGTGCGGTTGGCCCCCGACAGCTACCGTGGCTACAGCAACCTGGGAGCTGCGTACTATTTTGCCGAACGTCGAGTGGAGGCTCGGCGAGCCTTCGAGCGGGCCCTGGAGATCAATCCCGAGGATGATCTGTCCTGCGCCAACCTGGGGACCCTGTACTTCTTCGAGGGTCGGTTCGATGAGGCGGCCGAGCTCTTTGCCCGGGCAGTCGCGCTCGACGAAGACGACTACTTCAATGTGGGTAATCTCGCCGACGCCTACTACTGGGGAGAGGAAGGGGAAGAGGAGGCGCGACAGACCTATCTCCGTGCGGCCTCGATGTGCCAGGAGCAACTCCAGGTCAATCCCAGGGAGCCTTTCCTCCTAGCAGACCGAGCCTATTTCCTCGCCATGGCCGACGTCGGAGATCAGGCTGTCGAGGAGATCGAAAAGGCTCTAGAGATTGCCCCGAGAGACATGACGATTCAGCACCGCGCGGCCCAGGTCTACCACTTGACCGAGCAGACCGAGACCGCACTCCAACTCTTGAAGCGCTCTGTCGAGGGAGGCTATCCGAGATCGGAGGTTGCCGCCGACCCCTTGTTTGCGGATCTGAGCGGTAATCCCAAGTTCGACACCCTGGTAGACGAATCGCTTCCTTGACCGACTAGCCTGAGCCGCCGCCGACCCTGACTCGTGGGTCGATGACGATTCGATCCTCGCCACAGTAGATCGTGATGTTGTATTCGTAGGCGCCCTCGGCGTTGGGCTTCATCGAGACGGCTCCGGCTCGGCCGTTGCCCTCGTGCTTGCGTTCCGAGAACGGCCACTCGCCCCCGTCCTTGGCCTCGATTACGATCCGTGTGTCCCTGCTGTTGGTGTTGAGTTTCCACTCGATGGACTCATCCTGGAGTACTTCGACCTCCCAGGGATTCATATGGAAGTTGAGCGGTCCATTTTCGTTCTTCGGGCATTTAGCAGTGACGACGACGTCCTTACCCTGGGCATTTGCCGGTACTGCAGCGACCCCTCCTATGACGACGGCGAGCAAGGCAGTAGATAGAACGAGCACAGATCCTCTTCGGTTCATAGCATCCTCCTGACTACAGTTACGACACAGGTTCGGTCTGTTTTGGAGATTATGTCGATCTCACCCCAGCATGGCAAGCCCCGCAAGGGACGGTTGGGAGCCTACTCATCTAGTCTTCGTAGACCCGCCAGCCGAGCGACTCCGGGTCGACGTCGGAGATCTGGTCGAGGTCCAGTTTCATGTAGCGGCCTTCAGCGCTGACGGCAACCGTGCCGTCGGGTAGGTAAATCTCACCGGTACCCTCGAAGAGGCGGCGACGCTCGCCGGTGATTCGGCCACGAGCGGTGAGCTCCGTTTCCAGGGGTACCGGCTTGTGAAAGCGAACGGTGAGCTCGACGGCGACTCCCCAGGTTGTCGGCTCGCCCTTGACCTTGGTCGCGTTGATCGCCCGGCCGATGGTCTCGTCCAGGATCCCGGTCGCCGCGCCGCCGTGCATTCGCCCGGGATATCCCTGATGCTCGGTTCTACCCGTGAACTTCGCCAGGGTCTCGGGTTGTCCCTCGGCCGAGGTGACGTCGTAGAAAGCGACCCGCAAGCTGGCTTCATTGCGCACGCCACAAATCAAGCAGTAGTAGCTGTTGGGTTGTTTCTGGATGGGTTCGCTCATGAGCAGATTCTATGCTGGGGAATAGATCTTCTGTGATATGTTTTATATATCGCAATGATATCATCGGAAATGGAGATGAAACATGGCCAATCAGCAACTCGAGAATGTCATCGAACAACCAGCCAGGACCACCAGTGGATTTGCCATGCTGTTCGTCGGCATCGCGCTGGAGGCTCTCTCGGTGTGGAAGTTCGTCGACGCAATCCGCTTCGAGAATATACCCGCGATGATCCTGTCGTTTGTCATCTTCACGGCAGGGCTCCTCGTGCTGGTGGGGCTGTTTACCGTCCAGCCCAATGAGTCTCGAGTCCTCGTCTTCTTCGGTCGCTATATCGGGTCCTGCCGCATCGAGGGGTTCCGTTGGGGCAATCCATTCGCGATCAAGAGGCGGGTCTCGCTCCGGGTGAGGAATTTGACGAGCGAGACCATCAAGGTGAACGACGAGAGCGGTAGCCCGATCGAGATCGCTGCGGTCGTCGTGTGGCGCGTCATCGACACCGCCAAGGCATTGTTCGACGTGGATCACTACGAGCAGTTCGTCAACATCCAGGTCGAGACGGCGGTGCGATCGCTGGCTACGGGCCACCCCTACGACCCGCGCGACGCGGAAGGCAGCGAGATCTCACTGCGCGGCAATCAGGAAGAGATCGCTGATGAGTTGAGAATCGGACTGCAGGAACGGTTGTCGATAGCGGGTGTCGACGTCATGGAGGCCAGGCTCACCCACCTCGCCTACGCACCGGAGATCGCGCAAGCGATGCTCAGGCGGCAGCAGGCACAGGCAGTGGTGGCAGCCCGACGGCTTATTGTCGAGGCCGCGGTGGGAATGGTGGACCACGCTTTGCGGGAGCTTTCCAACCAAGGGATCGTGCAGCTCGACGAGGAGCGCAAGGCTGCGATGGTCAACAACCTCATGGTCGTGCTGACCAGCGAGCAGTCGAGCGCCCCGGTCCTGAACACCGGCACGCTGTACGGCTGACAGACCTGTGGGCGACAAGAAGCGCTTTTTGCTGCGCCTCGATCCTGAGGTCTACGAGCGACTGGAGAAATGGGCCGCCGACGAGCTGCGCAGCGTCAACTCCCAGATCGAGTACCTGCTTCGGGACAGTTTGCGCCGGGCTGGGAGATTGGGCCGAGCGTCGGACCGTCCGACTGATCTAGAATCGTGAGCCCAGTCGTCATCTGAGGGAATCGAGGAGAGTTGATCGCGTGGACCGACCCAAGAAAGAGCAGGTGCCCGAGCGGATTGCTGACATCGACTGGCAGCGTTGGCAGCCTGTCGACAAAGGGACGATTCTGTTCGTGATCATCGAAGACCGGATTCTCCTGATTCACAAGAAGCGGGGGCTGGGAGCCGGCAAGATCAACGGCCCAGGGGGCAGGTTGGATGACGGAGAGACGCCTGCCGAGTGTGCCGTTCGCGAGGTCGAGGAGGAGCTCCGTATCTCTCCATCCGGTGTCGGTGAAGTTGGCGAGCTACAGTTCCAGTTCATGGATGGTTACTCGATTCATGTCTGGGTCTTTCGAGCGAGCGGCTTCCTCGGCACGCCGGAAGAGACGGAAGAGGCCGTCCCGTTGTGGACCGCCATCGACGAGATTCCGTACGAACGGATGTGGCCCGACGATCGGATCTGGCTGCCTCTGCTACTGGCGGAGCGACCCTTCTTGGGACGGTTCGTGTTCGACGGCGATTCGATGCTCGATCATCAGATGATCGAGCGCTGATTCGCCATCCAGACAAACGACGACGCCCTCTGCGCGTGGCGCGAGGGCGTCGCTTCTGTCTCGGCTCTTCAAGGCTGAACCTGAATCTCGAGTCGCGGATCAGCCTTCGGAGGCCTTGTCCTCGGAATGGTCTACGTGGGCCGTCAGCATGTGCTGACCGATCCACTGGGCCATGACGGTCTCAGGGATGGTGCCCAGCTCGACCTTCAGGTTCTTCGTGCTGCCGTTCCTGACCACGGTGTAGGTAACCGTCTTGCCAGGCGTCATGGCCTTGGTGGCCTCCTTCAAAGCCTGTTTGTTTTCGTCCTTGTAGGCCACGCCGTTGAAGCTGGCCAGAACGTCACCGGCCTTGAACCCTGCCGATTCGGCCGGGCTGTCCGGTACGACCCTGACGATCTGCATGGAGCCATCTTCGTTGGTGTCCATTTCGATACCGACCCAACCTCGGCTCTGGAGGCTTTCGGTATAGGCCTTGAGGCAGGCCTCGGCCGGTTGATCACATTTCTGGTGATCGCCGGCCATCGCCGGAATCGCGGTTACGAGAAGAAGTAAGGCGGCGGAAACGGAAGCTGCTGTCTTCATCGACATCTCCTTTCGGGTCGGTGAATCGACCTCGAGCTGAAGGAGGAAACAGGGCTCTCAGGGAGGGGCCGACCCGAGCTCCGCGGCTGCGGCACGGATCTCTGAGAGCGCTGTCTCCTCGTGAAACTGAATGGTTGTACGGAGAGTCCCGCCAAAGGTTTCAAGGAAGAAGGTCTCGGGGCTTGGGACCCATGACCCAAGCCCCAGGAGAGTGTCCATCCCCCGGGTCGGACCTCCTGTGATTGTGAAAGGATTCTGGGGGAGGAATATCGATGGAGAGTAACGAGAGCGGTTCAGGCGCTGGCGATGTCCATTCCGACCACCTGGCTGCCCAGCAAGATCACGCGGCGTGGCTGGAGGATCTGACCCGTTGGCGGGCGGAGTATCGGGACGCACTGATGGACTTTGCCCGACGCGCGGCTCCCGATCTCGAACTCGAGAGCTACGAAGCTGCTCTAGAGCGCCACGAAGCGGCCATCCTCGCTCATGAAGATCTGCTTCACAGCCACGAGGAGGCGGTCGGGTTCACCAAGAGGCTGGGAGAGGGGACAACGGACGAGTACGAGATGGTGCATGTCCAATTGGATAGCCGACACCGGCGCTCCGCGGAGGCCCATCGGCAATTGGCAAGAACCCACCAGGCCATCCTTCGAGCCATGCAGATGCTGGCCAGAGAGCTCTGAGGCTCCCGACCGTCTTCCTCGGGGTTGGCGAATGCTCTAGCCCGAGGTGTTGGTGGCTAGGGCAGCTGTGGCTAGCCGCCTGCAGGGCGACGTCGTTTCTTTCGTTTGCCGTTCTGCTTGCGACGCTTGGGCTGCTTCGAACCTTGGCTCCTGCCGCTCTTGCCTCCCTCGCCACCATGTTCAGAGCAGTACAGAGTCTGGGTGCTCCTGAAGGGGCGCAGGCAGATCCGGCAGTACGATTCCGTTCCAGGCATAGGGTCTCCGTTGGGGTCGGCTCGCATCAGGGGATGGCGAACCAGATCGAGCTTGGGGGTACTCCGTCGCAGGGACGTTTCCCACTCGTGACTCAATTGTAGCCTAAACAGGTGGTGTCAGCCTAGCAATGACTTATTCCGCCTTGTATGAGACAGGCCACGCCATGAGTTTTGGGCCGCACAGCCCTGAAGTGTTCTAGACTGACGGCTAGATGCTGACAACCGAGACGAGCCGCGTCCAGGCCATCGGCCTCCTGGTGCAGCAGGGCGAATTGTTGGGATTGCCGCGCGCCAAGCTCCTCGAAGTGGCGGGGGTGGAGGAAGCTCAACTCGCGGATCCCGACGGTCGAGTGCCCATCAGCAGCTACTGGAACCTATGGCGGTTCATCGCCAATGAGGTGCCGGATCCCGATCTGGGGCTGAAGCTGGGTCAGAGGTTCGAGGTGCTGGATGCCGGGATCGTGGGCTATACCATGCTGCACAGCGCCACACTTCGAGGCGCGTTGGAGCGACTGGCGCGGTACGCGAAGATCTTCACGCAGCGAGCCGATATCTCACTGGAACCTGTTGGTAATCAATGGCGTCTGACTCAGCATCGGCCGCCGCTGTATCGCGATCTGCGTCAGGTCGCCGACTCCCGGATGGCGGCTATTCTCAGCGTCTGCCGTCAAATCACGCGTCGTGAAGTAGCGCCGACTCTCGCTCTTCTACCCTATGCCCGGCCGGCAGATGTCAGGGCTCACCGCAAGCTCTACCAGGCTGATCTGAGATTCGACGAGCCGACCTGGCGCATGCATTTTCGGGCCAGTGACATGGAGCTTCCCCTCGCGGCTGCCGATGAGACGCTGGCGGGCTATCTCGACGAAGTGGCGGCACTCCGACTGGACGAGTTGCCCAAAGACGAGTCGTTCACCGAAAGGGTGCGTCGGGTGGCCTGGACCCATCTCAGCGAGGGCCAGCCGATAGTCGCGAGGGTGGCCGCTGAACTGGCGGTGAGTGGACGCACCCTACAGCGGCGCCTGAGGGAGGAGGGTCATTCCTTTGCAGAAGTCGTCGAGACGCTGCGCAGGGAGAAGGCGGAGGCCTTGTTACAAGACAAGAACCTGGCGATCTACGAGGTTGGCTATCTGCTCGGATACTCCGACGCCACCGCCTTTTACCGCGCCTTTCGCAGGTGGTATGGCAAATCGCCTCGCGAGTACCGTCAATTGAGTAGCTCGTAGGGTTGGAACGGAAAGTCTGCCATCGATTGATCTTCCGCCAACTGCTCAGCAAAGACGACGGCTTCTTCGAGGCTTCGGAAGCTGCCGACGGGAACCGGACTGGCTTCCCCGTCGCTGGTCAGGTTGCGGTAGAGGCCGGTTTCGGAGTCGTACTCTTCGATTTCGACCCAGAGCTTGAAGAACTTCATCTCGGGATTGATAGTTTCAAGGGTGAGGATCTGCAGACAGAACTCTACGCGCCATCTTGTTTGTATGGCGCGCCATACTCGAATCGACGAGGCCACATGAGAAAGGAATCGGGAGTATGAATCATCGGCGAAAAGACCTTCCAGCTGCTCAATCGTCCGTGGCGTGATCGAGTAGTCCTGATCGCCGTCAGCCCTGAGCTCTGGCGATGGGTCACGACCTCTGCAGTCTGTTGGCGGAGAAGCAGGCTCGAATAGCGGACCAAAGGGGCCAGCGAGCGGCAGCGCAGCAAGAAAACGGCCACCGTCAACCGAGGTCACCGGTGGCCGTGATGCATCAGGTCTCCAGAAGTCGATCAGTCCTTGCCGTAGCGGCCCTTGAATTCCTCCTGAGCTGCCTTGCGCTTGTCCCTCTCTTCGGGACTGAGATTGCCGGTGTACCAGGCGTGCTCTGGTCGTGCCAGATGCTCCTCGATCGCGGCAACGAGCTTGGTACCGCCGGCGACGATCGCTGGATCCTCTGAATCCAGGCTTTTCTCAGCGATCTCCTTCAATTCGGGAATGAACTTGGAGTACCAGTGCTTGGCCACTTCGTAGAGGCCATGCCAGTGGGTGTAGTCGGGCGCCATCATCGAAGCGCCGTGGCGTGCGACCCGGCCTTCATGGTGCCAGATCTCCCACCAGGTCCATTCCACGTCCTCGTCGAATTGGACCTCGGTGACGAGCCCGTTCTCCTTGAGGAGCTTCATGAATGCCAGGCCCGGATTGGCGAACTTGGAGTTGTAGAGTTCGATGACGCCGTCGTACTGTTCATAGAAATTCGCCACGTACGGCCCGGTGTGGCAAACCGTGCAGACTTCCACCATGTTGCCCCGTCGCTCTTCCCAGCCCACCTGGGCCATCTTTTCGAGCCCGAGCTTCTTGTCGGAGATCTCGGGTCGAATCGAGGCGGGTGGACGATTGTTCCAACTGATCCTGAGGCCCACATCATGGGTCACCGGAATCAGCTTTCCACTAGAAGTGCGTACAGCCGACATGTGGCATGTCGCGCAAGTGGGCGCTGCAGTGTAGTCCTCGCCGAGAACCCACTTGGAGCTGTCGAGATTGAGATCGTCCTGGTGCGCCTCGTAGGCGATACCGTGCTTCGACTCCTCGTAGATCTCCTTTTGAGGGTGGTCCGGTCCCAGGTG
>CAMYLC010000127.1 GCA_947259195.1 Thermoanaerobaculia bacterium | reverse complement strand
GGCGAAGAAACTCACGAATAACGATGCCAACGACGGCCAACCGATGTGGCACGGCTCGACCCTCTACTTCCTGTCCGACCGCGACGCCAATTACCGGGCCAACATCTGGGCTTACGAGCTCGATACCGATACCGTGCGCCAGGTGACGTTCTTCGAGGACTTCGACATTCACTTCCCGGCCATTGGTCTCGACGACCTGGTCTTCGAAAACGGTGGCAGGCTCTATGTCTTGGACCTCGCCACCGAGACCGCCAGGCCGATCGATGTGAAGGTGGTCACGGATCGCGCGACCCTTCGACCGCGGCCGGTCAACGTCGGTGACGAGATCACCGACGGCGACATCTCTCCGTCCGGGAAACGAGCCGTACTCGCAGCCCGTGGCGAGATCTTCAGCCTCCCCGCCGAGCACGGCGTGGTGCGCAACCTGACCCGGACCTCGGCGTTTGCTGAGCGCCACCCGGCGTGGTCGCCGGATGGCAAGACCCTCGCCTACTTCTCTGACCGTACCGGCGAGTACCAGCTGACCTTTCGTCCAGCCGACGGGTCTGGAGAGGAAAAGACTCTGACCGAGCTCGGCCCCGGTTACCGCTACACGCCGATGTGGTCGCCCGATAGTAAGAAGATCGTCTTCATCGACAATCTGCAGGTGATTCACCTTTACGGCGTCGAGAGCGGGTCGCTGACCGAAGTGGACCGGGGACTCTGGATGACCCATCCCCCTCTGAACCGATTCGAGGTGAGCTGGTCATCCGATAGCCGTTGGTTCGCCTACTCCCATGGCCTCCAAAATCGGCAGAGCGCTGTGTATCTCTACGATACGAATGCCGGCGAAAGCCATCAGGTGACCACAGGTTACGTCGGTTGCTCCAACCCGGTCTTCGATCCCGAGGGGAAATTCCTCTACTATCTGTCCGATCGCACCTTCCAGCCCGACTACTCCGACTTCGATCCGACCTGGATCTACGCCAATTCCACCAACATCGTGGCTGTGCCTTTGCGCGCCGACGTTGCGTCGCCCCTGGCGCCACGCAACGACGTCGAAGGCAACAGCGACGACGAAGAGAAGGATGACGACGAAGGCGAGGAGGAGGGCAAGGACGAGAAGAAGGATGACGAAAAACCCAAGAAAGCGGAAGCCGTAAAGATCGATCTCGAGGACTTCGAGGCGCGCGCTGTGGTCCTGCCACCGGATGCCGGCAACTACTCCTCCATGGCGGCGGTCAAAGGCAAGGTGATCTATCAGCGGCAGCCGCGTACCGGTTCCGACTCCGAGAAATCTCCGATCGTCTTCTGGGACCTCGAGGATCGTGAGGAAAAGACCATCCTCGACAATGCCGATGGATTCGGCGTGTCGGCTGACGGCAAGAAGATGATTGTCCTCTCAGGAGGCACAGTCGCGATTGTCAGCGTCGCGCCAAAACAAAAGATGGACAAGACTCTCGCGACATCGTCGATGGAAATGACCGTCAACCCGCCCGAAGAGTGGCGGCAGATCTTCAACGATGCCTGGCGCCTGGAGCGCGACTTCTTCTACGATCCAAATATGCACGGCGTCGACTGGCCCGCGATGCGCGAGCGCTACGGTGCCCTGCTCGACGACGTGATCACCCGCTGGGATCTCAACTTCATCATCGGTGAACTGATCGGCGAAATGAACACCTCGCACTCCTACCGTGGCGGTGGCGATGTGGAGCGGGGCGAACGACGCGGCGTTGGCCTGCTCGGGGTCGACTGGGAGCTGGCTGATGGTGCCTACCGGATCGCGAAGATCGTGACTGCGGCGCCCTGGGACAGCGAGGTTCGGTCCCCGCTCGCCGAGCCTGGGGTCGACGTCAGCGAGGGCGACTGGGTGCTTGCGGTCAACGGCACACTCATCGACGCAGCCAAGGACCCGTGGGCGGCGTTCGAGGGCCTGGCCGATTCGACAATCATCCTCTCGGTCAACGATCAGCCAAACCTCGACGGTGCCCGCGAGGTCCTGGTCGAGACCCTCGGCAGTGAGGCGCGGTTGCGCAACCTGGCCTGGATCGAAAGCAATCGTCGCAAGGTGGACGAAGCGACCAATGGTCGTGTTGGATACGCATACGTGCCGAGCACCGGCAGAGGCGGTCAGACCGAGCTTTTCCGGATGTTCCGCGCGCAATACAACAAGGAAGGGTTCATCATCGACGAGCGCTTCAACAACGGCGGTCAGATTCCGGATCGTTTTGTCGAGCTTCTCAGCCGTCCGCTCTACAATTTCTGGGCCGTGCGATCCGGAGTCGATTGGCAGACGCCGACCGTCGCCCACACCGGGCCCAAGGCGATGCTCATCAACTCATGGAGCGGTTCGGGTGGTGACGCCTTTCCGTACTATTTCCGCGCCGCCGGCCTGGGGCCACTGATCGGCACTCGCACCTGGGGCGGTTTGATCGGCTACTCGGGATGCCCGGCGCTGGTCGATGGCGGCAGGCTGACGGTACCGACCTTCTCGTTCTACAACACCGATGGCGAGTGGGACGTGGAAGGCTATGGCGTTGATCCAGATATCGAAGTGGTGGACGACCCGTCGCTGATGTTGGATGGTGGCGACCCGCAGCTCGATCGCGCAATTGCCGAGGTCCTCGAAGCCCTCGAGAAGAATCCGCCAGTTCGACCGGACCGCCCGGCGTACCCGGTGAGGTGATCTAAATATTTGAAAGTTATTGCCTTAGGACTTTCAAGAT
>CAMYLC010000126.1 GCA_947259195.1 Thermoanaerobaculia bacterium | reverse complement strand
CAGTGAGGGATGTAGTGGAGGGCTTACCCCCTCCTGTGGGAACGAACAGACAAGGCCCCCCCTACAAGACCGACGCCGTCCCCCTTCGGGGCACGCGGACCGGTCCTCCATGAGAGAGTGGCTCGCTTTCCAAGACCCAGGGCCCCAAGCCCTCAAGGACCGACCGCGCGAAGCGCCGGTCGCTTCAACCCCCAAGCCCTGAGGCTTTCACCGCTCGAGGGGAAAGCTGTAAGTCACAATCAGCGAGTTGCTGCCGGGATTCGGGAAGTAGATGCCGGCGTTGGACAGGTGGTAGATGCCGAGAGCGAGGCGGGCTCGGTTCCTGAACTCATGCCCCAACTCGACGGCGGAGCGAAACTCGACCGGCCCGCCCAGGTTCTTGCTGTTGCCCTGCGAATAGAGCGCCACTCCGAAGGCCGGCGTGACAAACCAGCGCTCAGCCAGCGAGAAGTCCCGTCGAAGGGCCCCGTATACCCAGACTGCGCCATCTACGTTGGCATAGAGTGCACCCACGGCCGCCATCTTCCAGACCCCTGTCGGATGTCGATACTCGAATCCCCCTTCGATCGGGGACGGGCTCTTGTTGAAATTGAACATCCCAACGCCGACCGCAAGAGAGCGAGGCTCCTGCGCCGCGGCCGGCAGGCAAACAAGCGCCAGCACTACCCAGATTCGGACGATGAATCGCATCCAGCAGGAGCCTCTCGAGCTCTTCGACGGACGGAATTGTAACCTGTTGCCTGGATCTGACAGAGGCTATCGACGATCTGCTTGCGGGCGCCTCAATGATGCGGGCCAGGTATCTCTGAGTACTTGCCATCGTTGGGCTCGAGTCATGTCTCGGGCGGTGATGGAATAAGGGCCTAGGGGCTCAAGGGCCTTGGGGGGCGACTCCTTGACGGAAGTCTTGACGCATCCTATCGATCTGGGAGCTGAAGACGGTCCAGGGTACCTGAGATATCCTTGAGATTCTCACAGGATCGCCTCCTGGCTGTTATCTCGAATCACGGCGCCCGGCGTCGAAGAGTCTTCACAGCTCGAAGGGCTACGAACAGTGACAAGCGGCAATCGAGACCAAGAAGGACCTCTCGCCTTCCTCGACCGCGAGAGACTCCTGCTGCTCGTGCTGGGCCTGGTGCTGTTCCTACCGGGCCTTGGCCGACACGACCTCTGGAACCCGGATGAACCCCGCACGGCCGAAGTCGCCAGGGAGATGGCAGAAACGGCCAACTACCTGGTGCCACAGCTCAACGGCGAATTCCACCTCGAGGAGCAGCCGCTCCACTTCTGGGCGATCAGCTCGATGAGCCTGCTTTTGGGTCGACTCGACGAGACAGCGGTTCGGCTGCCCTCGGCCCTGGCCGCCATCGCTTCGTCTCTCCTGGTCTTCTCGATCGGAGCGCGGCTGTTCTCGAAACGGGTTGCCTGGCTCGCCGCCCTGGTGTTCATCAGCAGCTACAAAGTGCTCTGGCAAGGCAGAGCCGGGCAGGTCGGCATGCTGCTGACCCTCTGGACAACCCTGGCCATCTATGCCTGGATTCGAGGCACTCTCGAGGACCGTCCGAGACTCTTCATGCTGTTCTTCCTGGCCATCGGGCTGGCCACTCTGACCCGGGGCTTGGAGGGTCTGCTGCCCCCCGTGTTGGCGGTCGTGCTCTTTCTGTCGATAACAGGTCGGGGCCGCGAGCTGCGCCGCCTGTGCCGGAGTCCGGGACTCCTGCTATGGCTTGCCGCGACACTCACATGGCTGCTAGCGGCTGTAGCGATCGTCGGTCGAGCAGACTTCGCCAACCTCTTGATAACAGAGCCCCTGCAGCCCTTCTTCGCCACCGGATCGAGCGCTTCCCACCAGGCTCTGTCAAAGCCCTGGCACTATTACCTTGGCACCGTGGCGGCGGATTTCCTGCCTTGGTCCCTGCTGTTCCCCACGGCGGCATCGATCGCCTGGAGTCGAGCGCGTGGCGAGGCCAGGCACTGGATGCTCTTCCTGTTGACTTGGGCTTCGGTGACTGTCCTGCTTTTCAGCCTGTCGCCCGTGAAGCGCTCGGTCAACGTGCTGACCATGTTCCCCGCTTTGGCTCTGCTGGTCGGCTTCGGACTGGATCGTGCCCAGGTGGCCTGGCCCAGGTTCAAGTCCGCCACCGCGATCCCGGTCCTACTGACCGGTGTGCTGATCGCGGCCGCAGGCATTTCAGTACCGCTCCTACAGGCCCGACCCGAGCTCGCTGACCTGGATCCCGCCTTGGCCCGCTCGATCGCAGTGATTCTGGTTCTAGGGTCTTTCGGGGTCCTGCTGGGCAGCCGATGGCTCTGGCTCGGACAAGTGCGCGCAGGGGTCGATGCCACCGTGGTCGGCATGGGGATTCTCATTCTAGGCGCCGCACTCATCGTCGCGCCAAGGCTCGACACGTTCAAGTCGGCCCGGCCGCTGGCTGCCCAGGTCCTGGCCCACCTCGAACCCGATCAGACGTTCGGGATGTACCCACGGCTCGAGCCAGGGGTCCTGTTCTACACTCATCATCTGGCACATCTGGCCGAGTCAGAGGGGGAGCTTCATGACCTCATGGCCGAGAGTGATTCTCTCCTCCTGATCGCTCGCAGGCGCAGTCTGAGCGACCTCGAGCAGCCATTGCCTTTGGTTGAGATCTATCGCGATCATGCCCTCAGAGATGGCTGGTCACTGCTTGGCCCCGACGATGAAGTACCCACTGGACCCACGCTCGGGGAGCCTCGTGGCTGACTCGACCCCTTCTACTCGGGCCGGCGCCGACCACGACAGAACGCTGTACGTCGTGGCCACCGTCCACCTGGACACGCAGTGGCGCTGGACGATTCAGGACACGATCCGCGACTTCCTGCCGGCCACCCTGGAGCAGAACTTCTCTCTGCTCGACAACCACTCCTTCTTCGTGATGAGCTTCGAAGGGGCCTTCCGTTACATGCTCATGAAGGAGTACTTCCCTTTGCAGTACGAGCGCCTCAAAGGTCTGGTCGAGCGAGGCCGGTGGCGGCTGGCGGGCAGCATGCTCGACGCCCCCGACGTCAACGTCGTGTCCCCAGAGTCTCTCGTCCGGCACATCCTCTACGGCAATGGGTTCTTTGCAAGAGAGTTCGGTCGCCAGAGCTGTGACCTGTTCCTACCCGACTGCTTCGGCTTCGGATTCGCCCTGCCCTCCATTGCCGCTCACTGCCGCCTGCGGGGCTTCTCCGCCCAGAAGTTCGGCAACTGGATGGCACCTGCGACCATCCCCTTCGGCATCGGCCGATGGGAGGGGCCCGACGGCTCCAGCATCGTCGCCGCCATCCGACCGGAGGGCTACGGCGAAGGCCTTCAGGAGGACCTGAGCCAGGCCGCTCGCTGGATCGAGAGGCTCGACGAAACGGGCCGGCAATGCGGTGCCTATGTTGGTCTCATGTACGTCGGTGTGGGCGATCGCGGAGGCGGGCTCGACGCGACCTCGATGGAATGGCTGCAGCGCAGCGTCGAGGGTCGAGGGCCGATTCAGGTGCGTGTGGACGGCTCGGATCAGCTTTTTCGCGATCTCCAGAGGGATCAGATCGAGAAGCTGCCGAAACATCGGGGGGAGCTTCTCCTGCCGACGCACGGCACCGGGTGCCTGACCTCGCAGGCAGCGCTCAAGCAGTGGAACCGCCGCAACGAACTGATGGCCGAGGCAGCCGAGAAGGCAGCCGTCATCGCCGACTGGTTGGGGGCCCTGCCCTATCCGGCGGAGCGATTGCGCGACGCCTGGCAGCGATTCCTCTGGCATCAGATGCACGACGATCTCACCGGCACCAGTATTCCGGCGGCCTATCGATTCTCCTGGAACGACGAGTTGCTCGCCCTCAACCAGTTCACTTCTGTGCTGAATCAATCGATGGGTGCCATCGCAGCGGGCCTCGATACCCGTACCGAAGGCCTGCCCCTGGTGGTGTTCAACCCTCTGTCCGTGGAGCGTCAGGACGTCGTCGAGGCCCGGTTGCCCTGGTCTGGGGCTCCGCCCGCAGCACTCGGCGTCAGAGCAGCTGACGGTGAGGAGCATGTCGCCCAGATCACGGGCAACTCCGACGAAGAGCTGGTCGTGGCCTTTCTGGCCCGGGTTCCACCCCTTTCGGTACAGGTGTTCGAAATCCTCGAGGGCGAGGCTGGTGGAACCTCGGCAAACGATCTTCGTGGCACCGAAAGCGGCCTCGAGAATGCGTTCTACAAAGCCGAGATCGATGCCAATGGTGATCTGGCCAGCCTCTTCGGCAAAACGCTCGACCGACAGCTCCTGTCCGCTCCTTCCGGCCTCGAGCTGTTGCACGATCGCTCGGCTCGCTGGCCGGCGTGGGAGGTGTTGTTCGAGGATGTCTCGAGCCGTGCAGCGCAGCGGGTATCGGCACCCGTCAGCGCCCGAATCATCGAGACCGGACCGGTCAGGTGCAGCCTCGAAGTACGCCGGCAGACAGCGGGATCCCTCTTCACCCAGCGCTTTTCCCTTACTGGAGGCGACTCCGGCAAGCGGTTGGAAGTCCTCAACGAAGTGAATTGGAGGACGAGAGGAAGACTTCTCAAGGCGGTCTTTCCGGTCACGACTCCTTGCCCCGAGGCCACCTACGACATCGGGCTCGGTGTCATCGAGCGCGGCAACAATCGCCGCGAGCGCTACGAAGTGCCGGCCCAGCAGTGGGCAGATCTCTCGTCGGCGGAGGCCGGCTGCGGGCTCTCGGTGCTCAACGACTCGAAGTACGGCTGGGACAAGCCTGACGACTCCACTCTTCGCCTCTCACTGCTGCGCTCGCCCAGGGTGATCCGCAAGTTCCGTCATCAGGGCTACCAGGACCTCGGGCACCACCGATTCACCTACGCCCTGTACGGACATGCAGGGGATTGGAGCGAGGCCGACACCGTCTGGCAGGCGGCGCGTTTGAATCAGCCACTGATGGCCTTCTGCACCCAACCCCACTCCGGGCCCCTTGGCAGGGGACTCACATTTCTGGAGACGGACGACCGTGGCGTCAGCGTGCGCTCGATGAAGCGGGAGGAAGCTGGGCAGCGAACCGTGATTCGGCTGCAGGAGACTTCAGGTGCCCGGCACGACTCCGTTCGACTCGCCTTCCCCACAGAGGTCCGAAGCGCGATGGAGGTGGACGGTTGCGAAGAGGACCTGGGACCGGCTCGCCTACACGAGGGTCGGGTGCTGACCGCGATCGAGCCCTTTCAGCCGACGGCCGTGGCACTCGAGATCGCTCCCCCGAACACGACCGTCGCCCCACCCAGGTGCGAACCGGTCCATCTGCCTTGGAATCTCGTGGCGACGAGTGCCCAGAACCAACCGACCGGTCCAGGTTTGGACCGCAGAGGGCACTCGATCCCGGCCGAGCTGTTCCCGCAGGTGCTGTTCTCGGGCGGGATCGAGTTTCGGCTCGGCCCGGCAATGAGCGGCTCGCTGAATGCCTTGGTCTGCCGAGGCCAGACGATCCAGCTACCCTCGGGGAACTTCAACCGAATCCACTTGCTGGCCGCCTCGGTCGGCGGCATTCAAGACCACACATTGCTCTTGGGGAGGAAAGAATCGAGAGTGCGCTTCCATGGATACAGCGGGTGGTTGGAGTCCTGGCTGGAGTCGACGAGTTGGCCCTTCCACCTCCCGACCCTGGAACCGGGCTCCGTGCGACCACAGGCCCCGCCTGTCGCCTGGTATGCCACTCATCGACACGATTCCCATGGCTCGGACGAGCCCTACGTCTTCTGCTACCTGTACCATCATGGGCTCGACCTGGAACTGGAACACCCGACGATCGAGTTGCCAGAAGCCGAGGACGTCCGAATCTTCGCCCTCACCCTGGCCAATGAGGCGATCAGTGAGACGCGGTCGGCTGCAGTCGAGCCGACCTGATCTGTTCTCAGTCGGGGTCGCCGTTGGTAGAGCCTGGTGGACGCTCCCAGGTGGCGGAATCGTCGTCGAAGGCCGGGAGCGCGACCTCCTCACCCAGGCTCTCCTTGACCCGGTGCTCCCACAGCCAGGAGTACTTCAGAAAGACTCCGAACGCCTGCAAACCGCATACAACCAAGCCGTGAAGACCGTCGAGGAAGCCTCCCTGGAGGAAGTAGGTGCGAAAGAACCTCCAGGTCGGGCGTCCACCGATCTCCAGAAACCCTGCCTTCTTGCCCTCCCGATAGCCCTGGGCGGCTCCCCACTCGGCATAGTTGAGGAATTTCTCGAAATACTGCTGTACAGAGCGATAGGTGAAGTGGTCCAGCGGGTAGCGCAGTGTCGGTGTGGGCGGCTCGATGTCCAGATCGGCGTGGACGCGTCGATTCGGATAGCGACCGTGCGCCTTGTCGAACAAACGGATCACCTTGTCGGTCGACCAGCCGGAATGTCGGATCGCCTTGCCCAGAACGATGTTCTGCCGACGGAGGTAGTATCCCTTTGCGGTGGGCCCATCGACCAGCAGCTTCAGGATCTCCCTGGCCAGGGGTTTCGTTACCCTCTCATCGGCATCGAGAATCAGCACCCAGTCGTATCGGATCTTGTCCAAGGACCAGTTCTTCTGAGCCGCCGAGCCGAAGTACTCGCGCTCGAGAATCTGGACCGGGAACTCACGCGCGTACTCCAGGGTGCGGTCGGATGAGAAGGAATCGACGACCAGGATCTCGTCCGCCCACAGCACCGAGCGCAGACAGTCTGCGATGTTGACCTCTTCGTTGTAGGTCGTGATGACGACAGACAACATGAGCCTACCCGGGGTGGCGCGCAGGGACTCGATCGACTCGTCGGACTTGGCTTCACGCTGCTTCATTTTCGATCAGTATCCGCTCGATGCTCCGGGCCCTGCCGGTGACCTCGTCGACCTCGATGACCACGCCAGCCAGGCGAACGTCTTTCTTCGCGACCTCCATGGCAGCTTTGGTCTGCAGGAGAAAGCGCTTCAGCACTTTTTCCGAGCGCATGCCGATGATCGACTGATAGGGCCCAGTCATCCCGACATCGGTAATGAACGCGGTACCCGAGGGCAGCAGGCGCTCGTCGGCCGTCGGCACATGGGTGTGAGTCCCGACGACCGCGGAAACCCGCCCATCGAGATAGACACCCAAAGCCTGTTTCTCACTCGTTGCCTCGGCGTGGAAGTCGACCAGAATGACCTTGACCCCGGAATCCAGTTCCGCCAGGAGGCGATCGGCCACCTTGAAGGGCGACTCCAGTGGTTTCATGAATACCTGGCCTTCGAGGTTGATGGTGGCGACGGGGATGCCCGCCGCGGTCTCGCCGACAAAGACACCCCGCCCGGGATTGCCCTCCGGATAGTTGGCTGGCCGCAGTAGGCGCGGATTCTCCTCGAGAAGCGTCAGGCCTTCCTTCTTGTCCCAGATATGGTTGCCGCTGGTGCAACAGTCGACCGGCAGGTTCTCGAGCTCGGCGAGCACCTCGGGGGTCACACCGAAACCACCCGCCGAGTTCTCGACGTTGACCACCACATAGTCGGCCATGTGCTTGTCCACCAGCCCGGGAAGCAGGCGGCGGAGGGCCACCCTACCCGGCTTGCCGATCACGTCACCAACGAAGAGGAGGATCATTTGGCGTACTCGATGGAACGAGTCTCCCGAATGACCGTCACTTTGATCTGTCCCGGATAGGTCAGCTCGTTCTCGACCTTCTGCGCGATGTCGCGGGACAACCAGGTGGCTTTCTCATCGCTCAAACGCTTCGAGTCCACGATGACTCGGATCTCTCTGCCGGCCTGTATGGCGAAGCTCTTTTGCACGCCCTTGAAACCAGAGGCGATCTCCTCGAGCTTCTCGAGACGCTTGACGTAGGTCTCCAACACCTCCCGGCGGGCTCCGGGGCGAGCCGCGGAAAGGGCGTCGGACGCCGTCACGAGGACCGCCTCGACCGTCTCCGGATCGTAGTCACCGTGATGGCAGGCCATGGCATGAATCACTTCTTCGCTCTCTCCGTACTTGCGCAGCAGATCGATGCCGATCTCGACGTGAGTGCCCTCCATCTCGCGGTCCACCGCCTTGCCGATGTCGTGCAGCAGCCCAGAGCGTCGCGCCACGGGGATGTTGGATTTGAGCTCGGCCGCCATGGTCGAAGCGAGGAACGAGACCTCTTTGCTGTGCTGCAGTACGTTCTGGCCGTAGGAGGTCCGATAGCGCAGGCGCCCGAGGAGCTTCTGCAACTCGGGATGCACGTTCGGAATGTTCAGCTCGAGAAGGGCCGCCTCCCCTTCCTGCTGCACCCGCACCTCGAATTCGGCTTTCACCTTCTCCACAACTTCTTCGATGCGCGCCGGGTGAATCCGGCCGTCGGCGATCAGCCTCTCGAGGGAGACGCGGGCCACTTCGCGCCGGTAGGGATCGAAGCCGGAGAGGATCACGGCCTCGGGTGTGTCATCGACGATCAGGTCGATGCCGGTCGCCATCTCAAGGGCGCGGATATTGCGCCCTTCCCGTCCGATGATGCGGCCCTTCATCTCATCGCTGGGCAGCATCACCACCGACACCGTGGCTTCTGCCACGTAGTCGGAAGCGCCCCGCTGGACCGCCATTCCGATGATTCTCTGCGCCTGTTTGCTGGCCTGCTCGCGGGCCTCGTCCTCGATGCGCTTGACCATGTGGGCCGCTTGCATCCGAGCCTCTTCCTGCATCATGTTCTTCAGCTCGTCGACGGCCTGCTGGGCCGTCAGACCGGCGATCTGCTCCAACCGCTGGCGACCCGTCGAGAGAACCTTCTCGAGCTCTTCCTGCTGTCGAGTCAGCTGCTGATCACGATCGGCCAGGGACCGTTCGCGTGAGGTGAAGTCCTTCTCCTTGGCGACCAGCTCATCGAGCCGCTTCTCCAGATTGTCTTCCTTCTGGGAGAGACGTCTCTCGAGCGCTTCCAACTCTCCGCGGTGCTTGCGAGAGACCTTCTCGAACTCGCCTCGCGCCTGCAGCAGCTTCTCTTTGGCGGCGAGGTCGGCCTCGCGTAGCTTCGTCTCTTTCTCGCGCTCGGCTTCTTCCAGGACTTTCGCCGCTTGGCGGTTCGCCTGTGCGGTCGTCTGCTGGGCCGCCCGGCGCAGACCGAACCACCAGATAGCGAGCGCGGCAATCGCCACCAGGGCAGCCGCAAGAACTGTCATATAGGTATCCACCGTTGGACCCCCTGTGCGGAAGCCAAGGTAGGTACGGGGAAGATCCGACCCCCTTCCCATCCCCTGGGAAGGAAATCAGCATCCCCCGCGTAGCCGTGTGGGTCTTTTCGTTTAGAACCTGGCCCTCACCAGGTGGGTGTCCGCTCTATGAGCCGTTAGCGTCCCCGTCGTATCGGGGCAGGCACAGGCGCCATGGAAGAAAGACTCCCTCGAAAAAGCTGTTGGTTCTACAACTGCAGGACCCATCACAAACCACACAGGGGATACCAAATTCATATGCTCGTTAAAGATGGACGGGACCGTGGGACGACTACCTCAGTGCTTACTTCTGTAGTGTTCCTTCCAGTCGCCCTGCCAGCTCCGTCACCTTTTCCTTGATCTCGACCCGATCCCCTTCTTGTTGCTTCCGGCACTGGAAAAGTTCGTCTGTAACGTTGAGTGCCGCCAGGATCGCTATTTTAGCCGTGTCGATCGTCGTGACCTGCTGCGAAATATCGCGCATTCTCGCGTCGACGACTTCGGCCAGCTCCCGGAGGTACTCAGGATTCTTGTCTCCCCGAACATGGTAGACGGCACCGAAAATCTCCACTTCGGTTGCGGTGGTGGTTTTGGCAGCCATCAGACCGTTCCTGGACAGCCCTCGGCGGAGGACAAGTCTTGCCTTCCCAAGGGCTTACTTGAACGGACTATACCACAGGGAGTGGGCGGTTCAGAGGAGCTTTTCGAGGCTCGTGGCGAGCTTTTCGACCCGGTCGCGGACCGCCTGCCGCTCCTTCTCCCAGTCGCCCGCAGACTGGTCGGCGCGGCGCGCATCGGTCAGCTTCTGCTCCAGCTGTTTGACCTTCGTCCTGCAGGTGCGGTTTTCTTTGCGCAGTGCCTCGATCTCCTCAGTCGCGGCCTGCACCTGTTTTTCGAGGTTCTTGAGCCAGTTCAGATCCATGGCGCCTACCTTTTCCAGCCGAGACTATCTTCGAGTTGCTGTCGAATCGCCTCGGTCTGTTGGTTTACCTCTTCCTGGGTGAGTGAGCGGTCGCTGGCATTGTAGAGGAAATAGAGGGTCGTGTTAACCGCTCCCGCAGGCACTCCCTCCCCCTGGTAGCGGCCCTTCAGACCGAAGGACATCAGATCGGCCGGCTTCGTGCGAGCGATCTCCGACTCGATCTCCCGCCAGGGGATCTCCGAATCGTGGGTCAGAGTCAGGTCCGCCTCGACGGACGGAAATCGCGACGGAGGTCGGACTCTCGACACTTCCGAAATTCCCAGTACCGAGCTCTTCATCTCGGCCACATAAAGCGGAAACGGAAAGCTGTCGTCTACCAGCTGACCCATGAATCCCGCTGCCTTGCCGGTCTCCTCGCTAACCAACTCGCTGCCGGTACCGCTCACCAGCCCCGGCAAGTCGGCGGGCCGGGCCAGAAATCGCACATTGAACCGTTCGCCCAGACTCTCTACGACCCCCTTCAGGTCGAAGAGATCGAACTCCTGGCTCCGGTTCCAAGGCGTCTCGGAGCTTCCACCGGCGATCAGACCGACGGTCTCTACCTCGCTCGCTGTACCGCCGGGAAAGACATGACCGATCTCGAACAACCGAATCGATCCAGCCCCTCGGCGCTGGTTGTAGGCCGCCGTCGCCTCCAGTCCGGGTAGTAAGGTCCGCCGCATGACCACATAGAGCTCGGAGAGGGGGTTGGACAGCTTCAGGGGTTCCCCGTTACACGCCAAGACGGGGAATGCATCCGTCGACTCGGCGCCATGGAACGAATAGGTGACCGCCTCGACGAATCCACAGGCGGCCAGATGCCAGCGTATCTCCTCGCGGCGCTGATGTCCCTCACTGGAGCCGGCGTCGGGACCCGCCAGAGATGGAAGCCGCGAAGGGATGTCGTCGAAACCGTGGAGTCGCAGCACCTCCTCGAACAGGTCGGCCTCCCAGACCTCCGGCTGCCTTTGACCGGCTGGCAGGGACGGATCGGGCTTGAAGTCATAGTAGCGCCAGCTGGGGACCTGCACCTGCCAGAGGCCTGCGCCCTGCGATTGCAGATCGAACCCCAGGCCGGCCATCCAACCCTCGACCTGATCGCCGGCAATCTCCGTACCCGCGAAACGAACCAGTCGGGCCAGATCGAGCTCGCCCGAGAGCTCCCAGGTGAGATCGTCGTTGCGAACGTCGATAGCCCCCTGCAGAAGCTCACCGCCCGCCAGCTCCAGAACCAACGCCACGACCCTGTCGGCCGCCCGGCGACAGACCTCGGGGTCGGCTCCGCGCTCGAAACGATGGCTGGCATCGGTATGAAGCTCCAATCGCTTGGCCGTCTCTCGAACTCGCGTCGGATCGAAGTGGGCACTCTCGAGGAGAATGTCGACCGTCTGCGAAGTGACTTCCGAATCCTGCCCACCCATCACTCCCGCTACCGCCACGGCTCTCTCGGCATCGGCGATCACCAGCATCTCTGGATCCAACTCGCGACGCTCGCCATCCAGCGTTACCAGGGTCTCTCCTCCGAGGCCGCGCCGGACGACGATTCGTCGCTCGGCAAGCTTGTCCAGATCGAAGGCGTGGGTCGGCTGCCCGAGCTCCCAGAGGACGAAATTCGAGATGTCGACGACGTTGTTGATCGACCGCATCCCCAGCCCCTCGAGACGCGCCACCAGCCAATCGGGACTGGGCCCGACCCTGACGCCTTCGATCACCCGAGCAACGTACCGCGGGCAACCCGTGGCGTCCTCGAGCTCCACCGCTGCCGCATCGGAGGTCGCCCTCGTCAACTCGGGCGACACCGCCTCCTGGAATTTCATCGGTTTGTCGAAGGCCACCGCAACTTCCCTGGCCAGGCCCAGATGATTCATGCAGTCGGGCCGATTGGTCGTGACGTCGACGTCCATGAGGGTGTCGCTCCCGCGGGGCTCCAGGCCTTCAACTGCCAGACCCGCCGCCGTCAACCGTTCGGCCACGGTCGAGACATCCGCCTCCGGCTCTACATACCGACAAAGCCATTCGAAGGAGAAGAGCATCAGCCCGACCTTCTCACTAGATCTTTACCTGCCGGAGCAAACGTTCGTCATTGTCGAACAGCATTCGGATATTCGGCATGCCGTAGCGAATCATCGCTACCCGATCGATCCCCAGACCGAAGGCGAAGCCAGAGTAGATCTTCGGATCGATGCCACACCCGGACAGCACCCTGGGATCCACCATCCCGGCGCCCAGAATCTCCATCCAACCGGTTTTCGAACAGACCCGACACCCATCGCCGCGACAGAAGGGACAGGTGATGTCGACCTCGGCCGAGGGCTCGGTGAAGGGGAAGTAGCTCGGTCGCAGACGCACCCCGGTATCCGGCGTGAAGAGCTGCCTGATGAAGGCCTCCAGGGTGCCCTTGAGATGCCCCATGGTGATGCCCTCAGCCACCGCCAAGCCTTCCACTTGGTGGAACATCGGCGAGTGTCGAAGGTCGTTGTCGTGCCGGTAGACCCGACCTGGGCAGATGATCCGAATCGGTGGATTGCGCGCCAGCATGGTGCGGATCATGGTCCGGTGGGAAATTCAACGCTTCGAAGTTGTGGTAGTCGTCCTCGACCTCTGGACCGTCGGCGACGCTATAGCCCAGCCCCGTGAAGATCTCGACGATCTTCTGAGTGACCAGGTTTACCGGATGCACGCTGCCCAGAACGGGCTGCCTGCCTGGCAACGTGACATCCACCGCCGCCGAGCGTTCGGCCTGCAGGCGCTCCCGCTCGGTCAGCGCCTCATCGAGGGATGCGAGCCGCTCTTCGACCAGCTCTTTGAGTTGGTTGACAACCTGCCCGAAGTCTTTCTTTTCAGCCGGAGGAACGTCCTTCAACTGCCCGAGCAGCGAGCGCACGATGCCCTGCTTGCGCCCGACCCAGCGAACCCGCAGGAGTTGCCAGGCCTCCCGATCCTCGATCTGGGCTGCCTCGTCCTGGAACAGATCGATCTGTTCGGTGATTCGCTGTAGTGGGGCGGAGGCCCCCGGTTCCCCGTTGGCCACGGCCTACGAGCCCGCCGACGGCTCCAGAGCCCCTTTCGCCACTTCAACCAGCTCGGCGAAGGCCTTGGGATCCCGCACGGCGAGATCGGCCAGCATCTTGCGATTAATTTCGCTTCCGGCCTTTTTCAACCCTTCGATCAGGCGGTTGTAGCTCAGGCCGTTGAGTCTGGCCCCAGCGTTGATCCGGATGATCCACAAGGAACGGAAGTTGCGCTTTCTCTGCCGCCGATCGCGATAAGCGAACTTCAGCGAGCGGTCGACCGCCAGCTTGGCCACGCGGTGGGCTCTCGACTTGGTGCCGTAGTAGCCCTTGGCCTGTTTGAGAATTTTCTTACGCCGCTGCGCTCGGCGACTACCTCGTCTGACTCTAGACATCTCGAGAACCTCGTTTCGGCTCCCATGAGGAAGCTGTCGAGCATCGAGCATCGACTCGATGCGTGGCCCCGGTGGACAGGTTCGATCCAGCGGTGACCGTTAGTGTTTCGAGGGTCTATCGGCCGTTGGCCGACAAACCCGACTAGCCTTGGATCATCTGCTTGACGCTGTCTGAGAACTTGCCCTGCACCTCGGTCGACTTGCGCAGCTTGCGCTTTCTCTTGGTGGTCTTCTTCGTCAGGATGTGACTACGCATCGAGTGGTGGCGCAGCACTTTGCCACCGCTGGTGATCTTGAAGCGCTTCTTGGCGCCACGATGAGTCTTCTGCTTGGGCAAGGTCTTCTCTCCTGCTCTAATTCCCGGCTCTCGACAGAGAGCCATCTCGAATCGTTGGGTCCATGCCGTTCCATCGGCCACCTCCAGCCATCCGGCCGGCAAAACAGCGCGTTATTGTAGCACCGCAAGCCGTCCTTCAGGCAAGGGCCGCGTTCGTGAGCTCCTTCGCCCGGGTCCGACTGAGCTCCGCGATCCGTTCAGCAACCTCGGCGACACTGACGGCACCCAGGTCTTCTCCTGTGCGAAGCCGCACTGCGACCTGGCCGGCCTCCTCCTCGCGCACGCCCACCACCAGCATGAACGGCACCTTCTGCATCTGGGCCTCGCGGATTCTGTACCCCAGCTTCTCGTTGCGACTGTCGAGCTCGACTCGGGCACCGCTCTCGAGCAGTTCCTGCCGAACTTTCTCGCCGTACTCCGCGAACTTCTCCGACACCGGCAGCACCACCGCCTGAACGGGGGCCAGCCACACAGGGAAGGCGCCGGCGACGTGCTCGATCAGAATCCCCAGGAACCGTTCGACCGAGCCCAGCATGGCGCGGTGGATCATCACCGGACAATGCTCGGCACTGTCGCTACCCACGTAGGTGAGGTCGAAGCGCTCGGGCATCTGGTAGTCCAGCTGCACGGTACCCAGCTGCCACTCGCGGCCCAGGGCATCGTTGACGTGAAAGTCGATCTTGGGCCCGTAGAAAGCACCCTCTCCCGGATTGACCGAGAACTCGATGTCGTTCTCGCGCAGCGCTCCGTCCAAAGCAGCCTCGGCTCTCTGCCACATCTCGGCAGTCCCCATGGACTTGGCGGGACGGGTCGACAGCTCGATCGCGACCTCATCGAACCCGAAAGTCCGATAGAGCTCCAGGATCGTCTGCACGACATCGATGACCTCGGAGCCGATCTGGTCTTCGGTGCAGAAGACATGACCGTCGTCCTGCGCGAAGGTGCGCACCCGGGTCAGGCCCGAGGTGACGCCACTGCGCTCGTATCGATGCAAGCGTCCGAAATCCGCGTAGCGGACAGGCAGGTCACGGTAGGAGCGCTTTCGGGTGTCATAGACCAGACAATGGGCCGGACAGTTCATCGGCTTCACCGCATACTCACGCTCGTCCACCTCGGTGAAGTACATGGCATCGCGATAGTTGTCGTAGTGTCCCGAGGTATGCCACAGATCCAGGTCCATGATCTGCGGCGTAATCACCTCTTCGTAGCCGTGCTCGACGAGCAGCTCGCGGATGTAGTCCACCAGGCAGTTGTAGAGCTGGGCGCCCTTGGGGTGGAAGAAGGGACTCGCCGGCGCATGCTCGTTGAAGCTGAACAGATCCAGCTCGGATCCGAGGCGACGGTGGTCCCGGAGCTTCGCCTGCTCGAGACGCTCCAGGTACTGCTCGAGCTCTTCCTTGGACGCGAAGGCGGTCCCATAGATGCGTTGCAGCATCTCGTTGGTCTCGTCGCCCTTCCAATAGACCCCGGAAGCCTCCAGGAGCTTGACGGCACCGATCTGGGAAAGCCGCTGAACGTGAGGTCCGCGGCACAGGTCGGTGAACTCACCGTCACGGTAGATCGTGATGGTGTCGCCCTCTGGGATGTCCTTCAGCCGCTCGACCTTGAGGCTCTCACCCATGCCGTTGAAGAGCTCGCCAGCCGCCTTTCGACCGACTTCGATTCGCTCGAAGGTGCTGTCCTCTCGGAGAATCTCCAGCATCGTCTCCTCGATCTTCTCGAGGTCCTCGGGAGTGAAGGCACGCGGGAAGCGAAAATCGTACTGGAACTTCTCCGAGTGATCCTGGCGCCCGACATCGATCTCGGTCCCGGGCCACAGGCGCTGGACAGCGTCGGCCATGACGTGCTCGGCACTGTGACGAATGAAGGCACCAGCCTCTTCGTTCTTTGCGGTGAGCAATCGAAAGTCGCCACTTCGCTCGAGCGGCAGGCGTAGGTCCACCAGTTCGCCGTCCAGCTCGGCACCGATCGAGGCCTTGGCCAGACCGGGGCCGATGCCAGCCGCCACCTCGAGGGCAGTCGTACCGATTGGCACCTCGCGCACAGATCCATCGGGTAGGGTCAGGGCGATCTGGGGGCTGGTTTCGGGCATGACGATTCTCGGTGTCTGGTGGAGCTAGATGCGAGCCCACCGGACTCGAGTTTCGAGTCTTCGGAGGTCGGCTTTCATCTCGGCTCTCGGGGGAAATGGTAGGCGCTAGCGGACTCGAACCGCTGACCTCTACCGTGTGAAGGTAGCGCTCTAACCAGCTGAGCTAAGCGCCTGGTCGAATCCGGTCAGACGACTGACAGAAAGCCTGGTAGGCCCGAGCGGACTTGAACCGCTGACCTCTACGATGTCAACGTAGCGCTCTAACCAAGCTGAGCTACGGGCCTCTA
The DNA here is from genome assembly GCA_947259195.1 of Thermoanaerobaculia bacterium. GTDB lineage: Bacteria > Acidobacteriota > Thermoanaerobaculia > Multivoradales > JAHEKO01 > JAUVRX01. The sequence goes on along the minus strand of CAMYLC010000126.1, from coordinate 1,414 downwards.
GTTCAAACAGCAAATCCTCAGCGCGGATACGCCGCTGAGGAACTTTGACGCTAACAAAGGGCTCCTGTGGTGTCAACTCTGGCGGGTCATCGTCGAACGTGGGTCCGATCGGACCGCCCAACCCGTCAGTTCAACACGGTGATCGGGACGGAGGACGAATGAACCGGGCCGAATTCGGGATCGTTCAGGGAGAAGTGCACCGTGTACTCACCCGCTTCCAGCCCTTCGGGCCGAAACCGGCCGAGTAGCTTGTCTTGACCGGTAATCCCGGTGATGGTCCGTTCCAGCAGATCGAAGGCCCCCCCTTCGATCGGCTGCTGGTCGGCATCGAAGACATTCGCGTCCAGCTGCAAATTGCTGTCGCCGAGGTTGTAGGCCACCAGACAGACGTCGATCTGACCGCGCTGGCGCACCGAAGGTTTGGCCGCGGGAATGAAAGGTTCGCCCCTGACTGTAAAGGGATAGACGACCGTTCCCTGGTCAGGACCTTCCCGATTCTCCCGCACCAGGACCCACCTGTCCTGCGATTCCAAGAAGAGCGGCGGCAGGAGCACAGCGGGTTGGATCTCGTAGCTCGGTACACCCACGGCCACGGTTTCGACTCCGGTGCGACCTGTGAGGCTGTTGCGAACGAGCACTCGCACCATGTAGTCGCCTGGCTTCAAGAAGAGCTGGCCGTAGTACTTCACACCCCCATGAATGAAGGACTCCTTGCCGCGGGAGACATCGAGGCTGACGAGCTGCGTGAAGAAGTCGAGCATCTGCCCCTGGCCGTCACTGACGTAGGTGTAGATCTCAGCGGCGACATCGTCACCTTCTTGACCTCGCAACAGGCTGTCACCGTCCACCTCGATGATGATCGGCACATAGGCCGCCTCGTCCGAGGCCTTGAAGGGCGTGGCCAAAATCTGCACGCCGACATCCTTCCTCGGCTCAGCGGCGGCGATGGCATCAGATGCCAGCAGCTGCTTCTCCAGCGGATCGAGATCGCTGAAGGGACGGGGCGCATAGTAGCCCTTGCGGTAGAAGACCCGGCCACCATTCGGCAGATCGGCCTTGACCTTCAGCTTGTGAAAGGTGCCATCGAAGTCCATCTGTTCTGGCTGGAAGGTCAGGACGTAGGTCACCGCAGTGTGGCGCAGCACCTGCTCGAGCTCCGGCCCGAAGTTGTTGGCATTCTCGAAGAGCTCACCGCCAGTCTCGTTGGCAACGTAGAACATGGCGCTCTGGGTGGTGTTCTTGACGCGCTCGGCCGCCTCCGAATCGCTCCCCAGCCCCGAGATGTCGACCGCCTGGATCACGGCGTCGGCGCGCCGAAACTCCTCCACCATCTCGGCCATCGCGGTCTGCAGCACTGTACTGCCATAGAGATCGTTCGAGTCGACCATCCAATACTGTCCCCATTCGATATTGC
>CAMYLC010000125.1 GCA_947259195.1 Thermoanaerobaculia bacterium | reverse complement strand
GCTTACTTGCAAGCATTATGCTATCATTCCGCTAGTCCAATATCGCGAGGTCGCCCGAGATGCCAGGAGTGCTCATCAGAGATGTACCCGAAGAACTCCACGACAAACTCAAGGAGAGGGCCGAGGCACATCGTCGCAGTCTTGGCCGGGAAGCCCTCGTTCTTCTCGAGCAGGCGCTCTCCACCCCGGCAGGGCCGCCTACTCTGCAACAGATCGACGCTCTCCGAGTGGAGGGTGCCAAGCTCTTGACCCAGGATCTGATCGACCGCGCTCGCACGAGCGGCCGCCCGTGATCATTGCCGATACAAATCTGGTCAGCTACCTGCTCATCGAGGGTGAGCGAACGACTGCCGCTCGCCGAGTCCATCAGCAGGACCCCGACTGGAAACTGCCAACCTTGTGGCGCAGTGAGTTCCTCAATGTCCTCGCCACCGCGGTCAGAGCAACGGTTCTCGAACGAGCGCAGGCCTTTTCGGTTTGGTGGACCGCCTGCGATCTGTTCTCGCACCAGGAGATCGAGCCAGACGGTGACCAGGTACTGCGTGTCGCTCTCGAAAGAGAGATATCAGCCTACGATGCCCACTTCGTCGTACTGGCTCAAGATCTGGGGGTACTGTTGGTGACCGGTGATGCCGCCATCGCTAGGCAGTGCCCCGACCTCACTGTCACCATCGAGGATTTCACCAGCTAGACTTAGAGGCCTTCGCCACCCGTCCAGAGGAATGAGCCCCTCCCCAACTCCTGCCCATCTAGCCTCGCTGCTCTCTGATGAGCCGAGGTGGATCGATCTCAAGGGCCTGCTGATCAGTGGCCGATGTGACATCTGGTCCGAGTCAGAGCCGGAAGACGGCTTCGTCGCCCGATCCTGGGACTACCCATTCGCAGCGATCCATGCAATGCCAGGTGCCGGCCTCATCCGGCAAGCCGTCGAAGCAAGTCGTTCGGCCTCTCAAGGCCAATACCCCACAGACGAGTGGCAGCTTCTGGCACCTCCGGAAAGCCAAGCAGCCGTGCAACCATCGCTGCCTGGCTGGCGACGCAGCAGCGTCCATCTGCATCGATGGGAAGGAGAGCTCGAACGACCCGATCTCGACGTCGATGTCAGAATCGACCTGCTCCCCGATGGACATGGTGCTGTTGGACTCACGTTTGACCATGTCCCCGCAACAGCCCGGCACGAATACACCCTCGACTGGGTGGCCAAGAGACCCATGGCCGTCGCCATCGTCGAGGGCCTGCCAGTCACCTTCTGCTACGCCGCCTTCACGACCGAGGGTCTGTGGGACGTTTCGATCGAGACCATCAAGCCCTACCGTCGCCGCGGTCTGGCGGCGGCGACCTTCCTTTCCCTGGCCCGACACCTGGCGGACCATGGTTTGATCCCCGCCTGGGGCGCCATGGAGGACAACCCAGGATCCCTCGGCCTGGCAGCCAAGCTCGGTTTCGACCGCGACGCCGAGATCGACGCTTGGTACGAAGGCCTCGCAAAACGGCCCTGAGCCAACAACGGTCGGGATCCGCGGTGCTAGGATCGATTCGAGCCCTCTCTTCGATCAAGCATGGCTCAAGACACAATGGAGAGCATGATGAAGAAGATACTCCTCGGCATCACCTTGATGTTCGTTCTGGCCGGCGTCGCCCAGGCACAGTCGATCATTGTCTTCACCGGCCCCGATTTCAGGGGCCAGCAGCAGACTTTCGACAGGGAGGCTCCTCGCCTGAGGGACGTGGGCTGGAACGATCGGATCGCTTCCGTTCAGATTCGCAGCGGCGAATGGCAGCTCTGCCGTCAAGAGAGTTTCACGGAGTGCATTCGACTTTCGAAAGATGTGTCGAATCTGGCCGGCTCAGGAATGGACTATGCGATCAACTCCCTGCGGCCAGTTCGCGGAGATGAGAGACCTCCCCCCTCGGGAGCTCCCTTTATCACGGTCTTCGAAGGCTCGGGCTTCCGCGGCCAGCAGCGCAGCTTCCAGGGCGCGATACCCAGGCTCCGAAACCAGGGTTGGAGCGACCGAATCGGATCAGCTTCGGTCGGCACAGGAGAATGGGACTTGTGTGCGAATGAAGAATTCCGGGAATGCGTCTCCATCTCCGAGGATCACGCCGACCTGGTCTCGCAGCGACTGGATTATCGAGTTCGTTCGCTGCGGCCGGTGGTTCCAGTCGAGGTCGAACCTCCTCCACCCACGGGGCTGCCGACTCCGATGACGCAGGCACAATCAGAATACGTGGCAGAACGGCTCTATCGGGCCGTGCTCGGGCGCGAGCCGGACCCTCAAGGGCTGAGCAATGCCGCTACCGAAATCCGCTTCGGCAATCTCGAGAAATTCACCAATTCCCTCGTCTTCAGCAGCGAGTCTCGGGCTTTGCGGCTTTCCACGGAGGAGCGCCTGGAACAAATCTATCAGGGCCTGCTTGGCCGTTCACCCCGAGAGGGTGCCCAGAGCCACCTGCCCCAGCTCCAGCAAGGTCGGACCGACTACGTGGTTCTGACGATCCTCAATTCGGAGGAGTTCCTCAGGAATCTACCGCAATAGCAGTCGCCCTTGCTGGGCCATCCAGACACCAACGCAGGGAAGCTCCTTGCGGGCTCTCGCATCGCATTCGTGCGGGCGGCCCTTGCGGCCGCCCGCAGGAGGGGACAAGCCCCTCCCTTACATCACGAGAATCGCCGGGCGGCGCAGCATCCAGCGAATCAAATGACCCTCCAGCTACCAGGAAGGAACCTTCTCCCAGCCAGG
>CAMYLC010000124.1 GCA_947259195.1 Thermoanaerobaculia bacterium | reverse complement strand
CCTACGTCGAGCAATCGTGCAACCGGCACTGCGATGCGGCTATCGGTTCGAGGACGAGACAGTTGTCGAGGAGATGCTGCAAGAGGTGACGAAGGAACGAGCAGCCCTACCGTTGATCGCGTTCACCGCTGCCCAGCTCTGGGAGCGGCGTGACCAGGAGACCGGGTATCTCACTAAGGACGCCTACGAGGCCATCGGTGGAGTAGCCGGAGCCCTGGCTCAGCATGCCGACACCACCCTCGAGAGAATCGGCCAGAACCACACCCCGATAGTCCGCGAACTCTTTCGCAACCTCGTCACCGCCCAGGGCACCCTCGCCTCCCGCGATCGTGGAGAGCTCCTCTCCGTGTTCGCGGAAAAAGGGGGACAGGCATCCCTTTTCGGAGACGGCGGTGACACACCCAAGCAAATTGGGAAAAGGGTGCCTGTCCCCCTTCTTTCCGCCGCCGAGATCCTTAGCACCCTCATCGATTCCCGCCTCCTTACCTCCTACGAGATCCCCGAACGCGAAGGCCGCGCCGGCCATCATCGAATCGAGATCATCCACGAATCTCTGCTGACGGCCTGGCCGCGGCTCGTTCGGTGGCAGATGCAGGATGCGGAAGGGGCCAAGCTCAGGGACGAGCTGCGCCATCAGGCTCAGCTCTGGGAGGAGAAGGGCCGACCGGAAGATCTTCTCTGGACCGGCACCGCCTTCAAGGAGTACGAGCTCTGGCGCGAGCGTTACCCCGGAGGGCTAACGGAGATTGAAGAAGCCTTCGCCAAGGCCATGACGACTCATGCCGAGCGCCGGAGGCGACGCGCCCGCCTGGCCGTGGCTGCGGCGTTTGGCACCTTGATCGTCGTCCTCGGGGTCATCGGCGGTTTCTGGTGGCAGTCGATCCGCGAAACCCGTCGCGCCGAAGCTGCCAACCTCTTCTCTCTAGCCCAGCTGCGGCTCGAAGACCACCCGACAGCTGCCGTCGCCTACGCTACCGCCAGCCTCGAGATGGCGGATAACCCCGAGGTGAGGCGTCTGGCTCTCGAGGCCCTATGGCGAGGCCCTACAGAGTTCCGTTCAGACACCAGATCCAGCTATTGGATGGATTTCAGTTCCGATGGCAAGTGGCTGGTTGCGGGCAATACGCTCCTGCCATCGGACGGCAGCCCTCCCACTCCTCTCGATACCAGCGATGGGGTCATGGAGGCCAGGTTCAGCCCGACGAGTGATCTCGTCGCGCTTGGCGTCGGCAGGGAGAGGCGGAAGCTGGAGCTCTGGTCTGTCCCGGAGGGCCGCCTGCAGAGCTCTTTGGCGCTTGGAAACGAAGGCCTCACCCAGTTCTTCAGGTTCTCCCCAGATGGCAACCGCCTATTCACAGCCACGGAAAGAAGAGTCGGACAGATTGGAGAGCTCGAATTCCGATCATGGCCCATCGCGGGCGGTGAGCCCGATTCTATTGGCCGTGTTGAGATCCCGGCCGACTCCATCTACGTGATTCCTGACGTAGATCCGACCGGTTCTCGTCTCGCCTGGCCCGACGGACGGAAGGTTCGCATTGCGCGCCTGGAGGGCACGGCCCTTCAACTCGCCTCAGCGACCTCGGTGGAACATGAACGAGCTGTCGCAGGCCAGGTTTTCGACGATCGAGGACTTCAACTGGCGACGTCGGACAAATCCGGAACGGTACGAATCTGGACGTTGGCGGGTGATCTTCCGGAGTTGACCCACACTCTCAAAGGGGTAGGCGGCCCAATGGCTGCATCGCTCCGCTTCGATCCTTCCGGATCGGTACTCGCTGGCATGCAGGGACGCGTGTGGGATCTCACCGCTCCACCGGACGCTGAACCGCTTCAACTGCAGGGGAGGGCTAAAGGCTACTCACTCGCCTTTGATCCAAAGGGCCGATGGCTCGCGACGTCCGGCCAGGGCCGGGTGTCTCTGTGGCCGATCGCCCGTTCGTATCCACTCGTCCTCCCGACCCACGAGGCGAGCGTTGATGGAGTCGCATTCACTCCCGACGGCACTCAGCTGGTCTCCACCTCGCCCGACGGCTCGGTTCGGATCTGGCCCCTGAGGTCCGGTGCCGGTGATCGGGTCAGGACTGTCTATCGAGCCAAAGGGACGTTTTCGCTATTCAGTTCATTTGCGATAGCCCCAGACGGGACCTTTGTCGTCGTGGGAAACCCGCACGGCCAGGTCTTGACTCTGCCTCTCGATGGCCGGCCCCATCGTGAGCTCGAGGGGTTTACCGACCTTGTCTCTGCAGTCGCGGTATCCCCTCAGGCAGACTTGGTGGCCGCCGGCTCTGGTGCGTACGACAAAGAACAGGCCCTCATTCGCATTTGGGACCTCACCACGGGCGAGGTGCTCATCCTCGACGACGGCGAGCACGACGAGATCGCTCGGAGGCTGGAATTCGTCGACAACGATGAGCTTCTGGTCTTCAGCGGACGAAAGCTCGAGCGCTGGGATCTGGCAAGCGATCCGCCGCGCCTGTCTCAGGTGATGGACCTAGGTGATCCGGAGTCTGGTCGGGTACGACGAGTAGATTTCAGCTCCGACGAACGGCGGGTTCTCTTCTTGAGCAGCAGTCGACTCGTTGTCCATGATCTGGAGACCGGCGCTGAACGGGAGCTGGCTTCTCATGGCAGTAGCGTCAACTGCGCAGCGTTCGACCCAACCGGGAAGATCGTTGTTTCAGGTGATAGCGAAGGAGCTGTGCGGGGCGGATGGGTCGAGGGGGGCGGACCTCATCTACTTCTGGGCCACG
>CAMYLC010000123.1 GCA_947259195.1 Thermoanaerobaculia bacterium | reverse complement strand
CGACCGGAGCCTGTCGATCAACAGAGGCATTCGCCGCGCTCAGGATAACCGAGATTCTACCGCACAGCTATGCAGCACATTGCGATAGGTGCAAATGCACACATTCCACTGGGTCGAATTCTCGGGGCAGTGGGGCAGTGAGGCAGTGAGGCTTGAACCGGCCGGACCTGTGCCGGCCGATCTTTGGGGCCCCTGGACAGACCTCTGTAAATGGGGAGACACGGTGACGCATTTACAGACGATACATTGCCTCGGGCACTGTCTTCGTATACTAGCGACCGAAACACAAGATGCTGACGAAATCCAGTCGAGGCCTGGGGTGCCTGATTCTGTTCGGTTTGCCGTTCTTGGCAGGCGGCCTCTTCGTGGGCTATCTGGCAAGCAGGAGCCTTGTGACCTGGTACGAGGCCCGCGATTGGGTCGAGACCCCAGCTCACATCCTGCAAGCCGACCTGGAAGTCAATCGAGGCAGCGATTCCACGACCTACCAGGTTACCGCTGGCTATGAGTACAGCTGGGGGAACCAGACCTACACGAGCGAGCGCGTAGGCCTGGGCAGCGGCTCGGACAACGTGGGCTCGTTTCATCAGGATCGACATGCCGAGCTTTCGCGATACCAGAGCAGCGGCGATTCCTTTCGTTGCTTCGTAGACCCGGACGACCCCACGGAGGCAATACTCTTTCGCGAGATGCGCTGGGGTCTCTTCGCACTCATGGCGGTCTTCTCACTGCTCTTTACCGGTGCAGGCGTCGGCATCATGGCAGCCGGCTTCTGGGGCAGTCGTAAGGTCGCCGAGCAAGAGCACCTCGAAATACAACATCCGGAAGCTCCATGGCATTGGAAGAGCGACTGGAGGGATGGACGCATTCAAACCTCCGGCCGCGTTCAGTTCCTCTTCCCTCTGATCTTCGCTCTCCTCTGGAATCTGATCTCCACGCCCCTCCTCTTCCTGCTGCCCCGGGAGGTCCTCGACAACGGCAACAAGCTGGCACTGATCGGTCTCGTTTTCCCACTCATCGGTTTGGGCCTGATCGTGTGGGCCGCACGGGCTTTCATCCATTGGAAGAAGTTCGGCGACTCGGTCTTCGAGATGTCGACGTTCCCGGGCGTTGTCGGCGGGCCGCTCGCCGGACGCATTCTCACCTCGGTAGACATTCAGCCGATCTCCGGCTTCGACCTGACACTGAGCTCGATTCATCGAGTCACGACAGGCAGCGGCAAGAACCGCAGCACCAGCGAGCGGGTTCAGTGGCAAGAGATACGGCACATCGATCGTGAAACACTCGACTACGACCCGACGCGCTCGTCCATCCCCGTGGCTTTCACGATCCCCTACGAAGCCGAGCCGACCGAGGAGCGGAGCTCGGATGACGAAACCCTGTGGCGATTGGAGGTTACCGCCGAGACGGCCGGCATCGATTTCTCCGCCCAGTTCGAAGTGCCGGTCTTTCGCACCACCGAAAGCCGGCCCGAAGTCGCGGCGGAGGAGAGTCCCTGGCCAGCAGAAGAGCCGCAGGAGTATGTCCAGGTGGATCTGAGCCGCGAGAACATTGGCAAGGACTGGCTGCCCGAAGGGGGCTTCGCGCTGAGTTTCCCACCTGCCCGACACAAGGGCGCGGCTTTGGGACTGACACTGTTTACCCTTCTCTGGTCGGGTTTCACCGCACTGCTGATCCACCTGGATGCCGGCCTCCTCTTCCCCATCATCTTCGGCTTCTTCAACGTACTCCTTCTATTCGGCGCGCTCGATCTCTGGCTCGAGAGCCGCCGTGTCGAGTGCCGACCCGAGGAGCTCGTACTCTCAGGCGGGATTCTCGGCATCGGCAGAACACGACACATCCCTCGCTCAGCGATAACAGCCATCAAGCCGGTACGTGGGATGCAGTCGGGAAAGAAGCTCTACTATCGCGTGACGGTGGAGACTGCGGATGGCAAGAGCCACGTAGCTGCTACGAAGCTGAGCAATCTTTCGATCGCCAAGCGAGTCATCGAAGAGATGACGCTGACATAATGGTGGCGATGTCCAGAACGACCAGCACTGCGAGGAGCTTGCAGGAGATCGTCGCCGGTCTGGAGTCCCTCATCGATCTTGCCGGTCGTCCAGAGGAGATGTCGCGGCAATCGAGGTCCGTATCCGGCTGGAGCGTCGGAAAGCACGTCGAGCACCTGACCTTGAGCGACGAGGTCACCCTGGATGGACTATCGAAACTCCTGGCCGATCCACAAGGCGGGAAACCCGGCAAAGCCACCGTTGTTGGCCGCATCTGTCTGTGGAGTGGCTTTGTCCCCCGAGGTCGGGGAAAGGCACCATCAGGGGTTGTGCCACAAGGCCTCGACAGTGCGACCGTTCGTCAAAGGCTGTTGACCGTGCGGCAGGGATTCGTCGAGCTCGATGCATCGGTCGAATCCCTCGCAAGCTCGACCGCGACCCAACCACATCCGGTGTTTGGGCGACTCGACGCCTCTCAGTGGCTTCGCTTCACTGCGGTACACCACAACCACCACCAGAAGATCATGCGCGACATCGCTCGTGCACCTAGGGCCTGAAAGATCACGGGTAACGCCAACGGAGGAGCACTCATGGAAATCACCATCGGTAACGTCATCGGTTGGCTGGTCGCGGGGATCTTGGCTGGATCCCTGGCTGGCATACTGGTCAAGCGCAGTCGCGAGGGCTTCGGCCGATTCGGCAACCTGCTGATTGGTCTAGTGGGAGGGCTCATCGGAGGCTCTCTGTTCCAGATCTTCAACATCTCGCTCGGACTCGAGAACATCTCGGTCAG
>CAMYLC010000122.1 GCA_947259195.1 Thermoanaerobaculia bacterium | reverse complement strand
GCCGCACCTCCCCCATGTCCAGCTCCTGGTGATCCCTGGAGATCGCTCGAGTTTGAGCCAGCAGCTCGGCCCCCAGCGCCTCCAGGTCCAGCCTGGTTCCGTCGCCGAACGACTCCACCGTAATGCCGTCGGCGTCGACGAGGGACACTGCCAAGGCGCCATCGACGTTGTCGCAAATGCTCTGTAGCCTCTGCTGGAACATAGTCGTCTACTGCCTCCCGCTAGCGGCCCTCAATCGATCGAGGTACTCGCGTAGCACTCGAACCTTTCGATCGCGGCTATTGCCTGTATCGTTCTCTGTTTCCCCATCCAGGATTCCCTCGGCAGCCTGGGTCTCCCCCAGTCTCCGCCGAGCTTCGGTCAGCCCCTCCAGGGCATCCAGGTGTTCCGGCTCTCTCGCCAGGACCTCTTCGAAGGCATGTGCTGCATCCTCCAGGTGTCCCTGGTCCAAATAGAGTTTTGCCAGCGTCGCCGTCGCACCGATCTCCCGGCCTGGTGCCTCCTCGTCCGACTCCAAGCTCTCAGCGGTCGCCTCTGGCTCCCTTTGTTCCTCCTCCAGCTCCACTACTACCGGCTCCGCCTCGGGCACCAGCTCGATCTCGGCCTCGACATCCTCTTCAACCAGTGCCTCCAGCTCTACCCCGGGCTCCTCGATCACGACCCCAACAAGGCCCGGAACAACGACCGGAAAGATGCCCTCTGCCCCTAGGGCACGCATGTACTCCACCTCATTCACCCCTTGCCATAGATCACCGAAGGGACCCTCCGAAGCCAGAGATCTCGGTCGCGCACTCAGACCAGCCTGGCTCCCTTGGGAAATTAGGCCGTGGAGCTCTGGAGGTGGCGGAGCTCCAGCCATCACGAAAACCCGGCCCGCCGCATCGACGGCGGTGGGCCGAGCTCCAACGGCCCCAGCCGAGCGCAATCGCGACTCGAGTACCTCGATCGCCGGATCACTTTCGTTGAGCAGCTTGTAGAGATCGAGGCGGTCCCTGGCATCCTTGAGGCGGCCGGTTTCCAGATAGAGGCCGATCAAGAGCTTGTTGGCGACGAGATGGGTCGGATCTTCCTCTACCACCACCTCCAGCATCTGGCCGGCATCTTCCATTCGACCCAGCTCGAGCAGAAATCGCCCGTGTGCGACTCGGCCCGCGACATGGCTCGGATGGAGTCGAAGTGCCTCTTCGAGGATTGCCATCCCCTCCTCCAGCCGACCGTGCCGACGGTACTCCTCGGCCAGCTGCAGGGACAGCTGTGGCGTGGGCTCCTCCTCCCACCGCTGGAGCATCTCTTCTATCGATTCGGTCATTGCACGCTCCCACAGAGTCCAAAGCTGGACCTGACAGGATCGAGGCTCGCATCCGCGAGAGCACTAGAAGGCCTCGTCCTTTCTGGAACTGGCAAATTATACCCGAGAATTCAGGACAGATCCTCACAGCAAGGCCTGCAATCGAAGAAGGGAAAGAGCCGACGGTCCCCACGTGCCTACTGAGCTACTGTCACCTGCTGGACGACGGCGTCGGTCCCCACCGCGTTAGTCACTGTCAACTTGACGTTGTAAGTGCCCTCAGTGTTGTAGACATGAGTCGGACTGGCGTCCGTCTGATTCGGCGGCGTGGTCTGGTCACCGAAATCCCACAGATAGGACAGCGGCTGATCGCCCGTACTCTGGTTCTGAAACTGCACCGAAAGGCCGGTTGCAACAAAAGTGAACGAGGCGATGGGTGCTCCCGTTTGGACACTGACAGTGAAGTTGGCCGACACTTCCACACCCGTAGAATCGGTGGTAAAGGCCGTAACTATGAATGTTCGACTTCCGAGGGCGTCGATATCCTGGACAGTCAGAGTTAGCGAGTCTTCAGCCTGCCCACCCGAATCCGTGCGTAGCACCCCTCCACCCGAGGCCAATGTCCCAGCCTGGCTCACGAAGTTAACCCCTGCCCCCTGGACTCCGAGGCCCACGTCGTCCTTCACCAGGGCGAGCAGCTTCAACGTGCCACCCGATGCCGCCACCGAGCCCGGTGAGACCTGGAGAGAGATGTTGGAGATCAGACCCCGGACATTGATATCTGTCGTGGTCTCCAACAGGGCACCTCCCTCCGTCGAGGCGAAGACGCTCACTGAGATGACGTTGGTTACCAGGGCAATGATGTCCAATTGGGTCACGGTCAGCGCATCTCGCGCCTCGCCGAGCTGGTTGGTGAGTTTGGCCGCACCACGGGATTCGAGCGTCCCCGCAGTGGTCGAGAAGTTCACCGCCAGCTCGTTCAGCAGCTGACCCGCGTCATCGCGCACGACAGCCAGGAGCTCGATGGTTCCGCCTCCCTGCCCGATGGCCGTCGGACTCGCTACCAGAGTCACCGATGAGGCCAGGGATCCGATCTGTATCTCCACTGTAGACGGCGTCGCCGCCCCAGTGCTGGCTTCGATCGTGGCAACGCCCACCTGCCCTGTGCCCCTCAATGTGGTACGGGCTACACCCGCGTCGTCAGTTTTGGCCAGCTCTGGATCCAGGGAACCCAGTGAGGTCGAGAAATTGACCTCGGTGCCCGGGTTGACGGCGGTTCCATTGTCGCGTCTGACAATAGCCGTGACCGAAGCCTGCCCGGTGATATCGATCCTGGAGGGATTGATACTGAGACTGATGGTGGTTCCGGCCGGCGCCACGGGAGAGGCCTTGTCACAGCCCGGAGCCACAGCTATCAGGAGCAGGATCACGCAGGCTGTCGCAAGGTAGCGCATCGCTTCAAGAGAGTATACGAACAGAGGCGGCTACCCGTCTAGGTAGCCGCCTCCGAGATTCACTGCAATGATTTGCGTCTTTCTGGCAAAGCCTCCGTGACTCTGACCTTAGTTCCCGCTCTTGTAGCACTTCGTATCGGTTGGGTTGTAGGTGAACGCCCCACTCAGGGTATCTCCACTTGCCCCACCGCTGGGTTCCACCGCTACCGCCACAGGCGTCGGAATATCGCGATCTCCGTCAAGCTGACCATCATTGTTGGTATCGCATTTCTCCGTTGTAAAGCCCCCGAATGCGGGAGTTGTGACACTGATCCGGGTTCCATCGGAGGCCACGCTCCCAACGGAAGCCAGGATGCCACCGAAAGTCACCCTCAGCGGCGCATAGAAGCCGACACCCTTGATCGTAACTCCAGTGCCACCAGTCCCGGGGCCACTACTCGGAGAGACAGATGTAATAAAGGTGTCCTCCGTGCCCATCGTGACAGTCGCACTTCCTCTGCTTCCTACGTACTCTGCGGTCACCGTGGCAGTGCCAGCGAAATCGCTCGGGAACAGCAGCGCAGACGCTCGGCCGAGATCGATCACCGCTCCCGTCGACAGAGCCTCGCTACCCGAGAAGTCGAACTCACCGATCGTCGTGCTCAGAGCGATTGTGCTACCCGGTGGCGGGTTGAAGCCCGTGATCCTGTCTCGGACCTGAACCGTGATCGTCGTTGGCTGATCGGTTCCGGCGATCAACACCGAAGGCGACGCGGTGACCGTGATGTTCCAGTCATCGGATCCTCCGTCGGTTGGCGGCGGAGGCACCTGAAACGGGGCCGTCGGCGAATCAGTCGAACACGCCACCAGCAAGGCCAGCCCGCAAACGGCGGTGACGATCAGCCCTTTGAACCTTTTTGTCTCTAGTCGACTCATGGCGACTCTCCTGCTCTACGGCCCCGCGGGGCTCAAGGAATGAACTCGATGGTGAAGAAGATCGGCGCAGTCTCGACGGTGTCACCCGACAACGTCCGACCGAAGAACCGGACCGAGAAATTCATCACGATGTTGGACTCCCCAGTCTCCTTGTCGAAGCCCCCATTGGAAAACTTGAGGTCTGACAACGGCTCCTGGTTGAACTGATCGGAGCTCATGACGGGCAGATTGTCGTAGTCCAGAGTCCCATCCACCGGCACCACTCCGAAGATACCCCGCACAAAGGGTGTCGGCACTCGCGTTCCGCGGTCGGCTCGCGAGTACTTCACCTCGTACGACTGGATCTCGACGTTCATCAGATCGCTGGTGTTCCCGACGGGGTTCTTGGCAATGTTCTGAATGGTCAACGAGTCGATCTGAATCAGACCTCCGGCAGCCAAGGTCCCATTGACAGCCGCCAGCAACGGCAGCCCGTCGAAGTCGCTGACCGAGAGCAGGACGCCACCACCATCGGTCCTGTCCGTTCGGCTGTCGCAACCCGCGATGCCAACAGCCAGGATTAGGATCAACAAACAGTTCGTGACACGGCGCATGAGCAGCTCCTCCGTCAGCCTATAGCTTGATCACCCTTGGGGTGATGAAGATCAACAGCTCTTCGTTCTCATCGCTTCGACGCTTGTTCTTGAAGAGATGACCCAGAACAGGAATATTGGCGAGCCCGGGGACTCGGTCCTCACCCTGATCGGAAGTGACCTTGTAGATACCGCCGATAACCGTGGTCCCGCCGTCCCGGACGATGACCCGAGTTCGCGCATCCTTCGTGGAAATAGGGGCGTTCGTGGCTCCCACCACCGTAAAAGCCAGCAGAGGCTCTCGCTTCTGGATGTTGATATCCATCAGCACCGTGCCTTCCGCCGTAACGTGCGGAGTGACGTCCAATCGCAGAGTGGCGTTGACGAACTGTACGCTGACAGTGTTGTTGGCCACCGTCTGAATCGGGATCTGTAGACCACTCTGGATGGATGCCTGCTCGTTGTTCAGGGTCGCGACCTTCGGCGCCGACAGGATATTGATCAACCCTTCGTCTTCGGCCGCCTGCAGGGTCGCGTCGATCGAGAAAGTACCGAGCACGTTGCCCAACGAGATGTTCAGCAGGCCGTTGCTACCACCGGTCAGAAGGTTGACACTACCGTCGACCGAGCCCTGGTTTGGAAACTGCAGCCCAGTGGTATTGCCATACTCGGGAGCCGAGACTCCGTCGAAGCCCCACTGAATTCCGAGAGTTCTGTTGAACCGCTTGGTGGTCTCGATGATCCTGGCCTCGATCATGACTTGAGGTTCTGGAACATCCAAGGTCTCGATCACCGCCAGAACCGTATCGATGTAGTCCGGCAGCTCTTTGATGATCAGGGTATTGGTACGCGAGTCCACCACGACCGTGCCGCGCTGACTCACCAGGCTGGCACCACCACCGGCCATGAGAATGCCGGCCATCGTACTCGCCGAGGCATAACTGACTCGCTTCATGATGGTCTTCAGCGGTACGGACAGGGCGTTGGCCTGACGCAGTCTCTGACGCTCTGCTGCTTCGTCCGCCAATACCTTGATCGGCGCGACTCGCATGATGTTGCCTTCGAGCACGTAGCCCAGGCCGTTGATCTTCAGAATCTCCTCGAGGGCCTGGTCCCAGGGCACGTCGGTCAGCTCGACGGTCACCGTGCCGGTGACGCCGGGCTGAACCACGATATTCAGGCCGCTGATCTGCGCAAACGACCGCAGCACATCCTTGATGTCGCCATCCTTCAGGCTGATGGACATCGGCGCACCGCTGTAGCTGGTCGTAGCACCGCCTATGGTCTGACTGGGGAATGCCAGCTCATCCCTCTCCGGTGCCGTGCCGCCTGTCGCAACATCATCCTGATAGCTGGAGCGAACAAAGGACGGTTCCGGCTCAGGAGACAGATTCGCATCGGCGATCTGGAACTCCGGTGCTGGAACAACCTCCTCGACTGGAAGCGTCACCGACGGAGTCGAGAGCTCGTGGGTGCCCACGGTGCCGTTCTCGTTCGCACCCATTCCTTCCGGCTCGACTTCCATGATCGGCTCGGGCTCGACCGCCGCTGGCTCCAGCGCCGCCACCTGGGGAACCTCTTCAACCACGGGACTCTCTTCGAGCTCCATGGCAGCCACCTCGACGGCGCCGAATCGGAGCTCCAAGCCGTTGGGGATCTGCTCGACCTGTGCCTCGGAGGCGTCTCTCAAATCCACTACGACTCGGGAGACCATGTCCGGTTGCGCCTTGAACTGGGCGATCCGCACTCTCTCGACCGTTTGGTTCTCGACCACGATGCTCGGTGAAGGCGCCCTATTGGCGACTCCAAGTAGATCGACCACGAAACGCTCTGGAGCGTCTAGATTGAAGCTCGAGAAGTAGAAGCCACCATCGCCGAGGATCCGGACGACGGTCTGGCCGTCTTCACTCGACACCTCGATGCCTTCGAGCTGGGTGGCTGCGACGCCAATGGGCTCGCCTACTGGCCCCTGAATGGCATCGAATGGGGCCTCAGAGCTCGCCACCTTGGAGGCTGGCAGACTCTCCTCCTCGACCACGACGGCTTGCACTGTCGCGGTGTCGGTATCGTCCACCAACGGCTCGGCCCATGGCTTATCGGTGACACCTGCCGAGTCGGCAATCTCACCGACAGCGGTGAAATCCACCAACAAAACAGGCCCCGACGCCTGGATCGAGTGCTCCGAGGCTCCGCGCGTCCGAATGGTCAGACGCGTCAGGGGACGGTCGCCGCTCATCTCGGTAGCGACCTCCACCGCCTCGAGCAGCCCTGCGTCAGGCCACAGGTCGACAACCGAGTCCGCCGGCGCGCTATTGGGCAATTCGATGACCAGTCGGCCATCGGCGTCCCGATAGGTAGTCCAGACGAGGGCGCCATCGCTGGCCACCTCGAGCTGGGCTCCATCGTGGCCCGGATGCACCGCCAAGGCCTGAATTTCGGTTGTCGAGGTCGCCGCAGCCTGGGCCGGTAGAACCGATACAGCAGCGATCAGCAAGATCGCCGCCGTGACGCCACCGAAGGCGCCAAGGAGCCGCATACCCCTCCGACTATTTCTGTTCGCGATACTACGCATGGCGCTCGCCTCCCTCCCAAGAGCAGGTGCCCGGGATATCCCGTACCCGCTCATGGGTTGAGCTTCTTGACCACCTCCCGAAACGGCTTGAGGGCGGTCGGATCGTCCACAATCTGCTTGAATATCGCTTCTTTCCCGCTAATACTGATCACATCGCCGTCGTAGAGTTGATCGCCCACCCGGAGCAAATAGCTCTGCTCTCTGTCAGAGGATTGGACCTGAATAATCGGTCCATCCGCGGTGACAAAGATGCCGGAGATGTCAATCTCGTCAATCAACAGACCAGGGATTCCCTCTGGCCTGGGTCCTCGAATCAACGGGCGGTCTCTGGCCTCCAGCAGCGACTTGAAGGGATCCCGACGATCACCCGGATCGTAGAGGTAGCCCTCACCCGCCAACATCGCCGATTCGTCCCTCAGGAGGTCATCCACATCGGTATCGGGCTCGTCATCCAGGGCCGGCAGGACCGGCTGGACTGACGCCGCCTCTGACTCCTGGGCCGAGACAGCAGTGGACTGCCACCCGATCACCAGGAGCAGCGCTATGCATAGCGCTGTCGATGCCAGGGTTCGCTGTGCTGTCGATCTCATGGTCCCTCTCCCGATCCTCGTGCCATCTACTGATCCATTCCTTCTTGTTCCGCTTCAACAACAGCGGGCTCCTTGTAGATGAACGTCTTCGCCGTGAAGCTAGCCTCGATGGTATCGGCACCCGAATCACGCGCACGAGCGTTCTGGATCTTCAACCCTTCGATGTTGACGATGCGAGAGAAACGTCCCACGCGGTCGAAGAGCAACGCCAGGTTGTGGTAGGTGCCGTCCAGACTGATGGCAATCGGCCACTCGCTGTAGAACTCCTGATCGACGAAGTTCCCGGGCGTGAATCGCTTCAGCTGAAAATCACCCTGCTCCGTCAGATCCCGGATTCGACGCAGCAACTCGGGGGTGTTGCGTCTTGCGGGCAAGATGCGAAGCAGCTTGTCCAACTCGAGCTCGAGACGCTGAACCTCTTCCCGGAAGCGCGGCAGCTGTGCCTTGGCCGCTCGACCTTCTTGAATCTTGATCTGAAGCCCAGCCAACTTGTCCTCTTCCTTTGCGAGCTCCTGATACTTTGGTTTCAGCAAATAGTGGTGCCCGCCCCAGTAGATCAAGCTCGCAAGCACGAGGCCCACGATTGCCGAGACCCACCAGGGTTTGTCTTCCAGACCGGTGCGGATTTCCATTCTCGCCAGCCTCTCCTATCCCGCCGCGGCTTCGGCCCCTTCGGGCTGCTCCGGCTGCGGAACCTGATAGGTGTAGTTGAAAGCAACCACGAAAGTGTAGATCTGACCCCGCTGCGATGTGTCCCTGAGAATCGGCTCTTGAAACTCGGGAACGCGATCGAGGTTCTCGATGAAGTTGGCAACGGCATTGGTGTTGAAGGCTTCGCCAGAGACCGTGATGGTTGTCGGCGAGACCTCCATCTTGGTGAGCCACATCAGCTCGGGCAGGGCGCGGGATACCCGATCCATGATTTGCACCGGCCCTCTCTGATTGGTCTTCAACTGATTGATGACCTGAACCTTGCGCTCGAGCTCGGCTTTCTTGGCCTTGTACTCTTCGACCTCTCTGATGTAGGGCTCGAGCTCCTTGACCTCTTTTTCCGCCTCGGCAACCTGCTGCTGCATGTCCTTCACCTTGCCGTTGACGACATAGAGGTGACCGAGAGTGATCAGGACACCGGCAAGGACCAGCCCCGCCAGGGCCCATATCCCGACGTTGGCCCCCTCCTGAATACCCTTCAACTGCGAGGGCCCCGGCGCAGCCGGGCGCTTTCTTTCGCCAACCAGATTGATCTTGATCATGGTTCGCTATTCCCCGACCTTGCGAACTGCCAGTCCCACGGCCACTGTCAGCATCGGCGCGATGGACTCTAGCCACTGGCTGTCAAAGTCGCTCTCCCGGTAGTGGATGCGGCGCAACGGATTCATCAGCTCGGTGCGAACCCCGAATCTCTCTTGCAGTACCGACTGCAGGTTCGGCGTCTGTGCACAACCACCAGAGAGCACTAGCTCATCAACGCTGTCCTCGGCGGCGGTAGCGGCGAAAAAGTCGAATGTCTTCTGGATCTCCGAGGCCATCTCGGCGGAGACGGAATCGAGAACCGCTCGAGCTTCCGCTGCCGAACACTCATCGACCTGCTGACCTCTTTTCACTCGCTCGGCCTGATCGAAAGACAGGTTGTATTCCCGCTGCAGGGCCTCGGTAAACTGATTGCCACCAAAAGAGATGTCCCGCCAGAAGACCGTCGAGCCGTGCGCCAGAATGTTGATGTTGGTGACACCGGCGCCCATGTTCACGAGCGCGACCACTTTGTTGGGATCCAGGTCATGGTTGACTTCGTACGCGTTCTGCACCGCAAACGCATCGAGGTCGACCACCGCCGGGCTCTTGCCACACTGACTGATGACCGACACGTAGTCGTTCACCTTGTCCCGTTTGACCGCGACCAGGAGCACTTCCATTGAGTCGTCGCCGGACATTCCCTCCGACAACACGACATAGTCGAGTCGGACATCGTTGATGTCGAACGGGATGTACTGCTCCGCTTCCCACTGGATGGACTCCTCCAGCTCGGCGGTCGGCATCGCCGGCACCTGGATCTTCTTGATGATCACCGAGTGGCCGGAGACGGAGGTGGCGCAACTTGCCCCCTTTGCACCAGTCTCCTGAGTTAGCTTTTGAATGGCATCCACGACCAGCGACGAATCCATGATGGACCCATCGACAATGGCTTCCGGTGATAACGGTTCCACTCCAACCCGAAGGAGATGGTAGTCACCGGGCTTGCGCTCTTTGAGCTCGACGAGCTTGACACCGGAGCTGCCGATGTCTAACCCAACTACGCTTTTAGACCGTGACCAAAACACGACGCCAGGAAACTCCTGAAAACACTGTGTTTATGCAAGTTTGCACATCAATTCTTCAAGCTTTATCGGAAACTAACAAGAAGCCTTTTTTCCTGTCAAGGGCGCCGGTCACAAACACTCGGTTCGAATCGGACGCTCGACTACGAGCCACCCGTCTTCCCGGTTGCCGGCTTGTCTCCCTCCGCAGCTTCGACGAGCACGAGTAGATGCATCTCGACCCTCTCCACACCAGATTCCCAACCGCTCTTTTTCGAGTCGCATCTATTGGATCTCTCCCACGTTTCTGCTACCGTAGGCGCCTTCTTCAGAGAAGTCAAGGAGATCCACTACATGTCCAAGCAATGTGCAATCTGTGGCAAGGGAACCGTGGCAGGACGCAGCATCAGTCATGCCCATAACGTCTCGAACAGAACCTGGGAACCGAACCTGCAAAAGGTCCGTGCAGTCATCGATGGCACGACGCAGCGCGTCTGGGTTTGCACCCGATGCCTGCGAAGCGGCAAGGTACAGAAGCCGGCGCCCCGCACCTGGCAGCCCGACGAGGCTGAAGCTGACTCGTGAGGTAGCAGGCTATTTCGTTGCAAAGCGACTCGACTCCCCAAAATCTCTCTTGCGGCCCACACGGGCGAGCCCACCCGGTCTCAGGTGACAGCCCGCGCTCGACTCAGCCCTCCCGCTGGTCTGTCTTCGAGCCACGTCCACGTCGCCGACCGACCTCGAAGACACCGGGCACCGCCCGGATGCCCTGGCGGAGTCGTTCGAGGTGCTTGCGGTTCTGCACTTCGACAACGACTTCGATCAGGCCACGGCCCGACTCGATGGTCTCCGCTTCGATCTGACGGATGTTGCTGTTGAGCTTCGCCATCACCTCGGTGAGCCGGGCCAGCATGCCGGGGTGGTCTTCGGTCTCGATGACCAGCTCCACCGGATAGAGCTCGTCGCTCTGGCGGGCCCACTCGACCTCGATCTCCCGCTCCTGGTTGTACAACAGGTTACGAACATTGGTGCACTCGACCGAGTGCACCGACACTCCCCTGCCGCGGGTGATATAGCCGACGATGGGCTCTCCGGGCAGCGGGCTGCAGCACTTGGCAAGATAGGCGAGGAGATCGCTGTGCCCTTTCACTGCGATGGCGTCGCTACCGAACGGCAGGATCTTCGTGACCGCGCGTCGCAGCGGACCGGGCACCTGTTCCACCGTCTCCAGCTCGTCACTCGTCAGGACCCGATCCAGTAGATTTCGCACCGAGGTCTTGCCGTATCCAACGGCAGCAAAGAGATCTTCCGGACGGGCGATCCCCTCGGCGGCCAAATACTCGGTCAGGCCGGAGCTGTTGAGGAACCGCTTGATCCCGACCTTGTGCTTTTTCAGCTCCCGCTCCACCAAACGCTTGCCAATCTCGGTGGCTCGCTGCTTTTGCTCCGTGTTGAGCCACTGACGGATCTTGGTCTTGGCTCTGGAGGTGGCAACGAAGCTCAGCCAATCGCGGCTCGGGAAACGAGAAGGGTTGGTGACGATCTCGACGATGTCGCCATTCTTGAGCACACTGCGCAGCGGCTCGAGCTTGCCGTTGATCCGCGCCCCGACACAATGGTGCCCCAGATCGGTGTGTATCTTGTAGGCGAAGTCCAACGGCGTGGCGCCACGGGGGAATGAGAACACGTCACCCTTCGGCGTGAAGACATACACTTCGTCGGGGTAGAGATCGATCTTCAGAGAATTCAGAAAGGTGCGCGGATCCTGCACGTCCTTCTGCCACTCCAGGAGTTGGCGCAGCCATGAGAAGCTCTGGTCGACCTCGGTCGGATCTGCGTCGCCCTCCTTGTAGCGCCAGTGGGCCGCGATGCCGTCCTCGGCTATCAGATCCATCTCCTGGGTCCGAATCTGAACCTCGAACGGCTCACCACTCGGACTGACCAGAGTGGTGTGCAAGGACTGGTAGAAATTCGGCTTCGGCATGGCGATGTAGTCCTTGAACCGACCCGGCACCGGTCGCCACGACTGATGCACCACTCCCAGACAGGCGTAGCAATCACGCACCGATGCGGTGACAATGCGAAACGCCAGATAGTCGTAGAGCTGCGAGGCGTCGATCCCCTGACGACGCATCTTCTGATAGATGGAATAGAAGCGCTTGACCCGAAAGCTGATGTCGACCTCGAGTCCCGCTTCGCTCAATAGGCTGACCAGCTCAGAGCGGATCTTCTCGGTCGCCTGACGTCCATGCTTGACCTTCTGCTGGATCTGGCTGCGCAGCTCGCTGAACTCCTGCGGATGGAGATGGAAGAAGGCCAGATCCTGAAGGTCCCCCTGCACCTTCGACATGCCGAGTCGATGAGCGGTAGGTGCGTAGATCTCCAGCGTCTCCCGAGCAATGCGTATCCGGGACTCGACAGGCATGTGCTCGAGGGTCTGCATGTTGTGCAGCCGGTCGGCGAGCTTGACGAGAATGACGCGGATGTCCTTGGCGGAGGCCAGGATCAACTTGCGGAAGGTCTCGGCCTGCGCCTGGTCGCGCCGCACGTAGGAATGGCGACCGATCTTGGTCACCCCATCTACCAGTTGAGCAATCTCCTCTCCGAACCTCTCGGCTACTTCCTGCCTCTCCGCCAGGGTGTCCTCCAGGACGTCGTGCAACAGACCGACAGCGACACAGGTCTCGTCGAATCCCAGGTCGGCCAAGATGAAAGCTACATGCAGCGGATGGGTGAAGTAGGGCTTGCCGGAGCGTCGGAGCTGATCGCCGTGCGTTTCGCGTGAGAACTCGTACACCGACCTGAGGAACGCTTCGTCGTAGGCCCGGTCGTGAAGCTTCAGCCCCTTCAGTACGTCCTCGAGTTGGACGTCTTTGCGCACCTGGACCGGTGGTTGGTGATGGTTTGAGGAGGGTGATCGTCTGAGGTTCGGCATACGCCGTCTCGGCGACCGCACCGATGCCGACTCCGGCAGGCAATACTGGACAGCCGCACTTTCCAGCCGAATTATAGAGGACAGCACTCACCGTCTACACGGCAACACCACGGCGGCAGCTCAGCCTGCAGGGCAGGGATCAGCCATGCGGGCGAGAGTTCGAAGGCAACCGGCCTGAATCCAGCTGAATCAGATCAGGCCGCCGTCCGGCTCGCGGCTCGCCGCTTGGCGTCCCCACCAAACCACTGCTCCCAGAGTAGAGCGAACGGGCTGGCTATATATATAGAGGAGTAGGTTCCCACGATCACGCCGACAGTGATGATGAATGCAAATCCCCTCAGTACATCACCACCGAACACCAGTAGGCTGCCAACCGCGAGCAGAGTCGTGCCTGAAGTCAGCACGGTCCGAGAGAGGGTTTGGTTCAGGCTCAGATTCATCGTCTCCACCAGTGGCTCCCGCCGGTTGCGACGGAGGTTCTCTCTCACCCGGTCGAAGACTACTACGCTGTCGTTGACCGAATAACCGACAAGAGTGAGGAAGCCGGCAATCGTAGTCAGATTGAATTCGAAGCCTGCCAGAGTGAACAGACCGAGAACGATCAGCACATCGTGAGTCACAGCCACCAGCGCTCCGATGCCAAATCGAAGCTCGAATCGGAACCAGATATAGATCAGCATGCCGATAAGGGAAGAGACGACGGCCAGAATGCCTTTGCGACGCAACTCGGCGCCGATCTGAGGTCCGACGTTCTCGGAGCCGAGCACGGCGAACTCGCCCAGGTAGGTTTGCTTTTCGAGGGTGTCCACAACCTCGCGACTGACGCCAGCGCTTTGCGCCACCTCGTCCCAGGAGGAAAGCAGCCCGTCTTCTCGGCGTTTGTCGACGATCGACTCGGCAACCTCCACGTAGTGCTGCCTGGCGACCTCCGGGTCCTGTGGCACGATTCGGTCCGGATCGCTCTCGATGAGCCGACCCGACAACGCGTCGCTGCCTCGCTGATTGAGATCGAAACCGCCTGCGGATGCACCGTTGAAGTGTTGATCCAGAGTCTCGATGACCGCAACTTGACTGCCCTCTTCACTCCCCACGACGGTCGAAGTCTTGATGATCACCTCGTTGGCCTCTTCGACACCGAATCTCTGGATCTGCGCATCGCCGACGCCGGCGGCGGAGACCACTTCCCGCAGCTCATCGACTTGCGGCCGCTGGCGAAACTTGAGCGTCACCTGTGTGCCGCCCGCGAAGTCGATGCCGACATTCAGATTCTTCTGGATGAACACTTCGAGGACAGAGATCGCTAGCAATGCCAACGAAATCACCATGAAGTGCTTGCGGTACTTCATGAAGTCGATGGTCGTATTTTGAAAAAACTCCATGCGCTCTACTCCCGCGACCGTCCCTCGTCAACCGATCGAGTGCTAGTCCAGATGACTAGATCGACAGTCGATCGACGCGACGTCGCTGCGAAAGAACCAGATCGAAAATCCATCGACTCACGAAGATGGCCGTGAACAGTGAAGCGAGAATTCCTATGGACAGAGTCACCGCGAATCCCCGAATGGCACCCGTTCCAAACTGGAACAGAAACAGGGCCGCAATCAAGGTCGTGATATTGGCGTCCATCACCGACGACAGGGCCTTGCCAAACCCGGCATCGATCGCCGACTTGACCGTTCTACCATGGTGCAATTCTTCGCGGATCCGCTCGAAGATCAGCACGTTGGCATCGACCGCCATACCGATTGTCAGCACGATGCCGGCGATGCCGGGTAGAGTCAGGGTGGCTCCGAAATAGGCCAATGCACCAAAGATCAGGATGATATTGAGTGCCAGAGCGACGACGGCATTCACGCCTGTCCCCTTGTACACCAGGAGCATGGCGAGGACGACGAGCGTCAGGCCGATCAATCCAGCCCTGATTCCCTGGCGGATGGAATCTTGCCCGAGAGTCGGGCCGACGGTTCTCTCTTCGAGATAGGTGATGCCGGCAGGCAACGCACCCGATCTCAAGACAGTCGACAGATCCTCGACCTCCTGTCGAGTGAAGCTACCCTCGATGAGGCCGGAGTCGCCGATTCGGGTGCGGATGTTCGGCGCCGAGACCACATTGCCGTCCAGCACGATCGCCAGACCCTTGCCGACGTTGGCACCGGTGGCTTCGGAGAACAGCTTTCCACCTTCATGGGTGAGATAGAAGTTGACGACCGGCTGGTTGAACTCACCGACACCGGGCCGCGCCGTCTTCAGATCTCGGCCCGTAATGACGGTCCGCTTCTCCACTGCGTAGAACTGCTGACCGATGGCCCGGCCCTGATCATCACGGATGGCGCCGGTGAGAATCTCAACGTTCTCGGGCATCTGGCCACCGTAGTGCGCCATGATCTCCTCTCGGCTCCCCACGCCACCACCGCCCGGAGGATGGGTGACGAGTCGAAACTCCAGGAACGCGGTGTTCTTGATCAGCTTCTTGACACGTTCGGGATCGTCCACCCCGGGAAGCTGCACCACGATCCGATCGCCCTCCATCCCCTGCCGCTGAATCACCGGATCCGCCACACCGAACTCGTCGACTCGGTTGCGGATCGTCTCCAACGCCTGCTTTACGGCCAGATTCTGGATCTCGTTGAGGTTGGCAAGCTCCATCTTGAAGGCCAGCAGATCTCCACGGCGCTGCCAGTTCCAGCCCGGCAGATACTCGCTGACGATGCCGCCAATCTCTCGATCCCGCTCGGCTGGCACACCCAGCATTTCGAAGCTGGAGCTCGAGGTTAGACTCGTCGTGACGTCTTCGATCCCGACATCGGCCACTTCTTGAACGAGCCGGTCGATGTCTTTGGTCGTCTCGGACCGGACGGCATCATCGACCTCGACCTGTAGCACCAGGTGAATGCCTCCTCGCAGATCCAGGCCGAGCTTGAGTTTTTCCTGAAGAGGATACGCCGAGATCACTGCCAGGGTGACGACAGCAAAGATCAGGAGCCCTCGCCAGAGAAGATTGCCGCTCATTTCCGATCTCCTTCGTCCTCTTGCCCTTCGAAGCCAGAAATCGCCGACTTCGCGACTCTGACCTTCAAGTTCTCGGCCAGCTTGAGGACGACCACCTTGTCTTCGACCGCCGCAACCGTGCCGTAGAGCCCGCCGTTGGTGACCACTCGATCACCCTTCTTCAAGCTCTCGATCAGGCTTTGAAGCGCCTTCTGCCGCTTGCGCATCGGCGCGATCAACAGGAAGTAGAAGATGGCGAAGACCAGCAGGATCGGAACGAACTGCATGAACGCAGGTGCCGATGCCCCTTCTGCGACTGCGAGAACTGCGATTGGATGACTCATAGGCACTACCCCTCTTGCCTGCGGCGATTACGCCCGATGACTCGGCAGCGACAAGTCGAAACTCTCCGAAATCCTCATTCGAGATCAGGAAATGGAAGCGGTTGAATCAGGAGTTGCTGGCGATTCCGAGAACGAGCTGTCTTCCGGATAGCAAGCGGCCACCGACGCCGCTACACGGCCAAGCGTTCCGGACGCGATAGCTTCTCTGAGATGCATCACAAAGTCAAGATAGTAGCGGACATTGTGCTGGGTTGCGAGCACCGCTCCGGTCAGCTCGCCGCTACGCATCAGATGGTGCAGCAGGGCACGGCTGACCCGCCGACAAGCCGGGCAGGAACAGTCGGGATCCACCGGTCGAGAGTCCTCCCGATACCTTGCGTTCTTGATGCGCACCAATCCGTGGCGGGTAAACAGCATCCCATGGCGGGCATTGCGCGACGGCAGCACGCAGTCGAACAGGTCGACACCCTGTTGGACGGCATGAACAATATCTCGCGGGGTGCCGACACCCATCAGATACCGGGGCTTGCCGGTCGGTAGAAGAGGGGCCGTCAACTCGACCACCGCTCGCCGTTCCCGGGTCGGCTCTCCCACGCTCACGCCACCGATGGCATAGCCGCCGAAATCGAGCTCGCTCAACTGTTCCGCTGCACGCTGGCGCAGCTCGGGGAAGGTGCTGCCTTGGAGAATCCCGAACAGCGACATTCCCGTGCCCTGCCAGGCCTGGCGTGACCGAATGGCCCACTGATGGGTGCGATCGAGGGAGGCCGCCGCTGCTTCCCGGGTTACCGGCCAGGGCGGACATTCGTCCAGCACCATGGCGATGTCGACTCCGATGCGCCACTGTGCCTGGACCACCGACTCCGGAGTCAGACGGAGCTCGGCTCCGTCCAGATGGCTACGGAACGTCACCCCATCGACTCCGACGCGGCGCAGATTTGCCAGGCTGAACACCTGATACCCGCCGCTGTCAGTGAGCATCGGTCGCTGCCAACCGGTGAACTCGTGCAGTCCTCCCAGAGTCTCGATGACTTCGATTCCGGGCCGCAGGCTGAGATGGTACAGGTTGGACAGCATGATGGAGGCGCCGGCAGCCTCCAGATCAGAAGGTGATAGACCCTTGACTGCCCCGAGCGTACCCACCGGCATGAAGGCCGGTGTCTCGACGACCCCGTGTGGCAGGGTGAGTCTCGCTCGACGAGCTTTGCCGTCGCTGGCGAAGACCTCGAAGGCGAATTCCATCGGCAGGGAGGGCGGCGAAACGGGCCGGGGCTATTACTGGAGGCGAGTGCGTTGATCCAGCTCGACAATCCGAACGTTGACGCTATCCGGCAGCCGCAGGTCGAACCGCTCGACTGGCACCGAGCCGTTGATTCTGAGATTCTCGAATCTCAGATCGGTCACGTCGCCGTCGGCATCGACGTAGCGCAGACGAATGGGTAGGTAGTGCTCCCCGCCGATCCAGATCGTGACTCCCTGGAGTCGCTTCGCCACCTTGTCGAACAGGGGCGACAGCTCCAGCAAGAAGGGCTGGGTCACGTCCTCGGGCAGGGTCAGGGTGACCGAGAAGTACTGCAGCATGTCGTCCAACGGGCTCGTGGCACCCAGGTACTCCAGGACCCGCTGTGAGCGGCGACCGACCTTTACCTTCTCCGCCTGCCCGAGGTCGCGAAACCAAGTGGTCATCTCGTCACCATCGATCAACATCGAGATCGGGTTCGGGGACCGATAGTCCCAGCGCACGTGATCCGGAGCGGAGTAGGCGAAGGTGCCCACCGCCTCCACTACCCCCACGAGCATGGAGCTCTCCTTGAGCTGCTTGAAGTCGGCTTCGAGACTGCTGACCCTGCTCTGCTCGAGCCGCACCCGCTCGACGAGAGCGGTCAGCTTTTCGGACGGGCTCTGGCCCTCGCCCCGCGGGTCAGGCAGCGCATCCTCGGACCACGCTGGACACGAGATCGCCAGCAAAAGGCAGGCGACACAGATCCTGATCAGGGGCATTCAGACGACCTTTAGGATAAACGGATGGTTCCCGGCACACGAGCCGCTCCCTCAGCCATGGGCCAAGGGGCGAGACGGATGCTACCTCCACAATCTGTTGGACGCAACCGACGAGTTGGTGTGGATGGCCAACGACGCGCCGAGCGGAAGCCTTGACAGGCCCTCAGACCGATGCTACTTTGCCGCTCGCCCGCTAGGAGGAGTTCTGAACATGGTCGACCTGGGAAACAAACACGAGTGCCTGAGCTGCGGTACCAAGTTCTACGACCTGGGTCGGAGCCAGCTTGTCTGCCCTAGTTGCGGTGGCGATCAGGAAGAGCTAGCCGAAGGCGCGGCAGACGAGAAACCAGCCGCGGCGAAAGCTCCGAGCAGCAAGGCCAAGAAGGCGAAAAAGGCCAAGAAGGCCAAGAAGGCGAAATCCGCCAAGGCCAAGAAAGACAAGAAGGAAGACGCGCCGGAAGACCCGGCAGATTAGACCCAGTCGCCTGAGGAATGAGAGGAGTTGGTCAACGGGCAGGCTCCGGACTCGGCGTCCCCTTCGACCTGAGAATCATGCATTCAGGGTAGCGCTGGCCCTGGGCGGGAATCTCGGTGACCCTGAGGCAGCTTTTCGAGCCGCGATCAAAGGACTACAGAGTCATCTCGTCATCCTGAACATCGCACCCGTCTACCGCTCCAGCCCCATCTCCCCCATCCTCCAACCGGCGTATCTCAACACGGCGTTGCTGGCCGACACGAGGCTGGATCCCTGGCAACTCCTGGGACTGGCGAAGGCTCTCGAGCTCGCCGCCGGCAGGAAGCCGGCAGCGCGTTTCGGGCCCCGTCCCCTAGACATCGATTTGTTGTTCTTCGACGATCTCCAGGTGGACGAGCCGGAGCTCCAGATCCCCCATCCACGGCTCCGACAAAGACGCTTCTTCCTCGCTCCGCTGGCCGAGCTCGCCGCCGATCAGTCCATACCCCCGGACGGCGAGACCGTTGCCGAGCTTCTCGCGGCCCTGGGTGACGAGCAAGGGATCGAGAAGATTGGCTGGAGGCAGGAACCACCAAGTTAGGGCTCCGGCTTCGACCGTAGCTCGTCGATTGCTCCTATCGGGCAAGCAAGCGACCGGGTTGGCCGGTTGCGCCGACACGAGCTCATACCGTAACGTCACGGTTCCATGGAAAGCACTGCCGCCACCGTCTGGTACAAGAGACTGCACTGGCAGATCCTGGTCGCCATGGCCCTCGGCACAGTGGTCGGGCTGATCTGGGGAGAGCAAGCCGTGCCGAGCGTTGGTTGGCTCGGCACCCTCTTCATTCGTCTGCTCAAGATGGTCATCGTTCCCCTGATCATCACCTCCATAGTTTCCGGAGTCTCAGCCGTCGGCGGCGGCCGCAGCCTGGGACGGCTGTTCGGCAAGACGATGGGCTACTACGTTCTGTCCAGCACTCTGGCGATCCTCGGCGGTCTCGCCATGGTCAATCTGATCAAACCAGGTGTCGGTGCCAATATCGCTGGTACCGAGACCGCCGCGATTCCCGAGCTGTCGACCCCCAGCTCGCCAGTCGATCTGCTGCTGGATATCGTGCCCGAGAATGTCGTCGCTGCCGCCGCCAAGCCCAACATGCTGGCAATGATCTTCTTCAGCATCCTGTTGGGAATGAGCATCGCCAGCCTGCCCGACAGGCCTCGCGACTTTCTGGTCGAGCTCTTCGAGTCCGCCTTTCAAGCCATGATGCGGCTCACCTCCGGCGTCATTCGATTTGCCCCTCTGGGAGTCTTTGGTCTCATCACGAGAGTCGTCGGCTCCTCCGGGCTGGAGTCGTTTCGCGCCCTGGGCCTCTACATGGCGACGATCGCATTCGGCTTGACCTTCCATTTGTTGATCACACTGCCGCTACTGCTCCTCGTGTTGGGACGAATCCGGCCGCGGATTCACTTTCGCAACATGGCCGAACCCATGGCCATGGCATTCTCGACCAGCTCCTCGGGAGCCACTCTGCCGGTGACCCTCAATGCGGTGGAGAACAAGGTCGGAGTTTCGAACCGGATCTCCTCGTTCGTTCTGCCCATGGGGGCGACCGTCAACATGGACGGCACGGCACTCTACGAGTGCGCCGGAGTCCTCTTCATCTCTCAGGTCCTGGGAGTCGACCTCTCAATCGGACAACAGGCCGTGGTCGTGATCACGGCCCTTCTGGCATCGATCGGAGCAGCCGCGGTGCCCTCCGCCGGTCTGGTCATCATCTTCATCGTGCTCGAGGCGGTAAATCTTCGAGGACCGGAGGTGGAGGTCCTGGTCGGCGCCATGCTGGCAGTCGATCGACCGCTGGATATGTACCGAACTGTTGTCAATGTCTTCAGCGATTCCTGCGGCGCCGCCATTATCGCTCGCTCCGAAGGTGAGACCCAAGTCGACGAGAGGGTAGCTCCACCAGATTGAAGAGAGCTCGGCTCGAATCCCAGATGCGATGCAGAGCTCCGCGATAGCGCGGCAGGGGGACGACCTTTGGCCACCCAACCTACAGCTTCTTTTCGCGACCCGGTTCACGGGTTTATCCATGCCGACTCCCTCGAGCGGGCGCTGATCGACAGCCGGCCCGTCCAACGCCTCAGGTCGATTCGACAGTTGGGTTTCACCTCCTTGGTTTTTCCAGGTGCCGAGCACGCCAGATTCAGTCACGTGCTGGGTGCGATGGAGCTCGCTGGACGGGTCTACGACGCCCTGGCCAACCGCAACCCGGACCTGCTCGACAACCAGCCAAGCAGTCGAGATCGGAGACTGGTCAGGGTTGCGGCTCTGCTCCACGACATCGGGCATGCCCCCTTCAGCCACTCCGCCGAGGGCCTCTTCGAAGAGGATCTCGACCATGAGGTCATGACTCAGAGACTCCTGCGAAGCGCGGAGCTCGAGTCCATTTTCCAGCGTTGGGGCGAGGGCGTGGAGCCGACCCAGGTGGCTCGTCTGCTCGAGAATCCGGGGACAGCTCGCGAGCGCCTTCTGGCCCAGATCGTCTCCAGCGAGCTGGATGTCGACAAGATGGACTATCTATTGAGGGACAGCCTCTTCTGCGGAGTGCGCTATGGCAATTTCGACCTGGCCCGCCTGTTGGACACAATGGTGCCCCTGGAGGATCCCGAGACCGGCGAATGGGGGCTGGGTGTAGCGGAGGGCGGAGTGCACGCCCTCGAGGCCCTGGTAATGGCTCGCTACTACATGTTCACCCAGGTCTATTTCAATCGAGTGGGTAAGGCGCTGGAGCTGCACTTCAACGAGTGGCTCAAGGAGATCGATCAACACTGGCCGGCCGACCCCGAGGCCTTTCTCGAGCTCGACGACATCTCGACGATGACAGCCATGCGCAGCTCCCAGAGCGAACATGCCCTGGCGGTAGTCGAGCGCCGCTACTTCCCGATGGTGTTCGAGACTCGCGAGCACTTGTCACTCGAAGAGAAGAGTCGGTTCGAGGAGTTGCTACCGCACCTGCGCACCGAGTTCGGGGCCGCCCACATCCTCGTCTCACACGCAGCGAAGGATCCTCATCGCCTGGGAGAGAGCCGAGTCCAGGTGCAGCGTTTCGACGGTCAGTTGGAGCCCATGGAGGAGGCCAGCCACTTCGTCAGGCATCTCGGCCGCATCGATCGATATCGAATCTACACGCAGCCTCAAATGCTCTCCGAGGTGACAGCCCGTCTGCAGAAGCTCTGGACCGCCTGACTCGAGCTGCGGCGGCGGGGCAGGAGCGAGCTCGAAACTCGAGCGAGGGGATCGGGCTAGGGAGTTGAAGCGGCGGAAGAACCCAGGAGATTTCTCAGAGCTGATTCCAAGTCGGGAAACTTGAACTCGTATCCGGATTCCAGCAAGCGCTTCGGGATCGCCTGTTGCCCGTCCAGCAACAGGGTCGACATCTCTCCAAGCATCGTCCGCAGGGCGAGCGCCGGCGTCGGCAGCGCGCTGGGTCGGCCGAGGATCTCGCCGATTGCCTGCCCGAATTGCCGATTGGTGACTGTCCCGGGGGCTGCGAGATTGAACGGGCCACGGGCTTGTTCGTCTTCGAGCAGAAAGCGGATGGCACCAGCCTCGTCGGCTATGTGGATCCAGGGTACGAACTGGCGACCACTGCCCATCGGGCCACCGGCGAAGAAACGAAACGGCAGAAGCATCTTGGGCAAGGCGCCAGCGTCGGCGCTGAGCACCACACCGGTCCGAATCACTGCCCTCCTCAGGCCCGCCGCCTCGACGGACTCACTGGCCGCCTCCCATTGCTGACAGACTCGCGCCAAAAAGTCGCTGCCGGCCGACGCATCCTCTGTGACCTCTTCGTCCTCTCGGGGCCCGTAGAAACCGACAGCTGAAGCCTGTATCAGGACTGTCTTCTGGTTGCCAACTGCCACCAGCGCCTCGGCTACTGCCCGGCTCGACTCGGTTCGGCTGCGTAGAATCGCCCGCTTACGACTGGCAGTCCAACGGCCGACACCGATGCTCTCGCCCGCCAGATTCACCACCGCATCGGCACCCTCGAGCAGGGGTCGGAGAGCTTCCGCGGAGGTCCCGTTCCAGGCGGCCACTCGAGCCCCGGCAGGCAGATCGACAATCGCGTCCGGCCGCCGGCTCAGGATCCAACAGCTGTGCCCATTGGAGATCAGCTCCCGCGACAAGGCTCGACCCACAAGCCCCGAACCGCCAGGGATGAGGACATTCATCAGAAAACCTCCTGTCTGAAGCCGACCGCAGCCAGCACACAGGCCTCCCCCAGCGGATGCAGCGGGACACCGCTACCTGAGACCCGCTGGACCTCCAGCCGCAAGATCGGCCGACCCTCGCGCTCATACTTGGCCTCATAGTTGGTGCGCGCCCCATCGGCCCAGGGACCAGTGACTTCTACCACCTCGACCGCGGGGTACGATTCCAGAATTCCTTTGACGACCTCACCATACTCCAGGAAGTCGGTAGCGAAGCACAATCGCCCCCCTTCGGCCAGCAGGTCCAGGACGAGATCGATGGTCTCGGTGTCGAAAAGCCGCCGCTTCTGATGGCGTACCTTGGGCCAGGGGTCGGGGAAATAGACGTGGACTGCCGAGGCGAATCGACGGGGCAGCACCACCGACAAGAGGTACAGCGCCTCGCCGTGTACCAGGACGATATTGGAGAGCCGTCGGCGCCGCATTCGGCGCTGCGCCAGATGGTAGTAGCTGCCGGCCATCTCGACACCCAGAAAGCCGCAATCGAGACGGGACTCGGCCCGCCGCAGCAGATAGCGCCCCTTGCCGAAGCCCAGCTCCACTTCCCAATCCGTGGCCGCCGGCACCAGGCGCTGCAGATCCAGCGGCACCGACAGCTCCCGCAAGCTGTACTCGGCCTCGCCAGCGCTGGTGGCAACAGGAATCATCGGTTCAGAGAAGAGGTGTCAACCCATTATCTTCAAGCGCGGCAACGATATCCCGAATCTCCTGGGTGCGATCCTTGGGCACCACCAGTACCGAGTCACGCGTTTTGACGACCACCAGACCCTCGATACCCAGAGCGGCAACGATACCTTCTTCGGCATAGAGCAGATTGTCCTGACAGTCCACCGAGATGACCTCGCCCTTCGTCACGTTGCCGTTCGCATCCCGCGGCAAGATCCCGGCCAGGGCATCCCAGGATCCCAGATCGCTCCAACCGCAGTCGAGTGGCAACGTGACCACATCGTCAAGGTGCTCCATCACCCCGAAATCGATCGAAATGGACGGCAGGCTGGGATACAGGTCGCCGATCTGTTCCGGTCGGCGCTCGATCGCCTCCAGGCCACGAGCGATCTCGGGCTGATGCACTTCCAGCAACTCGAGTAGCCGTTTCGCTCGAAAGAGAAAGATGCCCGCGTTCCACAGATAGTCACCGCTGGCGACGAATCGCTCGGCCGTTGCCTGGTCCGGCTTCTCCTTGTACCGCAGGACCTGCCGCAGGCCGGTCTCTGGCTCGAGTCGACGCCCGAGCTCGAGGTATCCGTAGCCCGTGTCCGGTCGCACAGGCTGGACTCCCAGGGTCATCACCCGGTCACCTTCGCGGGTGATCCTCTCTGCCGTCTCCAAAGTTCTCCGGAAGGCATCGTGGTCCTCGATTCGGTGATCAGCCGGCAGGACCACGACCACCTCGTCCCGCTCGTCCATCGGCATGCTTCGCAGGGACCAGCCGATGGCCGGCGCAGTATTGCGGCCCGCGGGCTCGGCCAGGATCTGATTCTCGGGCACCAGAGGCAGCTGCTCTTGGACCTGCCGACTCAGGGCTTCGGTCGTACAGACCCAGACCGACGACGGATCCACCAACGGCGCGAGCCGCTCGACGGTGGCTTGCAGAAGACTCGAACCACCTTCCAGGGACAGCAACTGTTTCGGGCGTTGCCGACGGCTCACCGGCCAGAACCGTGTACCGCTGCCTCCAGCGAGAACAAGTGCTTTCACCGCAGATCCTCCATCCGGCTCAGTATGCAGTACATCGACCGTCAAAACCCTCGACGCAGCGTATCACCCGGACCCTGCCGACTCCCTTTGCTTGACTCGATGAGCCCGTGACCCTAATCTCCTCCAGGTGCGCAAGCCCAGACGCATCGAATCAAGCCAGCCCAGTCGGTCTCCAAGCTTGCCGTCAGCCGGGTCTGCCAGCGAGAGGACGATGATGACCTGCCCCAACTGCGGCAGCGCGCTGGACCAGCGCAAGTGCAAGCTCTACTGCCCGCATCCCCAGTGCGGGTACTACCTCTCCTGCTCGGACTACTACTGAGGGGGTTGAAGCGGTCGGAAGGTACGCCGGGTGCCTCGACCCCCTAAAGCTGGTCAGCGTAGCTGAGCGGCCGACACGCGATCTGCGGCGGCGCGGATGATCTGCCAGGCGTCCTGGACGTGCTGTTCGGTCGTCTTGAGGTTGCCGATGGCCAGGTGCAGCGTGTATCGACCTTTTAGCACTGTGGAGGTAACGAAGACCGGGCCCTGGGAATTGACCTCGTTCAGCAGCGCCTCATTGAGAGAGTCCTGCTGCTCTGGCGAATCCCCAGCGATCCAACGAAAGCAGACGACGCTGAACGGCACGGGAGCCACCACCGCGAATTCAGGGTCCTGATCGATCAGCGATGCCAGATCTCTGGCCATCCGGCAGTGCTCGCGGATCCGATCCTGCAACCCCTCGACGCCGAAAGCCCGGATTACCATCCACAACTTCAAGGAGCGGAACCGTCGCCCGAGCTGCACCCCGAGATCCATCAGGTTGGTTACTCCTTCTTCGTCTGTCTTCAGGTAGTCAGGCACCAGGGAGAAGGCAGATCTCAAGGTCTCCACGTCGCGCATCAAAAGGACCGAGCAGTCGATGGGTGTGAACAACCACTTGTGGGGATTGAAGACGATCGAGTCGGCTCTCTCCCAGCCAGAGAACTGTCCTCGGAGCTCGGGGCAGATGGCCGCGCTGCCGGCATAGGCTGCATCGACATGAAGCCAAATGCCTTCTCGCTGACAGAGCCCGGCAATGCGATCCATGGGATCGACACTTGTCGTCGAAGTAGTCCCCGCCGTCGCCACAACAGCCATGGGACGACGACCCGCGCGACGATCGGCCTCTACCGCCTCCGCCAGGGCGTCGAAGCGCATCCGGAACTGTTCATCCGACACGATCCTGCGTACCTGCCGGAGGCCGAGGCCCAGGGTCATTACGGCCTTGTCGCACGACGAGTGCGCCTGGTCGCTGATGTAGACCACCAGCTCGGGAATCTCCGGCCGGCCCGCCAATCCCAGCTCCCTGATATCCAGGTCCGGTTGGGCGTGGCGCGCGGCCGCCAGCGCCAGCATGGTACTGACCGAGGCCGTGTCGTTGATATGCCCTCGAAAAATCTCCGGCAGACCCAGCATCTGCCGCAGCCAGTCGCAGACACGCTCCTCCAGCTCCGTGGCGGCAGGAGAGGTGCGCCACAACATCGCGTTGACATTGAGAGCCGCGGAAAGAGCTTCGCCCAGGATCCCGGGGCCTGAGCCCGTGATCGAGAAGTAGCCCAGAAAACCGGGGTGATTCCAGTGCGTGACATTGGGCTCGATGATGCGAGCGTAGTCGTCCAGGATCCGGTCCAGGGATTCCCCTTGCCGTGGAGCTATGCCTGGCAGCATCGATGCCACCTCCCCTGGCTGGACCTTCGGCAGCACAGGGTACTGACCGACATCCTGCAGGTAGTCGGCAACCATGTCGGCGACCCTGTGCAGGGCCGCCCTCAGCTCGGGGTCACTAACGTCTCGCGACATTCAGGAATCGGACTTGGGCTCCTGCCTCGCCAGCTCCGCATCGATAACGGCAGCGAGCTGCTCGAAAGGCTGCGCGCCCGAGAGAAAACGGCCGTTGATGAAGAGAGCCGGCGTGCCGGAGACACCTACCTGGCTTCCGGCTTCCAGATCACTCATGACCGCCTCGGCGTACTTGCTGGAATCGATGCACTCGTTGAAAGCCTCGACGTCGAGCTCCAGTCGGGCGGCCTTCTCCTTCAACTGCTCGAGCTCCAAACTCTTCTGCTCCTTGAACATGAGATCGTGCATCTCCCAGAACTTTCCCTGATCGTGGGCGCAAAGTGAGGCCTCGGCCGCCTTCTGGGCATTGGGATGGATGTTGTTCAATGGGAACTGGCGAAAGACGAGTCGCACCCGGTCACCGTAGGTCTCGACGACCTGCTCGAGCGTCGGGATCACCCGAGAGCAGTAGGGACATTCGAAATCCGAGAACTCGACAATGACTACCGGAGCGTCTTCCGGCCCGCGGGCTGGGAACCCCGCAACCTCTACCGGGATTCTCAAAGGCTCCAGAAAGCTCTCGAAGCTATACTTGGCTTTGAGCTCGACGATGAACTCGGCGAGCGCCGTCTGCTGCTGTTGCTGGGTCAGGAACTGGCCGATGCGCTCTTCCACCGCTTCCTTGGGCTGTTGAATCTGCCCCTTTCGGGCTTCGTAGAAAGCATCGATCTGTTCCTGTGAAGGTGGTTTCACCTTCGACTCCACAGCTTCGGCCAGCAGCTCGTCTACGGAGATCCCCTTCGCCTCGGCCTCGAGCTCCAGCAGGCGCGTCGTGACCAGGTTGTCGAGACCCTTTTCCAGAATCTCGTATCGCTCACGATTGACCCGTAGAAGCTCCCCAGCCACCAACTCGGCCACCTCTTCTTCGGTGATCTCACTGCCGCCCACGACCGCCATGACGTCCGCATCGCCCTGCTCTCCCTTGGCGGCGTAGACAACCGAATCAGAGACCGTGCAAGCCTGAGACAAGAAGCAAATCGCGAGCAAGAGAGCCAAGGCCAGGCCTCTCAATTGAATTTGTAGTTGGACCATGCCGATGGACTCCTCAGATTGGCTGTAAGTATGTGAATGCAGGCGAGTTATCGGCTGCGCACGACAGGCGGCATCTTATCCGCCATTGACGGATCGGACAAGCCTGATATCTCGAGTCTCGCCCTTGGGTGCCAACGGTGCCAGTGCTTCTACCACCATTGCCTCGAGTATCCTCTGGGCCTGGATTCCTCGCACGCGTGATTGCCATCCACCGAGCATCTGTTCGGCCAGGTTCAACAAGCCTCGGCTGCCTCGGCTCTCGACCAGGTCGCAGCAACGGCGCGCGATCGCCGCCGCCTGTGACCAGGCAGTGGCATCACGCGGGTCCTTCCAGGAGCTGACACGACTCAGAACGTCGGCACCGGCCAGCAGCTGCAGGATGCTTCCCGAGCTCATGAAACCCCGGACACAGACAGCGAAGCTCTCAGCCAGAGCTTCCATCTCCTCGGTGAACTCGGCCTCACTCACGCCCAGAAAGACGGCCAGCGAGCGGCTGCGGACCGTCGCCAGGAGATCGAATTGCGATGGGCTGAGGAGTAGAAAGTGCCGCGGCGCCGAGATGTGCGGCTCCTCGAGCGTCTTGAGAAGGGCATTGGCCGCCCCTCCCGTCAGGCTCTCGGCGCTGGCTAGCACGAAGACCTGACCTCGCGCCTCGAAAGGTGCTACCTGTGCATCCTGGAGGAAGGCTTTGGTCGCAGCGACCGAGGTCGAGGTCTTCAAGTCCCTCTCGAGGACTCGAAAATCCGCATGGAAGGCATCGCTCTTGGCGCTCGGCCAGACAATCCTCGAGCAATGCTTGCAGCTTCCACAAGGCCGCGCCGATCGCTCCGCCTCACAAAGCAGGGTCCGCGCCAGGCGAAGGGCGGCTGCCTGCCGGTCCTCCGCCTTCCGTCCGTGGAGAATGACAGCAGGATAGAGGTGGCCCAGCCGGGCCAGTTCTTCGGTCGCTGCCAGGTTCATTTCTCGAGCCTGAAGATCTCGCTGAGCACCGACCTCACCTGCTGCTGAGTGCTTTCGAATGTTCCCGCCGAGCGGATTACCACGAACCGGTCGGAAAACTCCTGGGCCAATTCGAGGTACCCCTGGCGAACCTTACCGTAGAACTCGAGCGCTTCTGCATCGAGGCGGGTGACTCCTTCTTCACTCTCACGGCGAGCTTCAGAGTGGCCTCGCTGCCGAGCCACTTCGGCAGGCAGGTCGAACAGCAATGTCCGGTCGGGAACCCGACCACCAGTAGCCAATCGGTCTACCTCTCGGAGAATCGAGATCGGCACCCCTCGCCCGTACCCCTGATAGGCGAACGTCGAGTCTGTGAATCGGTCACAGATCACGTGCCGCCCCTCGGCCAGGGCCGGCTCGATGACTTCCAGTAGATGCTGACGGCGACTCGCAAAGACCAATAGGGCCTCGACCGTGCCGTCGATCTCTCCCCAGCGGGGGTCGAGAAACATCTCGCGTATCGCCTCGCCCAATGGCGTGCCGCCAGGCTCCTGGGCTACCTGGCAATCGACATCGTTGTCTTCCAACCAGCGAAACGCCTCTCGGAGGTGAGTCGATTTACCACTCCCGTCGAGCCCTTCGAACGTGATGAAGAGAGCCGTCATGGAGACGAAACTACCATGTACTCAGGAGGGATCACGGGTCGAATCGGCGGCGCAGCTCCGGTTCCGCTACCGGGCAGCCCTGAATGGGTCTCCTAAAGAGGCTCGCCCGCCGAGCGGCGATGGCATCGTAGAGAGAATCCCTGAAGCGAAGCGGCAGCCAGCTCCCCACCCTAGCGAGTGCCTTCCAGGGCCCACCGAGAATTTCGAGGGCATAGAGGACGCCATCCGAGCGCAGCAGGAACCGGCCGTCGCCGGCTGAGACCACCAGGGTGTCAGGCAAGCGACTTCGCACTACTTCAGGAACCTGGCTGCGGAAGGTCTCCCCCCGTAGCGGAGCAAACCGGAACCGTCCCTTCCGATCATGGCGAACAATGAAGCGAACGGCACGATGGCACAGACCACAGTCGCCATCGAAGAAAATCACCTCGGGTTCTGCCGTCATGTCATTGAGAGGATAACTCGACACAAGGGCAGACGTTTCCCACTGCCGCTC
The DNA here is from genome assembly GCA_947259195.1 of Thermoanaerobaculia bacterium. Classification (GTDB taxonomy): domain Bacteria; phylum Acidobacteriota; class Thermoanaerobaculia; order Multivoradales; family JAHEKO01; genus JAUVRX01. The sequence goes on along the minus strand of CAMYLC010000122.1, from coordinate 25,899 downwards.
CGGAGCCGTGGAGCATCCCAGATCCCCGCCCCAAATGCCGATTCTCAGCCCTTGACATGTGACAGCGGTTGGAAGAGGATTTCGGGTGGCAGAGGGTGCTTCATCTTCCACTCCGGTCGAACGACCGAAAACCCCTGGGAAAATGGTGAAAATTCTGATTCCGAAAGAGAGACGCGCGGGTGAGTCTCGCGTGGCAGCAACACCCGAGACAGTCAAACGACTCATCAAGGACGGCTTCGATCTCCGGATCGAGGCCGGCGCCGGGAAGGATTCCTACCTTCCGGACAAGGCCTACGAGGAAGTAGGCGGCACGATCGTCACAGACGGCGCGTCAGCCTGGGCTGAGGCCGACGTCGTGCTCAAGGTGGCGCCGCCAGAGGTCGACGAGATCGAGGCTCTGAAGCCGGAAGCCATCGTCATCGGGCTCCTCGATCCCTATCGCGAACCGGAGATGGTGCAAAAGCTGGCTGCCGGCCGCATCACGTCCCTGGCCATGGAACTGGTGCCGCGAATCACACGCGCTCAATCCATGGACGCCCTCTCGTCCCAGGCCAACATCGCCGGTTACAAGGCCGTCATTCTGGCCGCCAGCCGACTGTCTCGCTACTTCCCGTTGCTGATGACGGCCGCCGGAACCATCCCCCCGGCCAGGGTCGTGATCATGGGGGCTGGCGTCGCCGGCCTCCAGGCCGTGGCGACCGCCAAGCGTCTGGGGGCGATCGTGGAGGTCTCCGACATTCGACCAGCGGTCAAGGAGCAGGTCGAGTCGTTGGGCGGCAGGTTCATCGACCTGCCCTTCGAGGAATCCGGAGAGGGCTCAGGTGGCTATGCAAAAGAAATGGGAGAGGACTTTCTGCGTCGACAAAGAGAGATCCTCACCGAGCATGTCGGTGCGGCCGACGTGGTCATCACCACGGCACAGGTGCCCGGCAAGCAGGCTCCGCGACTGCTGACTCTCGACATGGTCAACGCCATGCGTCCCGGCGCGGTGGTCGTCGATCTGGCGGCCGAACAAGGGGGCAACTGCGAGCTCTCGCGGGCCGGCGAAGAGGTCGAGCACAACGGCGTGCTGATTCTCGGCCCCGTCAACCTCGCTACCAGCATGTCTCACGACGCGAGCATGGTCTACGCTCGCAATGTTCTGGCTCTACTACAGGGCATGATGAAGGACGCAACCATCCAGATCGACCTGGAGGACGAGGTCGTGGCTGGCAGCCTGCTGACGCATGCGGGCGAGATAGCCCATGCGCCTACGGCTGAAAAGCTGCGAGGAGAACAGTCATGATGGGACCCCTTCTGGTAGGTATCTATGTTTTTGTTCTGGCGTGTTTCGTGGGTTTCGAGATCATCACGAAGATCCCACCGACGCTGCATACACCCCTGATGTCGGGAGCCAACGCCATTTCCGGCATCACGTTGGTCGGCTCCCTGGCAGCTGCAAGTAGCGGCGAGCTCGCCATGAGCAGCGTCCTCGCCTTCGTGGCGATTATCTTCGCCACCATCAACGTGGTCGGCGGCTTCCTCGTCACCGATCGCATGCTGGGTATGTTCGGCAAAAAGAGAGTCAAGTCATGAACGACGCTCTGAACAACATCATTGTCCCTGTTCTCTACCTGCTCTCAGCGGTGCTCTTCATCTTTGGTTTGAAGGGCCTGACACGGGTGCGCTCCGCTCGCCGAGGCAACGCTCTTGCGGCCTTGGCGATGCTCATCGCCATCGTGACGACCTTGCTGGACCTCGGCATGGTGGACTACCAGTGGATCATCGCCGGACTGATTGTCGGCGGTCTGATAGGCGCCATTGCGGCAATCAAGGTCGAGATGACGGCGATGCCCGAGATGGTCGCGCTGTTCAACGGTTTCGGCGGTGGTGCGTCGGCTCTGGTGGCGCTTTCCATCGTCTGGAAAGAGCTCGTCGAGCCTGCTTACGCCGGATCGGCTGCCGACGCTTTGGGTGGAGCTTCCGCTATCACGGCTTTCCTGTCGATACTCATTGGCTCGATTACCCTGTCCGGCAGCTTTGTGGCTTTTCTGAAATTGAGTGGCAAGATCGGCGGACAGCCAACGCTGCTGCCGGCCCGACACGTGATCAACAGCCTGCTTTTCCTGGTTTGCGCGACAGCGGGAATCTACATCGGGTTCTTCAGCACTGAGCCCTCCAGCATGATCACGGGTGCTCTCGTAGCCACCATCATCAGCCTCATCCTGGGCGTGCTGATGGTGATTCCCATCGGTGGCGCCGACATGCCGGTGATCATCTCCTTTCTGAACTCGCTCTCCGGCCTCGCTGCCGCCATGACCGGTTTCGTGCTGAGCAACAACGTGCTCATCATCAGCGGTGCTCTGGTCGGAGCCTCCGGCCTGATCCTGACGCAGATCATGTGCGTCGCCATGAACAGGACGCTAGGCAATGTCTTGTTCTCCGGCTTCGGTCAGGAAGGTGGCTCGGCGGATGCAGGCGAGTACGGCACCGTTCGCTCCTACAGTCCGGAAGAGGCCGCGATGGTGCTGGAGACAGTCGAGTCACTGGTCATCGTTCCGGGCTACGGTCTCGCCGTGGCCCAGGCGCAGCACACCGTCAAGGAGCTTGCGGATCTGCTGCAAAAGCGGGGGGTCAAAGTCTCCTACGCGATTCATCCTGTGGCGGGTCGAATGCCCGGTCACATGAACGTGCTGCTGGCCGAAGCCGACGTGCCCTATGAGCAGTTGATCGAGATGGACACGATCAACCCGGAGTTCAAGACGACCGACGCCGTGCTCGTTGTCGGTGCCAACGACGTGGTGAATCCCGCTGCCGAGAAGGACCCGTCGAGTCCGATCGCCGGCATGCCGGTGCTGCAGGTCTGGGAGGCGCAAACTGTCATGATGATCAAGCGCTCCTTGAGTCCCGGTTTCGCTGGCATCAAGAACGAGCTGTTCGAGTACGACAACAACATGATGGTCTTCGGCGATGCCAAGAAGGTCCTGCAGGAGATCGTCAGCGAGGTCAAGAGCCTAATCGCCGCGGCCTGACCTCGAATCCCGGCCAGGATCCTCTGGCCGCTACTGTTTGCACGCTCACGGGGCGCCATCGCATTTGCCGGTGGTGCCCTGTCGGCGTAGAATCGCCAAGCAATCGATCAGTCGAGGTTCCGACCTCCGCAGCAGTCCGCCAGCCGGAGTTGGCCCTCTATCTGCGCCTGCGACGGGCAAGCAGGGGCCAATTGCGATGGGCGAGCAGCAAGTCAAAAGTCAACTCGACGCCGAGCAGCTCAGGCTGTTCAGTCGCAAGCTGCTGACAGACCTCCGAGCGCTCGAGACGATGATCGCCGAAGGTCTCTTCGAGACCAAGGTGCGACGCATCGGGGCCGAGCAGGAGATGTTCCTCGTCGATCGGGACTGGCGACCGGCCCTGGTCGCCCCGGAGCTTCTCGAGCGCATCGACGACCCCCACTTCACCACGGAGCTCGGGCGCTTCAATCTGGAATGCAACCTCGACGCGATCACCCTGGGGGGAACCTCTCTCCGAGAGATGGAGCGCCAACTCACGGTCCTGCTGCACAAGGCCCGTATGGCGGCAGAAGAACTGGATACGCAAGTAGTCCTATGCGGCATTCTCCCGACTCTGGACAAGGCGGATCTCAACCTCGAGAACATGACGCCACGGCCGCGGTACTTCGCCCTCAACGAGGCGATGAATCGACTGCGAGGCGAGCGCTACCACCTATACATCAAGGGCCGTGATGAGATCAACGTCACCCATGACAACGTCATGCTCGAGTCCTGCAACACCAGCTTCCAGGTGCACTTCCAGGTCAAGCCTGAGGATTTCGCCCGTCTCTACAACGTCGCTCAGGCGGTGGCCGCTCCAGTGCTGGCGGCCGCTACAAACTCGCCCATGCTGTTCGGAAGGCAGCTCTGGCGGGAGACCCGGATCGCACTGTTTCAGCAGTCCATCGACACGCGCTCCCCGGCTGGACACCTCAGGATGCAGAGCCCGCGCGTGAGCTTCGGCCGGCGGTGGGTGGACGAGTCGGTTGTCGAGATCTACAAAGAGGACATCTCCCGCTTTCGGGTCATCATGAGCACGGAGGTGGACGAGGACCCATTCGAGGTCATGGAGAACGGGATGGCGCCTCGGCTGCAAGCGCTTCGCCTGCACAACGGCACGATCTACCGGTGGAATCGGCCCTGCTACGGTATTTCGCACGGCAAGGCCCATCTTCGCATCGAGAATCGGATTCTTCCCGCCGGCCCGTCGCCCCTCGACGAAGTCGCCAACGCCACTTTCTGGTTCGGTCTGCTCAATGGGGTCTCCAGTCTCTTCCCGGACGTCACCTCGGTGATGGAGTTCGACGTGGCCCGTGAGAACTTCGTCGCCGCCGCTCGATTGGGCCTGGGCGCCCACTTGAGCTGGCCAGAGAGAGGGAATATCCCGGCCCAGCAGCTACTTCTGGTGGATCTTCTGCCCGTGGCTCGGCAGGGTCTGCAGGATCTCGACACCGACTCGTCCGATATCGATCGATACCTGGGTGTCATCGAGGAGAGAGTTCGCAGCCTGCGCACGGGATCTCAATGGCAGGTGGACTCCTACGACGCCATGAAGTGCGACGGATCGCCGGCCGAATGCCTGACAGCCATCGTGGCAGCCACGGTCAGCCGACAACTCTCCGAGCAACCCGCACATACCTGGGAGCTGGCCTCACTCGATGAGGCCGGGGACGGCAAGAAGCATCACCTGCGAGTGGGCCAGTTGATGACGACCGACCTGTTCACGGTCAATCAAGACGAGCTGGTGGACATCGTGGCCTGCGTCATGAATTGGCATCACATCCGCCACGTCCCGGTCGAGGACAACCTCCACCGGCTCGTGGGCTTGGTCACGCACCGCTCGCTGCTGCGGCTACTTGCCGACAATGCAGCCGGCAAGGAACAACGTCCGGTTCCCGTCAGTGAGATCATGACCACCGACCTGGTGACGGCCGACCCCACGATGTCTACTCTCGATGCCATACGGCTGATGCGAGACCGCAGGGTCAGTTGCCTTCCAGTCGTCGACAAGAAGACGCGGCTGATAGGAATCGTCACAGAGCGGGACTTCATGTCCATCGCCGGCCAGCTCCTGGAGGCCTACCTGAGCTAGCAGAAGCTCGTCCCGCTTGCGCCCAGCGGACGGTTGCCGATTGGATGGATATCCTGAAGAATCGGTGGGCACGGCACTGATATGACACTCGAAAGGTCCCTGCCATGATCCGACTCCACCCATCTCCATCGACCCTGCTGGCGTTCTCGCTCAGCCTCCTTGGCGCCGCATGCCAGGCTCCTGAACAGGCCCCCAGCAGCCCGCAACGTGTCGAGAATGCCGATCTCGGCATCGCAATCGCCGCTCTGCCGGAAGCATTCGAGGTCGAGACCAATCGAGGAACCGACCTCCGCTTGACGGCCCCGGGGCCGAACGGTGCGGGCACCGTCGAGATCGAAGTCGGACCTACAGGACCTGCCGCCATCAACCTGCCAGCGGAAGCCAAGGCCATGCAGCCATATTTCGAGTCTCTGACGAACGGCCAGTACTTCGGCAATCTCGAGCTCGTCGCACCCATGGGTTCAGCCTTCACTGCCCGCGGGGCCTACGACCGAGATGACGGCAGAGTCGGAGAGATTCGGGTCTTCGCCCTGCATCCTCTTCAGAGTCGCCTTCTCACCCTTGCCTTTGTCTATCCGGATGGTGAGAGCAAGGAACGGATGCAACAACTCGCCACTTTGCTGGGGGAGATCGAAGGACTGGAGTCGCTACCAACATCCGAAGCCTCCGAGGTGCCCGGCGACTGAGGATTGGCAGTGCCAAAAGCCATAGACCCGAGGCGGACCTATGGCTACAATCGTCGCTGCAACAGCCCAGGTGGCCGCTGCGATCCAATCTGTGACGTTTACCACAGTTGAGGTTGTGGCGCGATGATATAAACTGACGCAACGTCTTCTGCCGACATAACTTAGGGGAGCTCTGATGCCACCGACGCTGAATTCCATGCTGAAGACCATGGTGGATCAGGGGGCTTCAGACCTCCATTTGACGACCAACTCCCCGCCGCAGATTCGCGTCGATGGGGCGCTCAGGCCGCTGAATTCGCCGCCCCTCAACCCTTCCGACACCAAGCAGATCGCCTACTCCATCCTGACCGACAAACAGAAGCAGCGACTCGAGGAGAACCTGGAGCTCGACTTCTCCTTCGGCATCAAGGGGCTGGCCAGATTTCGCGCCAATGTCTTTCATCAGCGCGGTGCCATCGCCGCCGCTTTCCGTCAGATCCCCTATGAGATCCGCGGATTTCGAGAGTTGGGCCTGCCGCCCGTCGTGGAGAATCTCTGCAGGAAGCCCCGAGGACTGGTGCTCTGCACAGGTCCCACGGGCTCGGGCAAGTCGACGACGCTGGCTGCCATGCTCGACCGGGTCAACGGCGAACGTCACGAACACATCGTTACCATCGAGGACCCGGTCGAATACCTCCACAGCCACAAGAGCTGCATCGTGAATCAGCGGGAGTTGTTGGCCGACACACACAGCTTCGCCAATGCTCTAAAGTCGGTGCTGCGCCAGGACCCAGATGTCGTATTGATCGGCGAGATGCGCGACTACGAGACAGTGGAAGCTGCCTTGAGAGTCGCTGAGACCGGCCACCTGACGTTCGCCACCCTGCACACCAACTCGGCCTCCGAGACCATCAACCGCATCATCGACGTGTTCCCACCTCATCAGCAGGGCCAGGTGCGAGTTCAGCTCTCGTTCGTTCTGCAGGGAATTCTCTGCCAGTCCCTGCTGCACAAGGCAAGTGGCAAGGGCCGGGTGCTGGCCATGGAGATCATGATCCCCACAACCGCCATCCGGAACCTGATTCGAGAAGACAAGATCCACCAGGTCTACGGCATGATGCAGGCTGGACAGGCGAAATTAGGCATGCAGACCTTCAACCAGTCGCTGGCCGCCCTCTACTTCCGGCGCCAGATCAGTCTGCAGACAGCCATGCTTCGGTCCTCGTACCCGGACGAACTTCAGGAGATCATCGCCCGCGGTGTCGGGGCCCTCAATCCGGCTTTGATCAATCCCAGAGCCCCAGTAAGGAGCTGAGTCGATGCCGAGTTTCGTTTGGAAAGGCAAAGGTCGCGCGGGTCAATTCCAGGAAGGTATTCTGCTCGCCGACACCCGCGACGCAGCGGTAGCCACTCTCCGACGCCAGCAGATCCAGGTCACATCGATTCGCGAGAAGGGCAAGGAGTTCCCGCTCCTGCCGAAGTTTCCGATCCGCATCGGGGACAAACGCGTCGCGATCTTTACCCGGCAGTTCTCGGTCATGCTCGACGCCGGCTTACCCCTGGTTCAGTGTCTGGAGATCCTCGGAGAGCAGCAGGAGCACAAGCGTTTCCAGGAGATCATCAACCAGGTACGCACCGACGTGGAATCCGGAGCTTCACTTGCAGATGCCATGAAGAAGCAACCGGCAGCGTTCGACGATCTCTACGTCAACATGGTGGCGGCCGGTGAGGCCGGCGGTATTCTGGACGTCATTCTGCAGCGGCTTTCGACCTACATGGAGAAGGCCGTCAAGCTGAAGGGTCAGGTCAAGTCGGCCTTGATCTACCCCTCCACCGTGATCTCGATCGCCCTCGTCGTGGTGTGGATCATCCTGTGGAAAGTGATTCCAGTCTTTGCCCAGCTGTTCGCCGGGCTCGGTGGAGAGCTGCCCATGCTGACCCAGTTGGTCGTTGCCGCGAGCAAGTGGGTGGGACGGTACTCCTGGCTGATCATCATCGGGATCTTCGTCGTCATCTGGGCCCTCAGGGCCTGGCACAAGACAGAACGCGGGGCGCGTGTTCTCGATAGTCTTCTCCTCAAGATACCTGTCATCGGCATGCTGCTGCGCAAGATCGCCGTGGCGAGATTCTGCCGAACCCTGGCAACCCTTACAGCGTCCGGTGTTCCGATCCTCGACGGCCTGGAGATTACCGCCAAGACTTCCGGCAACGCCATTATCCAGGACGCCATCATGGCGGTGCGCAAGAGTGTCGAAGAAGGTAAGACAATCAGCGGTCCGCTGGGCGAGACCGGTGTCTTTCCACCGATGGTCGTACAGATGATCAACGTGGGTGAGCAGACGGGTGCTCTCGATCAAATGCTCTCCAAGATCGCCGACTTCTACGAAGAAGAAGTGGACACGGCGGTGGCCGGACTGGTCAAGCTGATCGAGCCCCTCATGATCGTGGTCCTGGGTATGATCATCGGCGTCATCGTTACCGCCATGTACCTGCCCCTGTACACGATCTTGGGACAGATCTGAGCAGCCGGACGCCGCAGATTCGGCAGACCGCAAGAACCTCCTCCCCCGGGTTTCGGCATCTACTGGCCGGAACCCGGGTTTCCGTTTGGAGAATTCAGGCTAGAATCGAGCGCCGTACGATGCCGCCCGAGGCGGTGTCACTCCTGTCATGAACAATCTGGGCAAATCGGTGGGGCCTGACACTTCGACTCCTGCGAGCCTCTTGGCTGTCGAGCGTCAGCTGCGTTGGATGATCGGCATCCGCCTGGTGGTCATCACCAGCGTCGTCCTACCCTACTTTCTCCTGCAGCTCGCCTCCCCAGATGAAACCCGGGAATTCTCGTTCCTTTACCTGCTTGCAGGCCTCACCTACGGTGCCAGCCTCCTCTATATCGCCCTGCTGAAGCTGCTACGAGGACACTGGAGAGCCCAGGCCCTCATCCAGTTTGTCGGCGATCTGCTTCTCATCACCGGCATGGTTTACTACTTCGGGGGTGTCGCCAGCCCATTCTCGATTCTCTATTTCATCGTCATCATCGTCGCTTCCGCCCTCTTCCACCGCAGAACCGGATTTGCGGTCGCCTCACTCGCCAGCTTCCTGTACGCGGCTACCGTGGTAGCGCTCTACTTCGGCTGGATACCACCATCTGCAGAAGCCCAGGTCCGAGCCCTCGCGACGGTCATCAACGACGTGTCCGTGGGGGGGCAGGAACAGGTCGGCCAAGTGGATGGACTGCCAGCCTGGAAGTTGTTCTACAACCTCATCACCCACATCTTCGGCTTCTACACCGTCGCCTACCTGACGACACGCCTGGCTCAGAACATCTCGAGAGCCGAACGCGAGTTGCAGGAAAAACAGCTGGACCTGGCCGACTTGCAAGTCATCCATCGCGACATCGTGGAGTCCGTACCCAGCGGCCTGATCACTTGTGATCTGGACGGGATGATCACCAGCGTCAATCTGGCTGCCCAAGACATCCTGGGCAAAGACCTCGACGCGCTGCTCGGCAGGCCCGCATCGACCACGCGGCTGTTCACCGATCAGGAGTGGATCGAAATCAAGAGTCACATCAGTCCCGATCGACGGTTACGACCCGAGGTCACCTACCAACGAGGTGACTCCGAGCGCCACGTCGGTTACTCCGTCACGCTGCTCACCGACGCCGAAGGCACCAGGACCGGTTTCATCCTCATCTTCCAGGACCTGTCCGAATGGCGGAAGCTGCAGGACGAGCTGCAGCTCAGGGAGCGACTCGCCGCGGTCGGCGAGTTGGCATCGGGCATTGCCCACGAGGTCGGCAATCCGCTGGCCGCGATTTCCGGCTCTGTTCAGATGCTCACCGCCGCCCTGGAGGATGATTCCGCCCATCGCAGGCTTCTCGACATCATTTTCAAGGAAAGTCAGAGGCTGGACCGCACCATCAAGAGCTTTCTGCAGTTCGCCCGACCCAAAGAACGCTCCAGCGTGCGCTTCGACATCGCCCGACTGCTGAGCGAGAACGTACAGTTGCTGATCAACAGCCCTGAGGTTTCGCCGCAGCATCACCTGGATCTGGTAGTCGATCCGCCATCCGTGACCCTGATCGCTGATCCCGACCAAGTCAGCCAGATCTTCTGGAACCTGGCACGCAACTCCCTGCGAGCCATGCCCGAGGGAGGCACCCTGAAAGTAGAGGGTCACGTAGTGGCCGCGGACTACTGCATCCGCTTCACTGACAATGGTCGGGGCATGAATCTCGAAGAGCGCGGCAAGATGTTCCATCCGTTCCACTCGTTCTTCGATGGCGGCACAGGGATAGGCATGGCGATCGTCTACCGGATCGTCGAGGAACATGGAGGCCGGTTGGCCGTCGACAGCCAACCTGGTCAGGGTACTGTCATTACAGTAGCGCTACCCATCACGCCTGGGGAGCCGACACCAATTGCAGAGGAGGCTTGACCGTTGACAGCTCGGATTCTGGTTGTAGACGACGAGCAGAGCATGCTGGAGTTCCTGCGGTTGCTGCTGGAGGAGATCGGATATCAGGTCACCACGGCCAGCTCCGTCGAAGAGGGACGCAAGCAGATTCGCGAAAGCGGCTTCGATCTCGTTTTGTGCGACATCATCATGCCCGACGGCAACGGGCTCGATCTCCTGCGCGAGATCAAGCAACAGGATTCCCGGATCTCGGTCATCATGATGACCGCCTACACCTCCACCAAGACCGCCATCGAGGCCATGCGGAGAGGGGCCTACGACTACGTCTCGAAGCCTTTCGATGTCGAGGAGCTCAAAGTCGTCATGCAGAAGGCTCTCGAGAAGACCGAGTTGGTTGACGAGAACTTCTACCTGCGGCGCGAGCTCGAGGAGAAATATCGTTTCTCGAACATCATCGGTCGTAGCCGGCCGATGCAGGAGATCTTCAAGCTGATCGAGCGGGTCGCCCGCACCAACTCGACCGTGCTGCTGGAAGGCGAAAGCGGCACTGGCAAGGAGCTTATCGCCCGCGCTATTCACTACGAAAGCCCGAGATCTTCGAATCGATTTCTGTCCGTCAATTGCGGCGCCCTCCCCGAGAACCTGCTGGAAAGCGAGCTCTTCGGACACGAGCGTGGCTCTTTCACCGGCGCCGTGCGTGAGAAGAAAGGTCTGTTTCGGGAGGCCCACGGTGGCACGCTGCTCCTCGATGAAATCAGCGAGATGACTGCCGCCATGCAAGTGAAGCTGCTGCGGGCTCTGCAGGAAAAGAAGATCCGAATGGTGGGTGGCAGCAACGAGGAGCCCGTCGATGTTCGCATCATCGCCGCCACCAACCAGGACCTCCGGCAATTGACAGAACAAGGCGAGTTCCGAGAGGACCTCTACTATCGGATCAACGTCATCCCGATTCAACTACCTCCCCTTCGTCGCCGACGAGAAGACATCCCTCTTCTGGTCGACTTCTTCATCAAGAAGTGCAGTACCGGGCTGGGTATCGAACCCCGCAAGATCTCGGTCGAGGCGATGCGAATTCTCGAGGGTTATCACTGGCCGGGCAACGTGCGCGAATTGGAGAACATGATCGAGCGCGCCCTGGCCTTAGCCGAAGGCAACACCCTGAGCGCCGTAGATCTGCCAGCGCAGATTCTGGAGCCGGCCCCACCCATCGGGGACGCACCCAATTTACCGGCCGAGGGAATGAACCTGGAGCAATACCTCGACGAGATTCGTAAGCAACTGATGGCGGAAGCGCTCGATCGAGCCGCCGGGGTGCAGACCCAGGCGGCCGAGGTGCTCGGCATGAGCTTCCGCTCGTTCCGCTACTACGCCAAGAAGATGGGGCTGACTTCGACCGGTGGATTTCCTGTACCCGAACCCGGCGATTAGGACGCATCCATCTCACTTGCTTGGAGATGGTTCGTCCCTCGGGACGAACCATCATTGCACCGCAGAAGGCAGTAGGGGCGTAGGGGCGTAGGGGCGTAGGGGGCGACATGCGAACTGGAGTATTGCTCTGCCCCATCGCTCCGAAATCGGAAGACGAGACAGCCCTAGCCGGCGATATTCATCGCCGCGCGAGCAGATTGTGGAAAGCGTCCGTCAAGATCTGGCCAACTGCAAAGAGGAGGCACTGGAGGCAACCTTGCAGGTTGTTGAGGAGCGACGAGTGAGGACTTCCCTGAGATGGCGAGCGATCTCCGCTAGATGCCGTGGGGCTCATGAATAGTGCAGGCTACGCCCCTAAGCCCCTGAACCACAGGACCTCGAGACCCAACTGCCTCAACCATCGGCCGGCACAGGTCCGGCCGCTTCAATGGCCCACTGCCCCAAGGATCGGTCGCAAGGTACGCCTGACCGCCTCGACCCCCAGGATCGGAGACCTATTGGGTCGGAGGTCCGTAGATCTGATTGATAGCTCGTTGATCCCAGGCGTCGAGGGCGGCGCCGCGCCCATCGTCGTGGGCCAGCCCGAACATGAGGGCTTCCGCCTCGTCGGCATGCGCCAAGCCCAGGCTGTGCCCGACCTCGTGGGCCACTACTTCCAGAATCCTGGTTCGATCGCCAGCAAAGAAACACCCTGCACCGTTGTTGATGACGATGTCAGAGCTCGAGATCTTCATGAAGACCCGGTCGCCAACGCGTCCCTGCTGCCCCACTTCGCTTACCCGACACTGCTGATCTCGTCCGCTTTCGAACCAGACCCCGGACACCCCCAGCACCCCACCTGCCTGACAATCGTAGGATCCGACTATCCACTCTTCCGGGTCTTCGAACAGAACCGTATTGAGATCGTCGCGCTCCGAGAGACCAGCCTCTGAAGACGTGGCCCCATCCAACGAGAGTTGAAGACGGCCGGCGGTGGCCATCTCCCAGACTTCCAGGGCCATGGACAGGTCTCCGTGGTCCAACAGGCCGTCGAGTCGGCCGAGATTCACCTTCCAGGAAATAGGTCGGCGTCGATTGAAACCGAACCACCGAAATCCCAGGTCCGTACAGGGCTCGATGAGCATCGCCGACGGAGCCCCGTTCTCGCGCGATACCACCGCACTTTCGACATCCAGGTAGCTTGCCTTCTGGACGACCCCTGACTCTCGCTCCTCCAGCCATCTGGTGAAGGCGTCCCAGCGCCGAGGAGGATCGAGCGACCCAACAAGACCCTGGGACAGAAGGCCCCAATCGGAAGGCGCCTGGAGGGCCTCACTGAGGTCCCGGACCGCCAGGTGCCGCCCACCCAACTGCACCTCGTGAAAGGCGCCCAGCATCAGATGCAGAATGCCATAGGTGCCGTCTGGTCGCGGCACCAGGAACAAGAGGACCCTTTCGCCCGGCTGAAACTGTGGACTGCCCCAAACTCTGAGACCTACACCATCCGGACCGATACCGCCGGCCAAACGGACAACTACGGTACTGCCAGCGACGAAGCCCTTCAGCACCCTCTCCACTTGGACGAAGTAGTCTGTGGAGGGTGGCGCCGGAATGGGCGCCGGCTCCCTTGCGGCGACGACGGCTTGGATGATCACCGTCGCCTGATTCGCCAAATCCTCGTCGGCGATCATCTTGTAGCTCGTCGCCCGGGACGCGCTCACCGGAAGCAGCAGGAGCAGACCAACGACGCCCAGCGCCGAGTTCTTCTTCTTGGAGCTGTCTTCGGATCTCGTCGAGGAGGTCTTCTCTTTCTCTTTGGTGCCCGACTTGGCGTCACCCGACTCCTTGGGCTTCGATTTCGAGTCTTCTTTGCCGTCCGATGAATCTCCCGTTGAAGAGGAGTTCTTCTTGGCGTAGTCGGTGACATACCAACCGGTTCCCTTGAACTGGAAGGCCGGTGCCGAGAGCAGTCGTTTCATCACCCCGCCACAGGATTCACAGACCCCGATCGGAGGCGCACCGACCCTCTGCAGGACCTCGATTCGGTCGCCACAGGATTCACATTCGTATTCGTAGAGCGGCATGGGGTCTCGTTCTCTTGATCTGTCGACTGTGATGGTCTCGCTCGGAAACTCTCACTTGTTCATCTCGTCGCCCGAGGTTCCCAGCGTGATCTTCAAAGGCCCGCCGCCTGCAGCCTGCCCGTGCCTCCGCCTGACCAGTCTCAGCACCTGAAAAGCGTACAGCAATTTGGCAGATTCGGCTGGCGGCCTACCCCCCTCGCCACAGAGCTGGTAGAGCGTTCTGGAACCATTCACTCGCAGGAGCAGCTTGTAGTCGTCCCGGTCGAGGCCGGTTTCGACCAGATCCTCGACCTCGTAACAGGGTTCCAGCAGGGTCTCCTTGCTACCGAGCCTGGATACCAGGGGCTTGGCGTCGGGCGCGCTCTTGATCCCTTGGACAATGACCCGTGGGATGGGCAGCTGAATCTGCACCATCTCTTCCTTTTCGAGGTCGCCCACCCCGAAGGTGACTTCTCCATCCTGCCAGTAGAACAGACTCCAGACAATCGCCTCGATCTGATTTCGAATCGACTCGAATACCTCGTCGGGGGGCAGCATTCCCCGCTCGATGAGCAATGCTCCCAGGCGCTTGTTCGAGGTTTCCCTGAGACGGCCGACGCTTTCCAACGCGTCTCTGGGCAAGATCTCCGCCCGCATCAGGTAGGCGCCAAGGCTATCCTCCCGATCCGTCGAACTGGCATGGATGATGTAGCCGTCACGAATGTAGACTCGCTTGATGAGGCCACCACGCCGCACCTCGATGACACCAGGAACGCGAAATCGATCGATGGTGTGCAGCATTTCGGGCAGGGTGGTGTCCGCCAGATTGCCGCGATATTTGAACTTGGGACTCACAGTGTGCTCAGTGCTGTTGGTGCTTTGACCAGGCCGGTAGACGGACAGGCTCGAAGGGGACGACGAGCGGCGCCGAGTATAGCATCGGGCTTTGACTCACTCATGTGATAAAGACCTCTGCCCCACGACATAAAAGGCTCTCCTATGACCACCGACGAATGGATCTCTCCTGAAGGCGCCTGGCTTCGATTGGCAGAGCACTGCTCACCCCTCGGGCCAGAAAAAACAGACCGCAGATCCACCCTGGGGCAGGTGCTCGCTGAATCGCTGGCAGCTACCGTGGATATCCCCCCAGCTGACGTCTCGGCTATGGACGGTTTCGCAGTATCCGAAGAGGTGGCAGCAGGCGATCGCCTGCCCATCTGCGGCATCATCCCAGCCGGATCGAGCCCCGATTGCGAGATCGAGAGAGGCTGCGCGATGCGCATCATGACCGGGGCGCCCATCCCGCGCGGCGCCGACCGGGTCGTCCCTGTCGAACAGACCACCTCCACCAGGGACGAGGTGCTGTTTCGTTCCGGAACCGAAGCAGGTTCCCATATTCGACGACAGGCCGAGATTCAGCGCCGGGGAGATCCCCTGCTGCCGGCCGGCTCGATGCTCACGGCCGGCGGCTTGGGCCTGCTGGCGACCCACGGCATTGCGTCCGTACCGGTCTACCGCAGACCCCGGGTGGCATTCCTGGCAACAGGCGATGAGGTAGTGCCGCCGGACACCGAACCCCTCCCAGGACAGTTGAGAGATTCCCATACCGATTTCCTGTTGGCTGCATGCCGCTCACTCGGGCTCGAGCTCGAGCCCCTCGGCATCGCTGCCGACCGTCCACAGGAGCTGCGGGAGAAGATCGGGGCGGGACTGGAGGCTGATGTGCTTCTCATCGGTGGGGGCGTCTCAAAAGGCGAATACGACTTTGTCGAGGGTGTTCTGACGGAGCTGGGCTGCGAGTTGCTGTTCGACGCTGTAGCGATTCAGCCTGGAAAGCCACTGGTCGCCGCCCACCACCCCGGTGGACTGGTGTTCGGCCTCCCAGGTAATCCTGCCTCCGTCATGGCCGGGTTCTTCTTGTTCGTGCGACCCACCCTCAGGCGGTTGATGGGACTCCAAGACAGCTTCTGGCATGGAGCTTTGGCTGGAGAGCTGACAGCGCCCCTTCCTGCCGCCAAGGGAAGGGATCGCTTTCTCACCGCCGAGGTCCACTTCCAGGACGGACATCTGCTGGTGGCACCGATGGCGCCCAAAGGCTCCCATGACCTGGCGGCCTTCGCCAGAGGCACCGGCCTGGTGCGCGTGCGGGCCCACTCGCCCGAGGCCCGTCCTGGACAAGCCTGTGAGGTGCTCCCCCTGGCGAATTGGCTCTCGACTGATGGATGAGTGACCGGACGTCAGACGAGCGGCTGCGACTTGAGCGAAACCCGGGAGGCTGGACCTCGTAGAGAGGTAGGAACCCTCTTGGAGGAGATATCCATGCGATTCGTCAAGATGCTGATTGTCTCAGGAGCAATCCTGGGTATGCCACTTGCCTCGACTGCCAGCGACTGCCCCCACAGCGAGCCTAGAGACGCCACTCTGGATGCGGCTGGAGCAACAACTCTCCGTGTCGAGGCCGAGGCCGGAATCCTGATTATCAGAGGCACCTCGGGACTGACGGAAGTGCGGGTGCAAGGCAAAGCGTGCGCTCCTGACAAGGACGTCCTGGACGAGATCGAGCTTCGCACCGACCGCCGAGGCGACACTCTCTACATCGAGGTCGAGACCCCCGACGGCAACTGGAGGCGCAACAGCCCCTACCTGGATCTGGAGATAGAGGCACCAGAGTACATCCTTCTCGACGTCGAGGACGGCAGTGGCTCAGTGGAGATCGAAGGGGTCCGGGGCCTGGAGCTCGAAGATGGATCCGGGGACATTCTCGTTCACAATATCGCAGAGGACATCGAGATCGTCGATGGGTCTGGTGAGCTGGAGGTCACAGACGTAGGTGGCAGGATCCGTCTCAACGACGGCTCGGGAAGCCTCGAGATCGAGCACGTTGGCGGGCCGGTCTCCATCAAAGACGGCTCCGGTGAGATCACCGTGCGCGACACCGAGGCCGGTGTGGAGATTGTCGAGGATGGCTCCGGGAGCATCGAGCTCGACCACATCGGCGGCGATGTGGTGGTGCAGGAGGATGGCTCCGGGAGCATCCGGGCCGAGCACGTCGCCGGCGACTTCATCGTCGAGCGGGATGGCAGCGGCGGCGTGTCTTTCAATCACATCGAAGGCGACATCAAGGTGCCCTAGGCTTCAGCTGCCATTGCATTTCCGCACCCTTGGTACCCTACCCCACCCTTTCGGGTGGGGCTTTTCTTTGCCCCTAGGCGTACATTGAAAGGGCCACGACAAAGGCAAACCCGACGAGAGTCGGGGGCGCAAAGCCACGGGTCCTAGTTTCCGCCAGGACGGACCTCCGCCTCGCAGGACCTCAGGACCGCCGAGCCGCCGAAGGCTGGTCACTCAAGAGGCCGAGCACCATGCGTGCTCGACCGACCGTTTTTGTTGAACTGACGAGCTTCGACACCCATTGAGGAGTTCCGCGCGAGAAAGGAGATGGAAATGGGCGACAAGGTGGTTTGCAAAATGTTCATGGGAGCGCTTCTAGTCTCTCTGCTGTCTGCACCGGCACTGCACGCCGGCGGCACTCAGGTGACGCTCGACGACGCAATCTGGGACTTCGAGCAGGATCAACTTGACAACCAGGTAGGCGATTCGATCACCGCCACCGGCGACTTCAACAATGATGGCTACGCAGATCTAGTCGTCGCCTCGCGCTTCTACAACTCGGGTTACGTCCGCTCCGGCAGAGCCTGGGTTTTCTATGGCTCCCAGGACGGCCTCCCGACGGCACCAGACCTGACCATCAATCCTCCCCAATTACAGGCGCATGGCTTCTTTGGGGAGGTGGTGGCCACGCTCAACGTCGATGGCGACGAGTACGACGACCTTCTAGTCGGCATGACGAACTACGACGTCAACGCGAATTGGGACGAAGGGGCGGTCTTCCTCTACTACGGTTCGGACACCGGCTTGGACGGGTCCTACGACTGGAAGGTCACAGGTACTGCCCTCTATGCGCATACAGGCCTCGAGGCGGCATCCGCCGGAGACATCGACAACGATGGCTACGACGACATCATCATCGGTGCCCGCCGCTACGACGCCTGCAGCGGTACGATGCCGATCATCAACCACGCCTACGTCTTCATGGGATCCGAGTCCCTACTCGGTGACACGACCGTCGCCAGCGCCGACTGGTATGCGATGGGCGACCAGTGCGTACCGTTCGATGATGCCGGGTTCGGCATCAATGTCGGCTCCGCCGGCGATGTCAACGGCGACGGATATGGCGACATCTTCGTCGGTGCGCCGCTCTACGATGCCGGCCAAGCCAACGAGGGGAAGCTGTTCGTGTGGCACGGCTCGGACACAGGTCTCGGCGACACAGGGAGCACCGCCAATGCCGACTGGACTGCTGAAGGCGATCAGGTCGATGCCAGGCTCGGCACGACCGCTCAGACTGCTGTGGTTAGCGCAGACCTGAATGGCGATGGGTATGACGACCTCATTGCCGGATCCCGGCTCTACGATCACCTGCAAACCAACGATGGAGTCGTCGCGGTCTGGTACGGATCCGACACCGGTCTCGGCGCTTCCGGCACGCCGTCGAACGCAGATTGGCTTACTTTCGGGGGCCTGGGGGATCAACTGGGAAGCAACGTCAGGGTTCTGGACTACAACGGCGACGGGCTCCACGATCTCCTCATCGGCTGCCTCGGACACATGGTCGGTGCCGACAGCGCCGCGGGAATGGGTTTGATTTGGCTCGGCAACGAGGACGGGCCGGGCATGGGAGGTTCCTCGGCCTACGCCGACTGGATGGTGGAAGGGGACCAGGCGTCTTCCTATCTGGGCTGGTCCTTGACGGCCGGTGACATGAACGGGGACGGCGAGGAGGCTGTCTTCATCGTCGCCCCGTACTACGACCTGGTCTACAAAGACGCCGGCAAGGTCTGGGCCTTCCCCGGAGAAGCCGTCATCTTTTCGGGCAACTTCGAGACCGGCGACGCGCTGAGGTGGGAGTAGAAATTGCGGTGAGTCGCAGTCTGTCCGTCGTCTTGCCGTGACTTCGGACGAACTGATCCTCACTTGCTGCATGCCTCGGACTGGAAATGACCGCCTCCACCGGGGGCTCCGGGCTGATGGCCAGAGGTCTAGATACTCGATCCCCACCCTACGGCAATAACATAGGGGAACGACACAGCATTGGCTTCATCGTCCGCATTGTCGTTACTTCTGGATAACTCGGATCGGGTTTCTTCGAGCGCACTCTCAAAGTCCGGCAGACCCCAGGTGGGAGGGCTCTGAGTCGAGGGTCTCCTGCCAGTCTTCTTCTCCGGCGCGATAGCCGTCGTCGCGGTTGCAGATAGACCAAGGGTCTGCGCCATGCCTCTCTCCTTCCAGCCTACTCAGTGGAACCTGAGCGAATCCTGACCGCGATCTCCTAACGGAGCAACACCCCAACGGGTAGGTACCTGCAGCACTTCCCCCCTTCGAGAGACCTACCCTGAGGACGGCCAGCCCCGTTTCAGAGGCTTGCTGTCGGTGAACAGCACGCCACTCCTCCGCCTTCCTCAACCCGGTTTCTGGACATCTGCTCTGGACAGGAGTAGCGTCTTGACTACCTCGACAAGGGTAAGCCAGCCGAAAGGCTGAGCGCACGAAGCTATGGGTCCTCAACTCCGATCAGGTTCTAAGGACCGCCGGGCTGCCGAAGGGCAGCCGGGTTGATCAGCCCACTTCAAAGCGAGGAGGGTTGCATGGCGAGCAAAACCTCAAATTTCCTCTGCCGCTCAGGAGTAAGGCTTCTAGTCTCACTCCTGCTGCTGTTTTGCTGCTCGACAACGGTCCAGGGAGCAACTATCTCCAGTGTGGAGATAACAGAGTCCTCCTGCCCGCACCGATTCAAGATTCGAATCGAGGGAACCTTCAATGATGACGACAGCTTCAGCGGCTATGACTTCTTTCGGACCAGAATCTTCGACAAAGACAACATTCTGATTCACGAGTGCCCGTGCGGTGTGGAAGTTGGAGGAACGGTGTTCGGACCTTTTGCCTTTTGGTACCTCTTCATTCCGCCGCCGAACAGAAACCCCCTTAGAATTGAAATCTACGAGGACGATGATCAGCAATTGCCATTTGGGGATCTCTTGAAGGTTCGATATCTCGACTACGGATGTCTACCGCTGACGTATCCGATCCTCCTCGACGGCTTCGAGTCCGGCAACACTTCGGCCTGGTCGAGCACCGTGCCATAGCCGCAATTGAGTTCGAGTTGACTAGCGCCGGGCCTTGCTCCCGGCTCTTCTGGTTATCGATCACACCGTGGGAAGTGAAACGGAGGGATGCGCACGCCGACCCTATTCCACCCGAAGGGTCGCTCGGTCGAGATCTGTCACGCCGGAAAGGACCCCTTTTCAATAAACTGGGGTGGAGAACTGTGGTTTGGCAAGGATGACGGTTCTGGTTGGATCCTGGGGGAGACAGAAG
The DNA here is from genome assembly GCA_947259195.1 of Thermoanaerobaculia bacterium. Classification (GTDB taxonomy): domain Bacteria; phylum Acidobacteriota; class Thermoanaerobaculia; order Multivoradales; family JAHEKO01; genus JAUVRX01. The sequence goes on along the minus strand of CAMYLC010000122.1, from coordinate 5,789 downwards.
TTGGCGGTGAGAACCAGCTCCAAATAGAGTGCCCGTAGATACATCCGTCGCGAAATTGCCTCGTCTGGGTGCCACCTCCAGAGTTCCGCAGTTTCTTATCCCGGTCGTTCTGCTCGCGCCAGGCCTTTTCTTTGCCTGGCAACCCAGCCCCTGCGGGTAGCGCTGTCTTTCATGCAAAGGCGTGGGATAGGGACAAGCCAGAACAAGGACAGCCTCAGATGATCGGCGAGACCTTGGGTCACTACAAGATTCTCGACAAGCTCGGGGCGGGTGAAAGGGGTGAGGTCTACCTTGCCGTAGACACGACCCTCAAACGGTAGGTGGCGCTCAAGATCCTGCCGCCCGAATTGTCGTCTGATCCAGACCGGTTGGAACGCTCTGAGAGAGAGGCAAAGACGCTCGGCCCATCCTTGTCTTGTCTGCTCCATCTCATGCACGATCCGAGTGTCCGATCCCGTCCTTGGGTGTAGACTTATTTCAGACACACAGGTAGACGATATGTTTCGGAAACCTCAGAAGCGGATCGAAGATCGCCGGCTCGTTCCCGACCAGCGCTGGTGCTCGGATCGACGCATCGCCGATGTGCCGATCAAAGGAGGTCGCCACCACGCCTGCTGCAGACGTGGAGATCGCCGCAACCAGGGCGTGCGCCGCAAGTCAGAGATCTGACCGGCCCTCGACCTCTTCTCGTATCTCGCCCGCCGTCGTACTGTTCCTCCCCTGTCCAGGCCAGTACCAGCGCACCACCAAGATCAGGCAAGGATCTCGCTCGTCCAGGCGCAGACAGAATCTGAGTTGCCGCACTTGCAGCAGAGCTTTGCTCATAGCCACCTGGCAATAACCACCCGTTCGGGCGGTGCGATCTTGCAGCCTGCGTGATCCAATAAAGAAGTACTTATACCAGGGTTCGCCAGCCGAAAGGCTGAGCGCGAGAGCATCAGGACTGAGTCTGATGTCAGCTGTCAAGAGATCGTCTGATAGATATCACCAGCTCGACGGCGCACCCGACGAGCGGCACCACGAGCGTGATCCAGCAATCGGGTTCAGCTTGAGGAATCCGGTCGCCGGACAGGTTATCGACATCAGTGCCGGTGGGTTCGGAGTAGCGGGTCCGTGCCCCTTGAACTTGAGCGATCAGTACTCATTTACACTTTCCATCGGAACATCGAGAGTGCGGGTGCGAGGGGAGGTTCGGTGGTGCAAGCTAGTGGGGACCGGCCTGCTAGAAGCAGGAGAGTCCGCTCCGATCTACCGTATGGGCATATCGTTTCTCGATTCCTAGAGTCGAGCCCTCTCCGCCCCCACCCGCGCTTCTGCACCAACCAGGTACAGCGAGAACCAGAGCCACCTGTTCTCCCGCCAAAGGTCTAAGCTCATCCAGCCAGACTTAGGCCCTCAGTACAGCCCCAGACAGGCTCGGACAGGGTCTAGCTTCAACCTACCCATTGGGGTGTGTCGCAGTTGGCACCGAGTCTGTTAGGAAATCAATGCACCGATAAAGGCAAACCTGTCGAAAGGCAGGGACGCAAAGCTACTGGGTCCTCGCCTCCCTCCTCGCGAGGGACCCAAGACCGCCGGGCTACCGAATGCTGCGCCAGATGTCATTCTGTGGAGAAAGGAAAAGGCAGTGATGAAACGAACAACAACTCTCATCCAGTTCCTTTTGACGGTGGCAGCCGTCGGCTTCATCTTGGCCCAGGGTGGTGACATCGCCTTGGCTGCGGTTGCCAAGACCGGCCAGCAACTTTGCTGGGATGCCGCCGGTATTCCGATCGCATGCGCTGGCACCGGCCAGGATGGAGAGCATCAAGCCGGCGTGGTATGGCCAGCGCCGCGGTTCACGGATCTGGCCAACGGGACGGTGCTCGACAACCTGACAGGATTGGTCTGGCTTCAGGATGCCGGCTGTCTCGGCTCGCAACAATGGACCACCTCCCTATCGGAGATCGTGGCCCTGAGCACCGGGGCAAGGACCTGCACCAACTACACAGCCGGAACCCACGGCGATTGGCGGTTGCCCAATGTGCGAGAGTTCGAAAGCCTCTGGGACTATAGCGTTTCCGGCCCGGCGGTTGCTCAGGGACATCCCTTTCTCAACCTTCCTGGCGGTGATCAGTGGTCCTCCACCACGTCGGTGAAATTTCGCCTCCAAGCCTGGACCGGTCACGCCGGCGCAGGCATTGTCGACTACCAGGACAAGATGGGGACCTACATCACATGGGCAGTTCGAGGCCCTGTCGTTAGCAGCGCCGCTGCCGTTCCCAAGACTGGCCAGCAGGAGTGCTGGGATGCCGGGGGTACATTGATCGACTGCGCCGGTACGGGGCAGGATGGGGAGACTCAGGCCGGCGTGACATGGCCGATTCCTCGCTTCACCGATCTCGGCAACGGCACGGTCCTAGACAACCTGACGGGTCTGATCTGGCTCAAGGACGCCGATTGTTTTGGTTGGCACCAGTGGGCCTCAGCCCTGTCAGAGGTCGCCGCCTTGAACCTCGGATCGCGGATGTGTGAGAACTACGTCGCCGGGGCCCAGAACGATTGGCGACTTCCGAACATCAGAGAGCTGACAAGCCTATGGGACTACGGAGTCAAAGACCCGTCGCTCCCCGCGGGCCATCCGTTTGTCAACACTCCCACACCCGGTAGCAACTATTGGTCGTCCACATCGGTGATTTCCTCTCCAAGCAACGCCTGGGAAGCGGAGACCTACTCGGGACGTGCGAAGGTCATCGCCAAGGCCGAAAACAAAAGGGTCTGGGCCGTTCGCGGCGGCACAACAGTCGGAGTCATCTTGTCCGACGGCTTCGAGTCCGGCGACACCTCGGCCTGGTCGAATAGCGTGCCCTAGAACTGCCTGGAGCTTGATCGACTGAGCCGGGCCTCGCGCCCGGCCTTTTGTTGGGTTCGCCAGCCCTGGCTTCCTGCACCTACGGGTAGTGCTGTACTTCTGGCAAAGGCGTAGGATAGGAACAAGCCAGAACTAGGACGGCCTCCATGATCGGCGAGACCCTCTCGCACTACAAGATCCTCGACAAGCTCGGGGCGGGTGGAATGGGAGACGTGTACCTAGCCGAGGACACAACCCTCAAGCGGCAAGTAGCTCTCAAAGTTCTGCCGTCAGATCTAGCTGCCAGCCAAATGCGGCTAGAGCGGTTCCAGCGAGAAGCGGAATCCCTCGCGGCGCTCAATCACCCGAACATCGTGCACGTCTACTCGGTTGAGGAGGACGGGGGGACTCACTTCATCACCATGGAACTGGTGGAGGGCAAGCCCCTGTCGCATCTGATTCGGACAGGCGGCATGCCGCTGGAGCGAATCTTCGAGACCGCCATCCCGCTGGCCGATGCCCTGGCGACTGCGCACGAGAAGGGCGTGATCCACAGGGACTTGAAGCCCGCCAACATCATGGTGACCAATGAAGGTCGGGTGAAGGTGCTGGACTTCGGGCTGGCCAAGCTGCGGGAGGAGGCCGAGGCCCCTTTCTCCTCTCAGCTTCCCACCGAGCCTCTCACCGAGGAAGGGCGCCTCGTTGGCACGATGCCTTACATGTCACCGGAGCAACTGGAAGGCAAGGAGATCGACTCACGGTCAGACATCTTTTCTCTTGGCGTGGTCCTCTACGAGCTGGCCACCGGGGAGCGGCCATTCAAGGGCGAGATTTCGGCTTCCCTCATCATGTCCATTGGCAGAGACACGCCACCTGATGTTGACTCAATGAGGGCAGAGCTCCCACACCACCTCGGTCGAGTCATTCGCCGATGTTTGCAGAAGAACCCTGAACGCAGATTCCAGTCGGCGAAGGACGTCCGCAATGAGCTAGACGAGCTGCGGTGCGAGGTGGAGTCAGGCGAGCTTGTGCCCAGCACCGATTTCGGCCCGGCAAAGACCCGGCGAAGGCACTGGAAGGTCTACTTCGGAGTGGCGGCCTTGGCCGGAGCCGGCCTCGCCGGCTGGCTCCTCCTGGCGCAGGGCGACGCACCGCGGCCCGTCTTGAGAACGGCACCGCTCACCTCCTGGGCCGGCTCGGAACGGCACCCGGCGTTGTCGCCCCGGGGGGATCAGATCGCGTTCGTCTGGGACGGCGGGTCCGGGCAAAGATTCGACCTCTACGTCATGCTCGTGGGCACCGACCAGCCCCTGCGGCTCACCGACGGGCTCGGCGAGATCGGGTATCCGGCCTGGTCGCCAGACGGTCTGACAATCGCGTTTCTCCGGCAGCAACCGAAGGGAGGGAGCCAGGTCATCACGGTCCCGGCCCTCGGCGGCGCCGAGCGGATCCTGTTGGCTTCCTCTGAGGAATCGCTGCACCAGCTCGACTGGTCTCCCGACGGCAGAACGCTGGCGTTCGTCGAGGGACTCGAAGGGCCCAGGCCGACGCACATCGTACTCCTGTCGAGCGAGACCGGAGAGAGGCGCGTGCTGACTTCGCCCCCCGCAGGGCCGGGCGCCCTTGACGACCTGGCGCCTGTCTTCTCTCCGAACGGCAGGAGCCTTGCGTTCGTCCGATGGTACGAGACGCCCAAGAGCGAGATTTACTTACAGCCCTTGGCAGGCGGCGCCACCAGCCTGCTGGCGACCCACGAGAGCTGGATTCAGGGCCTGGATTGGATGCCTGACTCTGCGGCGCTGCTGTTTTCGTCTTCCTGGCAGGGCGCGACCGGTCTGTGGCGGGTCGCTCTGGACGGGGAGGTCTTACAGCTGGGTTTCGGCCAGGAGGCCGGGGACCTGTCCATCGCTGCCAAGGGAGACCGACTGGTCTTTGCCCAAGAAGTGACCGACTCCAACATCTGGCGCACGAGCGGTCCGGCAGCAATCGACCGGGTCGAGCCCCAGAGGCTGATCGCCTCCACCCGGGACGACTGGGCACCGGACTACTCCCCCACCGGCGACCGCATCGCCCTGATCTCGGACCGCTCCGGGAAGGTTCAGCTCTGGCTGTGCGACGGCGAAGGGCAGGACTGCTCGCAATATGAGACCGAGGGTTGGACCTCGTTGCCCTGCTGGTCCCCCGACGGGAGCCGTATCGCGTTCAGCCAGGACGTAGGCGGTCAGTTCGACATCTTCGTGGGGGATCTCCGCGGGGGCTTTCCGCGCCGCCTCACCCGTGCCGAATCCCGGGATCATGCGCCAGTGTGGTCGCCGGATGGGCACTGGATCTACTACCAGTCGCGTCACGGCGATGCCGACCAGATCTGGCGGGTACCGGCAGAAGGAGGCGAGCCGGAGCAGGTCACGACGGCCGGGGGGACGGACCCGGCGGTCTCCGGCGACGACCGATACTTCTACTACTGGAAGCCGAGCCGTCCTCCGAGCCTCTGGAGGACCCCGATCGCCGGGGGCGCGGAGACTCCGGTCCTCGAGGGGCACGGCCTCTCGCCCGGCGCGTTCGAACTCTGGCAGCGGGGCCTCGTCTACCTCGTGCAGCACAGGGGCGGACCGGCTTCCTTCGAGTTCTTGGATCTCGACACCGGCCAGGTCGAGCAGGTCGCGCATCTCGGTCGTAAGCCACAGGGTCGGCTGAGCGTTTCACCGGACGGGCGCTGGATCATCCACGCGCAGAACGACGCCCGCGGCGGCGACCTGATCCTAGTCGAGAACTTCGGCGTCGATCGCCGTTACCCCTGAAGGCCGGGCCTCGCGCCCGGCCTTCTCTTTGGTTGCCTCCCCCTGCCCCTGCGGGTAGTGCTGTCCCTGACTAGGCCAGATAGCAGAGAGCCTTTCGGGAAGTCCAACTCTAATCAAGAGTGCTGCCGGATCGGACCTACTTGAGCTAGTGATGCTTGGCC
>CAMYLC010000121.1 GCA_947259195.1 Thermoanaerobaculia bacterium | reverse complement strand
TTGATTCGCTCCCTATTTCCCGGCGAACCATTCTCGCTGTCCTGATGCTGCCTGGGCTGATCGCCTTTTCTGCGGGCTACGCAACGGGCTCCTGGGCCCGATCAACAGCTTTCGACCCTTCGCCAATGGTGAACTTCAAAGTTCTGCAGACCCGCGTCGAAGTGGACCTCCACGAGGGTGCCAACGCCGGACCGAGGGAACTCGAGACCATGGTCTGGGTGGAGGTCGATTCGAGCTTCATGGGGGCGACCCTCACCGGCGAGCCGCCGACGCTGACCTCGCCTTGGGGAGAGTCCCACGAGGCCTGGTCAGAGGAGCTCTTCAAAGGAACCTCGGCTCTCCTGTACAACCCCTACAACACGTCTGAGGAAACCTCTGCCGACTTCGAGGCGCTGATGCTGAGCCGTGCCATCGAGGATATCTACGGCCGGTCCATACCGCCCGAGGAGCTGCGAGACCGGTACTTTGTCGTCGAGCACGATCAAGTCGTGGGGCTCACGTCGGCCCGGGACACCGAGAGTCAGGGGATTCCCCTCCTCGAGGACTACCCGGCGCTCGAGGCGCCTGCCAAGGGACCCGAGACACCGGTCTACATGCTCCTCGTGCTGGTTCCCTGGTTGCTACTGACAGCTCTATTTCTGAGGTCATTCCGGGCCACCCACAGCAACCGCTACATCCGCGGAGTCTATTGGGGAGGGCTGGCGATCCCCATGCTCGGCCTGCTGTCCCAGGTAGTCCTGGCCGCCTTCGGTCTGTTCAGCCTCGAGGCTGGGCGGGCGTTTCTGGAGATCCTGGTTCGCATGCTGGGCTCCAACCCGGTCTCGTGGCTGCTGACCTGGGTCATCGCCATCGCGATAGTCCTGGTCTGTTACTGGCTGGCACTACGCCAGTTCGAACGGGCCGAGATCCCCACCTCCCCCATCAACTGTTCATTGGTGAACTGGGGAATGGAAGAGTGAGGCCCCGCTCGGAGCCACCTTGTCGGACAGGTCGGTCGTCACTAGTTGTTTTCAGGCGCGCCTGAAATCAGGCTGTACCAGCTTCGAGTTGGACTCCGTCGGTTCCGTTTTCGCGAGCTCCTCCTGCAGATCGTGGGGTCTATGGTACTGGCATCCGATTCGTTAGACTTCCGCGGCACGAGCGGTCTCGGCAAATGAAGCCTTTCCTTCTCCTCTCGATTCCCCTGGCGCTTCTGCTGATCTTTGGCGGCGGCGTCCTCTTCTGGGCTACGGTCTCTCAGATCAGATTCCTGAGCTACTTCAAGAACGCCAGCTCTCGGCCGCCCGCGCTCGGATTCGTCGGCTGGGTCTCCTTCTACAAGAGAACTCTGGCCGGTGCCTACGTCCTTCTCTGGTGGTCTCTTCGGGCCGCTTTCCAGACGGGCCTGCGCCAGCCAAACGGGCCGGTCGAGGGAAGACCCGTCCTCTGTGTCCACGGTCTCTTCCTGAACAGCACCTGCATGTGGGGAATACGGCGGCGCCTCGAACGGATGGGCCGGCCCACGCGTGCGGTCTTCATGGGAACGCCCCTGCCGACACCGCTGTCGTATGCAAGGCCTCTGGCAAAGGTCATGAGGAGTCTCTCCGAGCAGTTTCGCGAGGAGGGATTCGATATCGTCGCCCACTCGATCGGTGGCGTCATGATCCGCGAGGTCTTGCGCCAACACCCGGACCTGGCTGGTAGCCTCCATCGAATCGTCACCCTGGGCTCTCCCCATCACGGCACCGCAGTAGTGCGATGGATCAAGGCCGGCCCGATCTACAAAATTCTGGCGCTCGGGTCACCCTATCTGCGGGAACTCGGCGATTTCCGGACGCTGGCCCCTCGGTCGACCGCGACCACCGTCGGCACCCTGCACGATCTGGTGGTCTATCCATACGAGACCTGTCACCTCGAAGGTGCCCACCAGGTAACCCTCGATAGAATCAGCCACCTTGGACTGATGACCGAGGAGCGCGCGCTGGACCTGGTCCAGAACACCCTTGCGGTCCCTCCAGACCCAGTTGGATGAGCCACCCTTCCTGGGGTAGGCTGGGGCTGCACAACCAACCCCACCCAGGAGGAAACACGATGAACTGGAAATCTCCAGCCAGGACAACCGGCTTCGTCTTCGCCCTTTGTCTCTCAACGACCGCGATCGCTACGGCCCAGGAGGGCACCGGCGAGCCCGAAATGAGTCCCGAGGCGCAGGCCGAAATGGCAGCCTGGATGGAGCTGGCGCAACCCGGTGAGCACCATAAGCATCTACAAAGGTACGAGGGGAAGTGGAAGACCGAGATCAAGATGTGGATGGCTCCCGGCAGCGAGCCCATGCTAAACGAATCCACGGTCGAGGCGGAATGGATCATGGATGGGCGTTTCTTGAAGTGGCAGCACCAGGGTGACTTCGCTGGCTCGCCCTATATGGCTCTTGGGTACGATGGCTACAACAACGGCGATGGTCGGTACGAGACGATCTATATGGACAACTTCGGGACTCTGATGGTCTTTTATACCGGAGAGTGCTCCGATGACGGCAAGACTCGAGTCACCAAGGGATCCTTCACCAACCCCATGGCAGGCAGCACGATCGAGCAGAGAAACGTATTCTCCTGGATCGACGACGACCACTTCAAGCTCGAGTCCTTCATGAAGATGGGCGACGAGGAATACAAGCAGATGGAGATGCTGTACGAGAGGCAGTAGGCCTGACCACGAGGGTAACCGGACATGACCAGGAAACACTCTCTTTCATGGCTGACCTTGGTGCTGACCGCCCTCGCGGTAGTACCGGGGGCTTGGGCACAGAACTGGCCGCAGTTTCGCGGCGAGTTTGCTCGCGGAATTGCCAACGATCAGGACCTGCCAACGAACTGGGATGTGGAGTCCG
>CAMYLC010000120.1 GCA_947259195.1 Thermoanaerobaculia bacterium | reverse complement strand
GAGCGCGCCGCCGCGATGATCAGTGAGCCAAAGCGTTCCAGCTCTCTTTTCAGCAGCCCCGCGGCATGGAAAGGGTCATCGCTGCGCATGGAGTTGCTGCAGACCAGCTCGGCAAACTGATCGGTGGCGTGGGCGGGGGTCTTCTTGACCGGGCGCATCTCCCAGAGCACCGCGGGCACGCCGCGGCGCCCCAGCTGGTAGGCACACTCGCTGCCGGCCAGGCCTCCACCGACAATGTGGACGGGCGAAGTCACTTTCACTGATTATAGGGGGGGTCGGGGTGTTGCCTACTTACTGCGCCGTCGGCGACCTCGCTTGGGCTTCTTGCCGTGCTCGTTGAGGATGCGTACTGCTTCCGGACGATCGAGCTCTTCGGCAGCGGTCCCCTTGGGCAGCGAAGCGTTGAGCTCGCCATTGGTGAGGTAGGGCCCATAGGGGCCTTCCATCAGCTGGATCTTGCCCGCCTCGCCTTCGCCAAAATCTCGGAGCGCCTGGCGGGTGGCTCGACGCTGACCGCGTCTTGCCTTGGGTTGCGCCAGAATCTCGAGAGCCCTGGCGAGCTCCACCGCATAGATGTCATCAGTCGCCGGGAGCGAGCGAGTCTCGGAACCGCACTTGATATATGGGCCGAAGCGGCCGGAGGCAGCGATGACCTCTTCGTCGTTGTCAGGATGGACACCCAGAGTTCTGGGGAGCGACAGCCACTTGAGCGCCAACTGCAGCGTCGCCTCCTCCTCGGGCGTGTCCTTGGGCAGCGAGGCACGTTTGGGCTTCGGCTCTTTGCTGCCCCGAGCCGGGGTCTCGCCGAGCTGGACGTAGGCACCGAACCGCCCATGAGCCAGATAAATGGGCTCGCCACCGTCCGGGTGGTGACCCAACAATTGAGCCCCTTTGCTGGCTTTCTCCAAGAGCTGCACGGCTGCTTCGAGAGTCAAGTCGGCGGGCGGTACGTCATCGGGGACGGATGCGGCGAGCTTCTCACCGTTGTCCCCGTCCTGCTGGAGATACGGGCCGTAGCGACCGACCCGGACGACAATGGGTTTGCCGCTCTCCGGATTGACTCCGATCTCGATCCGCGGAAACTCGATCTTGGGTTCCTGTTCGGCGATCTGAGCCTCCAGACCGTTGCCCTTGTCCGCCTCGCCGAAGTAGAAACCGTGCAGGTGCTGCTGCCAGTTCAGCTGGCCCTCGGCGATCTCGTCGAGCTGCTGCTCCATTCTGGCGGTGAAATGGACATCCACCAGATCCCCGAAGTGCTTTTCCAGGAGCTCGGTCACGGCAAAAGCGGTAAAGGTGGGGATGAGGGCGTTGCGTTGTTTGACGATGTACCCTCGCCGCTGGATGGTGTCGATAATCGAGGCATAGGTAGAGGGTCGACCGATACCCTCGGCTTCGAGCTTTTTGACCAGGGTGGCCTCGGTGTAGCGAGGCGTCGGCGAGGTGTCGCGCGATTTCGGCTCCAGGTTCAACGGCTGGAGTTTCTCCTGCTCTGCCAGGGCAGGTAGCAGTGTTTCCTGATCGGATATCTCGGCCTTTCGGTCGTCGGAGCTTTCCACGTAGACCTTGAGAAAGCCGGCGAATTCGATGGTGGTTCCGGTTGCCGAGAACAGACCCTGTCCGTCGGCATCCGAGGCCGGCGCCGCGATCTCCACCACGGTTCGCTGCAGATGGGCGTCGGCCATTTGGCTGGCCACGGTGCGCTTCCAGATCAACTCGTAAAGGCGCAGTTCATCGGGTTGTAGGAATTGCCGCAGCTGGTCGGGTGTGCGCGAGATCTCGGTGGGTCGGATGGCTTCGTGGGCCTCCTGGGCCATCTTGCTCTTGGTCTTGTATCGACGTGGCCCCTGGGCGTAAGCGTCGCCATACCGGCTGCGAATCACACCCTGTGCCTCCTGCAAGGCTCGCTCCGCAAGGGTCACGGAGTCGGTTCTCATATAGGTGATCAGACCGACCCGATCGCCATCGAGATCGATGCCCTCGTAGAGACGCTGTGCCACGCGCATGGTGTGCCGGGCGGTGAATCGCAGTTTGCGATTGGCCTCTTGCTGCATGGAGGAGGTGGTGAATGGAGGTGCCGGGCGCCGGACGAGGGGCTTGACTTCCACCGAAGAGACTGTCCAGGGCTCACTCCAACCGGCCATGAGATTCGCTACTTCTTCTTGGTTGCGGATCCAGATCGCTCGCGAGCTCTTCTTGAGCTCGCCGCTGTCCGGGTCGAAGTCCTGGCCGGTGGCGACCTTGTGGTCACCAATCCTCACCAGGCGCGCGGTGAAGCCCAGACCTTCCTTCTCGAACTCAGCTTCCACGTCCCAGTAGTTGGCGGAGCGGAACTTGCGGCGGTCGCGCTCTCTATCGACACACAGGCGGACAGCGACGCTCTGTACCCGCCCGGCGGACAGACCGCTCTGTACCTTCTTCCAGAGAACGGGTGACAACTCGTAGCCGAAGAGCCGGTCGAGGATGCGCCGACTCTCCTGGGCTCGCACCAGGTGGGAATCGATGTCTCGGGCATTGACCAAGGCCGCGTGAATCGCCTCATCGGTGATTTCGTGAAAGACGATTCTGCGCACCGGAACCTCGGGCTTGAGGATCTCGACGACATGCCAACTGATGCTCTCGCCTTCCCGATCTTCATCCGTGGCCAGCAGAAGCTCGTCGGCCTTCGACAACGCCTCCTTCAGGCGCTTGATGTGCTTCTTCTTGTCATTCGGAATGACATACAGGGGCTCGAAGTCCCCCTGCACATCGACGCCCAGTCGGGCCCACGGCTCCTTTTTGTAGCGAGCGGGAATCTGGGCGGCGCTTTCGGGGAGGTCCCCTGGCTTCCACCTGGTAGCCCTCGCCGAGGATACGCGACAGAGTCTGGGCTTTGGCAGGCGATTCGACGATGACGAGTGTAGACATTGGCGGGTACCGTAGTTGGTTGGCAGGCCGGTCAGCAGGTGCGGGACGTTACCATCCCGTTCGATTCCCCCGCAAGGAGACTTGCTCAGGGCTTGCGGCAGAAGACCGCTCCCGGGAACCGAGTGATCAACCCTGTCATCTCGAGCTCCAGGAGAACTCCCAGAATCCGATCCAATCCCTGTCCTGTGGTCGCCGCAAGATGCTCGGCGGTCACCATTTTCCCCGAAGGCAGAGCTTTCAGAAGCTCGCCGGGAGGCCCAGAGAGTGTCGTGTTCCGGGTCTCGTTTCCAGATGAGCTCAGCGAAGCGCGAATCGACACCGGCAGACTCTCCACGATCTCGTCGGGGTGCCTGACGAGGAGGGCACCGTCCTGGATCAGGGCGTTGGGACCTGCGGAGCGTCGGTCGAAGATGGAGCCCGGCACAGCGTAGACGTCCCTTCCCAGATCCAGCGCCAGACGAGCCGTGATGAGAGAGCCGGATTTTGGTGTGCCCTGGACCACCAGGGTGCCGAGCGACAATGCGGCGATGATGCGGTTGCGAATGGGAAAGTTCCAGGTTCGGGGCTGGGCGCCGAAGGGAAACTCACTGACCAGGGCTCCCCTGGATGGCAGCAGACGGCGGAGGCGCCGGCGACCTCTCGGATAGTCCACATCGAGGCCACAGCCGAGCACCGCGACCGTCTGCCCGTCGGCAGAGCTCAGAGCGCCGCGATGGGCTGCCAGATCGATGCCGCGAGCGAAGCCAGAGATCACCGTCAGCCCGTAGGACGCCAGCTCTCGACCGAAGAGCTCGGCGGTTTGGATCCCTTGCGAAGTCGCTTGTCGAGAGCCGACGATCGCGATCGCTGGAGAGGTGGGAATCCGTCCCCGGATGTAGAGCACGGGTGGTGGCAGCTCGAGCTGACGCAGGGCGCCCGGATAGTCCGGATCGAGAAGGGTGATGACTT
>CAMYLC010000119.1 GCA_947259195.1 Thermoanaerobaculia bacterium | reverse complement strand
GATCCCCAGATGAGATGGAGGAGCGGGAGCCCGGTTCAGGATCTTGTCGAAAACGGCCGCCTGGGTAACACCGGAGAAGGCTTGTTTGCCGGTGATCATATCGTAGAGCACGGCGCCCAACGAGACGAGATCAGAACGGGAATCGATTTCCTTGCCCAGTGCCTGCTCGGGCGACATGTAGGCCACCGTTCCCATTGCTTTGCCCGACCCGGTGAGGTCGGCCGTCTGGGTAGGCGCATCGGCGACGATCGTTTCTTCCTCGCTCGCCGGGGTGATCTGCATCGCCATCTTGGCCAGACCGAAGTCGACGACCTTGGCCTGCCCACCCATCGAAAGAAAGATGTTGGAGGGCTTGATGTCGCGATGGGTAATGCCCTTGGCATGGGCCGCAGCCAGCGCCTCGGCCACCTGGATACCGAGCTCGATGACGATCTCGAGAGACATGGGTCTGCCACCGATGGCGTACTTGAGGTTCTGACCCTCGAGGTACTCCATGGCGATGAAGGGCACACCCTCGTACTCGTCGATCTCGTGAATCGTGCAAATGTGGGGATGGCTGAGCGCCGCCGCGGCGCGTGCCTCGAGCATGAAGCGCTCGACGGCTTGCTCGTCCTCTGCAACGGAGTCGGGGAGGAACTTGAGGGCGACGAATCGACCGAGCTTCGTGTCCTCGGCCTTGTACACCACCCCCATTCCGCCCCCTCCGAGCTTCTCGACGATTCGATAGTGCGAGACGGTCTTGCCGATCATGGCCAAGTCCCGCGGCAGAGTCATTTCTGCTGACAGGCTGACGCTATTGTACCTTTGGCTGCCCTCGCCGCAAGCAGCCCGATGACCAGACCGCGTGTAGGATTGGCCCAATGGAGCCGCTGGAAGTCCCCATCCGCTTCGAGCTCGATGGCTGGGCGCTGTTCATGGCAGAGCTCGAGCTGGCTCGCGAAGGTGCGAATCAGCTGCGGGGACTGCGCCAATCTGTGACCGCGAAGGTCAGAGAGACCCGCAATCTGGAGACTCTGTCGAGCGATCCTACGGTGGCTGGTCTCCGCCGGCTGTTCAGAGCTGCAGGATGCGATCCAACCCGGTACAGGCCCTCATCGGAAGCGCTGCTGCGACGGCTGCTCAAGGGCTCCGAGATGCCGGAGATCCATCCGCTCGTGGATCTCAACAACTGCCTGTCGGCGGAGTTGGCGGTGCCCTGCTGTGTGCTGGCCGAAGGGACTTTCGAGCCGCCCTACGTGATGCGTGCCGGCCAGCCAGGCGAGAGCTACGAGTCTTTGCGAGGCCCCTTCAACTTGGAGGGCAAACCCCTGCTAGTCGATGCCCTGGGTCCCTGCGATGCTCCCATTACCGGCAGCCAGCGTGTCAAGGTGAAGGCCGACACGGAGCGAGCCATACTGGTGGCCTACCTGCCAGCAGATGTGCTGTCGTGGGAGGTGGCGCTGGAGAAGGTCGAGGGACTCCTGGTGCGAGCCCCGGTGGCTCATCTCCTGGCTGCGGGTGGACGCTGACGGGGCGGCCGGCAAGCATCTCTTGCGGTCGTGTGAGTCCAACAGATTCAGCCGCGGTCGGTTTGAAAGCGATGCATGAAGCTGCGATCGATACGATCCTTCAACCACATCACCCATCGCCCTTCGAAGGAGCGGCCCCATTTGGCCCCAAGGGCAATACCATCTCCCAGATTGAGAAGGGTCAGGAAATCGGACTGAGGTCGATAGCTCTCCAGAGCGTCTCCCGCCGCCTTGGCCCGCAAGTTTCGCGTTAGAACAGGTCCTTGTCGAACGGCGTACACGCCCGCCTTGGGCGTTTCAGGAAACTCATCGAGAGTGGCACAGTCGCCAACAGCGAAGAGGTCGTCTTCCCCTTCGACTTGCAGCGTCGATCGAGTGCGCACGAAACCTCTCGAGTCAGTGGGAAGTCCAGAGTCGCGGAACAGGGAATGGCTGGCAGCGCCGATGACCCAAACCAGAGCATCGAAGGCGAGGGGGTCTCCAGTCTGGAATCGGACAACACCCTCATCCACGCCAACGACTCGGCGGTTAGGCTCGATCTGAATTCCGCGTCTCACAGCATTGCGACGGATCCGTCGCGCCAACCCGCTCGGGTAGCCGGCCATCAGGCGCTTGCCTGAATGAACCAGTTGCACCACCAGTGGTCGGTCGATCTCTTTGGACAGCCTTGCCTGAAGCGTGAAAGACAGCTCGACCCCGCCGGCCCCTCCTCCAACGACGACGACCCGGTAGGTGGAACGATCTTCCTCCTGATGGAGCTCGGCGATTCGCTGCTCGAGGAGACGAACGAGATTGGCGATGGGTCGGGTTGGAAGAGCGAAGTCCCGGATGCCGGGCAGATCCAGGCCGGCAACGGTGGAACCGATATTGGCCGAAGCGAGATCGAACGAGATCCGGGGTTCGTCAGTCACCACAATCTGCCGGTTCGCCGTGTCGATTCTGGTAGCCCTGGCCAGTACGACCCGCGCTCCCGCTCGCTCGGCGAGAGCCGGTATGTCGATCTCGAGATCGGCTACCTTGTACTGGCCGGCGATGAATCCCGGGACCATCCCCGAGTAGATCGCCATCGGGGAGTCGACGATCACAGTGACCCGGAAGCCCGGGATCGGCTCGAGCGCCAGGCTCTCCAGGACCTGGACGTGCGAGTGCCCGCCACCAATCAAGACCAGGTCGCTTGTCATGGCCCAAGGATATCCGGCCAGCCCTACCCCCGCCCGTCCTGGGGGTTGAGGCGTCCGTCGTACCTCCGTCCGATCCTTGGGGCAGTGGGCTTGAGGCAGCCGGCTCACCGCCGGCTGATCTTTGAGGTCTTGGGCCATTTAGCCCTCAGAGCGTCATTTCGTCACGACGTCTGAGCCTTACGGGTGCCCAGATCGACCAAGGGATCTCCCTCGTCGAGCGCAGCGCAAAGGCCAATGGAGGGCACAGGAGATCCGGCG
>CAMYLC010000118.1 GCA_947259195.1 Thermoanaerobaculia bacterium | reverse complement strand
TCGGTGACCATGATGGCCGGGTAGCCTTGCTTCCAGAATGACAGGTGATCACTCCAGCCAATGCCCGACACCCAGCTGAACATGGCGACAGATTCGGTGGGCAGATCGGAGTGGGCCTCGAAGGGCTCGACCGTCCGCCGCAACCAGCGGCGAGAGGCGAAGTTGGAGACAAAGCCGAGGAAGCTCCCCCGGTCGGAAAAGAAGAACCGAAAGAGCGGCGGATAGCGCTGGCTGTTCGGCTCGTCGGAGTAGTAGCCGATCGACTCGAGCGAGATCATGAGTCGGATTTGGTCGCCCCGGGCGCGGGCGGCGCGAGCATAGACCTTGCTGCCCATCTCACCCCAGTAGAAGAATGGCGGCTCCTCGTTGACGAAGGCCACGAATCGCACCGTGATCTCGGGCTCGACCCGCAAGAAGAGGCGCGACAGCTCGAGCAGCACGGCTACGCCGCTGGCATTGTCGTCGGCGCCGGGGCTGCCGGCGACCGAGTCGTAGTGGGCGCCGATGAGAAGGATCTCTTCCGGCCGGAGGGTGCCGGGGCGGGATACCTCGAGATTGGCACTCTCGACTCCCTGCGCCACATAGGTCTGCTCCGTCACCTCGTAGCCCTGCTGCTGCCAGGATCGCTCGATGTACTCGGCGGCGGCAGTGAGCGCCTCGGGACGAAAGATGTTGCGCTCGCCGATCGTGCCGGCAAGCTCCCGGACGTGCGCCTCGAGAGACTCGCGTGAGACTCGCTGTTCACCGGATTCGCTCATCAGCTGCGCCACCGGCCCAGCCTCGAGGCTGGCGGCCGTCAAAGTGACGATGAGACAACGGACAAGCCTCATTGTCTCAGAATACCGTCAATCCGAAAGCTCGGGTCGCCGGAAATCTAGGGCTTGGTGCTGGACCAGGCCGAGGTGTCACCGGACTCGAAGCCGTCAACGAAGATCGGTGAGGCGAAGCGTTGGCCCTGGATGCTGTAGCCAAGCCCATCCGTGCCGTACGAGCCGTCGCTGGCCCAGACTACGACGAAGTCGCCTTGGGGTTCCGATGCAACGCTGGGCACCCATTGGGCGCCCGTCGTGTAGGAGTTGATCTGGAACTCGTCCCCTACTGCTGCGCCAGAGGCGTCGTAGCGCTGGCCCTGGATGCTGTAGCCGAGGTTATCCGTGCCGTACGAGCCGACGCTTTCCCAGACCACGACGAAATTGCCCTGGGCGTCCACAGAAACTTCTGAATCCGCTTGCCCGCCCGTCGTGTAGGAGTTGATCTGGAACTGGCTCCCTACAGGGGTGCCACTGGCGTCGTAGCGTTGGCCCTGAACGCTGGCACTGCTCGTATCCGTGCCGTACGAGCCATGGCTTTGCCAGACGACCACGAAGTTGCCTTCGGCGTCCGCAGCCACTGCGGCGCCAAGTTGGGAGCCTGTTGTGTAGGAGTTGACCTGGAACTGGCCGCCGATCGGTGTGCCGCTGGCGTCGTAGCGTTGGCCCAGAACACTCCAGCCACTGGTATCGGTACCGCTCGACCCGCCACTTCCCCAGACGACCACGAAATTGCCCGCCGCCCCCACAGCCACTTCGGGTCCCCATTGATCGTCCGTCGTGTAGGAGTTGACCTGGAACTGGTTGCCGACGGGTGTTGCATTGGCGTCGTAGAGTTGCGCCTGAATGCTCAAGGAGTCCGTGTCAGTTCCGTACGAGCCATCGCTGGCCCAGACTACGACGAAGTCGCCTTGGGGGGCCCATGCCAGGTCGGGCACCCATTGGGCGCCCGTCGTGTACGAATTGATCTGGAACTGGCTGCCGACAGGGGTGCCGCTGGCGTCGTAGAACTGTGCCTGGATACTTTTGTCGCTCGAGTCTGTGCCGTAAGAGCCGTCGCTTTGCCAGACGACCCCGAAGTTGCCTTCGGCGTCCGCAGCTAGTGCAGGCGCCCATTGCCAGTTCGTCGTGTAGGAGTTGACCTGGAACTGGTCCCCTACTGCTGCGCCGTCCGCGTCGTAGCGCTGCGCCTGGATGCTGCGGTCCATGTCGCTGCCGGAAGAGCCGGCGCTGGACCAGACCACGACGAAGTTGCCTTGGGCGTCCGTCGCAACTTGGCCTTGATCTTGGTCCCCTGGCGTGAAGGAGTTGACCTGAAATTGTCCACCCAGAGGAATCAGTTCTTGCGCCAGCACGATCTTTCCAACCAGCACCAGCCCGAGAGCGCCCGCCATCCAGAATCTCATCGATGCCTCCGTTCTGTCGAGAATCGATTCCCCTGGCACCTTTTGGCAGCCCGGCGGTCTTGTCTGGCGTCAGGCGAGGACCCGTGGCTTTGTGTGCTCAGCCTTTCGGCTGGCGTACCCTTGTCGAGGTACCTACGACGCTACTCCTGCGAGGAGCAGATGTCCAGACTAGAGGTTCATGAAACCACAGAGCTCACCTGCTGAGTACCGTTAAATCGGTGACAGGCACCTCTTTTTCAGAAAGTCTTCTCGCGGACCTGGTCGGGTTCGAGGCCGCGGCGCAGCTTGGTTGCCAAATAGCCACACTTGATAGTTTCTAGTATGCACCCTGCGAATAGGTAAGCTCATAACTGTGGGAGTACACCTCGAAAATAAGGCCGAATGGATCTTCGACATAGACCATTCTGTATGGCTTTTCACCAGGGTAGTACTCTCGAATTGGCATTCTCTGTTTTCCCCCGTGGGCTACGATCTTCTCCACAAGACCTTCGACGTCGGGGTCTTGCACACAGAAATGAAAAGTGCCCGTCTTCCAATACTCGAAGCCCTTTGGGCTCTCGTTGTTTCTAAACTCGAACATCTCAACACCGATTCGGTCTCCGGTAGACATGTGGGCGATTCTGAAGGAACCCCAGCCAGCACCAAATACATCGATACACATCTGACCAATCGGCGTTTCCGCCTCCTCCGTTATTACTGTTGGTTCCATAATCAAATACCAGCCCATGACCTTGCTGTAGAACTCAACGGCCTTTTCTACATCAGGAACGGAAATTCCAATATGGGAGATTGTTCTCGGATAGTCACTCATGGGATTCCTCCTCTAGGAAAGCTCGCAGCTGATTTCGGAGCACGCGTTAGTCCGGGGGATTGACCCGCCCCCTATGGCCGGTGCGAGACCAAGACACGCTAGCCAGTGGGTCAGGGTTGCGGCGTCCGGGCTTTCTGACGTCATGGCCGTGGACCATACCAGCTGCCGTGCCGAGTGCGAATGGGTGGCAGGAGGGGTGGCTGTGGTCACGGGAGCTCCTGACTCGGTGGCAACGGCAGCTCGCCAGGCTGCTGAGTCTGCGCTTCGTATCACTCTACGGCGCTCGACCATCTGGTCGTATCGCCAGATTCGAAGCCGTCGTGAAAGACCTCTCGGGCCGGTGGCACGAAAGAGGCAGCGAGCGCCACATATGGGCCCTGGTAGCCGATAGAGTTTTCGGTGATCTCCCAGGTAACAGCCGTCCATACGGTCTGGTCGCACCAGTCCCGGTAGTAGCGGTTGAGGTAGGTTGCGCCGCCGGGTGGGATGGCCGTGCCCGAGTAGGCCGCGTTGGGACCCCCGGGGACGAAGCCCGGCGCCGGTCCGAGGGTCGAGCTCTTGTCATCGCTGATGCCGTGGTTGTCAGTTCCCTTGAAATAGGGATAGTCGGGCTCCACCACCGCGGCCGGCTTGCCGATGTACAAGGCCGACGAGGAGGCGCTCTCCGAGGCTCCGAACCACGCGTGGTAGAGCTGGTACGAGGAGTGCTCTCCCCCCAGGGACGACATGGGCCAGAGCCAGAAAGACACCGTAGCCGGCGCGCATGGCGTTCGAGCCCCAATGGTACGACCAGTCAGGCATGCCGTTTCTGTAGAGGTCGTTGGTCGAGAAGATGTAGTCGACCTGTGCGCCGATCGACGCCATCATGTTGCTCTTTACCTCCGGATTCGCCGCACCGGTCTGGACGTAGGTCAGGGCCGCCTGCGTGTCGTAAGCCAAGACGTTGAAGAACCGTCCGTTCCAGTTGTCGGGGTAATAGGTATTCACGTAGTTCCCTGCAGCGGTCTGGCCCGGGTCGAGACGAAAGATCTCTGCCGCCGCCCACACTCTGTGGTCACTGTCACCCTGGGACTGCAGGAAGGACCACGCCGCCAGGGCTGCGGAGCGAAGTTCGTCGGCAGCGGTGGTCATGCCCAGATCGGCAAAAACGCGCGCGGCGAGGGCGCACGTGCCGGCGAAGACCGCGCTCGACTCGAGATCGGGATCTTGGTAGTACCGAACATTGGGATCGGCGCTCGGCGGACTCTCCGACGCCCAACCGTCGACATGCAGCTGCGACAAGACCGAACCGTCCGGCAGCTGCATCTTCAGCAGCCAGTCGAGCTCATAGGCGACCTCGTCGATGATGTCCGGAATGCCGTTGCCGCTCTCCGGGATCTGGAGATCGCCGTCTCGGAACACGCCGGGGTTCTCCTCCCAGGCCCGGAGCAGGTGCAGCACCGCAGTGGAGGTGGCTGACCAGACGTATTTGTTGTAGTCGCCCGCGTCGTGCCAGCCGCCCGTGAGATCGAGGTTGCCGTGATCGGCGTGGCCAGCCGCCGGACCGACGGCGACATCGGTCATATGACAGGCGGCAGCATCCGCCCACGCACCCGCGTGCTCCGGGCTTTTGGCGGTGTTGCAGCGTTGAAGGTGGAACGTCTTGAGGGCCGTGCGCATGGCCTGACGGTAGACGTCATCGGCCACCGTGAAGTCGTACGACTGGCCGCCGAGTGCCGGACAGTAGAGTCGGTAGGCCCCGGGCGTACCCACGGGGGAGAAATCCACCCACCACACCGTGTCGCCGGAGGGTGTCCCGTCGTCGCCCATCGCGGTGATGGAACCACCGTCGGTCGGAATCGTCATCACCACGGCGTCGTTGAGGTCCCGCACCTCCACCGTGGCGCCAGGGTCGGCACTGAAGACCGCAATCTTGGCGTCGTCGGGACGGTAGCCAAAATTGTCGAGCTTGATGCTATGGCTGATTGGCGCCGCCTCAGCCCGCACAGCCAGCGTCAGAACGATGATCGACAGAACCAGACCTCGGAGAACCACCATTCTCGACTTTGAGGCGGTCGTAGTGGGCAGCATTCTCCTCTTATACTCGAGCGAAGGGTCCTCTGCAATGAAGCGCCTGGGATCGAACCAGCACAGTGACCGGCGCGATCGCCCGAGCCACCGGCGTCGATACCCGCGACGGCCGCCAGAGCGCGCTTGTCTTCGTGGCTGACGAAGACGGCTCGACAGCCAGCTCTATGGCGAGATGCTCGGCATGCCGGGCGACTCCATGGACCGCGAGGAGTACGACGAGGTCGTCGAAGAGGTAACCGGGAGACCGAAGCCCGAGAAGCCTCCGGCACGGGTGCTGCCTTTCCCGCAGCTGGACGTCGAGGACGATGGAGTGGTGAATTAGAACCTCAACCCGTTTTCTGGACATTCGCTCCGGCGAGGAGTAGCGTCTTGTTACCTCGACAAAGGTACGCCAGCCGAAAGGCTGAGCACACAAAGCTACGGGTCCTCGCCTCCTCACTGCCGGATCCCAAGACCGCCGGGCTGCCGAAGGGAACCTATCCGGGCGCGCACGGCCGCATGGACTGCTGGGCGCCTCGGGGGAAACCGATGGGTGCAGTAGTCCTGCGCTAGAGGAGGATTAGAAGATGAAGAAGACAGTTGCAGTTGTTGTCGTTTCGCTGTGTTGCTGGCTCATTGCATCGGCCGGCACTGCCGTCTGCAAGAACCTTAGGGAAGCGGAGATCGAAATAGAGGTGGGAGATCTCACTTTTAACTACAAGGAGAAGGTTGTCGATCCCGTTCCCTGCATCTACCGCGGGGGCGTGATTAAGGTCACGGCTGATTTCAGTCAAGCTCCAAATGGTGCGAGGCTCAAGCTCAGTGACTTCCGGGCCGTAATCCTTGCAAACCCTGGGAATCCTCAAGGCGGAAGCTGGATTCGCGATTATGACGATATTGGCGCCCTGGAAATCTGGGTCCAGGTACCTGCAGGGGGGGACTATCAGAAAAGAGACTACGTGGAATTCAAGAAGAGCGACACCTCCTCCTGGTCACAATCAATCCAGATTCTAGGCCAACGGAACAAAGGGGTTGGTCCGCAACGTCTCCTGATGTTCAAACTGGAATTGGAGGGGCAGGGCAACAAGGTGGCGACCTTCGACCCCCCCTGGGGTGAACGGCCCTAGGGTTTCGGGCTAGGGAACGACGGGCGTCTCGATCAGGGCCCGAAACTCGGGGTCCTCCCGGAAGGCTCTGAAGGCGAGATCCGACTCGACTTCCTGACGCGGGTAGCCGGCCTCGATGGCGCGCTGCAGGTAGTCGAAGGCCTGCCGGCGATGGCCCGCGAGTCCGTGCACCTGGGCGGCGTTGAACAGCGGAGTGCTGCGGTCGGGAGCGATCTCCAGGAGCTCGGTGATATTGGCCCGGGCCTCGTCGTAGCGGCCGAGCATGGCCGCGCAAATCGCCCTCCAACCCAGGTACTGGGATCGCGGGGCCCCGGCAGCGAGGCTCGCGTCGTAGGCCTCCACGGCTTTCTCGTACCAGAGCCTGGCCGCTTCGGGGTCCTCCGCCTTGACATAGGCTTCGGCCAGGGCGTGCACGGCAAACGGCTGATCGGGTGCGATCTCGAGCGCTTTCTTGAAGGTGTCGATGGCATCCTCGTAACGACCCATGCTGACGTAGCAGTTCGCCAGATTGAGGGCAGCGACCTCGTCCTGGTGTACCTGCATCAGGCGCCTGAACATGGGCACGGCATCGAGGCATCGGCCCTGCATGGCGTAGATCATCCCCAGGTTGTTGAGAGCGTTGGGTAGATCGGGGGAGTAACGCAGGATGGCTTCGTACTCGGCTGCGGCGTCGTTGGTGCGGCCGAGATGCCGCAGACTGCGAGCCAGGGTCAGGCGAGCGCGCATGTCGGTGCCGGCGAGCTCGACCCCCTTGCGCAGCTGCACCAACCCTTCATCGACGCGGTCCTGCAGCAAGAGAGCTTCGCCTCGCAGGGTGTAGCCGCGATAGTCCTCAGGGGCCGAGGTCAACACTTCTCCCCCCGCCTGCTCTGCCGCCTGGCCGTCACCCTCCAGCAGTGAGAGCTGTCCCAGCGAGAGCCACGCGCCTGGGAGCTGCGAATCGCTATCCAGCGCGCTCTGCGCGAGTTGCCGGATTTCAGTGATCCGCTCCTCCTCCGGGTATTGGATCTGGATTCGAGCCAGCAAAGCTGCCAGGCGGGCCTCGATGTACGGATTCTCCGGTTCGAGCTGCAGGGCTCGGCGATAGCGCTCCTCCGCGTCGTTCAGGTTCTCTTTGAGGTCGCCGCGGAGCTCGAAAAGGTGCCCCTGGTCGAGAAGCTCCTGCGCCGCCTCGTCGACCTGGTGAGTCTCGATCGAGGCCTGTGGAGGGTCCAGTGGGTCCCCATCGCGCAGCCAGATCCAGGTGGCGAGGATGCCGACTGCCAAGAGGACGGCGCCAACCCACCAGATCGCTCTCGCGGAAAATCTCCTTCCTGGGGACTCCGAACCGGGGCGGGCCTCCCTTTCTCCAGTGGTTACCTCGTCTCTCAACCTCACGAGCTCGTTGCGGATGTCTTTGGCCGACTGATATCTGCGCTCAGGGTCCTTTTCGAGGCAGGCAGCGACAATGCGGCCGAGATGATGGGGAATCTCGCTGCGGAGCACGTCGACGCTCGCCGGCGTGTCGCGCAAGATCGAAGATTGCACTTCCACCGAGCTGGAGCCGTTGAACGGCAGGTCACCGGTCGCGAGCTGGTACAACACGATCCCCAACGAGAAGATGTCGGATCGGTTGTCGATCTCCTTACCCTTGAGCTGCTCCGGAGACATGTAGGGGACGGTGCCGAGCACGCGCCCTTCCCCGGTCAGAATTTCCGTGGGTCCATGGGTGTCGACCCCTTGCACGCCGCTCGACTGGATCTTGGCGAGGCCGAAGTCGAGAACCTTGACCGTGTCGGTGTCGGTGACGAAGACGTTGCTGGGTTTCAGATCGCGATGAATCACCCCTTGGTCGTGCGCTGCAGCAAGGGCGTCGGCCAACGGAATGGCGATCTCGAAGAACTCTCGGACATTGACACCGCCCTCCGGGATCAACTCCCGCAGGGTCCGACCGCGGAGACGCTCCATGGTGAGAAAGTGGACACCGTCCGCATGCTCGACCGAGTAGATGGTGACGATGCTGGGATGACTCAAGGAGGCGAGAGTCTTGGCCTCACGGCGAAAACGATTCAGGCGCTCCTGATTGTCCGCCATCTCCCTCGGCAGCACCTTCAGGGCTACCCACCGCTCGAGGCTCAGGTCTTCAGCCAGATAGACCTCTCCCATGCCGCCCGCGCCGAGCTTCTCCTCGATCCTGTAGTGGCCTATCGTTTGGCCGATCATGACTAACTGCCCGCGATAAACCCAAGGATACCGGATGAGCCAGCCAGAGGGCGATCTTTCGGCGCAGGTACCACGGCTCACTGACGGAGATTGACAACAGAGGAAGGCAGGGGCGCCGCTTCAACGGTTGAACCGGTCAAGGGCTACCGGCAGCTGGAGACATCCCGACGTTGCCGCGGAAACGTCTCTGCGCGGGCGGGGACAAGCCCCGCCCCTACGCCCCCACCCATCCGGCTCCAGAATCGGCTGGCACCTCTTCGGGCGGGCAGCGGATCGAGCGATCCGTTACCTCAGGGGTCTGTAGGGCAGGCCAGTGACCTCCAAGACGCCCTTCATCGGCATGCCGCCTGGTGGCGCTGAGTCGGAGGAGTAGGTGCGCGTCGCTGAGCCGTCGAATCGCAGCTTGAGAGTCATGGGTCCATTGCCTTCGACCGATAATTCCTCGAGCGTCACATCGTTGCCGAAGTGCTGCATCCACTCATACTTGACGCCGGAAAGACGCGGATTCAATGTGATCCCTCGAGATTGGATCCTTTCCAGATCCGTGCGGTCGTCGCTGAGGAAGAACTCCACCCAGACTGACGATCGGGTCGGGTCGCCTGTTGCGGGCAGGGCGAAGATGACGATCTTGCCCCCCACCCCCTCCGTCATGCCACCATGCCAGTACGCGACGGGCTTGGAGCCCTCGGTAATGATGCTTGAAGCGTCGTTGGCTGTCATGTCCTCGGAAATTGGGTGGATGTCGAATCGTCCGACGCCGTCGATCTCCACGAAGCCGATCGGTGCGGGCAGCTCGCCGGCCCCGGAGCCTTCCTGAGCGCTCAGCCCAGTCAAGGGTACGAGGCCCAGTACTGCCAGGAGTGTGGAAACTGGTAACCAGGTCTTGATAAACGTGCCCATAGGACCTCCTCAATCAGTTGCCTGTCTTTAGCTGGTAGAACGGAAGTACTCTACACGACCGGCCAAACCTTGCTCTGGAGTGGCTGACAGTGGCGGTGTATCTCGAAACTCGAGTCTTGGAGAACCCCGATGCGCCCGGCGTGTGCATGCTGGCCCCTACATCCCCCACCCACCCCGGCCTGCACAGGTCCGGCCGCTTCAAAGGTGTATGGTCACTGGAATGCTCGAGGCCGGGCCTTCAAGTCGATCTACCAGGCCCGCAAGCGCCGGTGTGAGTCGGACTAAGTTCCATCGAATCATGTACATAGGGCTATCATCTGCCAGTCGGGTATCCTCTCGTGGTCACCGCTCGGGTTCGGCCCATGAGAGACCTTTTCCGCCTCGTACCCATACTCCTGCTCGTCACCGCTTGCGCCACCGGTCGGGCGCGCCAGCCTGAGAGTGTGGAGCTGACGATCCTCACCTGGAACATCCTTCACGGCGCCAGCGCCGAGGGCGAGCTCAATCTGGAAGCCAAGGGCAGGTACATCTCGGAGCAGGCCGCCGACCTGGTCTTCCTTCAGGAGATCGACGAGAACTGCGAGCGTTCGGGACACGTCGATCAGATGACCGTTCTCGGTCGGATCAGCGCGATGGATGCCGCATTCGGAACGTTCATGCCCTACCAGGGCGGCCGCTACGGCCTGGGAACTCTCAGCTCGTTACCGGTAAGCGCCACACGCTCTCTCAGGCTTCCCGAGGGCGATGAGCCGAGGGTGGCACTCTGGCGCGAGGTCCGGGTACTCGAACGTCCCCTGCTCACGGTCAACGTGCATTTCAACTGGACCAAGGACGACACGTTCCGCTACGTCCAGGCTCGCGCGCTACTGGCTGAGCTCGAGACCCTCGATCTGCCGATGATTGTGGCCGGGGACTTCAATGACACCCCCGACAGCCGCACGATGAGGGCGTTCTTTGACGCCGGGTTCGAGCCGGTCGAAGCTCCCGGGCCGAGCTGGAACGCCCGCGCACCAAGCCGCGACATCGATCACATTCTCGTGCGCAGCGGCCAGGGACTGCGGGTCGAGCCGCTCGGAGGCGAGGTCTTGGAGGAGCTTTCCCTATCCGACCACCGGCCCGTCCGAGGCCGGATCCGGGTTCGAACCAGCGCCCCGTGACCTCTGCCCTACTCGGCGATCATGGTCAGGACCTCCGCCGGCGCCTGGAAGCTGGTGCACGCCAACTTCGCCCCGGTCGACTGATCCTTCCCGCTGTCTGTACCACCCACGACAAGTAGTAGGAGACCGGGCATCACAAACGGTCTTCCCCGAGTGGCCCGAGAGGGCCACTCGCTTGTCTTTCGTTGATGACGATCGGGCGACCCCTGTCTGCCCCGCCCCTGCTCAGTAGAAGCACAGTGTAGAATCCCCGCACATCTCCGTCGCTGGTAACAACCTGCAACCTCGGGAGGTCTGATGATCGGGACGAGTCTGTCTAGTTTCAATATCACCGCCAAGCTCGGTGAGGGCGGCATGGGGGAGGTCTATCGCGCCGAGGACACCAAGCTGGGCCGCGACGTGGCGATCAAGGTGTTGCCCGAGGCCGTCGCCAACGATCCCGAGCGCTTCGCCCGTTTCGAGCGTGAGGCGAAGGTGCTGGCTGCGCTCGACCACCCGAGCATCGCAGCGATCTACGGCCTGGAGGAAGTCGAGGGCCGCCAACTGCTGATCATGCAATTGGCCGAGGGCGAGACCCTGCAGGAGCGCATCGCAAAGGGACCCGTCCCCTTGGATCAAGCCCTGCCGATCGCGTTGCAGATCGCCGAGGCAGTGGAGGCGGCGCACGAAAAGGGGATCATCCATCGAGACTTGAAGCCGGCCAACGTGAAGGTCACCAGCGATGGACAGGTCAAGGTCCTGGACTTCGGACTGGCCAAGGCACTGGAAGAGGAACGAGAGCAGGGTGACATGGCGAACTCACCCACACTGACGGCCGCGGCAACCCAGGCCGGGCTCATCATGGGTACAGCCGGCTATATGAGCCCGGAGCAGGCATCAGCGCAGATGGCGGACCGCCGCGCCGATGTCTGGTCGTTCGGCGTAGTGCTAGCCGAGATGATCTCCGGCCAGCAGCAGTTCGGCGGCGAGACGGTATCGCACGTACTCGCAGCCGTGCTGCAGAAGGACCCCGACTGGGACCAGCTGCCCAACGATCTGCCCCGACCGATTTCAGAGCTCCTCAAGCGTTGCATGCGCAAGGACCCCAAGCAGCGCCTGCAGTCCATCGGCGATGCCCGGGTGGTCATCCAGGACTACATGGCCGATCCGGCCGCCTTCGCGGTCGAGACGCCGGCAACCGTGGCCGCGACTCAGAAGCAGCCGCGATGGAGGGCCGCTCTGCCGTGGGCGCTCGCTGTGCTTGCCGCCATCACCATCGCAGTCCTCGCCTTGCGGCCCGAGCCTCCGCCACCGATTCTCAAGGCAACGATTCCGCCGCCGGAGAGTGCCGGGTTCCACCTCAACGGACTCAACCCGGGACCTGCGGTCTTTTCACCCGATGGGTCCATGATCGCTTTCTCGGCCACGGACACTGACGGCGTGGTGCGCCTCTATGTGCGCTCGCTGGATGCCTCACAGGCGCATCTGCTGTCGGGTACGGAAGGGGCCCAGTACCCGTTCTGGTCACCCGACTCCCGCTGGGTGGGGTTCTTCACCCAGGAGGATGGCACTCTCAAGAAGATCGACTCTGCCGGCGGACCACCCTTGACTCTCTGCGATGCCACCGATGGCAAGGGCGGAACCTGGAATCGGGATGGTGTGATCCTCTTTACGCCGAACTCCGGGGACCCGATCCATCGTGTCTCGGCTGCAGGTGGTGAGTCGGTGGCGATCACCGAGATCGACGAAGAGATGCACAATTCACACCGTCACCCACGATTCCTTCCCGATGGGCGGCGGTTCCTGTTCGTGGCGCGGGGAGCCGGCTCCAAACCGAGCACCGTCATGGCCGGTTCCCTCGACGGTGATGAGCCGCGTCCGGTCATCGAGTCACCGATTCAGGCCGAGTTCGCCTCCGGCCATCTGCTCTTCGTCCGCGACACGACGTTGATGGCTCGCCCCTTCGACGCCGACAGGCTCGAGTTCACCGCGGAGGCGATTCCCCTGGCCGAAGATGTTTTGCGGATCTCGGCCGCATCCCTGGCGGTTTTTTCCTCCTCGGAGAACGGATTCCTGCTCTATCAGACCGGCTCGGCGGTTGCCGGCACCACGATCGAGTGGAGAGACCGCAACGGCCAGATCTCGGGTAGCCTCGGTGAGCTGGCAGTCGTCCGAGCGGCCATCGTCTCGCCAGACGACACCATGGCTGCTGTCGTCCAGGTCGAAGAGAGCGGTTCCTACGACATCTGGATGCAGGACATCGAGCGCGATCTGAGAACCCGATTCACGTTCGATCCGGGAGTCGAGTACTGGCCGGCATGGTCGAGTGACAGCCGGTACCTCTATTTCTACTCGGATCGGGATGGCACCGGCGATATCTATCGCAAGGCCGTCGGTGGCGTCGGAGACGTCGAGCTCGTGTATGAATCGGAGCTCGACAAGTTCCCGACGAGCATCTCTCCCGATGGACGCTATCTCGCCTACACCACTCCGAATCCAGACACCCAGATGGACCTGTTTGTCTTACCGCTGGAAGAAGGTGGCGAGCCGTTTCCATTTCGACAGACCGAGTTCAACGAGGCAGCTGGCATGATCTCGCCGGATGGTCGCTGGATTGCCTACACTTCCACTGAGTCGGGAGACTGGCAAGTCTACGTATCGACCTTCCCGGAACCGGGTCGCCGGTGGCAGGTCTCGACCAACCCTGCGAGCTACGTGTTCTGGCGGGCGGATGGTCGAGAGCTCGTCTATTCCGAATTGACCGGTGATCTGGTGTCGGTCGAGGTCGACCCGACCGGGGACACCTTCGAGATCGGCCAGAGCCAGCCTCTCTTTCCTATCGCGCCGACCGCCGCCGGCGGCTCCTGGTTTTCCATCACCTCCGATGCTGAGCGCGTACTGGTGGTCCCGAGTCAGGCTCAGCAGGGTGACAATCTGCTGAATCTCGTGGTCAACTGGCCAGCCGAGCTCGAGCAGCGAAAGTAGGAACAGGGGCAGGGGCGCTGGCCGCCTCCTTTGGCCCTGCGCCGCGGGCGGGGGCAAGCCCCGCCCCTACTCCTCCGCTCACCCCAGCCGACATCAATCAAGCTGATTCCGAGGGAGGCGCAAGCCCCTCCTCTACTCTTGTCGGCTGTGGGGTGAAGAGCCGGACGAGTAGCGCTTTCAGCAGTCCTGTCTCGGAGCCTCGGGACTCTGCAGCCTCGGCACCATTGTGCGTGCGATCGCGGCCGCGATCGTCGGCGCTCAGCTCGCCAAATCACTTAGACTTCAGTCCATGTCCGACTACTACGAGTATGGTCCCCAGGTGCAGCTCTCAGGCCCCATCGTGGTGTCGGGCTACCTGGCGGACTTCACGCGCAGTGTCACCTATCGAGCCTCCGCCCATCTCGGGCTGACCTACTACGACATCGACCGTCTCGTGGAGCACGAGGCAGCGATGGAGATCGGCCAGGTTCTTCTTGAGGAAGGAGAGGCGGCCTATCGCGAGGTCGAGTCGCAGTGTCTCGCACGAGTCCTTGGTCAGAAACCCGTTGGACTCATCGCGTTGGGAGACGGTGGTCTGCTGCAAGCCGAGAATCTCACCCATATCGAAGATCAAGGTCAGCTCATCGTTCTCGATCTCGAGCTGGCCAATCTGTTCTGGCGAGTGCAGAGACTCGCACGCCGTCTGGAGCCTGCCCGGTGGCACCCGCTTTTCGCCGGAGTCCCGGACGACGTCGCCGAGATCAGACCCTACTATCAGGAGCGCAAAGTTGCCTTCGACAAGGCCCAAACAAGGATCGACGCGAACGCTCTGAATCCAGCCGAAGCCTGCAAGGCGCTGATGGACTGCATCGTAGCGACAAGCAGCTGACACTGCCTTCGGCAGGGAGTCAGAATCGGGTGGCACCCAGCTACTCAGGCTTCGGCCGTGATGGCTGCCACTTCAACGTGGTATCGGCCTACAGCAATCGGGCGATGCTGATCGATCGCGTGACTCCCGCGAACGAGGTCCTCACGGCTAGAGTGGTGACTGGAATGAGCCGGGAGACCTCAGCCATCCGAAGAGTCTTCGACCAGTTCCTGCAAGACGGTGCGATCGATTTCGTTAGATGCGAGTACTGGAATCGCGCTACACTCTCCTGAGTTTGCGCAATCGATCCGCGCGATCGTTGTGACGCTCATCGTTCCCATTCAGGAGAAGGAGATCTTCATGCGCTCATCGCTGACCTCACTGACTGTTCTCGGACTCGCCATTGGACTCATCGGCTGTGGAGGGCCGCCAGGCGATGGTGGCGACGCGGCTCCGGTCACCCTGACCCAGGCGGACGTCGAGTTGATTCCGCGTGCTGCATTGCTCGGCAACCCCGAGCGCTTTCGTGGGCGCATCAGCCCGGACGGCTCGACTGTGAGCTTTCTGGCGCCGGTCGACGGGGTACAGAACGTCTGGGTCGCCCCGCTGGGCGATTTCGCCGCCGCACGGGTGATCACCCACGACACGAATCGCGGCATCAGCGTCTACTTCTGGGCCGCGGACGGCGACCACGTCCTCTACCTGCAGGACCAGGGCGGCAACGAGAACTGGCAGGTTCATGCCGTCAACGTGGTCACTGCCGAGGATCGGAATCTGACCCCGCTCGAGGGCGTTCAGGCTCGGATCCTCGCTACCAGCTACTCCCATCCAAACGACATTCTGGTCGGCTTGAATGACCGTAACCCACAGTGGCACGACGTCTACCGGCTGAACATCGAGACCGGCGAGCGCGAGCTTGTCGAGCAAAACGACAGTGAGATGGCGGGTTTCGTGGCGGACACTGAGCTCGAACTGCGAGTCGCTCTCAAGAACACACCGGATGGCGGCAGCGAGGCCTACCGCCGCGACGCGGACGGCGACTGGGAGTCGTTCTTCTCCATCCCTCCCGATGACGCGCTCACCACCGCGATCGTCGAGGTGGCCGCCGACGGCACCACGGCTCATGGCGTGGACAGTCGGGACCGCGACACGGCGGCGCTCGTGGCCGTCGACATCCCCACCGGCGAGGTGACGATTCTCGCCGATGACGATCGTGCCGATGTCGAACAGATTCTGACCCACCCGGTGACGGGCGAGGTTCTGGCCTATGCCGTCAACTACACCAAGATGGAATGGATCGCCGTGGCCGAAGATGTCGAGGCCGACATCGCGGCGATCAACGAGCAGCTCGGCGGTTACGTGCTAGTCCTCGGCCAGACCCAGGCCAACGACAAGTGGATCCTCTATTCCGACGAACCCAACGCCCCCGGCCACTACTACGCTTACGACCGGAGTGACAAATCGCTCAGCCTGCTCTTCAACACGCGGCCGGCTCTGGACGGATACACGCTCGCCACGGCGACGGCCCATGTCATCCCGGCTCGTGACGGTCTCAACCTGATCTCCTATCTGACCCTGCCCGCCTGGATCGACGCCGGCGGCGACGGCATCCCGAGCGAGCCGGTACCGATGGTGCTACTCGTCCACGGCGGGCCCTGGGCGCGCGACACCTACTCGTTCGGCGGCATCACCCAGCTGCTGGCCAACCGCGGCTACGCAGTGCTGCAGGTCAACTTCCGGGGCTCCACCGGCTTCGGCAAGTCGTTCGTCAACGCTAGCGATCTGGAGTGGGGCGAGGCGATGCACGACGACCTGATCGACGCCGTTGATTGGGCCATTGCGCAAGGCGTCACTGCCGAAGACACCGTGGCCATCATGGGTGGTTCCTACGGCGGGTATGCGACTCTCGCCGGCATGACGTTCACGCCCGAGCGATTCGCCGCGGGTGTCGACATCGTCGGGCCGTCGAATCTCGAGACCCTGCTCAACAGCATCCCACCGTATTGGACTTCGCTTCTGGAGATCTTTGCCAAGCGTGTCGGCGATCCCCGAACCGAGGAAGGCAAGGCGCTGCTCGCCGAGCGCTCGCCACTCTTCAAAGCCGATCAGATCGTGCGCCCACTTCTCGTCGGCCAGGGCGCCAACGACCCTCGTGTCAAGCAGGCCGAGGCAGACCAGATCGTCGCGGCGATGAGGAGCAACGATCTCCCCGTGACCTATGTGATCTACCCCGATGAGGGCCATGGCTTCCAGCGCCAGCCCAACAATCTGAGCTTTTTCGCTATCACCGATGTCTTTCTCGCCAGCCACCTCGGTGGCCGCTACCAACCGATCGAGGCCGCCGATCTCGAAGGCTCGAGCCTCCAGGTGCCGGAAGGGGCCGAGTTGATCCCCGGTCTGGCCGAAGCCTTGGCCGCCGGTGAGGCCGCGGAAGAGGAGGTGGCTGAGTAGGGAGATGGCGAGGCGAGAGGCGCCGTGCGCCTTCGTGCTCAGTTTGCGCTGTCCTGGACCTCGTCGAGAAGTGAACCCAGCGCGGTGATGACTTCGTCCAGCGTCTGCTCATCGAGCTCACGACCCGAGGCGTGGAGAACGAGTGAGCCATCGGGCGCGAACAACAACAGATTCGTCGACTTGGGTGCGAACTCATAGGCGCGGGCGATGACCCCTTTCCAGTCCATCAACGTCCACCGCTCGGGTTCCTGAGGGAACTTGCCGCGTATGAGCTTCTTGAGAAAGAAAGGCACGCCTCGAAGGTTGGCATAGGCAAGCTGCGAGATCTGATCGTAGGCGGGATGGTCGCCAAGAGCCTCCTGGATCGCCCTCCCCCAAACCCCGTTGAACTGAACACCGCCTTTGTCGCTGCCGTTCAGAAGGACGATGGTCCCCTGGACATCAGAGCGCCGGTGGACAGTCCCGAACTGGTCCTCGAGCTCGAAGTCCAGGAGTTGTAGCTCCCCCGCGTGAGTGGCCGAGCCAGCAGCGAAGCCAAGGATTGTGAGAAGAAGTCCAGGAATACAGATCCTCATGATGTCCTCCTCGAGACCTTACACCACCCTTCGCCACGATTCGTCATCCTGGATTTCGATTCCGACTGTTCAGCCTGGCAGACACGT
>CAMYLC010000117.1 GCA_947259195.1 Thermoanaerobaculia bacterium | reverse complement strand
GAAAAAGCCGTTTTTCGCCGAGTGAAATACGATATGGCTTGTGGACTGGACCTAGCAAAGTGAGCACGTCGCTCGATTCCGACGGCGCGGGTGAGTCCGTTGTGATCACACCGCTGAGCGAGGATCAGATCGAGATCCATTGCCACGGCGGAACTGCGGCGACGAATCGAATTATCGATGACCTGCAAGCCTGCGGTGCAACGCGAATCGAATCAAATCATTGGGTGGCGAATTCTGAGAACCTGCTGGTTCGTGAAGCGACACAGGCGCTCTCTCGCTGCGTGACGGCGCCTTTGGCGGCGATCGCGATGGACCAGGTCCGCGGCGCGATGCGGGACTGGGCCACAAAACTGCTTGAGGATCTCGAAAACGAGGTCGTCAACATCGAATTGGCTCGCTGCGAGGCTGCGAACATCCTGACGGGCTTCGTCCCCAACCTTATCCGCCAGCCGATCCGGCAGATGGACCCCTACATCCGGGACTCCAACATCCCCCTGGAGGCATCCGCGGTGGAGGCTGTCGCCCTCCGTTCGGCCAGGGGAATCTACCCGCAGACCTCCGCTCCAGACTGGAGGCAGCCAGCGAAAGCCAACAGGCCAACATCTTCGGGGAATGGATGAACAGCCAGCTGGACAAGGACTTCGATCTCTCACGCATGCGTGATCGATACGCCGAACTCTCGGACGTCGTTCCTGCAGTATTGACCTTGGGCATGATCAAACTCCGCCGCGCGAACGCGGCCGGAGGCGCCGAACGAGAAGCCCTTCTGGTCGCTGCCGAGAGAGCGTTCATGAGCATTCAAGGCGAGGCCCAGGGTGTGGCCACCTACCACCTCTCACTCGGCCAGGTCTACCATCGGTTGGGCAAGACGGAGCAAGGGGAGACCGAATTCGCTGCACTCCTCGCCCGCAATGACGACGGCCTCGCCCTCGCAGTGGCCGGGGCCTACCGCGAATTGGGCCTCGAGGCCCGCTCGCGTGAGGTCAACATGGCGGTTTACGAACGAGGCTCCTCAGAGGTCAGACAACAGGCCGCGGTTTCGCTGGCACTGCTTGCCTCTGATCGCGAGGAGCGGAAGAAGTGGCTCCACAACGCCGACCCGGAGGACGAGTTTGTCAGGAACAGTCTGTTGGACCTGGAGGCCGACGAGGCACTGCAACGCGGTGATCTTCAGACCGCCGCCGAAAAGTACCACGCTGTCGCAGAGGCCTTCAAACGCCGTGCTGACCATGACAGTTCGTCAGCCAACAACGCTTCCCTGGCGATGAGCCGCGAGTACGCGTGCAGTGGAGAGCTCGAAGACCTCGATGAGGCCATCTTGATGATGCAAAAAGCGCGGAGTCTGTCGCCGGAGAACTCTCTTGTCCTTGGAAACCTCTCCTCATTGCTGTCCTTCCGCGCACAGATCAAGACCCTCGAGAGATGGATCCGCACACGGCCTCTACGACTCACGTCGTCGGAATCGAACACTCTGATCAACGCACTGACCCAAGGGCCCGAGCGTGATGCTGTGCTGACCGCCCTGCGCAAAGATGGCGATATGCACCAAAGCCTGGAGCTTGCCAGGCAGGCCGAAGTCTTGGCACCCGGCAGCTGGAACACTTATACCCTTTACCTTTCCTGGCACGGTCTGAATCGCGATGTCAAGGCACTGGGCCAGCTTGCCGAACGATTGCGGCAGGTCCCCAATCTCGACACTTCGTCCTACATTCGAATGCGTCAGACCTACATCGACGGTACTGATCTCGATCAACGCCGGGAGGACGCCAACAATGGCCTGTCTCGGGCCGAAGGTCGGATGGAACAGGCCCAGCGAAGCGGGCACATGCCGACGGTCGCCGCCGCCACTCTTCTCAAGGGTCAAGCGCTTATCGGCAAAGCCCAACTCGACGCTCGCTATGAGACGGCGATGGAGGCAGCGACCGTCTATTCCGAGTCCGATCGACTGTGGTCCTCTCTCGGCGCGCGTGTAGAGTCAAGCGAGGCGTTGATGATGGCGGCCATCTTCAAGGCGGCGGAGCACAATGATACGCTGCGGCAGACCTGGGAAACGGACGCGCGGCGCCTCGGCCCGGATCTGATCATCCACAATTTGCTCGAAGGCGGTGACGCTTCAGCGGTCTCGGCACTGCGGGAGCGATCAGAGTTGGCAGAAACCCTTGTGATTCGAAGACAGCTCTCTCAGGAGTCTTCGGGTCTGTTCGATTGGATCATCGGTCGTCTCGCGGGCGATACCGACCTCGAGGCTCGGGGTCATGCGGCCATGTCACGCCCCGATCTCATCGCGCGCGAAGAGATCGCGCTGATCCTGGATCCGTCGGCCGAGGCAGAAAGGCTCCGCCTCGAACTGAGGCGTCGGGAGTAATCTGCCACCTATCGTTGCCGTCAAGGCTTTCTCTGCCCGCGAGCGTTGACGCCAACGATCCGGGGTTCACTCTACCGGTGCCTCGGCTCGTACCCTGGAAGGTCGGTGGGCAAG
Source organism: Thermoanaerobaculia bacterium (assembly GCA_947259195.1). Lineage (GTDB taxonomy): Bacteria > Acidobacteriota > Thermoanaerobaculia > Multivoradales > JAHEKO01 > JAUVRX01. Next base: position 512 of record CAMYLC010000117.1, on the reverse strand, counting down.
TTCACCGAGACGTTCGAATACACTGGAATTGATGACCCAGATCGGAGTCACGTCCTCGAGCTTCTCCTCGGCCTTGCCCTTCTTGTCGTATACGACCGCCTGGGTCCTGACCTGGACTGCGAAGTTATCCCTGCAAGCCTGGCACTCCCAGGCGTCCAAGCGCATATGTGGGTTCTCGTCAGGGGACACGGTGGCCAGCGCTTCGAGCGGGCCCAGGTTGTCCGGAGCCAGTTTCTCGAGCTGTGCTCCGTCTTCGGGAAGCTCCAGACGCAGCTTCCCGGCGATCTTGGACATCCACTGGCCGCACCGCTCGCAGAACACCTCGTCGCCGAGGGCGGAGATCGAGAACATGGCAGTGCCGAGGACGATGGCCACGGCCTCGATGCCCCAGAACGTCCAGAGGACTGCGCCCGTCGGCGTCATTCCCTTGATGGTGTACCAGCCGATCTCGTTGATCGACCTGGCCAGTTCCCAGATCGCCGCTGGCGAGAACAAGACGTCGAGCAGGGAAG
>CAMYLC010000116.1 GCA_947259195.1 Thermoanaerobaculia bacterium | reverse complement strand
CCGCTCGTTCCTTGGTGACTTCCTGCAACATCTCCTCGACGATCGTCTCGTCTTCGAAGCGATAGCCACATCGCAGCGCTGGCTGAATGATGGCCCGACGCAACGAAGAGCCCGTAGGCGGACCCAGAGGGGTGAGCTCGGAGAACAGTGGCTTCAGTGCTTCGAAGGCTTGACAGTGGAAGAGATAGTCGTCCCGCATCGAGAGCAGCACGTGCACATCCGCCTCGAGGGCGGCTCGCCCCAGGAGCTCGACAAAACGCTCCTGGACCTCCGCTGAGCTTTGGGTGAACAGCTCTTCGAACTGATCGACAATCAGGAGGAGTTCTCCGTGCTTGGCGCGCTGCTCTCGTAGGACATCCAGGGTAGGCTCGGGTCCCTCCAGCCTCGCAAGGAAGCTCATCGCTTCTCGATCGGTCTAAAGCTCTGGAAGCAGTGCCCGACCCAGTGCGGCGAAGGGATCCGTGCTCGGGGCCATCCGCACGCAGAACCAACCGTCGGGAGCCGCCGGAAGCAGGCCCGCATTGATGAACGAGCTCTTCCCAGAGCCCGAAGGACCGATCAATCCCAACAGGTGCGAGTGCCGGAGCCTTTTCCAGATCGCCTCAACCTCGGCCTCACGACCGAAGAAAAACTCTGCATCTTCTTGCTGGAAGGAAGACAGGCCTGGGTACGGGCGCTCATGCTCGACGCCCTCGACCCGGAAGGCCACCTCTTCGAGGGCACGCGCCAGGTCCGCCGCCGTGGCGTACCGGGCATCGGCATCGGGCGAGAGCGCCTGGCTCAAGATCGGCTTCCAGGGACTCTCCGGAAGTACGGGCGGCTCTTTTCGAATCTCCTCCCAGAAGGTCTGGCGGCTCGACTCGTCCGGCCCCCGCTCCGCTGAGAGCATCTCCGCCAGCACCATGCCGGCAGAAAAGACATCTGCCCGGGCATCCGTGGCCTCACCCCGAGCCTGCTCTGGCGGCATGTAGGCAGGCGTGCCACCGATCGACCCACTGCCGCTCGGAGACGTCAGGCCAAAGTCCATCACCACCACTCGACCCGTGCGGGTCAGCATGACGTTCTCGGGCTTCACATCCCTGTGAACCAGTCCTGCCTCGTGCACGGCCTCCAGTCCCGCCAGGAGCTGCGAGGCGATCTCGTTAGCCTCCTTGAGCTCCAGCAGCCCTTTCTGTTTCAGGTGATCGAGCAGGGTGAAGCCGTCGATGTACTCCATCGACACGAGCTCTCGATCGTCGACCTCGACAAGGTCGTACAGGCGGCAAACATTCGGCGAGGTCACTTCCCGCGCGGCCCGAACCTCGTCGCGTAGGACCTCCAGAGCGTCTTCCGTCTCGAACAACTTCGGATGGAGGCTCTTCAGTGCCACTTCGAGCCGCAGCTTCAGGTCGTAGGCCCGCCACACCTCCCCCATCCCTCCTCGTCCGAGAAGAGACTCGATGCGATACCGGTCGCCAAGAAGTTGGCCTGGGTTGAGAGTCTCCCCATCTCGGGCCGGGGCCTCGGCATACACAGCAGTCGGACTGTCGCTGGGAGATTCCGATGGCGAACCGAGCGTTGGCGCCTCGGCAGCCCGATCATCCGCGGCCAGCTCGAGCAGACAGCGGGGACACAGACCTCCGAGCAGAGAACCCGGATCGAGGAGAGCCCCGCAGTCGGCGCATTGCGAGATTCTGGTCACTCTATCCGTCTTTCAAACCAGCGAGTATTGACGAAAGTCATTGTGTCCTCCAAAATGGAGGAAAAGAAGAGGAGTCGCTATGTCCATCCTCAATATCAAGAACTTCCCCGATGAGCTGTACGAGAAGCTCCGCGTGCGAGCAAAAACAGAGCGACGCTCCGTCTCGCAGGAAGTCATCCATCTTCTGAGCGAGACTCTCGAGCCCCACGAGCCTGCTTCCATCCTCGAGCTGCGTGGTCTCGGCAAGACCGTCTGGGCCGATCTCGATGCAGCGCGACTTGTGGCCGAGGAGCGCGACTCTTGGGACTGATCGCCGACCTCGAAGGGGCACCTGTCGGCCTCGACACCGCGGTCTTCATCTACTTCATCGAAGAGCACCCTCTTTATCTTCCACTGGTGGAGTCCATCTTCGTAGCCCTGGACGAGGAGCGACTCAGTGGGGCCACTTCGACGATCACTCTGCTCGAGACTCTGGTCATCCCTATCCGAGCCGGCAATTTCTCCCTGGCGGAGCGCTATGAGTTTCTCCTGACCCATAGTCGCGGCCTTCGCCTGCTCGATCTCAATCGTCCCCTCGTCCGGCTTGCGGCACAGATCCGTGGACTCGAAAGGCTGAAAACTCCGGACGCAATTCAAGTTGCCGCGGCACTCCAAGCTGGTTGCACCACCTTTGTAACCAACGACCGCAGAATTCCGGCCATTGGAGGTCTGCGAGTCCTGCAACTCCGGGACTATCTGTGACCAGCTCGAGAGCCGGGGGACGACTGACCCCTCCCCTACTCTGACTTCGGCTACCACGTCGGCACCTCCTCCCAGCCAGGGAAGGGGCCGACTTCCAGCTTCCAGCCTGTTGGTGAGTCGAGATCCTCGACAGCCCGGAGATTGGTGAGGGTGGAGAGCTTGGCCAGAAGATCTTCGAGTGGCCACTTGTGAAGTGGAGGTTGTGACAGATCCGGCGTCGGCCAGAGAAAGATCAGCTTGTCGTCGCCGCCTGTGGCGATCCACCTGCCGTCCGGAGAAAACGTCACATGGTTGATCTCGCCTTCGTGCCCTATGGCGCAGGTCGGGACGGACATCCGCGACAGGCCCTCGAACCTCGAGCTCCTCCAGCAGGCGCGGCGGCTCTGCCTCCAGATCCCAATGACCCAACCTGCCTGCCCTGTCCGCCACCCACAGCGTATCGAGAATTCGGGTATCACCCGTCTCCAGGTTCCAGATCCGCACCTTCGAGCCGCCCTCCGGGTCGAGACCCAATCCTCCTGCAGCGACTAGGGCATCCTCCGTCTCGAACATCTTCGGATGGAGGCTCTTCAGTGCCACTTCGAGGCGCAGCTTCAGGTCGTAGGCCCGCCACACTTCCCCCATCCCGCCTCGTCCGAGAAGTGACTCGATGCGGTAACGCTCTCCGAGAAGCTGGCCCGGGTTGAGAGTCTCCCCATCTCGGGCCGGGGCCTCGGCATACGCAGCAGTCGGACTGTCGCTGTGGAGATCCGGAGGTGTGGCAGGGGTCGGGAGTTCCGAATCCGTCTCCGGATCGCCTCGACCGGGGGCCGTCAGAGCAAGACCCAGGAGACACCGTGGACATAGCCCTTCGGACAAGGCCCCGGAGGCGAGGGGCGTTTCGCAGACAGGGCAGACCTTCGCTGCAGAAACCGTCAAACAGCTATCTCCAGCTCAGGCGCACTCCGAGACGCCAGACGCGGGGTGAGACCGTTGCGATGACCCAATCTCCGTTGCCGGCTCCCAGGTTGAAGTAGCGGTCCAGCACCGCGCCCGAGTTCAAGATGTTGAAACCGTCGATGCTGAAGACGAGACCCATGTTGCCGGTCGCGGCGAACTCCTTCTCGAGCCGCACGTCGACCGTGGCAACGTCGTCGGAGCGGAAGTCGCCGAGGTTCTCCTCTACCAAGATGAAGCGTCTGATGCCATCAAGACCCGCAACTCGTCGAGAGTAGCCGATAGGAGTGCCCTGCCTTCCGCTCAGATTCCCTGCCACGTTGAATCCCCAAGGCCGCTCTGGGGACACCTGGTACATGCCGTTCAGGTTCCACTGCCAGGTCGACTGCAGTGCTCCCCATTCAGCGTAGATCTGGCCATCGACAGTGCCTCCCCGTACGTCTCGGTTGGGGTCGTTGTTGCCGAAGTAGCTCGTCGGCACGACCCAGGACTCATCGAAGTTGTAGTTGACGAAGCCCCGCATCATCCACTGGTCGGACAATCGCTTGGTCATCGTGATGGACGCCCCGAGGTAGTCGATCTCCCGATCTCCGTCGGTAAGCAGACTACCTCCCGTATAGGACCACTGGAGTGGATTGGCAGCCAAGGTTGCCACCTCGTAAGGACTCCCGTCGGGTAGGAGCCCCGAAAGCACCCGGTCGAGGATGTACTCGGTCTCGGGAATGGTCGTGACCTCGTCGGTCGCGTTGCTGCGGAACAGCGGCTGCTCGTCGCTAATCCTGGTCGAGCTTCGCCAGGTCAACTTCAGGCCGGCTACGAACTCGGGAAGGAAGGAATGCTCCACACCGAGAATCAGCTCGCGGCTGAGGGCCGGATCCATGTCCGAATCGTTCTTGTTCGCGGTATACAGCGCTGTCGGGTTCGAAGGATCGAAGCCCAGATACCCGCCGCCAACCGAGTACTGCTCTCCTTCATCATAGAAGCCCGGGTAGCCAACGGGGCTATCGATGAAGACGATCCAGGCGTACTGAGCGGTGACTGGATTGACGCGCTTGATCGGGCCCACTCCCAGAACAGCTGGAAACTGCGAGAAGCTACCCCGCAGCAGAGTCCTGCGCTCCTCTCCCAAAGCATAAGTGACACCCAGGCGTGGTGAGAGGCTCGACCAGCCGATGCCGTCAGCGTCGTTGCCCTCGAACACCAGAGCCGGCATAACCTCTGGGAACGCCGGATTGGCAGCGACCGTGCCCGCCCGGTTCTCCCCATCCTGCACGTCGTACCGCAGGCCGACATTGAATGTCCAGGGGCCCGTAGTCAGCGTGTCCTGAATCCAGAGAGAGTTCTGGTTCACGATCACGGGCGAGGGGCTCTGCCGGTAGGCATAAACCATATGGGCGTCGTTGACCCGCTCTGGCGGCAGGCCCAGCCACGACAGCAGACCGGCGTCCTGTACACCCGCGACTGTGCCGTTGTAATGCGAGATGTTGCGGCCCGGGTAGGCCCAGGAGTCCTCCACGGAAGCCTCGCGGATCCGCCCCCCGAACTTGAGCTCGTGGCTCAGGTTCGAGGTCGTGAAAAAGTAGGAGCCGTCGAGCTTCCACTCCTCTGTGGGCTGGCTATTCCCCCCGCATTGGTTGTTGGTTTGGAACCCATTGGCATCCACGTTCGTCTCACCCCCGGGAAAGGGCACGGCTGGCTGGTCGAGGCCGCACCCCCCCTGCGCCACGAGCGAAAAGCCGCCATCGACGAAGGAATACTGGCCGCTCAGAAACAAACTCGAGCCGAAGACGTGGCTGTCTTCAACCTTGGTGATTCCCGTCGGGCCTCGCTGGTTCCAGGTCGCCGAAGAGTCCCTCGACGGTTGCGCGCCTCTGCCAACGACCCTCTTGTCTCCTGTGTTGTACGAGCCGACGAAGGAGTTACTCCTCGAGAACTGGGCGTTGAGTCGGATTGCAG
>CAMYLC010000115.1 GCA_947259195.1 Thermoanaerobaculia bacterium | reverse complement strand
CCGAACCTTCGAGCAGGACACTACGAAAGGCGGTGAAGTACCTCGCCGCAGCCCGCCGTCCGGTGCTCATGGTGGGCAGCCAGGCCCTGCTGGAGAACGAAAAGATCGGCGATCTGGCGGCAGCCGTGGAGAGGCTCGGGGTGCCCGTCTACCTCTCGGGCATGGCAAGAGGGCTCTTGGGCCCGAATCACCCTCTGCAGCTCCGCCACAAGCGACGAAACGCTTTGCGACAGGCCGACCTCGTTCTGTTGGCCGGAGTACCCTGCGACTTTCGGCTCGACTATGGCCGCCAGATCGGCCGCAGAGCTCGCCTGATCTCGGTGAATCGAAGCGCAGCCGAGGTGGGGAAGAATCGGCGTCCCACTCTCGGAGCGGTAGCCGACCCGGGACTCTTCCTCGTCCGAACGGCACAGCGCGAGAGGAGGGGCAGGCCCTGGTCGGAGTGGCTGTCGGCCCTGCGGGAAAGAGATGGAGAGCGAGAGAGAGAGATCGCGCAGCAGGCGAAGGCGAGCACCGAGAATCTAAACCCGATCGCCTTTCTGGGAGCGCTCGAGAAGGTCCTTCCCGACTCCAGCGTGCTGGTTGTCGATGGCGGTGATTTCGTCGCGACGGCCTCTTATGTGGTTTCACCCCGGGGGCCCCTGAGTTGGCTCGATCCTGGTGTGTTCGGTACGTTGGGCGTCGGCGCGGGGTTCGCGCTAGGCGCCAAGCTCTGCCGCCCGGAGGCCGAGGTCTGGCTACTGTATGGCGATGGCTCCTGTGCTTACAGCCTGGCCGAATTCGACACCTTCGTTCGGCATGAGCTGCCCGTGATCGCGGTGGTCGGCAACGATGCCAGCTGGGCCCAGATCGCCAGGGACCAGGTCGAGCTGCTGAAGGACGATGTGGGTACGGTGCTGCGCCACACTGACTATGACGTCGTGGCGGCAGGCTACGGAGGCAAGGGCTTGCGCGTCGCTTCGCCCGATCTTGTTCCCGATATCCTCGCCACTGCCCGTCATGAGGCCGATGCTGGCCGGCCTGTTCTGATCAATGCCCTCATCGGCAAGACCGACTTCCGCAAGGGCTCGATCTCAGTCTGACCCCCACCCTTTCACCCGGACGGACAGAAGAGGGTCAACTGTTCAGGACCCAAGACCCAAGCCCCAGGACGGGAGTGAGGGCGGGACGGCCAGCGGAGAGCCGGACCCCTCAATCTTCCAGGCCCATTTCACGGTCGAGAGTGGCGGTCAGGGTGTTCAAACGGCTCTCGATCTCCAGCCTCCCGGCTTCGATCTCTTCTGCTCCGGCATTCCTGTCGATCTCCACCGTACCCCCCACGCGGTAGCGTATTCGTGCAAAGGGCTTCGGCAGAATGAAACGATCCCAACTCTTGAATCGCCAGGCCCGATCGGTGCTCCACGAGATCCAGGTAACGGGAAGGCCGGTGAGCGCTGCCACGAGTGCGACGCCCTGTTTGGCGTGGTAACGAGGGCCGACGGGTCCGTCTGGCGTGATAGCGAGGTGACTCTGGCGAGAAGCGGACACCAGTTTTCTGACAGCCGCTTTGCCGCCGCGTGTCGAGCTGCCTCGCACCGAGCCGATGCCGAATCGGGCGACGATGCGGGCAATGATCTCGCCGTCACCGTGGCGACTGATCAGGACCTTGACGGGGCGCAGCTCGTCGGCGACTCGAATCAGTCCAATCTGACGGTTGTGCCAGAAGGCGAGGATGACCTTGTGGCCGTCTCGGAGCTGCTTCAGGTGGGGTGGCAGATCGAACTCCACGCGCCAGCTCCTGATCACCAGGGGCAGAATCAGGCCACCGAAGACATGGATGGCAAACCACTCGAGAAAGCGCCGCTTCCACTGCTTGCGTTGGGGAGCCCTGCTACCTTCGGTGCCATCCACGGCTGTCATTCTAACGCCGGCGGCGGGGAGAAAAGTCGATCTGTCTCGGCTAAACTAGCTGGCGGAGGCAAAGGCCTTCCTTCCACGTTGCGGTCCTACTTTTCAGAGAGGAGCATCATGATTCGACACACTACCTGCTTGGCTCTGGGTCTTCTGTGGGTGACCAGCTGCCTGATGGCGGAGCCACTTCCTGGGTTCTCGGTCCAGGACCTGGTGAGAATGGACCGAGTTTCGGATCCCCAGCCGTCGCCTGACGGTGAGAGCATCGCCTTTGTAAGGCGACAAACCGAAATGGAGGCAGACAAGGGTCGTACAGACATCTGGGTGATCGACAGCACGGGCGAGAACCTCCGTCAAGTGACCGACCGAGAGGCCTCGGACAGCGGTCCCAGATGGTCGGCCGACGGGGGCAGCCTCTACTTTCTCTCTTCCAGATCGGGCTCCTCCCAGGTGTGGCGAGTGGGCGCCGACGGGGAGAATCTGACTCAGATCACAGACCTCCCGCTGGATATCAACGGTTTTCTTCTGTCGCCTGACGGAACCAATCTGGTACTGGCCATGGACGTCTTTGTCGATTGCGAGTCGTTGGAATGCACCCGCGACAAGCTCGATGCTCGGGAGACCGCCAAGGCGACCGGGCGGATCTACGACCGACTGTTCGTGCGACATTGGGACACCTGGAAAGATGGTCGTCGGTCTCACTTGTATCTCCAACCCCTGGGCGGTGGCACGGTTGTCGATCTCATGCCTGGCATGGACGCAGACAGCCCCGCGAAGCCCTTCGGCGGCACCGAGGAGGTCGTCTTCACACCCGATGGCTCGGGGCTGGTCTTCACCGCGAGAGTCGTGGGAGCCTCCGAGCCCTGGTCCACGGATTTCGACCTCTATCATGTGCCTGTGAACGGGTCCTCTGCGCCCCGCTGCCTGACCGAGTCCAACGAGGCCTGGGACACGCAGCCCGTCTTCTCTCCCGATGGCAAGATTCTGGCCTACCTGGCCATGGAGAGGCCGGGTTTCGAGGCGGATAGGTTTCGCATCGTGTTGTTGGACTGGACGACCGAAAAGCAGAGGATCCTGACTGAAGCGTGGGACTACTCGGCCGGAGGCATCCTCTTCTCGAAGGACGGAGACACCGTGTACACCACGGCTTCGGATCGCGGCCAGGTCTCTCTTTTCTCCATCTCTCTGGGCAGCGGTACCATCCGCAAGCTCGTCGGCGAGGGCCACGTTCGCAGTCCTGCGCTGGCCGGTGACAGCATCGTCTTCGGGCTCGATACCCTCGGCTCACCGGTGGATCTGTTCGTGCTGGAGCCGCAGAGTGGAGAGCTCCGTCAGTTGACCCGTGTAAACGCCGAGCGCCTGGCAGGAGTGGCGCTGGGGCAGGCGGAGCAGTTCTCTTTTCCAGGTTGGAACGGTGAGACCGTTTACGGCTATGTGGTGAAGCCGGTCAATTTCGATCCGTCCCTCTCCTATCCGGTGGCCTTTCTCATCCATGGCGGGCCCCAGGGATCGTTCGGCAACGATTTCCACTATCGCTGGAATCCGCAGACCTATGCCGGCGCCGGCTACGCGGCCGTGATGGTCGATTTCCATGGCTCGGTCGGTTATGGACAGGCCTTCACCGATTCCATCCGGGGTGACTGGGGCGGCAAGCCGCTGGAAGATCTTCAGAAAGGGCTGGCTGCGGCCTTGAAGAACAATTCCTGGATGGATGGGGATCGGGTTTGTGCCCTGGGTGCCTCCTATGGTGGCTACATGATCAACTGGATCGCCGGCAATTGGCCAGAGCGATTTCGCTGCCTGGTCAATCACGATGGGACCCTCGACCAGAGGATGATGTACTTCTCGACCGAGGAGCTCTGGTTCCCGGAGTGGGAGCACGGTGGTCCCTTCTGGGAGAACCCCGAAGGGCACGAGAAGCACAACCCAGTGCTCTTCGTCGATCAGTGGCAGTCGCCGATGCTGGTGATTCACGGCGCACTGGACTTTCGTCTTCCCGAGACGCAAGGCCTGGCCGCGTTCACGGCTTTGCAGCGGCGGGGTATTGCCAGTCGATTGTTGTACTTTCCCGATGAGAACCACTGGGTGCTGAGACCCTCCAATAGCATCTTGTGGCACGACACCGTCCTCGACTGGCTCGATCGCTGGCTGAGAGAGGATGGCTAGGTTCGGCTCGTGAGTGCTCGGGCTGGCGACGTCAGTGTGGTCATCCCGACCTTCGATAGGGCGTCGGTGCTGGCTCGCGCTGTCGATTCAGTAGTGGCGCAGACGCACTCGCCCGCTGAGGTGATCGTCGTGGACGATGGCTCCACCGACGACACTGCCGAGCTGGTCGAGAGGCGCTTTCCGAGCGTCCGCCTGCTGCGCCAGGAGAATCGAGGCGTCAGTGCGGCTCGGAATCGGGGCATCGGCGCCTCCAGGGGTGAGTGGATAGCGCTTCTGGACTCCGACGACGAATGGCGGCCTCGCAAACTCGAACGGCAGTTGTCCGCGTTGGAGGGGCAGCCTGACCTGCGGATCTGTCACACCGACGAGATCTGGATTCGCCATGGGCGGCGCGTCAATCCCCGACAGATTCACGCTAAGCACGGCGGCTGGATCTTCGAGCGCTGTCTACCTCTGTGTGCCATGTCGCCTTCATCGATCCTGATTCATCGCAGCATCTTCGAGGTGGTCGGGATGTTTGACGAGGAGCTACCTGCCTGTGAGGACTACGATCTCTGGCTTCGCATCTGCAGTCGATACCCTGTCCTCTACGTCGATGAGCCTCTGGTCGTGAAGCACGGGGGGCACGAGGATCAACTCTCACGACAGGTTTGGGGTCTCGACAGATTTCGCATCCAAGCTCTCGAGAAGGTGATCGACTCTGGACATCTGAACGAGGCCGACTGGCAGGCCAGCGTCGCGATGTTGCTGAAGAAGATCGAGATCTACCTCGAGGGTGCCAGGAGGCGAGGCCGACGGGAGGAGGCCGCCCAGTATGAACGGCGCCTCGAACACTGGCGGTGCCAGCTGCATCTAATGGAGCAAGCGTGATCTATCTGATCGTGGCCTTGCCGGCCGAAGCTCGCGGTCTCGCCAAGGGCCTGGGCCTGCGGCAAGAGCGCGACGCAAAGCAATCGCGACAGATCTATCGCGGTGCTGGCGTGAAGCTCGTGGTATCGGGGCCGGGTAGACATCGTGCCGCGCGAGCCGTGGACTCGATCGCGGAACAGGTAGAGTCCCGGCGGCTTCAGGGATGGCTCAACGTTGGAATTGCCGGTCATCCGGATCTCGCGCCAGGGACCTGCCTTCTGGCCGACGAGATCCAGGGAAGCACGACAGAACGGTCTTGGTGGCCGACGATTCCCTTCCAGTCGAACTGCCTCAGGGCGTCGGTTCGCACCGTCGATCGGCCGGAAACCGACTTCGCCGTCAGGGCCGCTTACGACATGGAAGCTGCCGGTTTCTTTGCCGCTGCCAGCCGGATTGCCACCCCGGGCCTGGTTCAGGTCCTCAAGGTAGTCTCGGACAATCCCGGCGATGACCTGGAGTGTCTGACGGCTAGTCGGGTCGAGACCCTGATGCTCGATGCCTGCTCTTCGATTGCCGACCTTCTTGGGCAGCTCGAGGCTCATGCCGTATCGGTCCGCAGCCGACGGCTGAAGGAGGAGTCCCGATGACGGCGTCGCCGAGCTTCAGGGCACGGCGTACCCAGTGAGCTCGACGTAACCGCGGCCCGAGATCGGGGTGCTGCCACGGGTGCCCTCGACCTGCACGGCACCCTCCCAGTAGAGAACCGATAGGCGAAGCTCTTGATCTCGCACTAGCGGCTCGATCTGAAGGTCGAGTTGATCCCCCGGAATCCGCAGTCGCCAACCCGAGGGATAGCGCACGCCAGTCTCTGGGCTGGTCCACCAATCGAGGACCTCCAGCTGAAAGTCACTCCAGCTCAGTGCAGAGCGAGCTCCGTCAACCCCGATGCGGCTGCCACTACTGACCGGATCCGGACTGCCGTCGTCACGGCGAATTTGATAGACCATTGCGTCGGTGCCATCGTCGAGCTGCAAGGCGAACCAGTCCCAGCCGCTCTGGTTCGGTTCGAGAGCGCTGGTACTCCACTCTCGGTCGAGCCAGCTGCTGCCTTGAACCTCGATGTCGCGCCCGTCGAGGTGGATCAGGCCAGACGTTGCGAGTCGCGTGAAAGCATAGTAGTAGGAGGCGTTGCCCGGTTCGCTTCCTTTGCGGCTGAGGCCCGCTTCGCCTTGCAGCACCGAGGGCTTTGTCGGGACAAGCACCAGGTCTAGTGCGATCTCGCCAGCCGAGGCCTGCAATTGAAACGGTGGTGAGGAGTCGCCACTGCTCAACTCCCAGTCCTCGAGCCAGGCGCGAAAGGGCTCCAGTTCGACTCCTGCGAGACCGGCGGCGCCACGCGCGAACCTCTCGAAGGCAAAGAAGCGCTTGTTGTCGACATCGGTCACGGCGAGGTGGCCCATATAAACCTGGCGTGTCGCCCACTGCGATGGCCTGGGTGTCTCCTCGGTAGCCAGGGCGTTTCGAAACAGGGTGAACTGGTAGCCGATTCGACGGCCGGAAGAGCTGGTCAGATTACCGGTCAGGTACCACCATTCGGTGCGAAAGTCGGGATGTGGCCCATGGTCTTCGGGAAAGAGGAACTGCCTCGGCTCGGTGGCCTGGCGGAAGCCCTCCGCCTCGCCTGACAGCAACTGGGAGAGCTCGAGGCTGGCGGTCGCAACTGGCCTATTCTCATCGGTCAGCTGGTCATCCGGAGGAGTCCGGCAGCCAACGAAGGACAGCACCGTCAAAACCAGCAGGTGCCGCAGGAAACTGTTCCACACCACAGGCCAGCGCATGTTACTCCTCCCGCAGTGCTGCGGAGGGCCGTGTGCGAGCCATCCGCCACGCCGGGTAGAGGCCGGCAAGCAATGCCGCCACAACACCCACCGCGACGGCTTGCACGAGAGTGAGAGGAAAGAGATCCAATGCGAGGCTCCAGCCGAACGATCGCCGATTGATCGTGTAGACCATGATGGCGGCCATCGACACACCAACAGGCAAGGAGAGCACACCGGCAGTCAAACCCATGAGGCCCGTCTGCTGGGTCACCAGCATCCACAGCTGACCTGGGGTCAGGCCGCAGGCTCGCATCACGCCCAGCTCCCGGGTGCGCTCGAGCTGTAGCGCCAGCAGTGCGCTCAGAACTCCGACGAAGGCGACGAGGACCGCCAATGTGCGCAGTACTCCGGTGATGACAAAGGTGCGATCGAAAATGCGCATCGACTCTTGCCGCAATTGGCGGTTGCTGCTGAGGCGCACCCGCAGGTCGGGTGGTAGGCGGCCACGGATGAGGTCGCTCAGCTCGTCGAGATTCGTTCCGGCCGCGGTATGAATGGAGAGGGCCGTCGCTCCATCATCGCTCCAGCCCCGCTGGTAGAGGGATCGATCGAGCATCAGCAGGCCCTGCTCGGTCGAGTAGTCGTAGAAGATTCCGGCGATGGGCAGCTCGAAGACCTCATTCGCTGAGAGGATCCTGACGCTGTCACCCTCCTCGAGGGCGCGTCGATAGGCGAAGGACTCTGAGACCATGACGGCTTCGCCGGCCTCGATTCGGCGCCAGATCGCCGTCGGATCTCCTTGGCGAAAAGCAAATGCTCCGTGGCTTTCAGGAGACAGCTGGAGGGCTACGGCTCGAACGGACTCGTTGTCGACGACCGTCGAGAAGTGGCGCAGGAGGTTGATCGCGCTGACCGCATCGAGATCGGCGATCGTGTCGATCGTCGCCGGGTCGATGGTGACACCACCCGGTGAGAACCGGCGGGTGGGTGCTGTAAAGACCGACAGATAGAGATCTGCGGGCAGCGCATACTCAAGCCATCGGTTCACCGTGCCGCGGAAACTTCGCACCATGAGGTCCACCCCGACCGTCACCGAGAGCGCCATCATCAGGGCGGCGATGGCGATTCCGGTGCGGCTGAGTGCGGTTACGACTCCGCGTGTGGCGATCCTCCCGAGCTGACCCGAAACTGCTCCGGCGACTGGAGTCAGCCAGCGCATGAGAACCATGGTGGCAATCGGTGTCAAGAGAGCGTAGCCAACCAGCACAGCGAACAGGCCAGCGAAGGCGAGCCAGAGGGCGTTGCTCGGAAGAAGAATCAGTCCGGTACCGCAGGCCAGCAGGACAAATCCTAGAACTGACAGCGCAGGAACTACACGGTGGATCCTCGACTCGAGCTCGGAGCGCACCAGGGCCTCGCGGGGTTCTGTGTTGGTCGCTTCGATAGAGGGGGCAATCGCCGCCGCGACCGTCGCGGTCAATCCTAGGAGACCTCCCTTCAGCAGCGTCCATGGAGCCACGGCGACCTCCCGTACGTCGACCACGAAATAGAGATCATTGATGGTCTGGGTGACGCGGCCGATGAGGCTCCTGCCGAGCCACAGACCGGCAAGCTCACCGAGGAGTGTGCCTATGGCTCCGATCAGCACGGCCTCCCCCAGGATGAGCAGGAAGACCTCTCTGCGAGTCGTGCCCAAAACGCGCAGAATCGCCAACAGAGGACGCCTTTGCACGACAGCGAAGGTCATGGTGTTGTAGATCAGAAATGCGCCGCAAAGCAGGGCCAGGAGACTCAGGGCCTGCAGGTTGAGTCGGAAGGCACGGGTCATCTGCTCGGCTGTCGAGGCTCTTGCGCGCCTGGATTGAAGAGCCGCCGTCGCTGGCAAGATCGCCGTGATGCGCTCTTCCAGTTCGGCTTCTGTCATGCCCGGCGGTCGGATCACTTCGATACGCGTCAAACTTCCGACGAGACCCAAACTCTCTTGCGCCGTTGCTATGTCGACCACGATCAGGTCCCGAATGGCGGTTTGCTGGGCTTCGCCTGACGGTCGCAGATGGCCCACCAATTTCAGAGTCCGCACCGCGCCGCCGACGTCGATTTCGAACTCGTCTCCAGGCTCGATCTCCAAGTTGGTCGCAGTCTCGTGGCTGAGAAGGGAGGCCCCTGGCTCGGTTAGGAACATCCCGAGATTGAGGCTGCCTTGCGCCCCGGAGCTGGTGAAGTCGCGAAACTCGGCCTCGGCGAATGGGTCGACTCCCATGACGGAGAAGGTCGGAGACTCCGGTATCAGAAGCCTGGCGTGGCCCTCGACCACCGGGGCCGAGCGACGCAAACCGAGCTCGATGCGGAGCTGCCGGTAGAGCCCCTCGGGGATGACACCGTCGAGACCGACAATCTGGTGTGTCGCTCTGCCGGCGATCGTATCCGTGGAAAGCTCGAAGGCTCTCAGAGCACTGCCGTTGGCGACATCGATACCGACGACGACGGCGACACCGAGAGCAACTCCCAGAATGGCCAGGGCGAGCTGCAAGGGATGGCGCTGCAGGTGCCGAAGACTCGACTTCCAAAGGAGTCTCTTCACGCTGGGCCTTCCTTGTCGAGCTCGACGAGCCGCCCGTTCTCGATGGTGAGGATGCGATCGGCCAGCCCGACGACCTGCTGACTGTGAGTGGCCATCAGCAAGGTGCGATCACTCTGGCGGGTCAGGCTGTCGAGAAGGTCGATGACTTGCCGGCCCGTCCCGACATCCAGGTTGCCGGTGGGTTCGTCGGCCAGAATGAGCTGCGGCTGATGGATCAGACCTCGCGCCACCGCAACCCGCTGCCGCTCACCGCCGGAAAGACGGTCCGGGAACGAGTCGGCTCGGTCGACAAGTCCAACCGCTGCCAGCATCTCCAGGCAAGGCTCCCGCATCGCCTCGGTGCTCTTCCCTTCGAGCTCGAGAGGAAGGAGCAGGTTCTCCAGAACCGTCAGTGTCGGCAGCAGATTGAAGAACTGGAAGATGAAGCCTATGTTCCGTCTTCGAAACAGGGTGCGATCTCGCTCCCCAAGGCTCGTGATCTCGATGCCGCCAATCGCAACACTCCCGCTGTCGGGCTGGTCGAGTCCGCCGAGAAGGTTGAGCAGTGTCGACTTCCCGGAGCCGCTTCTCCCCAAGAGGACGACAAGCTCACCTGGCTGGACGAGTAAGTCGACGCCTGCGAGGACGATGTGATCCCGACCTGCCTCGCGGTAGCTTTTCGAGACACCGCTCAATTCGATTGTCGGTGCTCGATCGGACAGATCAGTGGGCATATAGCAACTCCTCTCGCGGGTCTGGCAGCTGGCGTGGTGGCTGAACAGATGTCCGCTAGAATGCCACAGGAGGCTTGAATGAGCGAGCGCAAGTACAAACAGAGCGGGTATCAGGACGAGGAGCCGCGCGAAAAGAGGTCGCGGCCTTCTGGGCCGCGCGAAAAGTCGGACAAGCCGCGCGGCCGCGGCCTTGGCAAGCCGAAGAGATCCGTCTTCCGGTGCAGCCGATGTGGGCACAGCCAGGCAGTTGGGCAGGATGTGGCATTCGATTCGACCTGCTCTGGATGCGGTGATGATCTGCACGCCTGCACGAACTGTACGCACTTCGACAGCTCGGCGCCGATGGAATGTCGTCTGGAGATCGCCGAGCGCATTGCCAAGAAATCGACGCGCAATCAGTGTGACCTCTTCGAACCCAAGACGACTCAGGAGTTCGACAAGGAAAGCCCACCGCCGGATGACGCGAGGGCGGCTTTCGATGCTCTATTCAAGCTGTAGCCACGGTGCTTCCCAGAATAGGCCGAGTGAGTTCTCACGGAGAGTCTGATGTCCGATCCCGCTGCAGTCATTCAGAGAATCGGAGACTTCGTATGGGGTCCCTATCTGCTCATTCCCCTGCTGCTGCTGACCGGCTTGTTTCTGACGCTCCGGCTGCGTGGCCTACAGTTCCGCAAGCTGTGGCACTCCCTCTACGTCGCCTTGATCGTTCGACGGGAGAAGGGCGCCGAAGGAGATATCTCCCATTTCCAGGCGTTGATGACGGCACTGGCGGCCACGGTAGGCACCGGCAACATCGTTGGCGTGGCCACTGCCATCGCCACCGGCGGTCCGGGAGCACTCTTCTGGATGTGGATGACCGGTCTGGTCGGGATGGCGACCAAGTTCTCGGAAGCGCTGCTGTCGGTGAAGTTCCGCGTTACCGATGCGAGGGGCGAGCAGTGCGGGGGGCCGATGTACTACCTGGCCAACGGCATCCAGTGGCGAGGCTTGGGCAAGATGCTCGGTTGGCTCTTCGCCCTGTTCGCAGTCTGCGCCTCCTTTGGCATAGGTAACATGGTCCAGTCGAATTCGGTGGCGCACGCGCTGAATACCTCGTTCCAATTGCCGGTGTGGGCGACTGGGCTGATTCTGGCGGTAGCGGCCGGTCTGGTGATCCTCGGGGGAATCAAGTCCATCGGCAGATTCACCGGAGTCTTCGTGCCGGTCATGATCGTGGCCTATATGTTCAGCTCCGGGTTGGTATTGGTGCTGTTTGCGCGAGAGATTCCAGCGGCGCTCGGGCTGGTCTTCGAGGGCGCCTTCTCCGGCACCGCCGCTGCGGGAGGGTTTGCGGGTGCGGCCGTCAGGCAAGCAATCCGTTTCGGTGTGGCGAGAGGGATCTTCTCGAACGAGTCGGGCCTCGGTTCGGCTGGTATAGCAGCCGCTGCGGCGCAGACCCGGGAGCCTGTGCGGCAAGCCCTGGTCTCGATGACCCAGACCTTCATCGATACCATTGTGGTCTGCTCTTTCACCGGACTGGCCATCCTGGTGACCGGTGGCTGGAAAGAAGGCCTGAATGGAGCTGAGCTGACTCAATATGCCTTCTCCCATGGGCTGCCCGGCGAGTGGGGCGGATGGATTGTGGCGGTCTGCCTATCGATGTTCGCTTTCTCGACCATGCTCGGCTGGAGCTACTACGGTGAAAAGAGCATCGAGTACCTGATGGGAGAGCGGTTCATCTTGCCCTACAGGATCCTCTTCATCGTCGCCATCTTCTTTGGCGCCCTGCGGAGTCTAGACTTCGTCTGGGGGCTTTCCGACGTCATGAACGGACTCATGGCGCTACCCAATCTCGTCGGTCTGCTGTTGCTCAGTGGGGTCATCGTGCGAGAGACCCAGGACTACTTCAAGCGCGCAGGCGAGTAGAGGTGCTCGTTTCGTTGGCCGCCGATCTGGTGGCGTCGCTACACCTCGCGTTTGTTGTCTTCGTCGTGTCGGGCGGCCTCCTCGTGCTGCGGTGGCCGCGATCGGCCTGGGTGCACCTGCCGGCTGCAGCATGGGGTGCCTCGCTCGAGCTCATGGGTTGGATCTGCCCTCTGACTCCACTCGAGAACCGGTTGCGCCACGAGGCTGGGCTGGCAGGGTACGAAGGTGGTTTCGTGGAGCACTACCTGCTGCCGGTGCTCTATCCTGGGTCTCTCACTCGTTCGGTCCAGATCGTCTTGGGTCTCTCGGTTCTACTGATCAACGCGACCCTCTACGGTTGGATGCTCAGAAGGAGAGCTCGCCACCCCCGCTAGACGGCCCCGACTCTCCAACGGCGTCGGCGCCTGTGCTAGATTTCGCGATCATGAAAACACTTGTCAGCGTCATCATGGGCTCGCGCTCCGATTGGGGTGTGATGGAGCACGCAATCAAGACCCTCGAGAGCCTCGGCATCGCACACGATGTCAGGATCCTCTCGGCTCATAGAACTCCCAATGCGCTCACCACCTACATGGCTGAAGCCGCAGACGGCGGAACGGAAGTCTTCATCGGTGCCGCCGGCGGTGCCGCCCATCTGGCTGGCGTCATGGCGGCGCAAACCACGCTACCGGTCCTCGGAGTGCCTATGGAGTCGAAGCTCCAAGGACTCGACTCCCTGCTTTCCATGGTGCAGATGCCTGCCGGTATTCCGGTGGCTACCTTCGCCGTGGGCAAGGCTGGAGCGGTGAACGCGGCCCTCTTCGCGGCGTCGGTTCTGGCGGCGACGCATCCCGAGATTGGTGAGGCTTTGAAGTCCTTCCGTAGGGCTCAGTCGGAGAAGATCTTGTCCGATCCTGACCCGCGAAAGCCGGCACCAGCCTGATCGGGTCCATTGCGGGCAAATCAGTCCAGGCCTGGCTGGGTCAGGGTGAAGCCCTCATCCTCCTTGGCCTGTCGGACGATCTCGCGCACGTCGGCCAGCAACTGCCTGGCGTCGAACACGATGCCGTCTTTGATCGTGTAGCGCACGCCGCCGATACGAACGACCTCGTTGTTCTCGTTCAGCTTGATGGCACCAGTACCGTAAAGAACCTTGAGATTCTCCAGCGGATTGGCATCGACGATCACCATGTCGGCGAGCTTTCCCGCCTCCACAGAACCGATCTCGTCGTCCCGGCCGAGGGCCTCAGCGCCATGCAGTGTAGCGGCGCGAATCACCTCCAACGGATGGAATCCTGCTTCCTGCAACAGCTCCAGCTCGCGAATGTAGCCAAAGCCATAGATCTTGTAGATGTAGCCGGAGTCGGAGCCTGTGGTAACCCTTCCACCACGGTTCTTGAAGTCGTTGACGAAGCTCATCCAGAGGCGGAAATTCTCCTTCCAGGCGATCTCATCGGCGGTCGTCCAGTAGTACCAGTAGGAGGCGTGGTTCTCGCGATTGGGTGCGAAGAACCTCCATAGCGAGGGCAGGGTATACATCTCGTGCCATTCGTCGCCTCGGATCCGCATCAAGTCGCGGTTCGCTTCGTATGGAGTGAACGTCGGGTTGATGGTGAAGTCGAGCTCGATGAGCTCTTCCATGACCTCGTACCAGCGCTCGCTCCCCCGCGGTGCCGCCTGCTTCCAAAGCTGGCCGGCTTGGCCGAAGCGGTCGAGCTCGTTGGCGTAGTTGTACTCCAGGGGATAGTCCTGGACGGTCTGGTCGGTGAACAGGGCCTCGGGAAGTCCGTACCAGTGTTCCATGCTGGTCAGACCCCATCGCGCAGTGTCCAGGACGTTGACCCGCGTCACCGACATCTGCGCGTGGTGACAGGCACTGCGGAGCCCTTGGCGCTTGGCTTCGTCGAGGGCAGCCTCCATGATAGCCGGAGGCGCGCCGAAGAACTTGATGCCTTGAGCTCCCTTGGCCGCTGTCGCGCGTACCCATTCGCGGGCCTGGTCGGGCGTTGTGAAGGGTTCCTCCCTGCCCGCCCCGAAGAACAAGTAGGGATTGATCCGTGGGGCGGTGATTTCGTTTCGGGCACTCTTGGCCTGATGTTCCAGGACCCAATCGAGGCCGTTGCCACTGCCCGGCTCGCGGATCGTGGTGATTCCGTGCCCCATCCAGAGCTTGAGCACGTATTCAGCTGGGGTGCCCTGTTCGACGCCGCCGATGTGGCCGTGCATATCGACAAAGCCTGGCAGGATATACATGCCTTCGACGTTCAGCTCCTGGTCGTCGGGACCTGCCTGGGGTCGCTTCTCTGCGTCGATGGTTACGCCGGGCACTCCTACATTGCGAATATCGACGATCCGGTTGCCCTCGACGATGATATCGACGGGCCCGATCGCCGGTGCGCCTGTACCGTCGATCAGCGTTCCACCTCGCAGGATCAGCCGTTGGAAGGGTCCCTCGCCTTCGTTCCGCGGCGGGGCTTCGGGTATCGAGCGGGGAGTCTCCTGAGCCAGCAGGACCGTCGCAAACGACAGCGACAGTGTGACTGCGGCAGATCTGCACGTCCGGCGGAAAATCGAGCTTCGGGCCTGACTCATGACTTGATCTCTCCCTCCAGGAGCGGACGGTTCTTCCAATATGGCTTGCCGACCGCACTGAATAGTGAGGACTTTCTATCAGGCAAGGCCCGACCAGGCAATCTGTCTGGTGACGGTAGAGTGCCGAGGAGTGAGCCATCCGTAAGCGAGCCGCCTTCTCATTCTGTCTTCCGGGAAATGGAGGGCTTCCGTACAATCGGTGGACGGATCTGGTGAGGAGCTCTCTGTGACGTCGAGAAAAGACAGATACGTCGGATGTTCGAGGACAGTCAGGCTGGTCGGGGCGATGCTGGCGTTGGCGGCGGTGGCGGGTTGCTCCAATCGCGCTGGTGATACCAGAGACAACGTCGTCCTCGTCATGGTGGATACCCTGCGAGCGGACCATCTTGGCTGCTACGGCTATCAGCGGGACACCTCGCCAAATCTGGACAGGTTGGCGACGGCGGGGGTCCTCTTCGAGAATTTCTACTCGGTGGCTCCCTGGACCAATCCGGCGATCGCCTCCCTCTTCACCGGACGGTACCCTCGTGCCGTATTCCCGCCGTTGCCACACAAGAAGGCCATTGGGATTCCCCTGCCGAGCCAGCTGCCGACTCTGGCCGAGCGGCTGCAGGAGGCCGGGTATCGCACCGTGGCCCTGGTAGATCACCCCGGGATCAACCCGGAGCTGCAATTCGACCAGGGATTCGAGCAATGGTATAGCCTGTTTGAGGACGGAGGCTTCGACATCTGGACCGTCACCGATTCCGACTTCGTTCTCGACCAGCTCCTGGTCGCTCTCGACGAGCTCGGTGATGAGACATTCTTCCTCTATCTCCATCTGGTGTATCCCCATCGGCCCTACGCACCGCCAGCGCCGTTCGACTCGATGTTCGGATCCTCGGCCACGAAGACGGGGCGCGCTCATCGACAGGAGATGGTCAACGCCTATGACGGCGAGATTCGCTACACCGATGAGCTCATCGGTCGGCTCGTCGAGGTCCTGGGAGAGCGGCAGTTGACCCAATCGACCTGGCTGATGGTGACCTCCGACCATGGTGAGGGCTTCTGGGAGCACAATCAGGCCGAGCACGGCAACTCCCTTTTCAACGAGCTGACCCGGATACCCATGATCCTCGTTCCGCCGCAGAAAGAACGTGTCGCTGGTCTGAGGGTGAAGACCCCAGCCAGCCTCGTGGACCTGAAGCCGACGATCCTGGGTCTGGCGGGGCTGGAACCAGAAAAGGAGCTGGAGGGGCGGGATCTGCGCACTAGTTGGTCGAATCCCGATGACTTCGAAGCCCCGCGGTGGCTATTCCTCGCCAGCCCCCACTCGCAGGATGTGGAGGCGGCCGCAGTCGTTCGCGGAGATCTCAAATACATCGATCGCCTGCCGTGGCGGCAGGCCAGGCCGGCACTGTTCGATCTGGCTGAGGACCCGGATGAAAAGCGCAACCTGGTCGGGATTTCTCCCAGAACAGCCGAGATGAGGCGCCGCTTGCGGGCGCACCTGATTCAGACCGAGCAGCTGCGCTCAGGCCTGCTCGAGGAGGACGAGGTGGAGCTCGACAAAGAGGTTCTCGAGCGTCTTCGGGCTCTGGGATATCTCCAATAGGATAGGCGCGAGATGAGAGGGGAGAAGAGATGAGCGCACTCGTCACGGCGTTGTGCTTCGTGGGCTACTTCTTCGGCTATGTCTTCTACTCCAGGTTCCTGGCCAGGCAGCTGTTCGAGCTCGATCCTGCCGCGCAGACTCCGTCCCATGAGTTGCGCGATGGCGTCGACTACGTGCCGACGAATCGCTTCGTCCTCTTCGGCCACCACTGGGCTTCGATCACTGGCCTTTCCCCGATGCTGGGGCCGGCCGTGGCGGTTATCTGGGGCTGGCTGCCGGCCATGCTCTGGGTGCTGGTTGGTGCCCTCTTCGTGGGCTGCGTCCACGATTTCGGTGCGCTCGTAGTCAGCATGCGGGCCAAGGGGATGTCCATCGGCAAGGTGACCGAGGGCATCATCGGCAAGCGGGCCAAGACGCTGTTCCACCTCGTCATCTTCTTCGGTATCGCCCTCGCCATGGGTGTGTTCGTGTACGTCATCGCGGTGATGTTCTCCATCAGCGACGCCTGGAATCCCGAGCAGCCCATGGCGGACCCGTCGTCCTTTCCGACGGCGGTCTTCCCCTCAGGGGTTCTTATCGGCCTGGCCATGGTCATGGGTTATCTGCTCTACAAGAAGCAGTTCCCTCTGCTACCGACGGCGGTGGTGGGGTTTGTGCTGATGTTGGCAGCGGTGTGGGGAGGTCTGCGCTTTCCCTTGCTGTGGCTGGATCGATCCAGCTGGCCCGACCAGAATGTCTGGATCGTGATTCTCCTGATCTATTCCTTCGTGGCCTCGGTACTGCCTGTGTGGAGCCTCCTGCAGGCCAGGGACTTCCTCAACTCGTTGTTGCTCTATCTCGGTCTCGCCCTCTGCTACCTGGGCGTTTTCGTGTGGCGCCCCGAATTCGCAGCTCCCGCGTTTCGCGCCCATCCCGAGGGCGCACCGAGCTTCTACCCTTTTGTCTTCATCATCATCGCCTGCGGTGCGGCCAGCGGCTTTCACTCCCTGGTCGCCTCGGGGACGACCGCCAAGCAGATCGACAAGGAGACCGATGCCCGGTTCATCGGCTATGGCGGCATGGTGGGTGAGTCCTTGTTGGGACTGCTGGCGGTTCTGGCGTGCACCGCAGGAATCCTGGGCACCGGCGGGTACCAACCTGCAGAGGTCTGGGCCAACACCTACCGGAATTGGGACTCCATGCAATCGCTGGGCACCCAGGTCGGGGTCTTCATCACCGGGGCGGCACAGTTCATCGAGAAGTTGGGGGTAGCGGATCACCGCCTCGCCACAGCCTTCATAGCTGTCGTCGTCGTCTCCTTTGCTTTGACCACGCTCGACTCGGCTACCCGTCTCCTGCGGTTCAACATCTCGGAGATCGGCGACACGCTGCGTCTGAGAATCCTCGACAATCGATTTGTCAGCTCTTTGCTGGCGGTGGGTGTGATTGCGTTCTTTGCCTTCTACAAGATCGGCGGTCGGCCGGCGGGGCTCGCCCTCTGGCGACTGTTCGGCACGACCAATCAACTCCTTGCCGGCTTGGCTTTGTTGGCAGTGACCCTTTACCTGGTGCAGAGAGGCAAGAGCCCCTGGTTCACCGGCGTACCCATGCTATTCATGGCAGTCACGACGATCCTAGCCATGTTCTCCAACCTGAGAGATTTCTGGGCGCAAAGGGGTGAAGGTGGTGGACCGCTGTTTGCGATCGGACTGATCCTGCTGGTACTGGCGATCTGGCTCATGGCCGAGGGAGTCGTGGCTCTGGCCCGCTTCCGCAAGCAGAAGCCGATCGAGACCATGCGAGTGACCTACTCTGACGAGAGCTGAGAGTCTCGAAGCTGGACCGCCTGCTCGACGCCCGGAATCTCGGCGATCAAGTCGGAGCCGAAGGCTCCAGCGGGAGTCCAGGCACCGGGCTCCAGAGCGCCAGCCACCACTCTCGAAACGAGCTCGACGGCGGCGGACGCCGTCAGTGCGTAGCCCTCTGGCACCTCGAGGGTCGCCTCTCGCCTTGCGCCTGCCTCATTTCCGACTTCGCCCCACAGATGGACTCTGGCTCCAGATCGGGTCTCGGCGTCGGGTCCCACGACGGTCCTCCCGATCCACCATTGCAGCAGACGTTTGATCGGGACCGTGCCGACGATCGGCAGCAGGGGCCGCAGCCTTCTCAGCTGCCGTATGCGTCGCTCGGGGGTCCCGGTGTAGACCCGAATGTTAGGGATGCCGGTGGTGTGGAAGGCAGTGGAGACGTCACCCCAGGGAATCGTCATGGCCCAGCGCGAGCCGCAGCCAAATTCGATTCGCCGGGCGTCGTGCGCCAACGGAGTGGCAACGATCTTGCCGTCGCGGCGCTCGGCACCTGCATGCGGCATGGCTTCCACGGCGGTGCGCAAGGTACCCCGACTGGCACTGCCCCGATCGGAGGTGAAGGCCAGATCCAGATGGGAGGCGTCGGGCAACGCTTGCGCCAAGGCGGCGGCCAGGCAATCGCTGGGGACGACGTCGAAGCCGGCGCCAGGAAGCAGGGCTACTCCGGCCTCGCGGGCCTCCTCGGCGCGGTGCAGGACCGACTCGAACACGCCCATCTCACCCGTGATGTCGAGGTAGTGTGTGGCCGTTGCGAGGCAAGCCTCCACCATCGGACGGCTCGTGTGCACGAAGGGTCCGGCCGCGAGCAGTACGGCTGATACCCGCTCGAGAGCAGTTCGGAGAGAGCCGGGGTCCTGCAGGTCGACGACCTTCGCCTCGAATCCGAGCTCGGCGGCCAGCTTCTCGAGCGGCTGCCGCCGCCTGCCTGCCAGAATTGGCGCATCTCCCCGTCGAGCGGCTTCCCGGGCGATCAGTTCGCCGGTATAGCCATAGGCGCCGTAGAGTAGCCAAGGGGTCGAAGGCATGGATTCCGAATTGAGCGTCTAGATAGATTGAAAGAGCCAACGCTGCAACGAGGCATAGTCTTCATTTCAGAGGATTTCGAGCCTTGCTGGACCGTCCACGACTTCACCGACCAGCGCTGCATTGTGTCCGGTATCGAGGAGTGCCTGGAGCAGAGGTTCTACCTGGATGGGCGCAGTAGCGAGGAGCAGACCACCGGAGGTCTGTGGATCGAACAGAACTTCTCGCTCTTGCTTCTTGAGTCTCGCCGTGATTTCGAGCTCGCCTTCTACGTTGCGCTCGTTGGCAGCAGTCGAGAGGGTGGAGACCCCCTTCTTCACCATGCGGTAGAAGCTCTCGTAGACCGGCAGATTCGCGAAGTTCAATTGAACTCCGACTCTCGAAGCCCGCGCGATCTCCATCGTGTGGCCGGCGATCCCGAAGCCGGTGATGTCGGTAGCCGCCTCGACGCCATGTTGCAGGGCAAGCTGAGCCGCGGCGCGGTTGAGGCTCTCCATTTCAACCAGGGCCGGTTCGAGCCCGGCGGCATCCAACTTGCCTGCCTTGAAGGCGTTGATCAGCACACCGGTGCCCAAAGGCTTGGTGAGGATCAACTGGTGGCCCGGTCTAGCGTTCGCGTTGGTGAGGAGGTGTTCGGGATCGGCCTTTCCCGTGACCGATAGACCGAACTTGAGCTCTTCGTCTTCGACGGAGTGCCCGCCGAGGAGCACGCCTCCCGCCTCGGCTACCGCCTCGGCAGCGCCCTGCAGGATCTCGCCATAGACGCCGTCCGGGACCCCTTTGGCGGGGAAGCAGCAGATGTTGAGGGCAAACAGTGCCTCTCCCCCCATGGCAAAGACATCCGAGAGAGAATTTGCGGCCGCTATCTTGCCGTAGCGGAAGGGTTCGTCGCATACCGGTGTGATGAAGTCGAGGGTCGCCACCAGGGCATCGTCCCCTAGGAGATACACCCCTGCGTCATCAGCCGTTTCCGGGCCGACCAGGATCCTCGGATCGCCACCCGCCACTCGCATCAGTGGCGCGACCATTGCGTGCAGGTCCCCCGGACCTATCTTGGCCGCTCACCCACCGGTAGTGGCGCAGTCGGTCAGCCGAAACTTGCGTCGAAAAAGCGCCATGGCAAGCAGAATCTTAGCCGATTCGGGCGGATCCGGCCGGCAGGCGGAACGCGTGATGGGTGAGCCGACCCCTGGCGAGTAGAATGCAATCGATGAAAGTCGAATCGGCGGACGACTATTCAACGCGCGCTCTGCCCTTACTGATTCGGGGTGGGACAGTTCTCACTCTCGACGAAAGGGCGTCTGTGCTGCCGGATACGGACCTGCTGCTGGCCGAGGGTCGCATTCAGGAAATGGGTAGCCATGTCGTGCCTCCTGCTGGCTGTCTGATCCTCGATGTCGGTGGCTGTCTGGTGCTTCCCGGGTTGATCCAGGGCCACATCCATCTTGGGCAGACCTTCTTCCGGGGTCTGGCCGAGGGGCGAACGCTGCTTTCTTGGCTCAGGGAGCGCATCTGGCCCCTGGAAGCGGCGCACGACGACGAGAGTGCGTACTGGTGTGCGTTGCTGGGGGCAACGGAGTGCCTTCTGTCAGGTACCACCACGGTGCAGGACATCGGGCTCGGACCCGGGGCCCCCGGACTGCTTGCGGCCATTCGGGAGTCGGGCCTGCGCGGCCTGGCCGGCATCTGCCTCATGGACAGCGGTGAAGGCATGCCGGCGACCTTGGCTGGCGACACTGACACCGTGCTGGCCGAGACAGTGTCTCTGGGGGAGAAGGTCGAAGGCTGGACGGGGGGTCGGGTTGCCTATCTCCTCAACCCGCGGTTCATTCTGAGCTGCTCTGATGAGCTGTGGAGTGGGATTCGGCAAGTGGCGAGCGTCAGGGGCTGGCCGATTCACACGCATGCCCTGGAGCAGAAGGAGGAGTCCCAGGCCGTCATGCGGCTGAAGGGTGGCTTGGACGAGATCGCTTATTTCGACGACAAGGGCATCCTGGACTCCGACTTGAGAATCGCCCATGGTGTCCAACTAGAGGCGCGTCATCTCGAGCGGGTCTCCAGGGAGGCCTTCAGTGTCGTGCATTGCCCCAGTGCCAACCTGAAGCTGGGCTCAGGTATCGCCGATGTCGTGGGTATCCGTGCGGCTGGCATTCCGGTCGGCATCGGTGCCGACGGGGCGCCCTGCAACAACGACCTCGATGTGATGGAGGAGGTGCGGTTGGCAGCTCTGCTGCAGCAGGTCGGTCACGGCCCGGCGTCGTTCACCGGGCTCGAAGCTCTGCGACTGGCGACGAGTGAGGGGGCAGAAGCGATCGGTCTCGGTGAGGACGTCGGCAGTCTCGAAGTCGGCAAAGCGGCGGATCTACTCGTTTTGAGCACCGACCGACCGGAATGGCTGGCCTCCTCTGCAGTCGATCTGCACGACCTCGTGGCGTTCGGCGCCTCTCGAGCTTCCGTGCGCCACGTGGTCGTCGGTGGCGAGATCCTCGTGGAGAACGGGCGGCTCACCCGTTTGAATCTGGAGGAGACTCGACAGGAGGCGTCCCGTTGCCTGGAGGAGCTTCTTCAGCGAGCTCGCTTCTAGTCCTCTGCCCCCTGCCCGTCGCCGCCTCACAGTAGACGAGGCAAGGCAGGCCGAGAATCAAAACCAGCAGATAGTGAATTCCCCGGTACAAGAGCACTCCGGCGGTTGCTTCGACGCCATCGACTCCCCAGGAGACGTAGAGGCCGATCATGGCGGCCTCGGTCGTGGCTGCACCGCCCGGTGTGCCGGTGAGCAGGCCAGCCGCCAGGCCCAGGGCGATCGTGGAAATGACAGCCGCTAGCCGCACCGGGCTGCCGAGGCTCTCGAAGATCAGCCACTGGGCCGCTACATTCAGCGAGAAGATCAGGCTGCCCGTCGCCGCCATGCGAGCCTGCAGTGGAATATCGGAGAAGCTCTGGCGGAGGATTCTGAAAAGCTCTCGGCCGCCGGCGAATAGCGGACCGAGCCGCTTGCCCTTTCTCTCCGCTCTCAGCCCTACCAAGGTGGCGAGAGGTCGAGCATTGTCAGACTTGGCTGTCTGCCGCCAGATCGCCAGCGTGGCAACGACCAGTGCCAGACCCAGGCCGAGTCCGATTGCCAGGCTCTCGAGTCCGGACCATGCGGCAACTGCAATCAGGGAAAGCCAGGTGACAGCACCGAGAACGACCTGTTGAGAGATCTGATCGACGAGGACGGTGGCGTAGATCTGCGAGAAGGGCTCGCCGAGCTGCCGGCCTACGCAGCGCGCACGAAGAACTCCCCCAAGGAGTCGAGCTGTGGGCGTCAGGTGATTGACCAGCACGGCGGCGAGCTGCGACGCCTGGCCGAGGATCCAGGGGGGGCGAAAGCCGGCTGCCCCGAGAGCCAGGGACCAACGAAGGTAGAGCAGGAAGAATCTACCAATCAGAGCCGCCGCGGCAGCGGTCAGCCAAGCAACTCTGGCACCTTTCAGCCTCAGCCAGAGGTTTCTCCAGCCGATCTGTTCGAGGAGTCTCCAGGCCAGGACGAGGATCGCGGCCAGTGCCAACAGTTGCGCGGCTCTGAGCAGCCAGCGGCTCAGCGGGACCCGGCCTCGGATCAGGGGTGCCGGCGGACCGGATGGCGCTGAGGGTGAGTCGACCATCTTCCGGTCACCCTATCGCGGTGGCGAAAATCTGGTAGATTCCCGCGGTCATGAGGTTCCTTCGAATGCTCTCGAAGTTGCGACACTTGCTTTGTCTTGTCGTCCTACTTCTGCCGGCACCTGCGGTAGCTGATCGCGATCAGCAGCCCCACATCCTCGTGATCTCGGTGGACACCTTGCGGGCCGATCGCATGGGGAGCTACGGTTACTCACGCAAGACCTCACCTCATATCGATGATCTTCTGGTCAGGGGGGCTCGATTCGCCGATGCTCGCACCGTTGAGCCCTTGACCGCTCCCGCCCTGGCCTCGATGCTGACCTCCTTGCCGCCGCACGAGCACGGCTCGACCCGCAACGGTCTTCGAGTCCGACCAGAGCTGCCTTCGCTGCCAAAGGTCCTGAGGCGCCACGGTTATGAGACCGGCGCCTTTGTCGGCAGCTGGACCCTGCGAGAGAAGCTCTGGGCGATGGCAGATCATTTCGATCACTTCGAAGAGGTGCTGAACAAAGCCCGGTGGCTCGGCATGGTCAAACGGGAGGCTACGGCCGAAGACCTCAACGAAGCGGCGCTCGACTGGTTTTCAGAGCAGATCGAGGGTGGACCCTCGCGCCCTGTCTTCCTTTGGGTGCACTATGTCGAGCCCCACGCTCCATACGTGTTGCAACGGGATTTCATGAACCAGATTGGTGCGTCCCCCGACGACAATACCTACTCTGACAGCAACAAGTATGACTCGGAGATCGCCTATGTGGACTTTCAAATCTCGAAGCTGCTGAAAGCTGTCGGGGATCAGGCGCCGAAAGAGGACACCCTGGTCGTCTTCGTTTCCGACCACGGCGAGAGTCTGGGCGAGCATGGCTACTGGGGCCACGGCAGGCATCTCTACGAACCCACGCTCCATATCCCCATGGGAATCACCTGGCCCGGGCACGTCGAGCCCAGAGTCGTCGAGGCGCCGGCACTCATCATCGATCTGGCGCCGACGCTGGTCGGTCTGCTGGGCATCGAAGTGCCGGATTTCTTCCAGGGCATGGACTGGTCGAAGGTCTTCGTCGGTGCCGCGCGCGAGCCGCATGAGCGGGTAACCCTCTATCAAGCCCACCGTGGTTCGGTGGGTGCCAAGGAGGACCAGACCAGGGTGCGTGAGAAGGGCCTGCTGGAGGTGGCGCGATTGGAGGATGGCAAGAAAGAGATCCTCCGTGTCACCAACGGTCGCCGTCGAGTCTTCGACCTCGTGAGCGATCCGGCAGAGATGGAGAGCCTCGTCCTGGAACAGACGGAAGTGTCTGCCGACCTCCAGATCTGGTTGGATCGAGTAATGGCCGCGGTCATTCTGGCCGATGACCTACCGCCTCCATCGCTGAGCGACGAAGATATGGAAGCGCTCCGGGCGCTCGGGTACCTCGAGTAAGCGGCCTCGGACAGGCGCCCAGCGAAGCTTCGCCGCAGAACAACGAAGAGATCGGGAGGATTTCGACCGGGATCGTCCGGTGATCAGTTCAGTGGTTCGGGGACTCGGCCGGGGGGACTCCAGGGGGTTCTTGCAGCGGCAGGGAGGAAAGCCCCCTGGGATCCTCCATCCCATTCCCTTGGCGCTGGGGCACCAGCTGAGAATCGGGGAGCTTTCCGCCCGGTACGTTGCCAACGAGCTCGACCCGAGTTGGACGATGCCTGGCTATGGGAGATTCCTAGCGCCCGCGCCAGATCTTCCAGCGATCGACCACCTGATCACCGCGCACTACCACGTACTCTTCGAAACAGGCCACTGTCAGACAGGAGTGAACAGGTAGGACCCGAACCCGTGTGCCGACGGCCAATGCGCTGTCGAGGATCCCGTGCTCTTGTGAGAGAGACCGAGCTCGAGCGGTTCGGGTCGGTGATGGCGGAGGAAGTGTCTCGAGAATCTCGCCGAACTCGGACGTGCCGTCGTCACTCTGCAGGCTGTCCTTCGACAAGGACAGGGCTCCCGCGTCGATGACGCAGTGTCCGGCTCCCGGCTGCGAAGAGACCACACTGGCGAGAACGGTCACCGCGCAGTCGTCGATACTGCAGGACCCCAGTGTCGCCTGCATCTGGTCATAGAAGACGTAGTTTCCAGGTCGCATCTCGTCAACTCCCGCCAGATCTTCCACTACTGACATCGTCGGAGTGGAGCCCACCGAGATCGCCGGAACCTCGACCCCCGAGTCTCGCAGGGACGCGGCAAGCTTCACCAGGGACGAGCGCTCCTGCTCAGCCACTGCCGCCAGCTCACCTCGGGAGTCGGTGCCGTAGGCATGCCCGGCGTGGGTCAAGAGCCCACTGAATTGGAGAGTCGAGGAACCGTCGAGCTTGTGGGCAAGCTCTTGCGCCAGGGGACCTGCGGGGTCGACCCCGGCCCGGTGGTAACCGCAGTCGACTTTCATCCAGACTCGAAACGGATGGCGGGATGCCTCGAGCACCGCCAGGGCCTCCATCGAGTCGATCACCAATCCCAGATCGGCTCCACGGGCTATCTCTATGGCCTCGTCGATTCGGTTCAGGACAACGGGGAAGGCCCAAGTCAGATCGTCGAACCCGTGCTCGGCGAAGACCCTGGCCTCGTAGAGAGTGGAAACGGTGATGCCCGAGCACCCCAGATCGCGCTGCATTCGTGCGATCTCCAGGCACTTGTGCGTCTTGATGTGAGGGCGGAGCCCGACGCCGAGCGCCTTTGCTCGATCACCCATTCGGCGGAGATTTCGCTCCATACGGTCCAGATCCAAGATCAGTGCAGGTGTGGGAATCTCGCAGAGAGCGGTCATGACCGGGTGCACCTCCTATCTGCCCACAGGAACCAGAGCTCGGTGTCGGGCCGCCTCTCCAGCTTCATCGCTCGCTGCACCGCGGCCGCATAGAGATCCTCTTGCGAAGCATAGACTTTTGCTCGTGCCGCCAAATCCTGGTCGGACTCGATCCAATCGGTCTTGAAGTCGACGATGACCGGCCGTGCGGTCTCAGGGCAACGATAGAGCAGATCGATGGCGCCGGAATAGAAACCGACCGGACCTTCATCTCCATCCGGCGGCGCCAGCAGTACGGGAATCTCGCGGCCCAGTACGGTCTCTCGTAGCTCGATGAACCGCTTCAGGAGACCCCCACTACCGATTCGCTCGAGCAGGTTCGTCGCCCTCTCGGTCGCCGCGGAAAGCTCGTCCTCCGGGACCAGGGTGCTCAACCCTGCCAGCAGGGTTTTCTGTTGCTTTTGCCACTCATCCCCGGGTTGCTCATCCAGGTCCCAGGTCTCGAACAGGCGATGGATCAGCTCACCAACCGCGCGCGCTCCGTGGCGGCGGCTCGACCCGACCCTGGACTCGCTTCCCTCGTCCAGTAGCCGTTCGAGTCGAGCCCCGGCCTCGGCAGACATGGACT
Source organism: Thermoanaerobaculia bacterium (assembly GCA_947259195.1). Lineage (GTDB taxonomy): Bacteria > Acidobacteriota > Thermoanaerobaculia > Multivoradales > JAHEKO01 > JAUVRX01. Next base: position 104,615 of record CAMYLC010000115.1, on the reverse strand, counting down.
CCTGAAAGGGTCGGGCCATCCGATGGCCCGCCGCCAGCGTGTGCTCGGAAAGCGCCCGCGAGTCGCTCTGGGCCAGTTCGAGTGGGATCGACCTGGAGGCCTGTTCGTCTGCTCCGACTGTCTCGGCGTTCCCCTTGCCGAGACCTGGAAACCGCCACCGTGCGAATCCAGTGTCCTGAAAGGTCTCGTTGTTCTCGATGCAGTCTCCCAGGAGTCGGCCCGGTGAGGCCGGGATATCGATCCGATGCCGCAAGAGATCCAGGTAGGTTGTCGCCTGCTCGGGCGGCAGCGATGGCAGCTCCTCGGGCCAATTCCCAGCCACCACAAGCCGATCCTCGGCCCGGGTCAGTGCCACGTAGAGCGTACGCACGAGCTCGGCTGATTCGACCCGTCGTCGATGCTCATCAACCTGTCGAAAGCCGAGCGTGGGATTGCCGAACAGAACGTAGTCTGCCGGCTCACCTGGTATCCATCGCGGGTCCAGGTCGATGGCATGGCGGCGCTTCGGTGGCGGCGAGGCGTGCGCCTGAGCCAGGTAGACATGGCGAAATTGGAGGCCCTTCGCCCCGTGAATGGTCATGACCTGGACTGCATCCACTACCGCGTCCTCGGGCAGCGCTTCCTTTTCTTCCCCGGCCTCTGTGATTCCCCGCCGCAGAGTCCTCAGAATTGCCTGGATATCGCCACCACGCTCCTCGAGGGCGACCTCCAACTGACGAAAGAACCTCTCGAGATTGGCTAGCCGATAGTGGCCGAGATAACGAGCCGCTTCGGATACATCGAAGAGCAGCCGCCGCCGCAGAAGCTCCACGAACCGGTCCGGGGGGTCTTGGCGGAAGGACCGCCGCAGCAGGGCCAGGCCGGCGACGGCCTCCTGGACACTGGCTTGCCAGTTTTCGATGCTCTTGATCCCAGGTATGGCGTCGTCGAGCTCGTGAGCCACCCTCTCGACTAGCCCGAGAGCCTGATCGAGTCCGGAATCCGCGGGCCCTGTCAGCTCGGTGAGCAGGGCCGGGAAATCCGAGCCCCAGAGGCGGAGAAGCGCGGCGTCAGGAAGTCCTGCGGTAGCCGAGCGCAGAAACGCCACCAGGGCTACGTGATCGACGGGATTGATGATGGCTCGGACCAAGGCCGAGGCCTCGATGATCTCGCGGCGGCGGTAGTACTGCTTGCTGCTACCGACGACGAAGGGCACGCCTTGGTCCCGGAAGGCGTCGAGGTAGGTTTCGAGGTGCGTTGTGGCGCGAAGCAGCAGCCCGAAGTCATCCCACGGCATGTCGGCTGCATCGTGAAGATAGCGAATATCCTGGGCAATCGCTGTGGCTTCACAACGAGCGATTGCGGCGACCTTGGAGTCGGGCAGGGGAGTCGAAGCATCCTCGGGCCTGGGCCACGATATCCAGTACTCGATGGCCGCGTGGCGGCTTGCGGGCCTAGAGAAGAAATCGACCTCGTCTCGATGCGCGAGGAGGGGCTCGAAGTCGGGTTGCAGTCCTTTTCGGTAGATCATGACGGGTTGAAAGGCACGACTCACCTCGTCGAGGATAGCGGGCGTCGACCGGAAATTGATCGCCAGAAGGCAGACCTCGGCTCCCTCGTGCTCGGCTCGCTCGACGAACGCATCGAAGGAGGTCAGATCCGCGTTGCGCCAGCCATAGATCGATTGCTTCGGATCTCCGACCACGAACAGGTCCGGTCGTTTCTCGGTATCTCCTTCCAGGGCCAGTAGGCTGACGATCTCGCTCTGCAGTCGATCGGTGTCCTGGAATTCATCGACGAGCAGCTGACGCAGCTGAGAGCGCTCTCTCTTCAGCGCCAGGCGACTGTTCTTGAGGAGTCGATGTGCGCCGGCGAGGAGCGACTGAAAGGTGGCAATGCCGCTGGCTCGGAGCTCGGATTCCAGCTGGACCATCAGGGGTTGGAGGCTGCGGCGCGCCAGGTCGAAGAGAATCGGGTCGATCTCTCGAAGATAGGTGACCAGTTCCTGCAGCTCGCAGGAGGCCTTGGCCAATGGCTCTTGGAGCGATCCCAGCGCGGCGCTCTCCGACCGGTTGAAGCTAGCCGAGCTCCACTCTCGGAGCCTTTTCAGGAGGTTCTCGGGCCAATCGCCTTCGAGACGAATCAGAAGCCCGGCCAGAGCCTCGCCGTCGGATTCGTTCACGGTCGACAAGGCTTCGAGAGTGCGATCCACGGCGTCAGCGACCGACAAAGCGATCTTGGAGCGCGTCTGGGATCGAAGGGCATCGCTGCCGATCTCCTTGAATCGCACGCAGGCACCGTTCAGCTCGTCTCGAGCCTGCGCCAAGGTGGAGAGATCGAAGGGGTCGATGGCGAGGGCTCTCGAGGTCAGGCCGCGGCTGGCGAGCTCATAGAGAGCGTCTGCTACCTCTTGTGGACCGAATCCCAGGGTTGCCAGCCGCGACAGTGGGGCGTCGGGCGTTTCCGAGAAAGAGCGCTTGGCTGCGGACTCGACGATGCGATGACAGTTCTCTCGAAGCAGTCGCCCATCCGCATCGACCTGCAGATCGGGGGCCAACTTCGCCTCCAACGAGTAGGTCGAGAGCAGGGTTCTGCAGTACGCATGAATCGTCCGGATGGTCAGGTGGTCCAGGGCGCCGATGAGGGCGCGGGCGCGACTCTCCAGGATCTCCTTGGAGGGCTTCTCGGGTAGCCAATCGGGTCGAAACCAGACCAGGTCGCCAATTCCGCCACCCGCGATCTGGGCGAGAGTCGCCGCAACCCGATTGGCCATCTCGGCGGCTGCGGCCTCGGTGAAGGTGATGGCCACTACCCCTTCCAGAACCCTCCGGGCCACGGCCGCCTCGCCGGACGCGCTAGGCTCGTGCTCCTCGAGTGCCTGGTGCGCCTCCTCCCAGCCTGGGTCGAGGCACCAGGAGAGCACCCGAGAGACGAGGATCGTGGTCTTGCCTGTGCCGGCGCCGGCAATCACCACCAGCGGGCGATCGAACACCGAGTGAGCCGCCCGCCGTGCCGCTTCGTCTCGAACCTGCAAGTCGCTTTCTTCCATCAGGAGTCCCCGCCTTCCGTCGGCGCGGTTGCGTCCAGCTCTCCGAGTCGCCTCGAGTCCAGCAACCAGACCTCGATGGCGGCGCTCTCGGCGCCGCTGGCTCGATCGGGCTCTCCGATGTAGGCCTCCTGATGCTCTGCCATCCAGGTTCGCAGGCGTCCTCTCGCGCCCGAGTCGTACCGCAGGCAGGCTTCGGCGACCTGACAGAACCCGCAGCGCCTGGGCGCACTGTCTCTGTCCGCCTCAACGAGCCTGGGAAGGAAGGACCCCTGATTCCAAGCTTCGAGCAGACCGCAAGCGGCTCTTTGGAATGCGAGTCGCGCCTCTTCGTTGCCGCTCTCGATCGCGATATCGCGAGCCTCGTCGGGTCCGTCGAGGTCCGGCTTGAGAAAGAGGTACCTGCCGCTGGAGCTCTGAGAGCTCGCCGCCTGGGCATAGGCGACGGCTTGCAATGACTTGCCGGCGCGAATCCTCTTGATCAGGTTCTTCTGGCGTGTTGCAGCGGTCCTGGCGCTGCTGATGTCGTTCTTGCCGGTCTTGTAGTCCACGAGCCTTTCGCCGCCGCCGTCGACATCCAGCCGATCCGCCCTGAAGAACAGGACATGCTCGTTGCCGTTGGCGAGACGCAAGGGCAGCTGGCCCTCCACCTCGACCGCTGCAACGGGAATCCCGGTCTGCGAGGCCCAGTCCATTTTGTGAGCACAGTCGAGATAGGGGCGAGCCACGCGCGCGAGCAACTTCGGGAAGCCGCGCATGCCGATACCGTGTCGGCGAGCCACGAGCTCGGCCTGCTTCTCCAGTAGCCTGTTGAGCTCATGGTTGGCAGGCCACGTCACGCTCAGCGGATTCACGGTGCGAGCGGTCTCAAGCTCGGCCGCCCGGGTCGGAAGTTGGGCGCCGACCAGGCGCTCGAGGCAACGATGGACCACGTCTCCGACCAGCACCGGACTGATTCCGGGCAGGATTTCCAAGGGGTCCGGTAGGGCCTCGAGTCGCAGTAGCCGTGATAAGAACGTCTGCCAGGAGCAGGCTGCGAGGCCCTCCAGGGCGGTAACGAAGAGGCGTCTTCCGCTTCGCAGGTCCTGCTCGTCGAGGATGGGTCCGACGAAGCCCAGAAACGGGCCCAGCCTTGCAAAGGTACGCTCTCCCTCGCTATCTCCCCGAATCGGGTCCATCTCGTCGAGGAGTCGAACTCGAGCTGTCGCCAAGCGATCGGGATCGGAGACGGTCGGTACGTCCGCTTCGCTGGCGATCGACTTCCAGTCGAACGGGGTCTCGACGCTCTCGGTGATCGCCACGGAAAGGAAACCACCGAGCTCTGTCCGAGGCCCCGACATTGCGGCGTGGACGGCATGCTCATAGGCCAGGCGGGGTACCTTCGGAGATTCCGCATCGGTCTCGCGGAAGAGCTTGAACAGCGGTGGAACCGTTGGCGGCTCTCGCCACTCCTGCCGGTCCATGGCGGCCTCCGACCAGCGCATCCTCTCGACGAGCGGCGAGACACTCAGGGCTTGTCCGTCGTCATCGACCACCTGCCAGGAAAGAGCCACCAGGGGGCTGGATGCGAGGAGCTGGGAGAACAGGAAGCGCTCTTCGGCGAATCCTGAGAGTTTGCGGGCCAGGTCGGGCAGGACTCCGTAGCCTTCACGACTCAGTAACTGTCGCAAGAAGTCCGGCAGCAGAGGGTCTTCGCGGACTTGGCGAGGAAAGGCACCCCGATTCAATCCGATGACGAAGAGGTGCTCGAAGGTGCGCCCCCGGGCTTCGGTCACGTCGAGAACCTGGACACCGCCGCCACGGCCGCCAAGGGAATCGCGGCCGATCTCGGACCAGGCTGTTTCCAGCCACCTCACCATCTCATCGAAGGCGAGCGGTAGATCGGCCCTGGTCTGCTCGCCGAGCCTCTCGAGTGGCCAGATCAGGTGGAGCGCGAGATCTCCGTCAGCCGGCCATTGCAGATCCTCCAAGAGAAACGCTCTCAGAAGCGTCAAGTGGCCCTCCAGTTGCTCGACCTGCTGCCACTTGTCGAATCGTTTACAGAGGCGTAGCGCTTCGTCACGCGCTTGCACCAGGACGACTCCCGGGATGCTGCGGTGCTCGATGGTCTGCTGCGCAGCGTCCTCGCCGTCCCCGCTGGTGGTAAGGCCGGCGCGCACCGGCAATGGGAAGTCTCTACCCTTCGCACCCCTTTCCAGGTCGAGATCGGCTGCTTCCTCCAGCCTCGCGGCGCCGAAGCCGTAGAGAGCCAGCCTGAGGTCGAACTCGAGGCTGTCGGTCCAGGCATGGCTGGAATCGAGCCAGCGCTCGATGGGGGCCATCCGCCCCTGCTTGAGGAGATCCAAGACCGCTCGCACCCGCCTTCCCGATTCGGTCAGGGGGCCGACGACACCGATGGCCGAGAAGGGAAGGCCCAGTCGCCAGAAATGGGTGCGCAGAACCGAGACGTAGGAGTCGAGTTGGCGGGCGACCACTCCAATGCCCTCGGGCCTGGCGCCGTCGTCGAGCAGCTGACGGATGCGGTTGGCGATGTGCCGGATCTCGGCCTGTCCGCCGAGCGCTCGGGCCATCTCGATCGAGGCTGGTGGATGATGGGTCGGCGCTGCCTTCGAGGGGGATGTCGCAAGGGCAATGCGCTCCGTAAAGCGACGGCCGAACTCGGCTCCTTCGTCGGCCTGACTGAGGTTCGCTGGATCGGCGGGCTGGTCCAGGTAGATCGTCGCGGCGTGCTTTTCGAGCAGCGCCTGGATAAAGTCGGTCGCGAGGCCAGTAGCATCAGCGAAGCCGTAGATCATGATGGTGCCGGCCTGCAGGCAGTCGGGATCCCGACGGATCTCATCGGTCGCCTGCTTCAGGAGGTCGGAGACCCTGGGCGCACCTTCCTGGGAGAGAGTCTCCGCACAGCGGCTGGCGACTCGGATGAGAGCCCGGGCTCGTTCTACTTCTGCATTGGAGGCCCGCTCTGGGCCCTCTTGCTCTAGAACCTCCTCTAGAGCCTCTCCGAGCGCCGGATCGAATCCGGCCTCCAGCAGGTCTTCGACGGGGGGCAAGACCGAAGCATAGCTATCGTGGAGATGCCCTAGCGACCGCCGCAGGGATGGCTCGAGCGAAGCGAACCGACGCACGAGCATGGGAAGCAGGTCGGCCCGAGGCGCCTCGAGCGGAGCGACCCGGCAAGCGATGTCCATGGCTGCCGCATGGAGAGTCAGGCATTGGATCCCGGCTGCGGCTCCACCACGGTGGTCTGTGATTCGGTTCAGGACGTGCAACCTGAGGCTCGTCGAGGGCACGACGATCAGAATCGGCTGCTTGAGGATTGCGTCGCCGGCGTGCCGCAAGTGGTCGTCGAGGTCTGCAAGCAACAGTCGCTCGCATGCCAAGGGTCCGCGACCTATGCGTGCTCTGGGCCTGGGGACAAGGCGACTCTCTTCGCGCACGATGCCGCTATGCGAGCATGCCGAAGAGTGACTGTCAATAGTGACTCGGTGTAGCCGGCGTCAGACATGAAATCAGCCCGCCCGTCTGGCCTCTCGCTCTATCCCGCGCTTCGCCCCCGTGGTGGTTTGCCCGGCGGGCAGTTCATCGTTGGATCGCGGCCAGGGGCCGGCCGGATCCCGGCTCGTCCGGTCTGCAGCAGGCCCAGAGCGTGTAGGCTTGGGGTAGGCTATGTCGAGGCTCCGATGGATTACCGAGCCGACGGAGGAGATCATGGGGGAGCTGGTACTGATCGTGGACGACGAGCCGGGGATCCTGACCGCCCTGTCTGGCGTCTTGAACGATGAGGGCTACGAGACTCTGTGCACCGAAAGCGGGGAGGAGGCTCTGGCGCTCTACCGGGACAGGCGTCCGGCTGTTGTCTTCCTCGATATCTGGCTGCCCGATCGCGATGGTCTGGAAACCCTGCAGGCACTCAGAGAGCTGGATCCGGCAGCTGCCGTGGTCATGATGTCTGGACACGGTACGGCTTCGACCGCCGTCAAGGCCATCAAGATGGGAGCTTTCGACTACGTTGAAAAGCCGATCTCGTACAACCAGGTTGTCGACGGCGTTGCGGGTGCGCTGAAATACCGACAGTCCCTGGCTACCGATGCGTCCCTTCTCAGCTCGCTGGAACGTACCAAGACCCGCCTCGACCGCGAGCGAAATCTGACACCCGCGCCGCAGTTGCCGTTGCTCCAGGAGAGTGAGCAGCCTCAGAGGACGATTCGAAAGAGCGTCGTCTTGTACGGCTTGGGACTCCATTCGGGTCGGCGGACGGGGATGGCGATCCAACCGCTGCCAACGAACAGTGGCATTCACTTCGAGACGCTGCCGGCAAACACTCACATTCCGGCATTTGTCAGCGAAGTCGCCGAGACCGATTACGCCACGACGCTGTCCAAGAACGGCGACAGCATCCGAACGGTGGAACATCTGCTGTCGGCCTTGCATGCATACGGGGTCACCAATCTGCTGGTCAAGGTGCATGGCGAGATCCCGGTCCTGGACGGTTCCGCGCTGGAGTTTTGCATGTCATTGGAGGATGCCGGAATAGAAGATCAGAGCGAATCGCGCAAAGAGCTGGTGATCGACCGTCGCTACGTGGTCGGAGACAGCGATGAGAAGCTCTTGACACTGGAGCCTGCCGACGATTTCTCGGTCTCTTACCAGCTCCGCTATCCACCCCCAGTCGGCGAGCAGTCCTATGAGTTTCAGCTCGCGAGTCCTCAGCGCTACCGGGAGGAGATCGCGCCGGCGCGGACCTTCGGTTTCATGCGCGACATGAAGATGATGAACGAGCTCGGCCTGGCGTCCGGTGGGCGGCTGGACAACTGTATTCTGGTGGGGGAAGACAACGTTATCAACACCGAGCTCCGATTCGCGGACGAGTTCGTCAGACACAAGATTCTGGACATTATCGGGGACCTCTACCTACTGGGCTATCCGATACGGGGACGCGTAACCGCTCGATTGACCGGTCACCGCAACAACATCGCGCTGCTGCGCAATATCCAGGAGGCCAACTCCTGAGCTCCGACCGTTCGAGAATCTGCCTGGTCGCAGCCGAGGCCGCGCCTTTCGCCAAGGTCGGGGGCCTGGGCGACTTCACGACAGCGCTGGCCCAGAACCTGAGCCAGGCAGGGCACGATGTGCGTCTCTTCTTTCCCTTCTATTCGAGTATCGACCGCCGGTCTCTCGACTTCGGCCCGGTGGACTTCCTGCAGAACCTCGAGATCAGTATGGGGGAGCGGCAATACCAGTTCTCCGTCATGTACACCTGGCTCTCGGGCAGCTCCCTGCAGGTCTATCTCGTCGATTGTCCCGAGCTCTTCCACCGCTCGAGGATCTACACGGAAGATCGGGACGAAGTGGTTCGATTCGGCTTGCTGTGTCGGGCGGCCCTGGAGAGCTGTCAACTGATGGGCTGGTCGCCGGAGATCGTCCACTGTAACGACTGGCACACGGCTCTGATTCCTGTCTATCTTCGCGCCTTCTATACATGGGACGAGCTGCTGGCGAACGCCAAGACCGTGTTGACCCTTCACAACGTCGGTTACCAGGGCATCTTCGCCTCCTCGGTCCTGCAGGATCTCGGTCTGGGCGATCATCTGTCGTACTTCGATGCAGAGGATCTGCGAGCTGACACGGTGAATCTCCTGAAGACGGGGCTTCTGCATGCCGATCAGTTGACCACCGTCAGTCCGACTCACGCCGAAGAGATCCAGACCCCGGAGTACGGCATGGGTCTGGATAGCCTGCTGCGGTCCCGGTCCGATTCGTTGGAGGGAATCCTGAACGGCGTCGACTACGGCGAGTGGAATCCGGCTAACGACCCGCTGATCCCGTTCAACTACTCGGCAGAGGATCTGACTGGGAAGGAGCGAAACAAGCGGGCGCTATTGCAGGACCTGTCGCTGCCCTACGATCCCCAAGCGCCGGTTCTTGGAGTGGTTTCTCGCCTCGTGCACCAGAAAGGCATCGATCTCCTGGCGGGAGCCATGCCAGGCCTGCTGCACCAGCTGGACCTCCGACTGGTGGTCCTGGGAACCGGAGAACCGCGGTTCGAGGCGTTGTTTCGGTCGCTGCACCGGCGGTTTCCTCGCAAGGTATCGTTCTACAGGGGATACAGCAACGAGCTGGCCCATCGCATCGAAGCGGGGAGCGACCTGTTTCTGATGCCGTCGCTTTACGAGCCCTGCGGGCTCAATCAGATGTACAGCTTGCACTATGGCACCGTGCCGGTCGTGCGGGCCACCGGCGGCCTTGCCGACTCCGTTCAGCCCTGGGAGTCTGAGGCCGGCACCGGTACCGGCTTCCTCTTCGAAGAGTACTCGAGCGAAGCTCTGACGGAGGTACTGCATCAAGCTCTCAATACCTTTCGGGATCAGCCAGCCTGGCATCAGCTGATGCTCAACGGTATGGGCCAGGACTTCTCCTGGACGAAGCAGGTCCATGAATATGAAGCGCTCTACAGGCTGATGCTGAAGAGAGTCGAAGGCACACCTTCCGGCTCTCAGCCCGAGCTCTGAAGCTCATTCGGGTTGGCTCCGCTCCACCCCCTCTTGAGTCTCCGCGACCAGGTGGTCGACTACCGACTCGAGGTCTCCTGTTTCCTGGTAGACGGCCAGCTGGCGGTCAGCGCTGGTGCCCTCCTCGAGGATGGTGTGAACGTACTCGACCTCGGTCCGGATGTCGAGCTCGTCCAAGACGTCATCGACGATATCCAACAGTTCGAGGATCAGGTCGCGGGCAGGCACCTCCTTGCCGCGACCGAAATCGATCAGCTTCCCCTCGATGCCGTAACGCACGGCCCGCCATTTGTTCTCTTCGATCAAATGGTGACGGTAGCGGCGCCAGGAGCGGTTGGATTGACGCAAGCGAATGAGCTTGCCGACGATGGCCAGCATGAGAGAGGCCAGGCAGATGGCCTCATCCACTTTGGTGCAGATGTCGCAGACCCGAAACTCCAGGGTTGGGAATTTCGGATGTGGGCGTATGTCCCACCAGATGGTTGTACCGTCCTGAATGCTGCCGGTCTTGACCAGCAGGTCGACAAATCGCTGGTGCTCTGCCCAGGACTGGAATGAGGGTGGAGGTCCGCTACGGGGCAGGCCCTCGAAGACGATGGAGCGGTAGGACTTGAGGCCGGTATCCCGGCCATGCCAGAAGGGAGAGCTGGTCGACAGGGCGAGCAGATGGGGCAGGAAGTATCGAGCTTGATCCATGACGTCGATCATCAACTCCCGGTCGTCGATACCGATGTGGACGTGCATGCCGAAGATCAGCATCCGGCGAGCTACTTCGGCCATTTGCTCGAGATGGCGCGAATAGCGCTCCATCTCGGTGATCTCCTGGGTCTTCCAGCTCGAGAATGGGTGGGTGCTGGCAGCCAGGACCTGCAGCCCATTGGACTCGGCGAGGTCGGCTACGGATTGGCGAAGTCGCACCAGCTCGGAGCGAGCTTCCTGCATGTCGTGGCAGATGGTACTGCCGACCTCGACCTGCGATTGCAGGAGCTCGGCCTTGATCTGATCCTTGAGTACCAGCTGCCCCTGTTCGAGGATCTCCTGGATGTAGGAAGTCAGCTCGCAGGTCGCCGGGTCGATGACTTGATACTCCTCCTCGATTCCGATGGTGAGCTTCGGTAGCGCCATGGGGTTGTCCTCCGCCGTCAGGTCGCGAACGCCGGGAGTGTAGCACTTGAGAGGCCAGCCGAATGGCAGTCCGTGGCCGAATCGCGTGCTACGATTGCCGCTCGTCAGTCCTGCACGAGTGCCTCAGCCAGAGACTCCGGCTATGACGTCTGAGAACACCATGTCGCCTAAGGAACGTGTCACGTTTCACTTCACTCGCGAGAGCATCGTTCGCGACTACCGCATCGCTTACCAGAGTCGGCAGGCGAGCCTGCTGGGCCGCAAGGAGGTGCTGACGGGCAAGGCCAAGTTCGGGATCTTCGGAGACGGCAAGGAAGTGGCTCAGGTCGCCTTGGCGCGTGCTTTCCGCAAAGGTGATTTTCGTTCGGGCTACTACAGGGATCAAACGCTCATGTTCGCCCTGGGGCTCTTGCGGATCGACGAGTTCTTCGCCCAGCTCTACGCCGATTCCGAGCTGGATCGAGATCCGTCATCAGGCGGACGGCAGATGAACTCGCACTTCGCCAGCCGGCTGCTGGAGAATGACGGCAGCTGGAAGAAGCTGACGGATTCGTTCAACTCGACAGCCGACCTGTCGCCAACGGGCGCGCAGATGCCGCGTCTCGTCGGCCTGGCGTTTGCTTCGCGGCTCTACCGGCACTTGGAGGGACTCGAGGATGTCAGCGGCTTCTCGAAGAATGGCGATGAGGTTGCATTCGGGACTATCGGCGATGCGAGCTGCGCCGAGGGTGTCTTCTGGGAGTCGGTGAACGCCGCTGGAGCACTCAAAGCTCCGATGCTGCTGTCGATCTGGGACGACGGTTATGGCATTTCGGTGCCGACCGAGTTTCATATCACGAGGGGTCATCTGTCATCGATTTTGCGAGGTTTCCAAAGGGCCCCGGGCGACGATGAGGGATTCGATCTGTATACCGTCAAGGGGTGGGACTATCCGGCGCTCTGCGAGACTTACCTCAACGCCGCCGAGGTGGTCCGTCGAGAGCACGTGCCGGCTATTGTCCATGTCGCGGAGCTGACTCAGCCGCAGGGCCATTCCACGTCGGGCAGCCATGAGCGGTACAAGTCCGAGGAGCGGTTGGACTGGGAGCGGGAGCATGATTGCCTGGCGCGCATGCGGCAGTGGATCGTCGATGAGAAGATCGCCAGCCACGAAGAGTTGAGCCGATTGGAGGAAGAAGACCGACAGCTGGTGCAGGAGCTCCAGCGTCGTGCCTGGGAGAGCTGTCGTCGGCCGATCGAGGACGAGAAGAGGGTCCTGGTCCATCTGGTCTCGGAGCTGGCTGAGTCGTCGGCGCGTGAAGCCCAATTGGGAAAGTTGCTCGAACGTCTCGATCGCCTGGGCATCCCACTGCGCCGTGATCTCCTGGCAGCGGCGCACGAAGCACTTGTCCACACCCGTGCCGAGAAGAGTCAAGGACGAGATCAACTGGCCGAATGGCGCGACGAGATGGAGGAGGCCGGGAGACAACGCTACGGCACCTTCCTACATAGTGAGTCGGCGGCTTCGGCTCTTGCAGTGCCGGTAGTGGAGGCTCGATTCGGCGAGGAGTCACCACTGGTCAACGGTTTCGAAGTGCTGAACCGGTGTTTCGACCAGGCGCTCGAGCGCTATCCCAATCTGGTTGCGTTCGGGGAGGATGTCGGTCAGCTCGGCGACGTCAATCAGGGATTCATGGGGTTGCAAGAGAAGTACGGCGATCTGAGAGTGTCCGACACCGGAATCCGCGAGGCGACGATCCTCGGGCAAGCCATCGGTATGGCTTTGCGAGGTCTGAGACCGCTGGCGGAGATTCAGTATCTCGACTACGTGCTGTACGCGTTACAGATCATGTCGGATGACCTGGCAACCTTGCACTGGCGAACGCGAGGCGGGCAGAAGGCGCCGGTCATCGTGCGAACCCGGGGCCATCGGCTCGAGGGAATCTGGCACTCGGGCTCGCTGATCTCCGGTATTCTCAATCTGGTTCGGGGGATGCACGTCTGCGTTCCCCGCAACATGGTGCAAGCGGCCGGCATGTTCAATACCCTGCTCCGCTCGGACGATCCAGCGCTCTTGATCGAGGTGCTGAACGGCTACAGGTTGAAAGAGCGTCTGCCGGACAATATCGGCGAGTTTACGGTGCCATTGGGCGTGCCGGATGTCCTCCGAGAGGGTAGCGACGTAACGCTCGTGACCTATGGCGCCTGCTGCCGCATTGCGCTCGAGGCGGCAGAGCTGCTGACCCAGGTGGATGTCGACCTGGAGGTCGTCGACGTACAGACGCTCGACCCGTTCGATCTGGAAGGCCGCATCCGGGCCTCTCTCGAGAAGACGAATCGCATCGTGTTTCTCGACGAGGATGTGCCTGGTGGGACCACTGCCTACATGATGCAACGGGTCCTGGTAGACCAGGCAGGGTTCGACTGGCTGGACGCACCGCCCCGGACCCTGTCGGCAAAGGCCCATCGACCGGCCTATGGCTCCGATGGCGACTACTTCTCCAAGCCCAACCGCGAACAGATCTTCACGACGGTCTACGACCTGATGCACCACTCAGACCCAGCCCGTTTCCCGTCCCTTGACACCTGAAAAGGGGTTGAGACGGCCTTCGCTTGCTTTAGCCGATCTTTTGGGGCCTGGGTCCTTGATTCTGAAGCGGCCGGCGTCGGCATTGTTGGGGAGCCCCTTGCGGGCTCCCGCGGGAGGGGGCCCCACTGCCTCAAAGGCCGCTCGGCGACTTCTCCGAGCGCTTCAACCCCCAAGCCCTCAAAGATCGGCCGGGAGGTACGACCGGGCGCCTCGACCCTCACTGCCCAGGATGGCGCTTGCCAGACGGCAAGCGCCATCCTGGGCAGTGAAAAGGCTCCAGCGCCCCTCGGCGGGTCAAGCCCGAACCGAGGGACGGCTGGAGCTGAGGCAGACGGCGGAGTATCGGCCCGACTAGTTGGCTCCGGCCATCTCCTCGAAGGCTCGTGCGCCCCAGCCGAAGGCCTCCTCGTTGAGCTCGATCATGGCGCAGTTGTGTCGCAACGCCTGTCGAACGGACGTAAGGAAGGTCTCCCTGGGAAACAGTTGAGTCGCAGCTTGTAGCGCTCCCAGTGCCACGACGTTTTTTACCTTGGCAGCCCCCAGATCCCTGGCGATCTCAGTGCAGGGTACGCCTACAAGAGTGACGGAGGGATCGAGCTCCGGCGGCTCGGCGATGACCGAGCTGTCGTAGACGATCGTGCCACCCGGCTGGACGGTGGGTCCGAACTTCTCCAGACTGGGGGCGTTGAAAGCGACCAGCAGGTGAGGTCTCGGGGCGGCGGGCGACAGCACCTCTTCGTTGGCGACATGAACGTCGGCGTAAGAGGTGCCGCCTCGGGATTCCGGACCATAGCTGGGAATGTGGGTGGAGTCGAAGCCTTCGGTAACCGCTGCCTTGGCGATCAGCATGGCGGCAGTCTGGGCTCCATCGCCACCAGCGCCTGCCAGCTTGAGACCGATGTCGTGGCTGTCGATGTGGGTGGGAAAACCATCGCAGTGCCGGTCCGTCTCTTCCGAAGTGGCGCCGACCACTTCGATGATCCTGTCGGGCTCGAAGCTGGGTTTCTCGAGGTGGAACCAGGGGTCGCTGTCCAGGTCCTTCTTGACGCCGAGAGGGAAGATGGGCTCCATGGCCTCCTTGACCCACCTCTCCGTCTCCACAGGAGTCATCTTCAGGTGGGTCGGGCACTCGGCGAGCACCTCGACGAATCCGACGCCGCGATTGTCGATCTGCACCTGCAGGGCCTTCTTGATAGCTTTCTTGGTACGCATTCGCAGCTTGTTGTCGTACAGGGCGACGCGCTCGACATAGACCGTGCCGTCGAGCAGTGCCATGGTCTCGGCCACCTTCATCGGTTGGCCGGTGAGGCGCTCGCGGCCCGTCGGTGTAGTGGCGCTCTTCTGGCCCATCAGCGTGGTTGGGGCCATCTGGCCGCCTGTCATCCCATAGATGGCGTTGTTGACGAAAATCACGGTCAGAGGGATACCCATCTGAGCGGCCTGTACGATCTCCGCGATGCCGATCGAAGCCAGGTCACCATCTCCCTGATAGCTGATCAGGACGGAGTCCGGATTGGCTACCTTGTGACCGATGGCGACGGCCGGAGCTCGGCCATGCGCGGCCTGGGTATTGCCCACGTCCAGGTAGTAGTACATGAAGACGCTGCAGCCGACGGGTGAAACCGCGATGGTGCGATCCTGTATTTCCAGTTCGGCGATGGACTCGGCCAGGTACTTCTGGATCAACCCGTGACCACAGCCAGGGCAGTAGTGGGTACTCTGCCCCTTCAGACCCTCACCGTGGGAGTGACGTTCGAACTTTTCGTAGAAGACGTTGCTCATGCTGCCACCTCCAGGAGAGAGGTGAGTTTGTCGACGATTTCCGCGAGTGACGGCAGGATGCCGCCAAAGTGTCTGACGTTCTCGATCCGTGGATGGCGAATGCCGGCATGGCTCATGGCCAGCCGCAGCTCGTCCTCCAATTGTCCATTGCTGCCTTCCACGACAAGCAGTCCCTCGACGTTGTCGATGATGCTGGCCAGGGCATCGATAGGAAAGGGCCACAGAGTGATCGGTCGGAAGAGACCGGCCTTGATCCCTTCCTGACGCAGCTTCTGGACGGCACCCTTGGCCATTCGGGCTGGCGTATTGCACGCTACGATCAACCAGTCGGCATCCTCACACTGGTAGAGATCGGCTCTCTGTTCCTCGGCCGCCATCCGCTCGTACTTCTCGTTGAGGCGGATGTTGTGGGCTTCGAGGTCGGGCTCGGCGAGGAAGATGGAGCTGATGAGATTGCCGCGATGCATCTCGTCTCCCCAGACCGCCCACTCCGGCATACCCGGCTTGACCATGGAGTCGGGGAGCGTGACCCGCCCGGTCATCTGCCCAAGGTACCCGTCACCGGCGATGACCACGGGATGGCGGTACTTGAAAGCCAACTCGAAGGCCAGCAGGGCCATTTCGAGCATTTCTTGCGGCGTCGAAGGCGCGAGAACCGGAGCGTGGGTGTTGCCGTGCCCCAGACCACGGCACAGAAGCTTGATGTCCGCCTGTTCCGGGGCGATATTGCCCAGTCCCGGGCCACCGCGCATGACGTCTACGATAACGCCCGGCACCTCGGCTCCGATCATGTAGGAGATTCCCTCCACCATGAGGCTGAAGCCTGGCGAAGAGGTGAAAGTCATACACGGCATGCCGGCGCCGCCGCAGCCATACATCATGTTGATCGTGGCTACCTCGCTCACCGCTTGGACAAAGACGCCGTCGATCTGAGGAAGCAGCTTGGCCATCAACTCCGCGCCCTCGGTCGAAGGTGTGATGGGGTAGCCGAAGAAGTGGCGGCAGCCGGCTAGGATCGCGCCGATCGCGGCGGCGTGATTTCCCTTCAGGACCAGCGGCTCCAGGTCAGGTAGCGGAATCCGCTCATCGGGTATGGCCACCGGCTCGATTGCCGTGGATTGTCTCGGCCCGAAGGTCTTCGCCGGGTCGAACAACTCGGTCTCGAACTCGTTGGGCACGGGCGCCAGACCGAAGGGCTCGGGACAGGCGCTGAAGCAGAGACCGCACCCGTTGCAGGCTTCGAGATCCAAAACGACCGGCGTAAAGCCGGTGGACGACTCGATCTGGGTGCCTAGTGAGATGCAGTCCTTGGGACAGGCGTCGATGCAACGCCCGCAGGCCTTGCAGAACTGCGGCATGACAAACGGTTTGGGTCGGGTCCTGGTGTTTCCGGTAGGCATGACACTCCTCTTCAGATCTTGCAGGAGTCCGCTAGAAACGGCGCGCTTGGTTCGTCGGGCCGACGAGGTGGAGCGCCTTCGGAGCACTCTCACAGAGCATGCACGAGACGGCGATTTTCACCAACACCCGATGAGGTGGGACGGCCCACCCACCTGTAGGGGTGGTCAGACTCTTGAGTACGAGAAATGGTCTACATGAAGCCGAGTTGCAGCCTGGCCGCATCGGTCATCATGTTCGGATTCCAGGGCGGGTCAAAGACGATTTCAACCTCGGTCTCCTCAACTCCGGAGATGGCTTCCAGGCGCGCCCGGACATCCTCGGCCAAAACGGGCCCCATGCCGCATCCAGGAGCGGTGAGGGTCATCTTGATCTCGACCCGAAAGCCCCCTTCCGGACGGTCTTGAACCTGGCAGTCGTAGATCAGGCCCAGATCCACGACATTGACGGGTATCTCGGGATCGAAGCACTTCTTCATTTCCGACCAGATGAGCTGCTCGAGGGACTCCGCGTCTGCTGGGGCAGCCGACTGGCTCGCGTTCTCCGCCGGTTCTTTGCCGAGTGCATCTGCGTTGCGCTCGTCGATCCGATACATGGCCCCACGATCGGTCATGACGGTGAAGCTGCCGCCCAGGCTCTGGGTGATGAGCACCTTGGTGCCTTCGGGAATCACCACGGGCGACCCGTCGGGGATCTGAATCGCTCCGACTTCTCGCTTGATGCTCACCTCTTCGTACATACGGTGTTCTCGTCTCCGCTGACCCGTGTTCACTCGGCAACGCCCCATCGAGGCAGGAGGCCGGAGTATAGCAACCGGGTGGACTCGGGGAAGAGCTCCAGCTCAGCGTTCGAGGTGGGGAGCCGGCACCAGGGGGACGCCCAACTCCTCGATCCTGGTATAGCCGGCCTGGGCGAGAGCTTCGAGCAGTCGCTCGATGTGCACTCGATTCTTGACCTCGAGGATGAGCTCGACATCGACCTGCCAGAAGGCGCTCTCGGTAAAGACCCGATTGTGGTGGATGTGGAGAACGTTGGCCTCTCGTTCGGCGATGACGGCCAGCATGCGGGCCAGGCCTCCCGGTCGGTCCTTGACGGTGATTCCCAACCTGACGAGCCGGTGCTGCTTGAGCAGCGACCTCTCGATGATGCGCTCTAGAATGTTGAGATCGATGTTGGCGCCGCACAGAACGACGACCACCTTCTTGCCCGCGAGGCCGGGGAATCTGCCGTTGCGGATGGCGCAGTAGCCAGCTGCGCCTGCCCCTTCGGTGAGGCTCTTTCCGGTCTCCAACAATTCGTAGACAGCGCCCTCGATCTCGGCCTCCGAAACCAGTTCGATGCCATCGACGAGTCGCTGGATGATGGGAAAGGTCAGGTCACCCGGTCGCTTGAGCGTGATGCCCTCGGCAATGGTCGGCGCCACCTCTGAGGATTGCCACTCGCCTGCATCGAAGCTCTGCTTCATGGCGGGAGCGGCCTCACTCTGCACACCGTAGACCTTGACCTCGGGTCGCTGAGCTTTGACGGCTGTGGCTATGCCGGAGATGAGACCGCCGCCTCCGATAGGAGACACGATGGCTTCTAGGTCGGGAACCTGCTCGAGAATCTCCAGGCCGACGGTACCTTGCCCGGCGATGACGGCTTCGTCGTCGAAGGGGTGGACAAAGGTCATACCCTTCTGCTCTTCCAGTTCTCGCGCCCTGGTCAGAGCCTCGTCCAGGTTCTGTCCATGCAGCTCGACGGTGGCCCCCAGCTGCTGGGTGCGGGTGATCTTCACCAGGGGGGTGCTCTCCGGCATCACGATCAGGGCATCGACACCGACCACGCCTGCTGCATAGGCCACACCCTGGGCATGATTGCCCGCCGAAGCGGCGATGACGCCCCTCGAGCGCTCCTCTCCGCTCAGGGTGAGGATTCGGTTCAGCGCCCCACGGGGCTTGAAAGACCCGGTGCGCTGCAGGGTCTCGTATTTGAGGAACAGGAAGACACCGCAACGTTCTGAGAGCGCCTCGGACTCGAGGCAGGGCGTCTCTTTGATCGCTCCGTCCGAGAGTCGGGAGCGTGCGTCGAGAATGTGGCGGAGCTCGATCATGGCGGATCTCACAGGTGGTGGTTTCAGGACAGGGTCAAGATAGGCGATACTGGAAACGTATCAGACCATGCCGAGAGGGAGGGATCCAATGCTTCGAGTAAAAAAGCGATGTCGACTCAGCGGGTTGCTGGGAGGCCTGGCGATTCTGGCCGGATCGAGCCTTGCCTCGGCAGGCGTCTATACGCCGCTCGGTACCCAGGGTCCGCTGACCTTCCCTATCCAGACTCCAGGGGACTGCTTCAGTTGCCATGCGGACTATGACGGGGCGCACATCGAGCCCTGGGATACCTGGGCCGGCTCCATGATGGCCAATGCGGCCCGGGACCCGATCTTCTGGGCCGCGCTGGACGTCGCCAACCATGACGGAGCTGAGCTGGGCGTCGATGGCATCGGTGAGTTCTGCCTGCGCTGCCATACCCCGTCGGGCTGGCTCGAGGGCCGGGCCGACGCAGGCAGTGGGGCCGATCCCCTAGGCGATGCGGATGGTTGCGGCCTTTCTGGCAGTCTCGATGGGAATGACAATGATTTCTCAGGTCTCACTTGCCACTTCTGCCACCGCATGGAGGTCAAGGACGATCCGCCGGCTGGCCAGGACACTGTCTATTTCGAGAATGCCAGCTTCTGGATCGACGATGAGGTCTGCTCGACCATGATGCCCCCCGCTCAGGAGCCCTGCCGCGCCGGTCCCTACGACTACGCTGGATTGCCGAACCACTCCCTGCCGATGCACGAGTGGCTGTACTCCGAGTATGAGGTGAGCAACGACCTGTGCGGCAACTGTCATAACGTCACCAGTCCACTGCACAATTTGAGAGACGAGACAGGCCGGGATACGGGTGTGCCGTTTCCAATCGAACGCACCTTCAAGGAATGGCAGCAGAGCGCGATGGGTGACAGGGGATCGCCGGATTTCGAGAACTGCTCGGCTTGCCACCTGCCCGACGCGACCGAGGATCCCGCCTGTGCGTCGAGCCAGTGCCGCAACAACCGGACAGGGGACATGCCCATTCATCAGCTGGCGGGCGGCAACGCCTGGATTCCACAGGTTCTCAAGGGGGAATATGGGGCCAGCCTCGATCGCGATGCCAGTTTCGATGCGACGACATCCTGGGCCCTGAATCTGCTACAGAACCAGTCGGCATTGGTTGATGTCTCATTGCCATCGAAAGTCGGTGCGGGTTCCGAGCTCGATGTCGAAGTCCGGGTAACCAATCTCACCGGTCACAAGCTGCCCACGGGCTACGGCGAGGGTCGGCGGATGTGGCTGCACTTGGTGGCACGGGACGGGACCGGCAGCGTAATCTGGGAGAGCGGTGCCTGGAGCCCCAGCACTGGAGCACTGAGCCAGGACGCGCAGCTGAAGCTCTACGAGGTCCAGCAGGGTATCTGGGACTTCAACGGCACCGGCGCATGTGATGTGGAGTCCGCCGCCACTGGCCACCATCTGTTCCATTTCGTGAAGAACAACTGCGTGGCGCTGGACAACCGAATTCCTCCGTTGGGATTCACCGGTGCAGACGATATCGACATTCAGCCCGTCGGGTACACCTACCCCGAAACCGCCCCCGGATCGGGGGTTCTGGTCAACTACGATGACGTGAGCTACAAGGTGGCGGTGCCGCTGGGGACGCCCTCGCCGGTCACCATTGAGGCGACATTGCGCTACCAGACCGCCAGCGATGAATACATCGAGTTTCTCCGCCACGAAGCCGTTGACAACGGCTTCCCCGACGACTGCATCGTTGGCAGCGGGGCACAGGCCCTCGGCTTGAGTCGCGGGGAGTACCTCTATGCGCTGTGGAACGACCCCAGCTACGGTCGATCGCCGCCGGTCGACATGGCCACAGATAGCGGCAGTGCTGTTGTCACCGACGAGATCTTCGCCGACGGCTTCGAGAGCGGCGATACAAGCGCCTGGAGCTCGTCGGTTCTCTGAGGCGAGCCGAGACACCCTCAATCGCTAGATTCGAATGCGTCACCGACGATGGTTCTGGCTTCCGACTGGATCCGCTCCAGGTGCTCCCTGCCGAGAAAGCTCTCAGCGTAGATCTTGTAGACCTCCTCGGTCCCGGAGGGACGAGCGGCAAACCAGCCGTTTTCTGCCACGACCTTGAGGCCGCCGATTGGAGCGTCGTTGCCCGGCGCGTGGCTGAGGATCGCCTCGATGGGCTCGCCGGCCAACTCGTCAGCCGTGACCTGATCCGGTGAGAGACTTTTGAGGGCTGCCTTCTGCTCAGGAGAGGCAGGGGCGTCGATTCGCTCGTAGATCGGTGCGCCAAACTGCTCAGTGAGCTGGACATAGTGTTCACCAGGATCCAGGCCGGTCCGGGCCATGATCTCGGCAGCCAGCAGGTCGAGGATGAAGCCGTCCTTGTCCGTTGTCCACACCGTGCCGTCGTGTCGCAGGAAGGAAGCTCCCGCGCTCTCTTCGCCGCCGAAACCATAGCTGCCGTCGAGCAGGCCCTCGACAAACCACTTGAAGCCGACCGGTACTTCTTTGAAAGTCCGCCCGATTTGGGTGGCCAATCGGTCGATGATGCTGCTGCTGACCAGAGTCTTGCCGACAGCTGCAGTCGAGGGCCAGTCGGGGCGATTCTGGAACAGGTAGCTGATGGCGACAGCCAGGTAGTGGTTCGGATTCATCAGTCCAGCATCTGGCGTCACGATGCCGTGACGATCGAAGTCGGGGTCATTGCCGAAAGCGATATCGAACCTGTCCTTCAGGTCTATCAGCCCCGCCATGGCCGAGGGTGAGGAGCAGTCCATCCGGATCTTGCCGTCGCGGTCCACCCGCATGAAGCGAAATGTGGGATCCACGTCTGGATTGACCACCGTGATGTCCAACCGGTATTGCTCCGCTATGGGCTCCCAGAAGGCGACGCCGGAGCCACCCATGGGGTCGGTGCCGATCTTCAGGCCGGAGGTTCGGATGGCCTCCATATCCACCACGGCTCCAAGGTCGCTGACGTAGTTGTCGATGTAATCGTGCTCTTGGATGTTGGCTCTGCCCCTGGCCGTCTCGAAGGCGACGCGCTGGACTCCTCGGTTGCCTGCCTGCATGAGCTCGTTCGCTCGATCGGCGATCCAACTGGTGACCTGGGTGTCGGCAGGACCGCCGTGAGGCGGGTTGTACTTGAAGCCCCCGTCGTCCGGCGGATTGTGCGAGGGAGTGATCACGATGCCGTCGGCGAGACCCTCCTGGCGATCTCGATTGTGGGTCAGGATTGCGTGCGAGATGACCGGAGTCGGCGTGTAGCCCTCATCGCGTGCCACACGAACCTCCACATCGTTGGCGGCCAGGACTTCCAAGGCAGTCATGTGCGCTGGGGTGGAGAGTGCGTGGGTGTCACGGCCCAGGAACAGAGGTCCTTCTATACCGCCTTGCTTGCGATAGTCGGCGATCGCTTGGCTGATGGCCAGAATGTGGGCCTCGTTGAAGCTGTGCCGCAGGGAGGATCCTCGATGTCCTGACGTCCCGAACGCCACAAGCTGCGCTGGTTCGGCAGGATCGGGCTGGTAGGAGTAGTAAGCGGCGATCAATGATGGAACATCCACCAGCAGCGAGGTTGGTGCCGGCCGGCCGGCTAGATCGTGCAATGACACAAGGACTCCTTCTCAAAACGTGCGCTCATCGAAAAGAGGTAATAAACTAGTGCCAACCGCCGGACGATTCAAGAGATCGACCATCGGAAGTCACAAGAACGAACCTGTCATCAACGGAGGTAGGCGAATGAATAGGAATCTGAAGCTCTCTCTGGTCCTGGGTGTCGTTGTCTTGATGGCAATGCCGAGTGTAGCTCAGAAGACACCGAGCAGCATGGTTGCGGCTTATGACTCGCTGGCCACGATCATTCTGAGCGTTCCGCAAGCCGAGGAGGACCTGGTAAGGGCAATGCTGGATGGCCACTATCGCGGCGCCAAGGCTCTGATGAAGCAGGGAAGGTACGACGAGGCGGCTGCCGAGATGGCGTTGTTCGCCAACGAGGGTGACAACGCAATCGCCGGTATCCGCAAGCGGCTGGTCGAGGGGGGACACCACCACAACGCGGCTGGTGAAGAGCAAGGCATCTACGAAGAAGGTTATGTGTTGGTGACCCGGGAGGCCAAGAAGGAAATGCTGGCTTCCTCGACGGCCATGCGCCAAGCCAAGGATGATGTCGCACGGGAGGCAGCCTGGAAGGAGTTTGCCGCCTTTGCCGAGGAAACCCTGGCTGAGTAAGGCCCGCAGCTCAAGTAAGCGGTAGTGCAAAGACTCATCGTATGGGTGGCGGTGACGATCCCGACCATCGCGTCTGGATCGTCGCCGCCCTATTTTGTCGATATCGCGGCCGAGGCGGGAGTCGTCGCGCCCACCTGGTGTGGGCGCGATGACAAGCCCCACATCTTGGAGTCGAACGGCACCGGGCTCGGTCTGGTCGACTACGACGCCGATGGCGATCTGGACCTCTATCTGGTCAACGGGTGGCGTCTCGACGGCGCGGAGATCGCCGAGCGCGGCCGAGATGTCCTGTATCGCAACGAGGGGCAGGGGCGATTCCTGGACGTGACGGAGAAATCAGGCCTGGGCTCGGACGCCTGGGGCTCCGGCCTGGCCACCGGCGACGCCAATGGCGACGGTCTCATCGACCTGTTCGTGACTAACTTTGGCACCGATGTTCTCTACCTCAACCGAGGGGATGGCACGTTCGAGGAACACCCGGACTCTCCAAACCTCGAGGGATGGTCGGCCGGGGCTGTCTTCTTCGACTCCGATGGCGACGGTGACGAGGACCTCTACGTGGGTGGCTATATCGAGTGCACTCTGGAGGAGGTTCTAACCGAGAAGCCCAGCTTGGTCTGGGAGGGACTCGACGTGATGTTGGGCCCCTTCGGACTCGAGGGTCTCGGCAATAAGTACTTCAGGAATGAGGGTGGCGGCAGGTTCGAAGAGGCTACCGAGGAAGCAGGTCTCGAGGACGTCGGGCTGTTCTATACCTTCGGTATCCTCGCTGCCGATCTCGACGGTGATCTGGACCTCGACATCTATGCGGCGAACGACTCCAATCCGAACTACCTCTACAGCAACGATGGGGGTGTGTTTCAGGAAGTCGGCTTGTGGAGTGGGGCGGCGCTGGATGAAGGGGGCGCCGCCCAGGCAGGAATGGGGCTGGCAGCCGGCGACGTCGAGAGCGATGGTCTGGTGGACCTGCTGGTCACCAACTTCCAGCAGGACATGTCCACCCTCTATCGCAATCTGGGCGACATGATCTTCGAGGATGTCACGCGCAGCGTGCAGCTCGGAGGGCCGACTTTCTCGATGCTCTCCTGGGGAACGACCTTGTCGGATCTCGACCAGGATGGAGACCTGGACATCTTCGTGGCCAACGGCCACATCTACCCGCAGGCCGATCTCGTCGCCGACAAGGTTGGAGGTGGCTTTCGGCAGGCCAATCTACTGTTGGTCGACCAGGGCGGAACGCTGATCGACGTTTCATCCGACGCCGGGCCCGGCCTTGCTGTAAAAGAGGTGAGCCACGGACTGGCGGTCGGAGACATCGACTTCGACGGCGATCTGGACTTGGCCATTTCCAATGTCGATGAGCCCCCGACGCTGCTGCGCAACGACACGCGGCAGCCAGGCAGCTACCTACTGGTCGATGCACCTCTGGCGCTCAGGGTAGAAGCCGTACACGGCGACGACCGTTGGATCCGGCATCGAGTGATCGGCGGATCCTTCCTGTCGGTCAACGATCCACGGTTCCATTTCGGTTTCGGTGAGAAGCGACGACTGGAAAGCCTGACTCTCATCTGGCCGGATGGATTTCGGCGCAGACTCCTCGACGTCCCTGTGAGCCACGCGCTCAAGATCGAGCGCTGATCCGTCCTCGGCACCCCCCTGCCGGAGGCATTTCTGGTACGGCGATTGCTAGCACGAGGTAGGTAAAGTACCGCCAAGGCCTGAGAGGCGGCTCTGCCATCCTTTTCCCGGTCATTTTGGCGCGCCGCGGGGCCGACATGGTTCCCTTGTGGCACACGAACTGGTACCGGTACGAGAGGTGAAAATGGAGGGAAGATCGAAACCAGCTGTGGGTGAGCTGCTGATCGAGGTGCGGGACCTGGCGAAGCACTACGGCCCGATCCGCGCTGTCGACGGGATCAGCTTCGAGGTTCGGCGAGGCGATGTACTGGGCTTTCTGGGTCCCAACGGGGCTGGGAAGACCACCGCCATGAAGATGATCACCGGCTTCGTGGAGCCCGACAGGGGAAGTGTGAGGGTCGCCGGTCACGACCTGGCCGACGAATCGCTGGAAGCGCGCCGCAAGATCGGCTACCTTCCCGAAACCGCTCCGGCATACGGCGAGATGACCGTCGCCGGATTTCTGGAGTTCGTTGCCGAGGCTCGGGGGATAGACAACATCGCCGCGGCCCTGGACAGGGTAGTCCAGGCAGCTGCCCTGGGTCGAGTCGTTCACCAGACGATCGAGACGTTGTCCAAGGGCTTTCAAAGGCGTGTCAGCCTGGCCCAGGCGCTGATTCACGATCCCGAGGTGCTCATCCTCGATGAGCCGACCGACGGCCTGGATCCAAATCAAAAGGCCTCTGTTCAGGAGCTCATCACGATCCTGTCTGCGGGTCGGGCGATCGTGCTGTCGACCCACATTCTCGACGAAGCCGAAAGAGTCTGCAATCGGGCCCTGGTCATCTCCCAAGGCAGGATCCTGGTGGATTCCACGCCCGAAGAGTTGATTGCCAAGGCCCCCAATCACAACGTCATGCGACTCGTCCTGGATTCGACCTCATTGCCCGATTTGATGACTTCCCTGGAAGGCAAGCCCTGGTGTGATCGGGTGGAGCGGCTCTCGGAAACGACCATCGATATCTATCCGCAGAGTGGCGAGAATCATCTCGGGGCGCTGATGGAGCTGACTGCGGGCTTGGAGATCCACAGCATTCATCTGCAGGAAGGGCGCCTGAACGAGCTGTTTCGCGACATCACACGGGGGGTGGAGGCATGAGGCGCTTCTCCGGTATGAAGGCGGTCTTTCGCCGCGAGTTCAAGGCCTATTTTTCCTCACCCTTGGGCTACGTCTACATCGTCATCTTCCTGGTTGCCAGCGGATTCCTGACTCTGTCCCGGGACTTCGGCCGGATGCTGGAGCTTCGCCAGGCCGACTTGGCATCTTTCTTCGACTACCTGCCGTGGCTCTTCGTGGTCCTGGTGCCCGCGGTGGCGATGCGCTTGTGGGCCGAGGAGCGCAAGTCCGGAACGGTGGAGCTGCTATTGACCCTGCCGATCACCCTCGAGGGTGCCTATCTCGGCAAGTTCCTGGCAGGATGGAGCTTCCTGGGGGTCTCCTTGTTCCTGACCTGGCCCGTGGCCTACCAGGCGGCGCGTCTCGGCAATCCCGATTGGGGTGTTGTGTTGAGCGGCTACCTGGCTTCGCTGCTGACAGCAGGTGCGTTCTTGGCGGTCGGTATGTTGTTCTCGGCCCTGAGCCGAAATCAGGTGGTTGCATTCATCCTGGCGGTCGCCGCGTCGGTGGCTTTTCTCCTGCTCGGCCTGCCGCAGACACTGGAGACGATCGGCAACCTGCTGGGAGGCTACGTGGAACAGTTGTTCGCCAGCCTCAGCCTGGTCGACCATTTCGAGGCCCTGAGCAGGGGCCTCGTCGAGTTGCGATCGTTGGTCTTCTTCTTTCTCTTCACCATCGGTTGGCTGGCCAGCGGCATGCTGGTTCTGGACCGCACTCGAGCAACCTAGGCGGGGAGCGGCGATATGTGGAACAGCAGGCTACTGACCATCGTCCTGATCGGGTTGATCGTCCTGTTCGCCAATCACCTGGCCTTCCGCGCGCTGGAGGGTAGCCGGATCGACCTCACAGAGGACCGACTGTATTCCCTCAGTGACGGCAGCAAAGAGATCCTCCAACGGATGACCGAGGAAGGCGTCAAGCCGATCGAGATCGATCTCTTCTTCTCGGAGACGACCGGCAAGACATTGCCGCGTTTCATCAAGAATTTCGTCACCTACGAGCGCTATCTTCGAAGCCTACTGAAGGAATACGAGAGGGCCTCGGAGGGCAGGATCGAGGTGCGCTTCATCGATCCGGTGACGGACAGCGACGAGGCCGAGGACGCGCTGGACTTCGGGCTGGATGGCAAGGCCATCAATCAGGAAGGAGACCTCTTCTTCTTCGGCCTGGTCTTTCAGACCCAGACCGGCAGTCGAGACGTGATCGAGTTCCTGTGGCCCAATCAGCAGGAGACGATCGAGTACGAGATCTCCGAGAAGATCTACTCCTTGCTCTGGCCTTCCGGCAAAACGATCGGCATCCTGTCCTCACTCGAGGTCTTTGGCGGCGCCGACAACCCCTACCTGGCGCAAATGCTCGCGGCTCAGGGCCGGACACCGCGGGAGAAGTGGATCGCCGTCCAGGTGCTGGAAGAATCCTACGAGGTGCGTCCCATCGACGTGGGCACTGAGCACATCTCCCCGGATGAGTTCGACCTGGTCGTCGTCATTCATCCGAAGGGCCTGACAACCAAGGCTCTGTGGGCACTCGACGAGTGGGTCGTGAGGGGTGGCAACACCATGGTCTTTTTGGACCCTTATGCGCTGGACGACCGGCCACCGGAGAATCCTCAGCAGCCCTGGCAGAGCCTTCAGTATCGACCCGCTTCCGACCTGGGAGATCTCTTGGAGGCCTGGGGCCTGCGAATGCCGGCCAATCGGTTTGCTGCCGATCTCGATCTCGCAGTCAGACGGGCGGTAGGCCCGCGGGGACCGGCTGAGACCGTCGTCGTCGATCTCGCGATCGAAGAATCGAATCGCGATGAGACCCTAGATACCTCGCACCCGATTCTGCAGGGAATCTCTAGCTTGCGGTTTCTCCTGGCGGGGGCCCTCGAGCCGACAGGGGCGGAAGGCTCGGCTGAAACGCTGCTAGTCGGAACGACCGAGGCCGGTAGCACCCTGGAGATCGAACCTGGCTTCGGGGACGGCGACGCCCTGGCCTACACCGACTTGAACAACCCTGCTCGGCTGCGTGATGCGCTGGTGCCTGGCGAGGGGGTGGTCGGCCTGGGCTATCAGATCACTGGCCGCATCGTCTCGGCCTTTCCAGAGGGGGTCGAGTTTCCGGCCCAGGAGCCCGAGAGGCCGCCGGGTCTGCCGCCCGGAGTGGAGCTCCCACCGCCCGCCGACTCCGAAATGATCCGTCGGGAGCCCGTGCCCGAATCCGAGCGGGGAGAGGCTACTGTGCTGGTCTTCTCAGACGTTGATGTCCTGTCGGATGCCATCGCCTTCGAGCGCAATTTCCTCGGACTGGTGATGAGTGCCAACGACAACCACAAGCTACTCCTCAACAGTGTCGATTTCCTTCTCGGTGCCAGGGAGCTGATGGCCGTCAGAGCCAAGCACTCGATCAGTCGTCCCTTCGAGCTGTTCGACGAGATCGAGGCGACTGCTGAGATGGAGACTCTCGACAGAGAACGGCAGTTGAGGGCGGACGTCGAGGCGGCAGAGACGGAGTTGCGAGCGAAGCAGCAAGAGCTCAGCGGCAACAACGCGGCGCTCTTCCAGAAACGTCTGCAGGATGAGGTGGATCGACTCAACGAGACGGTCCAACAGGGGAATCGCGAGCTGAGAGAGATTCGCCAAGCGAGACGCGAGGCGCTGGAGACGGAAGAGGACAAGGTCCGCAGATCGGTGCTGGGTTGGATGCCAACTCTGGTGCTGATGGTTGGGTTGACCCTGGCGGTGAGCCGTCGTCGAAAACACTCTCGGGCCCTCGGGAGGTGACCGGTGAATGCCGTCAGCAAGACCAATCGCAAATTGACGATCCTCACCGTGGTTTTGATGACCTTGTCTCTCTGGGCCTACCGAGAGAGTGTCAATCGAGCGGATCGGTTCCAGCGAGGACAAGTCTTCTTGTCGAACCTCAATCCAGACGAGATCGCCAGTGTGGAGATCCGCCAGGCCGATGAGTCGGTGACACTGGAGCGGCAGGGTGAGACGTTTCGGGTTGTCGAGGAGCAAGGATATCCGGCGAGCAATGCCGCCGTGAATCGACTGGTAGGAGATCTGCTGGAGCTCAGCCTGGAAAAGGAGGTTGGGACCGGCACCGAGCTGGCCGCGGAGCTCGAGCTCGAACCTGTCGGGCCCTCCACAGTGGAGGTGCTGTTTCAGGACGCCGCCCAAAAGGAGATGGTGCGCATGCGGCTTGGGTTGCCGTTCGAAAGCGGTCCAGGTCGCTACGTGCAGAGGCTGGATCGGCCCGACGATCCCATCTACCTGACCTCCGGAGAAGTCCACGTCACGGTCGATAGCAGCGCGTTCCTTCGCCAGCAGATCATCGATGTTCCGGTGTCAGAGATAGCTCGCATCGCAGGGGCTGACTTCACCCTGACCAGGCAGGCCGAGGGTGGAGAGCTGAGGTTGATCGACGCCGCGGCCTCGGAAAAGACGAGGGGCAAGCAAATCGGCGAGTTGGAGTCGATCCTGCGCAATCTGAGCTTCGAGAACGTCTTCGTCGCCGACGACGAGGCGGTCCGTGACCTGGATCTTCTTCCGACCCTCAGCGTCGACCTGGAGGACGGCAGCGGATACGACTTGGCTGTCGCCGAGAGGGAGGGACGCTATTTTCTGCGGATCGCGGGTCGCCACGCGGTTTCTCAGGTGGCCATAACCCTGGACGAAGCCGAAGAGGAGCTGCAGGAGAAGGCCGACATGCTGACGCGGGCCGACGAGATCGACGACTTCAACCAGTTCCACGGCAGCTGGATCTACGAGATAGGAGAGGCCGAAGGTAGGAAACTCCTTCTTCGCAAGGCTGACCTCGTGGAGGCAGAAACCTCTTGAGAGCACGGGTTCGCAGGAAGACCCTCTTGATGGCGCTGGCTGTCGAGCTCGCGGCGGCGATGTCCATGGCGGATGTCGGCGATCTGCTGCGTCAGAACTCGATAGTGCCTGTCGAGCCTCCATTCGGCGCCGCCGACTTCACCTTGCCTCTGCTCGCGGGCGGCAGCGGTTCCCTGTCCGACTTTCAAGGTAAATGGGTGCTGCTGACGTTTTGGGCCAGCTGGTGCGGCCCCTGCCGCGCGGAGATGCCGACGCTCGAGAGACTCCATCAGCAACGGGACGAGGCCCGGATAGCGGTCGTAGGTGTCTCTCTCGACTCTTCTCGCGACCTGGCCGACTCCTTTGCCAGGGAGCTGAATCTCAGCTTTCCGCAGTTCTGGGACGAGAAGGGCAGCGTCGGCGGCGACTATCGGGCCAGTGCCATTCCCGTGACCTACGTCATCGATCCTGGTGGCCGGATCGTGGGCACATCGCGCGGCGCCCGGGACTGGTCGGCGCTCGAGCCGATGCTGGAGAGCCTTCTCGGTGAGGTGACGGCGGATACTGCCTCCGCCGGATACTCCCAGCCGGGCCCTTTGGAGCTGCCAGAGATTCTGGATCCTCCGACCGCCGAAGTCGTCCTGGTGGAAGACTCTCACCGCGTCGAAAGGGACTTCCATCTCGACATTCGAATGCACTGGGTCGGCACCCTCGAGGAGTATCTGCCGCAGCCACCGAAGGTGAGGCTTCCCGATGGCGTTTCTATCGAAAACATCGTGGCTTCAACCGACAGCAGAGAGGGTAGCAACGTCGTCTCGTACCGGGTCACTCTGAGAGCGAATCGAGTCGGCAGCTTCGCGCTCGACCCCGTGGAGCTCCGGTACATACCGCGCTCGACCGGCAGTCCGGTGGTCAGCCTGGTGGATGGTCCCACCGTCGAGGTCCGGGAGTCCGGCTTGAAAGCCGTGACGCCAGGCGGAGCAGCCCTGGCGGGCGGCGCCCTGATCCTGCTCGGCGCAGCGGCGCTGCTGTACTGGCGACGTAGGTCGACTGCTGGGGATTCCCCGGATTCGGGCCCCGAGCGATACCGAGCACTGCGAGCTCGTGTCGATGAATGCCGTGCACTGCGCCTGGAGGGCCGAGGTGGAGAGCAGGCTCTCCGCCTGGCCGAGCTGGAGCTGGATTTGGCAGGCGATGACGAGAACGAGCGTCTGAGGTTGGAAGGGCTCATCGAGAGCCTACGCTTCGGTGGTCGGGTGCCGCCGAGCTCCGAGCTGGATCGAACACAACGCAGCGTAGAACGACAGATCGAGGTTCTGCGGCCGGATCCGGACCTGGAGGTCCGCTCCCGCCTGCGCATGAGGAAAGAAACGGGCTGATCCGAGAGATCGGCTGGAGGAATCGCAATGAGTGGCACGCTCGAAGACCTGGCACCAGAGATCGAAGCACAAGCCCAGCAGCTTTCGAAGCTGCGACAGGAGATCGCCAAGGTCATCGTCGGCCAGGCCTACATGGTGGATCGACTGTTGATGGCTCTGATCGCGGATGGTCACATCCTGATCGAAGGCATCCCTGGCTTGGCCAAGACGACGGCAGTGAAGGCGGTTGCAGACGCCCTGCACACGGGATTCGCCCGCGTTCAGTTCACCCCCGATCTGCTACCCGCCGACCTGATTGGCACCGAGATCTATCGACCCCAGCATCTCGACTTCATGGTCAAGACCGGGCCCATCTTCAGCAATCTCGTGTTGGCGGACGAGATCAACCGGTCTCCAGCCAAGGTGCAGAGCGCGCTGCTCGAGGCCATGCAGGAGCGCCAGGTCACCATCGGTGATCAGACCCACACCTTGCCCGACCCCTTTCTCGTTCTGGCCACCCAGAATCCGATCGAGCAGGAGGGAACCTACCCGCTGCCCGAAGCGCAGGTGGATCGTTTCATGCTCAAGCTGAAGGTTGGCTATCCGGACAAGGAAGAGGAGAAGGAGATCCTGCGTCGCATGGCGAATCGGCACAAACCGCAGATCGAGCCGGTCCTCACCGCGGAGGACATCAAGACGATGCGTGAGGTTGCGGATCGCGTTTATCTGGATCCGAAGGTCGAGGACTACATCGTGGACGTCGTCTTCGCGACGCGTGAACCGGCTGTCTACAAGCTAGAGAAGCTGGAAAACCTGATCGACTATGGGGCTTCTCCAAGGGCCAGCATCTACCTGGCGCAGACCGCCAAGGTACAGGCCTTCATGTCGGGTCGAGCCTACGTCACTCCACAGGATGTCAAGACCGTGGGTCCGGATGTCCTGAGGCACCGGATCCTGCTGTCCTACGAGGCCGAAGCTCAAGACCTGACCTCCGACGATGTCGTGCAGGAGGTCTTCAACACGGTGGATGTTCCCTAGGGGCGTAGGGGCTTAGGGGCGTAAGGGCTTAGGGGCCTAGGGGCGTAGGGGCTTTGAAGCGGCCGGAACCTGTGCCGGCCGGGTCTTTGGGGCATTGGGGCATTGAGACGAAGCAGGAAGCGAAAGACGCGATGAAAGTCCAGACTGAACAACGGCTAGATGAGCAGCAGGATCTGGCGGAGGTCCTGTCGCCGGAGCTCTTCCAGAAGATCAAGGCGATTCAGATTCGTACCCAACGGCTGGTCAGCGATGCTTTCGCCGGGGAGTACGAGAGCGCCTTTCGCGGCCGGGGTATGGAGTTCGAAGAGGTGCGCGCCTATCAGCCTGGCGACGACATCCGCCACATCAACTGGCCCGTCACCGCGCGCATGGGTTCGCCTTACGTCAAGCTTCACAGGGAAGAGCGAGAGCTGACCGTCATGTTGGTCGTGGACGTCAGCTCTTCGGGTGCGTTTGGCAGCGGCACCAAGCTCAAGAACGAAGTCGCGGCTGAGATCGCCGCACTTCTGGCCTACACAGCCATCAAGAGCAACGATCGGGTGGGCCTGATCATCTTCTCGGACCGGATCGAGCACTTCATCCCGCCCAAGAAAGGCCGGTCACATGTTTGGCGGGTCATTCGGGACATCCTCACCTTTCGCGCCTCCCGACGTCGCACCGATCTACAGGGCGCCCTGGACTACATGAGCAAAGTCCTGCGACGCCGGGTCGTCGCCTTCGTGATCTCGGACTTCATGGACGAAGGCTACGAGGACATCCTGCGGGTCTCGGCGCGCCGACACGACTTGACTGCCGTCGTGGTGCGCGACCGGAGGGAAAAGGAGCTGCCGAGGATCGGCATCCTCGAGCTGGAAGATGCCGAGACCGGTGAGACCATTCTCGTCGACACCAGCGATCTCGATCTGGCCGCTGGGCTCCGACTGCTCGATCGGGACGACGCAGAACAGCGTGCCCATCTGTTCCGCTCCGCAGGCGCTGGAGAGGTCCAGGTCGAGGCCGACGACCCCCACTACGTCGACTCGTTGGTGCGCTACTTTCACGCCCGTGAGCGGCGACGATAGTGACGGAGGAGTGCAATGGAGCTGCGTGAGCCCCCCATGTCGCGAACTGAATCCAGAGTTGATTGGCTCAGTCGGGGGCTGTTGCTGGTTGTCTTGCTGCTCGTAGTGGCTCTCGGGATGATCCTGATCTCGAGCTCGACTGGAACCGACGGCCCACAGGAGGCCGAGCAGATCCGCGAGGTAGCTGCCAGGCTGCAGGCCGCGGGTGCGCTGGATGAGGCGGCGTTGCAGTACGAGCGCTATCTGGAGGTCGGTCACGCGACAGGGGAGGCCCGGGCCGGGATCGCGGTGAGCCTGGGGAACAACTACCTTGAGACAGGGCGGTACGAACGGGCCTTGCGTTGGTTCTACGAGGCCGAGACGCTAGGAGCTGGCGAGATCAACGAGGAGCTGTCTGGCAAGATCGTCCAGACGCTGGAGCGACTGGGACGCTCTTTCGCAGCCCAGGCAGCGCTGTCCAGTGGAGCCGGACTTGTCGACACAGATGTGAAGCGGCCGGCCGACGACCCAGTGGTGGCGCGCATCGGCTCGGACGAGATTCGTCGATCCGAGGTCGAGCGGGCCCTCGACGACCTACCGCCGGAGGTGGCGACTCAGATGGCCTCGAACGAGGGGCGTGTCAGGTTTCTCGAACAATACGTTGCCGACGAGCTCCTGTGGCGCAAGGCGGTCAAGCTCGAGTACGACAGCGATCCAGAGGTTCTACGCCAGCACGATGCGCTCTTCAAGCAGCTGGTCGTATCGCGGTTTGCCGAGAGGGAAGTCTTGAGCCAGATCGAGGTCGATGAAGCCGATCTCCGCAACCACTTCGAAGCCAACAAGGGTCGTTTCACCCCTCCGACGAGAGACGGTCAGGAAGCTGCGCAACCCACCTTCGAGGAGGCGCGACCGGCCGTGGAGCGAGACTATCGGCTGATGAAGATGCAGTCGGCCTACCAGGCCCTGATCGACAGCGAGATGGCGGCGCAAGAAGTCGAGCTGGACGCGGAGAAACTGATTCGTGAGCCCTAGGATCGAGAGCTGGATGGATTGGCCGCTGGGAGCCGCCAGGTGCGGCGCGCTGCTGGCCGCCCTCGTTCTCCTGCCAGGTTGTGCGCCAACGGCCGAGGTCGTCCCAGATGAGGCATCGAGGGCACCGGTCGAGGTGCGGGCAGCCGTGGATCGAGCCGTGGCGACCACCGGCGATCTCATTACCTTTCGGGTGACAGTCGACTACGATCCGGCCTGGGAGGTCTTGATCCCGGAGCCGGGATCCGAGATCGCCGGTTTCCGCATCGTCGACATCGGGCGCGAGAAACCGGAAGAGAACCGGGGTCGGGTTGTCGAAGGCAGGTATTACCAGCTGCGAGCAGATCTGGTGGGCTCGTACGTCCTGCCACCGATCACCGTGTCCTACAGACCAGGCCTATCGAGCGAATCGCAGGCAGAGGGCGCGCAGGGCAACGTGACGGAGCCGTGGAGCGAAGTCAGCACCTCCGAGATCTTCGTGGAAGTGGAATCGGTCCTGCCGTCGGCAGGGCAGGCAGAGGACATCCGGGATCTCAAGCCGCTGCGTGAAGTCCGACCTCGAGCCCCCTGGCTTTGGATCGTCTTGGGAGCCCTGCTCGCATTCGCCGTGGCGCTGGCGGTCGGCTGGTGGGTGCGCCGCTGGCGGCGTCGTAGGTCGCAGGTGCCACCGAGACCCGCCTATGAGATCGCCTTCGAAGCCCTGGCCGAATTGCGGCATACGGATTTCGACGATCCGCAAGCGGTGCGTCGCTTCTACTTTCAGATCTCAGAGACGGTACGAATCTACGTGGAGAGCCGGTTCGAGTTCAATGCCACCGACCTGACGACGGAGGAGATTCTCGATTGGCTGGAACTGGGAGAGGGTCCCGGGGAAGGCCCTGGTGGGCAGCTGCAGCAGTTCCTGCTGCAGACCGATCAGGTCAAGTTCGCCCATCAGGACCCGAATCATCAGGATATCGAGAGTACCTACGAACAGGCTCTGAGCTTCGTCGAGGCGACCCGTGAGCCGGACGAGCCGCTGGAGGAAGCGGCATGACAGAGCTGTACTTTGCCGACCGGTGGCTCCTTTGGGTCCTGGTGCCGCTGTTTGTCCTCTGGGTCGCAGCCTGGTGGGTCTTGCCGTGGCTGGCCCGTCGGCGGGGTAGACAAGCCGCTGTGCGGTACTCCAACATCGATACCCTGAAGCGTTTGAAAGCCTCGCGCCGGATCGTCATCCGCCGCTTGGTGCAGGGATTCAGGATTCTCACCATCGCCTTGCTGGTTCTCGCCATGGCCCGACCGCAGACCGGTCGCAAGCAGACCCAGGTCCGCACCGAGGGCATCGATATTGTCCTGGTGCTCGATACTTCGGGGAGCATGCAGGCGCTCGATCTGGATGCGGATCGGCCGATCAACAGGCGGCGAAATCGCTTGCAGGTGGCCAAGGAGGTCGTCGAGGAGTTCGTCCAGGGGCGGACGAATGACCAGGTCGCCCTGGTGGTTTTCGGCAACGAGGCCTTCACGCAGTGTCCCCTCACCCTGGATCACGGAATTGTGGCCACCTTCCTGGAGGGTATCGAGATCGGGATGGCTGGTGACGCTACCGCCATCGGTTCCGCTCTGGGCACCGCCGTGAAACGCCTGCGGGACTCCCAGGCCGAGTCCAAGGTGATCATCCTGCTCACCGACGGGCGCAGCAACGCGGGAGCTCTGAGTCCGGAGAAGGCAGCTGAGATCGCTGAGACTTTCGGCATCAAGGTTTACACCATCGGGGCCGGGACCCGGGGCAAAGCACCGTTCGTGGTGGACTCCCTGTTCGGCAAGCAGGTGGTCTACGAGAGCGTCGAGATCGACGAGAAGACCCTGGGCGATATCGCCGAACGAACCGGGGGTCGGTACTTCCGGGCCGAAGACACCGGCGCTCTCGAGTCGATCTACGAGGAGATCGACGAGATGGAGAAGACGGAGATCAAGACGAGCTCCTACATGGAGTACAACGAGCAGTATCGTCGGTTTCTGATCCCCGCTCTGGCTCTTCTCCTGCTGGAAGTCGCGCTGCTGGGAACCCGTTATAGGAAGCTGCCCTGAGACCATGAGACCTCGTTCCCATTTGCCGTTGCTGCCGTTGGTCCTCGCGACCGTGGGGTGTCAGGACGTTCGAGTCGGCAGTCCGAGCTCGTTGTGGCTCCTGTGGCTCGTCCCACTCGCGGTGGCCTTCTATGTGTTCACTTTTCGCTCGAGCACACTGCTCCTCAGGCGCTTCGCATCGCCCCAGCTCCTGGCCCGGCTGACTGCCGGTGTCAGTCGGCCTCGTCAGTACCTCAAGGCGTTCCTCGTCGTTCTGGGTCTGGCTGCTACCGTCCTGGCGCTCGCCGAGTTGAAATACGGCTTCGTCTGGGAGGAGGTCACCCGAGAAGGGGTCGACATCGTCGTTGCACTGGACGTATCCGACAGCATGCTGGTCGAAGACGCAGAGAGCGCCGGCCGGCTCAGCCGCCTCGAGCGCGCCAAGCGTGAGATTGCCGATCTGCTCGACCTGCTTCAGGGAGACCGGCTCGGGTTGGTGGCCTTTGCCGGGACCGCCTTTCTCGAGTGCCCGCTGACGCTGGACTATGGGGCGGCGACGATTTTTCTCGACACCCTGGATACCGACCTCATTCCGGTCAAGGGAACGGACCTGGCGGAAGCGATCCGAGTGTCGCTACGGGCTTTCGAAGGCGCCGGTAGCACCTCCCAGGCAGTTGTGCTGATCACCGACGGCGAAGACCACAGCGGCCAGGCTGTGAGGGCCGCCCAGGAGGCGAAGGTGGCTGGAGTGCGGATCTTCACGATCGGCATTGGTCGCGACGAAGGGGCCCCGATTCCAGCACCAGGAGGCGGTTTTCGCAAGAACCGCCGCGGCGAGATCATCCTCAGTCGGTTGGATGAGACGACCCTGCAGAAGATCGCTCTCGAGACGGGCGGTCGCTATGTACGATCGGTGACAGGCGACGTGGACCTCGAGCAGATCTACTCTCAGGGCATCAAGGCGGTTCTGGAGGATCAGGAGTTGGGCTCCAAACGGCGACAGCGATGGGAAGAGCGCTACCAGTGGCTGGTCGCTATAGCCCTCTTCTGCCTGACGTTGGAACCCTTGATCTCACCGCGTCGGCGGCGAGGAGAGGGCCATGTCTAGCAAGTCGAGCTGGCTTTGGGTCTTCGCCGTCTTCGCCGGCTGGTCTGGCCTCCATGGACAGGTCCCTCCGCCAGTGGCCGAGGGTGCGCAGTCGGAGTCGTCGGGCCCCGAGAACCGAGAGACGGAGAAGAAGCGAAGTCCTGCCAGTCCCTACGAGGCCTACGAGGCAGGGCTTTTCAATGACGCTCTGCAGGGCTTCATCGATCTGCAGGTAGAGCGTCCCGATGATCCCGAGGTAGCTCTCAACGTCGGCAGCGCCCACTATCAGATGCGGAACTTCACGGAGGCCGATCGGACCTTTACCAAGGCGGCCATGGCGCAGGATCCGAGTGTCCGAGGACAGGCGCTCTACAACTTGGGAAATTCGGCGTTTCGACAGGGGCGGCTGCAGGAAGCCGTCGAGCTCTACAAGGCCGCGCTGGATATCAATCCTGATGATGAGGACGCCAAGTTCAATCTCGAGTTCGTTCGCGATGAGATTCGGCGTCGACACGAGGAGGCCCAGAAACGGCAGCAGGAGCAGGAGGAGCAGCAGCAGGGTGAAGAGCAGCAGAACGAGCGGCAGGGCGAGGGACAGGATTCGGGTCAGGAAGAGCAGGAAGCTCAGCCGGAGAGTGAGGAGGGCCAGCAAGGAGAGCAGGAAGAGCAGCAGGAACAACAGCCTCAGGACGCCCAGGACAGCGACCAGGATGGCCTGTCCGACGAGCTCGAACAGGGTGCCGATAATCCTACGGACCCTGATGATGCCGACAGCGACGATGATGGTCTGCCTGACGGGGCCGAAGATCTGAATCGCAATGGGCGAGTGGATCCTGAAGAGACGGATCCCAATCGAATGGACACCGATGGTGACGGGGTTCCCGACAGCCAGGAGGGACAGGGCGGTGATGCGGGCTCGACCGAGCCGGAGTCGCTCGAAGGACTGACCCCCGAGGAAGCGGAGCGATATCTCCAGGCCCTCCAGGAGGGGCGTCCGACCCGACAACATCCCGGGCGGGGGCGGCGGGCGAAAGGAGACAAGGACTGGTGAGGCGGGAAGGATCTCGGCTCCGGTTGCATTGCTTCGCCCTGGCCTGTCTTGCCGGCTTCGGGCTGGCATCATGGCTGTCGGCGGCAGAAGTCATCGCGACGATCGACCGCCCCGAGGCGACGGTCGAGGACCAGCTCCTGCTGACGGTCGTCATCGAGGGCTCCAGAGGTGCAGAGCCGGTCCTGCCGGAGATCCCGCAGTTCGAAGTCTACCCGCGCGGTCAGTCGACCCAGATGAGATTCATCAATGGCCGCATGAGCTCCAGCGTCACCTACAACTACCTGTTGGTCCCGAAGGCTACCGGCGTCATTCAGATCGGTCCGGTGACCGCCGAGGTCGATGGCGAGATTCTGGCCAGCCAGCCCTTCCAGGTAAGCATCCTGGAGGCCTCGGCCCAGCCGCAACAGCAGCGCGATCTCTTCATCACGTCGCGTGTTTCCACGACCAATCCGTTTGTTGGCCAGGAAGTGATCTACATTTGGCGCTTCTACCGGCGGGTGCGAATCGGCGATGCCCGCCTCGAGCCCCAGGAGTTTCAGGGCTTTCTGGTGGAGGACCTGGGTGAGGTGCGCGAATACCAGACGGCGGTCAACGGCGTGGAGTACCTGGTCAGCGAGATCCGAAAGGCGCTGTTCCCCCAGGAGGTCGGTTCGCTGGTCATCCCTGCCTCGCGTCTGACTTGCGAGGTGCTGGTTCGCAACTCGCGCCGCAGTAGGAGCTTGATGGATGACTTCTTCGGCTCCTCCTCGACGGCGACCAAGGTGCTGCGCAGCGCACGGATCGAGATCGAAGTGCGGCCCCTGCCGCCACCGCCGGACGGATTCTCAGGCTTGGTGGGAAGCTTCACCATCGACGCCTCGATGAGCAAACAGCAACTGAAGGTTGGAGAATCGGCGACCCTTCGCTTGACAGTGAGCGGCAACGGAAACGTGCAGCTGATCGGTGAGCCCGAGCTCGCAGATCTGCCCGCTTTCAAGGTCTATGGCGACCAGCCGGAGCGGTCGGTCAATCGCAACGGACGCTCGCTCTCCGGCTTTCGCTCGTTCAGCAAGGCGCTGGTACCGCTGGAGCCTGGGAACTGGACCATCCCTCCTGTATCGGTCCACTATTTCGATCCCGAGACGGCCACCTTCAAGGCGGCCGCTACTGCCGAGATCCCGTTGTTCGTCGCACCGGCGGAGGGCTCTGAAGACCTCCACCTGACGGAGTTCATAGCTCCCACCACCGGCAAGGTGGCGGTGCGCATTCTGGCCGATGACATTCTTCCCATCTACGGCGAGTTGGACGCGGTCTCGAGGCGCTCCAATCCCAGCAGATCGACGCTGCTCTTTCTGCTGGCACTGGTCCTTCCTATCGGCCTCTACCTGTCGGCTCGGTCCGTTCAGCGGCATCGCTGGAGGTTGGAGCACGACGTGGCCTTCCAGCGCCATCGGGTGGCATTCCGCCGAGCCCGCAAGCAGCTCCAACAGCTTGCCGGGTCGGACTCCGATCCGGGGCAACTGGGGCAGTCGACATCGTTGTGCTTGCGAGAGTACATAGGAGACAAGCTGGGCCTGGAAGGAGCCGCACTGACACCCGCCGAGCTGGACGACATGCTCAAGGGTCATGGAGTCAGCGAGGCCCTTTCGGGTGAGACCCTCGATCTCCTGGAGCGATTGGAGGCAGCCCAATTCGGGGCTGCTTCCCTGGAGGACGGCAATCTGATTCAGCAAGCCTCCGCCCTCCTGAAGCGGCTGGAAGGAGAGCTCAAGAAATGAGCCGGTGGCGGATTTCGAGCCTGGTCGGATGGGTCGTGCTGGCCCTGCATTCCCACGGGCTGCAAGCAAGTCAGGTGGTCACCGCGGAAGAGGTCCACACCGAGCTCTCAGAGTCGCGGCCCCCGCTGGAAGAAATCGTAGCCGAGCTACCCTCGGTCGAATTGCACGGTGAGCTCCATCCAGCCTTGGCGGCGGAGATCTTCCTGAAAGCGAATGCTGCCTATGAGGAAGGTGCCTACGCGAAAGCAGCGGCTGGCTATCAGCGGCTGGTGAGGGAGGGCTTCGATGACGGCAGGATCCAGTTCAACCTGGGTAACGCCCTGTTGCGCAACGGCGAGCTCGGTCGAGCGATCGCTTCCTATTTGAGAAGTCGGGCAGCGAGTCCCCGAGATGAGGATGTCCGGGCGAATCTCGACTTCGCTCGCCAGAGTACCAAGGATGCCATCGCTCCTCCAGAGCCCTCGGAGGTTCTCTCGACACTCTTCTTCTGGCACTTTCGCCTCAGCCATAGAGAGCTCGCCATCGGGTTGCTAGCCGTCAATCTCATTTTCTGGGCGGTGCTCGGCCTCGGTCTAGTCTGGCCGAATCGGGAGCTCATCCGATGGACTTCTTTGCTGCTCCTCGTCCTGCTGTTCACTCTGGCGACCTCACTGCTCGTTCACCGATTCCTGGACCGACCGGTGGCGGTCGTCGTGCCACAGGAGTTGAGCGCTCACACGGCACCGGAGGAAGGCTCGGTAGTTCGGTTCAATCTGCATGCCGGCACCGAGGTTCGGGTGCAGGACCAGCGGCCGGGCTGGATGCGGGTCAGCCTACCGGATGGGCAGCAGGGCTGGATTGCCGAGGAATGGATCGAGCTGGTGTACCGCTAGCCCGACCTAGTCGGCTCACCGGAGTTCCAGAGTGGCCTGGTACATCTTGCCGTCACGCAGATACTGCAGGTCCAAGGTCTCGCCGGGCGGGCTCCGTTTCAGGTACTCGAAGAAGTCCTTGTCACTCATCAGCCCATACTGACCGACCCAAAGAACGAGGTCTCCTTTTCTCAGGCCGGCCCGGGCAGCGGGGCTCTTCTTGTTGACCTCGTTGACGAGAGCGCCTCGGAGATTCAGCTTCTTGTAGTTCAGCTCCACGAAGCGCAGGCCGATCTTCTTGGGTGGGATCGGCTTGCTGCGCGCTCGGGGAGCGGCTTTCGAACCGGATGCGATGGCTCGCTCGGTCACCAGGCGACCACGCACGATCTCCAGGTTCCTCTTGGCGGCTTCAGATTCGGGGTCGAGACTGAGAGCTCTCGAAAAGGCCGTTTCGGCCGGCTGCAGAGCATTGTCCGCGACCAGGACGTGGCCCAGATCGAGGAAGAAATCGGCTCGGGTAGGCTCGAGCTTCGTCGCTTGATCGAGGCTTGTGGCCGCAGCATCCAGGTCACCTGCCGCCTGTTGGGCCAGGCCCAGAACATGCCAGGCTGCCGCATGACCCGGATCCCACCGAACGGCCTGGCCAGCCGATTCCATGGCCGCGTCGTAGCTGCCCTGCTGGTAACGGATCCAGGCGATTTGCACCGCGGCCGGGGCGGCCTCGTCCTCGGTGTTGTCGGCGTCGGCTTCGATCGCCCGTTGAAACGCCAGAGCCGCCTGTTCCGGCGATCCCAGTTGCCGGTGGGCGCGACCTAGGCTCGACCAGAGGGCCGCGTTTTGGGAGTGTTGCTCGAGGCTCGCGGTGAGCAGATCCACCGCCTCCGGCCCGCGGGCGCTGTCGATCAACGCTCTGGCGAGATCCATGGCCAGGCCGGGGTCTTCTGGCTCGATTCTGATAGCTGTCTGTAGCGCCTGAACGGCTCCAGGGTAGTTGTCCTGCTCGAGGCGGACCAGGCCCAGGCTCTTCCAGGCGAGGACATCCTCTGGATAGGCCCGAGTCGCCTCGAGAAAAGCGGCCTCTGCATCCTGCCATTCACTTCGGTTGAAGAAGATGATTCCGATGCTGGTCTGGGCTTTTGCCCTGAGGCTCGCGGCACTGGTGGAGTCTTCGTTGAAGGTGAGAGCGGCGACTCGCTCGAGGCCGGTCATCGCCTGCTCCTCAGCTCCCTGCCTCAGATCCAATAGGGCGAGATTGTAGACGGCCACGGCGCTGTCGGGAGTCAGGTCCAGCGCCTCCTGCAACCGCAGGCGAGCCACGGAGTCCTGTTCAGCCTCCATGGCGACGAGGCCCTCCT
The DNA here is from genome assembly GCA_947259195.1 of Thermoanaerobaculia bacterium. Lineage (GTDB taxonomy): Bacteria > Acidobacteriota > Thermoanaerobaculia > Multivoradales > JAHEKO01 > JAUVRX01. The sequence goes on along the minus strand of CAMYLC010000115.1, from coordinate 62,684 downwards.
GGACCTTCTGAGCGGCTTGCCTCTGACGCCTCCTGGCAACTTCGTCGAGGGCCCGCTGATACAACACCTCGAAGTCTCGGTTGTAATGGCTGGCGTCGAAGGGATACTGCGGATCGATGGTCAGTGCCTGGGTCAAGGAATCGAGCGCCGCCAGATCCTTCTGTTGGAGGTGCTGGAGCCAGCTGGCTGTGACGAAGGCCTGTGCCCGGGCGCCCTCCGCGGTCTCCATCTGGGCGATCTCCAGATACAGCTGAGTGGCACTCTGCAGATCGCCCTCGGCATAGCGCTCGCCCGCCAGGCGATGCAGGTTGGCGACCTCGGCCGTGTCGGTAGGCTGAGCGGCGCCCATCGGCGGCGGAAGGAGGATCAGCCAGGCGAGGAGAAGAGCGGCCGGATAGTGTGCTTTGTGATCCACTGTGGTCTCCCGATCTCGGTACTTCCGTCTCAGTTGGGTCCGGGGCGACTGCGAACCGAGATCTCCTGCCGGCCGGTCAGATCGAAGGTCACCACAGTCTCCTCGCTGGTTCGAATGTCGAGCGTGGTGATAGCAAGGGGTGCCGTGGCTCCCTCGAGGGGGTAGAGCTCGAGTCGATGAGAGCCGGGCGACAGCTTCTGGCCGCGTATTGGGCTACTGCCCACGAGATTGCCGTCGACAGCAACCAGTCCCTGGGGTGAGCCGAGGCTCGCCTGCACCGTCAGCTGTCCGGGCCTCTGAATCGGGCTTCTGAGCGTTTTCTGCTCGCCCGGTTCCAGCTTCAGTCTTACAGTCCGTCTGGCGGAGTAGTCTGGAGTGGAGAGCGAGAAGACCACCGTGTGATCGCCTGGTTGTAGCTCGAGAGAGCGACCCTTCGACAGGTTCATGGATCGACCGTTGTCGATTGCAGCAGTCGTTTCGGGATGCCAGCTGGTGGCGATTGTGAGAGTGGCTTCCACTACGGCCGGCGCTTCAGGTTCAGGATCCGGCTCCGCTTGGAGTTCGGCGGCAAAGGGAGCCGCCTCCGGCGCGGTCGCTCCGGAATCATCGGTGCCGGTGGTCGCACCCTGTGGCGATGGCTGGGGTCCCTCTTCGGCTCGTGTTGGCGAGTCGCCGGAAGCGTTCGAGTCGCTGCCGAACGGCGGCGAAGGCGATGCCTGAGCATCGACCTCTGGAAGCATCTCCACACCGTTGCTCGGCGCCAGGGGGACAACGTCAGAGCTGGCAGCCTGTTGCGGCTGCCGCTTCTCCGGCCACGGTGCGATTCCCCGAATCCCGAGCCAGGCGTAGGCCCCACCGAAAATCAGCATGGCGCATGCCGCTGTCAGGATCCGCTTGATGGCGACTCGCTGTTTTGGGATCGCGATTCCGCTCGGCGTCCACTCATGCTGGATCAAGGGGTCGAAGGCCTCGCCCTCTCTGGCGACCCGACGAGAATTGCGCTCCTCATCGACTGGGCTCTGCAGTCGTGGTGTGGATGACTTGCGCAGAGCTGTGGTCAGGTCTCTTCGATGTGGGTCGGTCTTCGACGCCTCGCGGACTGATTCCAGGGCATCGATGATATCTCCACAGGTCGTATAGCGCCGATCCGGCTCCTTCTCGAGGCAGCGGAAGATCAGCTGGCGCAGGCCCTCGGGACATACCGATGAGGGAAGAGCGATGGGCCTGGGATCGTCATTCAGAATCTCGTAGAGAATGGCCGAGATCGTCTCCTGTCCGAACGGGCGCTCACCTGTGACCAGTTCGTAGGCGAGGACTCCGAAGGAGAAGATGTCGGTTCTGCCATCGACCTTCTCGCCACGTATCTGTTCGGGGGCCAGATAGGCAGCTGTTCCCATCGTCGTGCCAGCCGCCGTCAGATGGGTATCGGAGTGCTGCAGCATGGCGACGCCGAAGTCCATGATCTTGGCGGAGCCGTCGTCTAGAATCCGAATGTTCGCCGGCTTGATGTCCCGATGAACGACACCTTTGGAGTGGGCATACTGCAGTCCACGGGCGATGTGAATCAGGTACAGCAGTCGTTCGGGGTGTGGCACGAAGGCCCGGTTGCTGATCTTCTTGTCGAGGTCCTCTCCAGAGAGGAATTCCTGAACCAGAAAGGGTGTTTCCTCCTCGATCCCGAAGTCGAAGATGCGGACGATGTTGGCGTGGTCGAGTTGGCCCGCGATCTGCGCCTCACGGGTGTAGCGTTGTTTGAGCTCTTGGTCGGGTGAGGTGCAGGTCTTGACGGCGACGAATCGCTGAATGAGTGGGTCGAACCCTTTGTAGACGACACCGAATCCACCTTCGCCGATGCGTTCCAGGATCTCGTACTTGCCCAGACGGGGCGGCTCGGCCGTATGTGCAGCCGTGGTTCGTCGATCGGGTCGTGGGTGCCGTTGCAAGTCTCACCTCCCCACACGTCTCTCGCGAGTCGGCCGGAGATGCCTCCGGCAAGCGATTCGGGGACGAGCGGGCACCTGGATTCCGCTGCTGCGGAGTCCAGAATTCATGGTAGAGGTGGGTCGGCGTAAGTCCTATGAAGTGGGTCACTTCCAGCGATCGTCAGTAGCGCCAGCTGGTGAGATCGGCGCCTTCCGGGGCCGACTCCTCCATGCGTTTCAGGATCCGCGGTAGGTAGAAAGTGTTGTATCTCAATCGGGAGATGGCGTTGGGGTTCTCATGGTCGCCATTCCAACAGTGCTCGGCTCTGTCTCCGTAATCCACTTCGCCGCCGTAGTAGGGATCGGTCGTCGACTCCAGGAAATTCTCCATCAGATAGACGGCGTTGTTGAGGTAGTAGTTGTCCATGTCGCCGCAGTAGATATGGATCTTGCCTTCGAGCTGCGGCCCCAGGGTCGCCCAGTTCTCCTCCAGCACGAGGCGTAGGTCGTACTTCTTCCAGTGCTGCGCGACTTCGTGGTCGATCTCGCCGGTGAGCTTGTCCCATATTGGGGCGGGGTAGCCGTCCGTTCCTACGGGTGAATACACCGCCTGCCAGATATCGTATTGGTCTCCCGAGCGTGAGTTGGAGCCCAGGGCGAGCTCCATATGGTTCCAGTCCTCGAGGGTCGCGTCGACCTCGCCGAGCCAATTGCGATGTCCGGGGCGCGCGATGCGTTTGAAGTCTCCCTGGACGTAGTAGGCATTCTGGTCTTCATAGATATTGACCATCGTGTAGGCTCGAAAGTCGATCGGATCGGGGCAGGCGGCGAAGCACCCGTTGTACTGATCTGGATAGAACACCTGGGCGGCCAGAGCTTCCCAGCCCCCAGTGGACCCGCCGTAGAGGAACCGAGCCCAGGGCTCGCCAAGGCCGCGAAATCTCTTCTCGATGTAGGGGATCAGCTCGTGGGTGATGGCGTCACCGTATGGGCCGAGATTGGCCGAATTCACGGCGTAGGAGTCGTCATAGTAGGGATTGGCGTGTTGGATCTCGATGGCCAAGAATCTCGGAATGTCGGGTCCCTTCCAGGTCTGGTAGAAGTCGTAGGCTTCCTGCTGAACAATCCTGTTGTAGCAATCCAGCTGGAATCGTTCGCTGTATTCACACTCCAGGTCGGGATCGGGCGGCGTGGTTCGAAAGCCGCCGAAATCTTCGGGAAAGTGGCCGTGAAAGACCATCAGGGGGTAGCGCGCTTGCTGGTGCTCGTCGAAGCCTTCCGGCAGGAGGACGTGGGCGCCGAGATACATGGGCCTGCCCCAGAACTCGGTCAGCAACTGGCTTTGGATCCTGACGTGTTTGATGTAGGCCGTGTCCTCGGGCTCGTCGATGGGTGGCATGACCTGGTCCAGAACGAGGTCGAATCGGCTCTCTTCGGCTGGATCGAGGCGCAATCGGCTCGGCGTGCTGTACAAATTGCCAGGTGCCCGGTTCCAGTGCTGTCCTTCGCCTCGGTCCATCGGTAGCTTGACGACGTGGCCGTCAGAGCGGTGAAAGGTCTCGTAGCGATGAAGTACCGCCTGGACCCAGTACTCGCCAGCCGGCAGATGCCCAAGGCTCTGGATGGGGTAGCCGAAAGTGGACCGGTCGATCCGAACCGGCGCACCTGGAGCCAGCCCGTCGACATCGACACCGGTGATCTGGATGGCTTCGAGCCCCGCCGCTACCTGCATACGGGGTTCTGTATCACCGTCGTGTGAGATCAAGACCAGCACCCTTCCATCGACAGGCTCGGCGTGAGTAGTGGCTGGGAAGCTGACTGCAATCTCGATCGCGTCTGCAGTTGCGGTCACTGCAAGGCTGGCTGCAGCCAAGGCCAGTCCAGCCAAGAGCCATCGCAACTGTGGCCCTTCCGGTTTCGAGCGCTGTAGGTCGAGCATCGAATCTCTCCTTGGTTTTGGCACGGTAGTGGCAGTCTATCTCCTCGATCGCGGCAAGTCTGCTCGTGGGAATCGTCGGCACCACCGCCATCAGGAAAGGTCCAGTGCCCGAAAGAGCAGTTAGAATGGTTGGTCGAGATGATCTCACCATTGCCCCGAAACTCCTTCGACTCGGCTCTCCATCGCAATGGCCTGGAGCCGTTGCGTCGAAGTCCTGTGACAACCCTGCAGATCAACGTCGGATTGGTCTGCAACCAGGCTTGCCACCACTGCCATGTCGAGGCGGGTCCGACTCGCACTGAGACCATGGTCTTGGCGACGGTGGAGAGGATCGAAGAGCTTCTGACCTCCGATCCGGAGGTCGAGGTGCTCGATCTCACCGGGGGGGCGCCGGAGCTGAATCCACATTTCCGGCGTCTCGTACAGTGCGGCCGGCGCAGTGGTCTCCGCATCATCGACCGCTGCAACCTGACCGTTCTCGAAGAACCCGGCCAGGAGGATACAGCCGAGTTCCTGGCCGCCCACCAGGTTGAGATCGTGGCCTCCCTGCCTTGTTATCTGCAGGAGAATGTAGATCGTCAGAGGGGAGGGGGAGTATATGAGAAGAGTATTTCGGCCCTCCAGAATCTCAATAGGCTGGGTTACGGCATGCCGGGAACCGGTTTGATCCTGAACCTGGTCTACAACCCTGGAGGAGCCAGCCTGCCACCTCCACAAGCCGAGCTCGAGCCCAGCTATCGGCGCGAGCTCAGGTCGCGCTTCGGACTCGAGTTCACCAATCTCCTGACTTTGACCAACATGCCCATTCGGCGATTCGCCGACTTCTTGACGCGGACCGGCCAGCACTCCGCCTACCTCTCGCTCCTGGCCAACCACTTCAATCCGGCCACGGTGGCTGAGCTGATGTGTCGATCGCTGCTGTCGGTCGGCTACGATGGTCGGCTCTACGACTGCGACTTCAATCAGATGCTGGCTCTGCCCACGTCGCAGGGCCGCGAGACGATCTGGCACCTGGACAGTCTGCAGGAGATGGTGGGCCTGCCCATTGCGACCGGCTCCCACTGTCTCGGCTGCACAGCGGGTGCTGGCTCCAGCTGCAGCGGGGCCTTGGCCTGAACAGCTGCTCGATCCTCTCGCTCAGTTGAACGACGCGACGGCTTCGTCCTCGTCGTCGAAGATCTCGAAGACGCGGGAGATCTGTGTGATGGCGAGGACATCTCGGATGTTGGAAGGCAGGTGAAGTAGCTTGATTTCTCCTCCGGACTCCTTGACCTTCTTGAAGGCGGCCACCAGCTCTGCCATGCCAGAGGAATCCATCTTGCTGGCTCTCTGGAAATCCACCAAGATGCTTGTCGAGCCGGCGGCGAGCGCATCGTCGACCGCATCCCTCAGGGCCACGTCGCCGATGCCAATGGTGATCTTGCCTGTCGGCTGCAGAATTGTCACGCCGTCGCGGTTACGTACTGGGATCTTCATGACTCGTCCTCCTCGGAGCCTGCATCGGAGGGAGGGGATGGGAGGCTCTTCTTGAGAGTCACCTGGGTTCCGCCATTGTTGTCGAAATCGAATGCGACCTCGTCCATGAAGGCTCTCATCAACAGAATCCCACGGCCGCTGGGATTGAACAGGTTATTGGCGGTCAGGGGATCGGGAATCGCATCGACATCGAATCCGCTCCCTTCATCCGTAATACGCAGCGCCATTACATCCTGTTTCAAATCGCAGGTGAGCTCTACCCTCTTGGTCGGCTCTTGCCGATTTCCATGTCGCACACCGTTGGCAACAGCCTCTCGAATCGCCAACCCGAGTCGCTCCACAGTCTCCTCATCGAAACCGAAGTGCCGCATGGCGGCCTCCATCACGGCATCGACCAGGTCGATGTTCTCGAAGCGGCTCGAGATTGCTACCTTGATCTGAAGAACTTGTTCCGCCATGTCGGTCAAGGCCACAGAGTCTAGCAAAACAGCCTCCCGGAGAGGCTATGGACCTCCCCTGGGGGCTTCGGTTCGAGCCCTATTCCGGTATCAGCACCGCCGGTGCTGACTTCTCTCTGACTAGCCTGTTGAGCTGGGCGATCTCCTCGCTAACGACCCCGTCCAACTCGGCCAGGTAGCCGTCCAGCTCACTCCGCAGGTCGCGGAACAGCTCGATGGCCCCGTCGGTCGGCCTGGCGTCGGCGCTTTGCACGCTGCTCATGACATCCAGGATCTTGTTGTCCAGTCGAGGAGGGTAGTTGAGGATGTCTTGGGACGACTCATTTCTGGTCTGGTAGATCTTCTCTTCGATTGCTGTGAGCTGGTCGCCAATGGTCTCGGCGAGCTCGGCAATCCCATCGCCATAGCCCGCTTTGTCCAGACGCTGGGTCAGCTCCTCGACCTGGGAGCGCATGTCGCGAATCCTGCCGAGGGCCTGGTGGCTTTCACTCAGAGCCTCCCAGATCTCTGTCGCCAGCTCGTATTGGGCAATCAGGTCCGCTTGGCCGACCTCGACACGCGGGTCCTTGACGAGCTGGATGTCAACCGTCTGGCTCCAGTCACCATGGGAGAGGCGGCCCTGATAGCTGCCAGGAGGAACGATGGGACCTCTGGCCATGCCCCAGAGAACGGCATCGTCGACCAGCTCCGCATCGTGCCGGCGGAGGTTCCAGACATACCGGTTGAGCCCCTTCTCTGCAGCGAGCTTTCGACTGCCGGCCATTTCGGGAAAGAAACGCCGCCATGGGCTCGGCGCCTGAGGCTCCTCTTTCTCACTGGACAGGGTCCGCAAGACGGCCCCGTCAGCGTGCAGAATCTCGAGTCGGAGCTCGCCCTCGATCTCTTCACCCAGGAGGTAGTAAAGGATGACGCCAGAAGGCGGGTTGGTGCCCGAACCTCGGTCTCCAAACCCACCGCCACCTCCGAACCGGTACGTAGTCCTGGGGGCAAACAGGTGTGCTGCCGCTTCGGCGATCTCCGGGGTCATGGAGTGCAGCGGCGTCACGTCGTCGAGGATCCAAAACGACCGTCCCTGGGTCGCGACGACCAGGTCCTGGCCCGTGAGGACCATGTCGGTAATCGGGGTGATTGGCAGATTCTGCTGGAAGCTCTTCCAGGTCTTGCCATCATCGAACGAGAGGAAGAGGCCGAACTCGGTGCCGGCATAGAGGAGCCCCTTCCTGTCCGGGTCCTCGCGCACGACCCGGACAAAATGGTCTGCAGGAATCCCATCAGTGCCACCGGTGATCAGGGACCAACTAGCTCCATAGTCGTCGGTGCGAAAGATGTAGGGTTTGAAGTCGTCCATCTTGTATCGGGTCACCGCCAGGAAGGCGCGTCCGGGATCGTGCGCTGAGAGCTCGATCATGTTGACCTGGCCCCAATCGGGCATCCCGGGCGGTGTGATCTCATTCCAAGTCACACCATTGTCTCGGGACAGGTGCACCCTGCCGTCGTCCGTTCCCGCCCAGAGTAGCCCCTTCGTCTGCCTCGACTCCTCGAAGGCGAAGATTGTGTCGTAGACTTCGACGCCCGTGTTGTCCCAGGTCAGGTCACCGCCCGCATAGCCCTGCTTCTGTTCGTCGTTCCGGGTCAGGTCGGGGCTGATCATTTCCCAGGATTGGCCATGATCGGTGGAGCGGTGCACGAACTGCGAGGTGTGGTAGAGGACGTCGGGGTCGTGCGGTGAGAGCCGGATCGGCGCGTTCCACTGAAAGCGATAGCGCAGGTCCTTGGCTGCCTGGCCGACGGCGAGTTGGGGATAGGCGTTGATTTCCCGTTGCTGGCCTGTGGCGTGGTCGTAGCGACCGATCGAGCCGCCGTAGCAGCCGGCGTACAAGATGTCGGGATTGCGTGGGTCGACCGCCACGTGGCCACTCTCGCAGCCACCGATTTCGTACCAGTCGTAGCGCGCTATGCCCGAAGAGGAGGTGCGGCTCGGCAGCGAGACGCAGGAGTTGTCTTGCTGGCAACCATAGACGCGATAGGGAAACTGCCCGTCTACTGCCACGCGATACATCTCCGCCGTGGGCTGATTGCCTTGGGTAGACCAGGTCTTGCCGCCGTTGAAGCTGACGTTGGCTCCGCCGTCGTTGCCATTGATCAAGTTCAGCGGGTCGTCAGCATTGATCCAGAGATCGTGGTGATCGCCGTGAGGCGCTCGGATGTAGGAGAAGCTCTTGCCGCCGTCGGTCGATTTCCAGATGCCGGTATTCAGCACATAGACGGTCTGCGGCTCCCGCGGGTCTGCAAAGACATGCGTGTAGTACCAGGCTCGCTGCCTGAAGTTCCTGTCGGGGTTGATCAGGCGAAATTCATCGCCACCGTCATCGGACCGGAAAAGGCCGCCTTCGTCGGCTTCCACCAGAGCCCAGACCCGATTGGAATCAGCCGCGGAGATGCTGACCCCGATGCGTCCCTTGATCCCTTCAGGCAACCCTTCGGTCATCTCGTCCCAGGAGTCGCCGCCATCCTTGCTCCTGTAGAGACCGCTGAATTCGCCGCCGCTCAGCATCGTCCATGGCTTGCGCTCGGCTTCCCAGGTGGCGGCGAAGAGGATGCGAGGATTCGAGGGATCCACGGTCAGGTCCACCGCCCCCGCCCTGTCATTGACGTAGAGAACCTTGTCCCATGTCGAGCCGCCGTCACTGGAACGGAAGACTCCGCGCTCCTCGTTGGGTCCGAAGATGTGCCCGAGAGCTGCTACGTAGACCAAGTCGGAGTCCTTCGGGTGCACATGGATGCGCGCGATCTGTCCCGTCTCGTCGAGACCAAGGTGATGCCAGGTCTTGCCTGCATCGGTCGAGCGATAGATGCCCTTACCCGGTGACACGTTGCCTCTTGGGCAGGCGGAACCGGTTCCAACGTAGATCACGTTCGGGTCCGAAGGTGCCACCGCCACGGCGCCGATGGATCCCACCTCGAAGCTGTCGTCGGAGATGTTGCTCCAGGTCGTCCCGGCGTCTGTGGTCTTCCAGACTCCGCCTCCGGTCGAGCCCATGTAGTAGGTTTGCGAATCGCCGGCTACCCCGGTGACAGCCGTGACTCGGCCGCCTCGAAAGGGGCCGATGTTGCGGAACTCCAGGGCCTCGAGAAAAGACTCTTCGGTAGCGTCCTTCGACTCGTCATCGGCAGCCCGTACCGGCAGCCCGATCGTCATGAGAGCCAAACAAAGGAGAACCGGTCTTGCTGCCAGGGCTCGCAGATCGAGATTCCTTCCAAAGTGCTGTGAACGCATCACGCTCCTCCGAAAATCGAGAACTACATGTGGGCTTTGAGACTACCCTCCATCACAGGCGAGTCGGAAGTATATCTCCGGTCTGGGAACTTCGTCGTCTGGTCAGTGAACCCTCATGACCATCGCCTCGGTGAGGTACGGATTGTCGAGCTTCACCAGCTCTCCAGCTGCTTTCCCAGGGATGGGGAGCAATCGTGCGGCCAGTGGCTTCTGAAGTCTGTGGGCCAGCGCGGCCACGTCTCCGATGATCGCAGCCAAGCATTCGGCTTCGATATCGCCTGGCAGTGGTACGACATCGAGGCCGGTCCCGCAGACTGCGGAGTAGAGCAAGAGATCGTTCAGCGTGAATCTCCCCTCCGCTGCGCGCCGTGCCAGGAGAACGTCCTCCAGCACAGGCAGCATCAACCCCGAATAGCCGCACCGTGGTATCGATGCCTCTGAGATCGCTCGGGTGATCGTGGCACAGGCTCCGAGTGTCGAAGGGGAGCCGAACGGGAGACCCGTCAGCTTTTCGATCGCCACGGCGATGCTCGCATCGAGGCCAGGTGCCGGGCTCATGTCGATGCCGAGGAATCTCCTGGAGTGGCGGCGGGCGATGGCCGTGGCTCGGGCCACAACAGGCTCCAGTCGCTGTTCGAGAGCTTGGGTGAGGAGAGTTCGAGCCGCTCGAGGATCCGCTGTGCCGTCGAAGGCGATCTCGACGAGTCTGGCTGATTCGAGCCCGATGCTGAAGGCGGGCTCACCGCGGTGGTAGGCGACGGGAAAGAAGGGTGTGCCTGGGGAGACATTCGCCGCGGCGGCAAACCGGAAGTTGGCTTCCCCTCCCTCGAGCGCCGAGGCCAGCGACAGCATGACCTGGGCTGCGACTCGACGGGCCCGCCGATCGACGCCACCGTCAGGCGAGGCCACCCGGATGCTGAAGCTCAGGTTCGACGTCGCCTGCATCAGTGCCGCGGCCCAATCGGCGATCGCGCTGTCACTTCCCCCCTCGTGCGCGATAGGGCCGATAGACAACAGAGCGCTCGCGTCCGAGACCAATGAAGCCATCGATTGCAGCGCCGGAAGAGCTGTTTTCAGGGACCTGTCATCGGCCGCACTGAGTAGCGGTTGAGTGGCGATTCGAATCGTCTGTACTTCGAGATCGCTCTGCAGAAAATCATCTCGCGCGGCCGAGAGGAAAGCCAGGTCTTCCTCCAGCATCCCAGTCTCCTGAGGGTCTGGAAGCTCTCTGCCCGCAGTGATGGTGCGAATCCTCAATGGTGGGCCGTTGTTTGTTCCTGTGTTGTCGTGCTCCATCGATGGTCCAGCCTGCCAGGATTCGACGATGGCCTCGCTATTCAGCGTCCGTCTTGCGAGCGTACCAATCACCCGACGAAGGTCGCCCAGCAGATAGATCGAAAGCGAACCACCTGCCACGAATCTCTCCCTTGACGGTGTCGAGCACTCCCTTGACCGTAGCGACTGCCCCCTGGCGCGAGTCGATCATCTCGAGCTCCAGCTTGCTGCCCACCAGGGTGCCTCGCATGGAGCCCTGGTTGCCGTTGCTCATGCGATAGGTGCCGGTTACCAGGAGGTTCTCGGCTGCCAGGTCGAAGACTCCGTAGAGATCGATCGGCTGGGCTTCGACCCGCCATACGCCCGCGATGCCGCCGCTACGAGCCTGTTGGCGCTCCTCGCTCAACTCGTATTCCTGCACGATTCCCGACAGCCGACGCATGCGCTCGTACATCCTTTGGCGCGCAGCGGCACTCTCCTTGGCGCGTGCGCAAGCCACCTCTATGGCCACTCCGACCTCCTCCTCGAGGACGGTGAAACTCGACAGCGAGGCGTTGGGATCCTCGATCAGCTCGTCGAGCTGGGCGTTGAGCCGCTGCAGATCGGCGACGGCTCGTCTTTCGCGGGCTCGAGCTCGGCCGTAGGTGGCGATCTCCTCGTCGAGCAGACTCGCCTCGATCGAGAAGGCGCTCTCTAGATTGGCTATCGGCTCAGCCGGTGCCGCAAGGGCGGTAGTTGACAACAAAGGGAGACAACAAACCAGCAACATTCTCGATGCTCGCATCTTTCTATCCTAGCTCGAATTTTCCGTTGACAACCCCCTGGGAACTGCAAGTCTCCTGGCCTCTTCCAGTGTCGAATCCCGCATTCGCAGGATGAATTTCCACCGCTCGTCGTCGCGTGGTGGAGTCCGGACTCCACAAAGCACCGATCACGGGTTCATGCTTCACGCGGAGGCGGAGCACGACGCGAATCAAGTGCTTCGTCGGAGGTGTCGACTACCAGGTTACACCCACCGAAGGAACCTGACAGGGATGCAGGTCGCGCCTCACTTCACCCTGACAATGAAGTAGGTGCCATGGTACTGCGGGCGCCCCTCACCACCGTGATTGTGGTTGCCATTGACGTTGATCTGCAGATCGTGAGTATGTCGGAAGCCCCGATTCCCCGAGGAGTCGAGGTAGCGTGGGTTGCCTGACACTTGGTTGACGCGATTGGTGGCGTTGCCGCGGTGACTGTGCTGGCCGGCCATGACGACTTCGTTGGAACCTCCTGTGCTATTGAGCTCGTCGGCAGAGCTCACCCCCATCACGAAGCGATTGTCCATGAGATTGGGCAGCGCCCGGCCATGAAACGGTGAGTCGGCATCGCTCACCGTTCGACCGTCGCACGGTAGCCACCCCTGGGGTAGCGAGCCGAGGCTGCCGATGTAGGGGAGGATAGCGCCGACGGGTACGCCTGAGAGACCCGAGCCACCGCTGCGAATGACGTCCCGGTCGGCTGGAGCCATATCGCCCCGGTCGGGCTGTGCAAGCAAGGCGAAAGCGCCCAGGACAGATACTCCTACTACGAGCGAGACGAGCCAGAGGCGATGCTGTCGTTTTGAGCTTCCCATGCTGATCTCCTTACCGCCGCTCGACAGGCGGTCCATTCAATCGTGTGGTGACTCGCCGAGCCTAACAGCTTCACTTCGAAAAGGCCTCGGATTTCAACTGGTCGGCCCACTCGGTCTCGATTGCCGCTAGCCCGGGCCTCCTTTGCTCGAGGAAGATGGTGGCCAGTCGCCGATGCGCCTCCTCGTCATCAGTCAGGTCGAACAGAAAGAGAGATCGCCCCAGGATAGCTGCCGGCTCGCGTGTTCTGAGCCAGGCGAAGGCGTCGGGACCGGGTTGATAGACGCCCTGCAAGTGGGTAGCCGACACGGCGAGAAGGGCTTTGGATTCGTCGCGAAGGTCGAGGCTCGGATCGCCCCTGCGCGGTCGAGAGGTCTTGAAGTAGACGGGGAGGTAGCGAATGCCATAGGCCTCGGGATCAGCGTTGCCGAAGTAGGAAAGGTAGACGCCGCCGATGTCTTCGGTTCTCAGGTAGTCCTCGAGGTGGCGCAACTCCTGTCCCCAATCGAGGTTGGAGTCCGCGAGGTAATCGATCGCGGAGTCCGGGTCGCCGATCAGCTGATTGAAGTAGGCGATGTAATGTGGATGAGCCTTGGCCGCATCGACGACCATCCAAAGTGCCAGGAAGCCGAGTACCAACTGTAGGCCAAGGCTCTTTCGGCGCCAGAGTCGTCCGCCCGCCTCGCCGACAATCAGGCAGAGCAGAGGAAAGATGGGCAACAGATGTCGGAGCCCGATCTGGAGATCGGACAGCGACGCGACGAGAAAGAACAGGGCGGAGGGAAAGACCAGCCAGAGGGTGACGACTTCGCGCTGCGGTGAGCTTCGAAGCATGAGGAGCGCCGTCGCCAGCAGGGCCAGGAATGGAATCGGAGTCTTCAGCAGGAAGGCCACAACGAAGTAGGCGACCCATCCGTTGGGCGATACTCGGCCAAGCAGATAGTTGTCGCCCAGGCCCCCAGCAGCGCTGTGAAAGAGGACTTCCTTCACCGACGCAAGGAAGGCTCCGAGGTCTCCAAAATAGACCGCCGCTATCACCAGGCCAGCGGTCGCGAGGCAGCAGGCAACATGTTGCAGAAAGACCTTGCGGGAAGGTGGCTGTCCACGCCAGGTCCAGGCCAGAATGAAGAGGAAGGTGGGCAGCAGAACAACGGCCGATCCCTTGGTCGCCAATGCGGTGCCGAGGCCCACGCCCACCACCACCGCCCGCCACGATCCGGGGTGCTCGACGTAGTGGTAGAGGCAGAAGAGCGCGAGTGGAAATGCCAGGGCGATGGCGAGATCCGTGGTGGCGAGATGGCCGTGCGCCAGAATCAACGGGCTGAAGGTGAATGTGAGAAGAGCGATGACCCCGGAGGGAGCTTCGAAGAGCCGCTCACCCCACCACCAGAGTAGCGCCCCGAGCAAGATCGTCAGCCCGATTACCATGCAGCGAGCCGGCATCAGCATCTGATCGGCGGGTACGGTGTTCTCGTAGAGGAACTCGACGCTCAGCGGCCAATACGCAGGCATCGAGCCATCTGGATTGGGCACCGCCGGTGCCAACGGCAGCAACAGCAAAGGAAGCGATTCGATGAGCCTTGCCAGAGGCGGATGCTCGCGGTCGATGTTGTAGTCACCTGTCTTCCACAGGTAGTGACCGGCTAACAGGTTTGGCGGCTCGTCCAGGGTCCCGGAATCGTGCTCCGCGGCAGTGAATGTCAGTCCGAAGTGGACACCGAGAAGCAGAATGGGAAGCAGCAGTCCGAAGAGCCCGCGTCTGGGTGCGGCAGCGCTGGATCGTGTGGCTTTCATGAGGCCTTGATTCCGTCCCCAGGCCAGGTGTAGATGGCCGATTACGGTCCTGCTGGTCTGCATCGATGATGCCATGTTATGGCATGATGCACTGATCGTGACTCGCTCTGATCATCTTCCCCGAGAGTCGATGAAGACCAAGCAGACCTGCTGTCGCGACTACAAGAGCTCGGGACGTGTTCGTTCCCGGATGCCGGCCCGGGTGGTCGAATCTGTCCTGGTGGGAATGATCCTCACGTTCACGAGCTCGTTGCCGGTCGATCCGGTTCTGGCGACCCCGGTGGCACCGCCGGCGGCTGGCGCCGGCCTCACCGCCGCAGAAGAGGCGACCATCGAGCTGTTCCGCCGGGCTTCGCGATCCGTCGTCTACATCACCTCGATTTCCCTACGCAGAGATTGGTTCGATCTCAATGTCTACGAGATCCCCCGCGGCACGGGTTCGGGATTCGTGTGGGACGCAAAGGGGCGGATCGTCACCAACTATCACGTTCTTCAGGGAGCCAACGCGGCCCAGGTCACGCTGCAGGATCAGAGTGTCTGGGATTCGAAGGTCATCGGGGTAGCTCCCGAGAAGGACCTTGCCGTGTTGGAGATTGCTGCGCCGGCGGATTCCCTGCACCCGATCGCAGTGGGCAGCTCGGCTGATCTGCAGGTCGGCCAAAGCGTTCTCGCGATCGGCAATCCCTTCGGGCTGGACCAGACGTTGACCACCGGGGTCATCAGCGCTCTGGGCCGTGAGATCGAGTCGGTGGCGCGGATTCCCATTCGGGATGTCATACAGACGGATGCGGCCATCAACCCGGGGAACTCCGGAGGTCCACTCCTGAACAGCGCGGGAAGGCTGATCGGCGTCAATACGGCGATCTTCAGCCCCTCGGGGGCCTACGCGGGAATCGGCTTCGCGATCCCGGTCGATACCGTGAGCTGGGTGGTCCCCGAGTTGATCAGCAAGGGCGTCGTTGAAAGGCCGACGCTCGGTGTGGAATTGCTCTCGGCGAGAGTGGCAGAGAATCTCGGCCTGGATGGTGCTGTGATCGGTCGAATCGTGCGGGGCAGTGGCGCCGATCGGGCCGGGCTCCGTGGGACCCGTCGCGATGTCTATGGTCGTGTGATCCTCGGCGATGTCATCGTCGAGGTGGCGGGTCTGGCGGTGAAGGGCATCGACGATCTTCTGCTGGCACTCGATCGATTGCGCCCGGGACAGGTAGTCGAAGTGTCTTTGATTCGCGACGGCCAACCGCTGACGCTTGCCGTCGAGCTGGGGCTGCCTTCGCGTTGATGTCCGCCGGCGCGAGACGGGAGCGACAGATACAATGCAGGAGATCCATCTGGGGATATCTCGCCTGTTGGTTTTGCAGGTTACGGCATTGAAAGGAGGCGTAGTTTGAAGAACCTACTGGTACTCGCGGTACTGGTCATCGGAGCCACTGGAGCCTGGGCCGGCGATCTGGCCGGAGTCACCATGCCGGATTCGGTGCAGGTCGGTGACGACACCTTGGCACTCAACGGCATGGGCCTGCGCAAGAAGGCCATCATCAAGGTCTATGTGGCAGGCCTCTATCTGGATCAGCCCAGTGGCGAGCCGGACAACATCTTGGCTGCCGACAGCGCTCGCATGACCCGCATGAACTTCCGCTACGGGGTCAAAGCTGGTCAGCTGTGTGATGGTTGGGAAGAAGGCCTCGAGAACAACACCCCAGGAGCGAGCGCCGAAGTGGCCCAGCAGTTCGAGACGCTTTGCGGTTACATGGAAGACATGAGAAAAGGCGAGGAGATGGTCTACACCTTTCAGCCAGGCAAGGGGACGACTGTCGAAGTCAAGGGGAGTGTGAAGGGAACCATCGAGGGCAAGCCCTTCGCGGACGCTCTATGGGGTTGTTGGATAGGGCCCAGCCCTCCCAGTACCGCCTTCAAAGAGGGGCTGCTGGGAAGATCGTAGTGCTGGCCTGATCGGTGCGTTGTCCCTGAGCCTTTGTCAGTTTCGGCTCAACCTTCGACAAGCTCTGAATAGAGACCGAACAGCACCAGAAAGAGGAGTGCTCCGGCGATGACGGGCACAAGGTTGGTTGGCATGGAGCCTTCGGTGGCTCCACCGAAGTCGGCGATGGTGGTGACAGCCTGACCCAGCCAGGAACGGACCACCGGCCAACTCATGGCTGTTCCAATCGCCAGGCCGACTGCGCCGGTGCCAAGGGCGATCTTCTCAGCAGCGCGGATGGGCCCGGTCGCTCTATCGGCGGCTTGTAGCAAACGTTGCTGCCGAGCCTGAAGCCAGATGCGACCGGGGTCGGGCAACCTCGAGAGCTCCGGCAATCTATTGGCTTCGGCCAGCAAGAGGTTGTCGATCGATACCGCGTCCGAGCAGGTACGGCAGATTGCGAGGTGTCGGCTCAGCTCTTCGGTCATGGCGTCGGATCGCGTCGCTTCGAGTATGCAGTCTTCCAAGGTGCAGGGTTGATGCTTCATCGCCCTTCCTCCGTACCGGAAGTCGTCTCGTCGAGCAGGGCAGCGAGCTTCTTTCTGGCCCGAAACAGCAGAAGCCGAATGCTACCTGCCTTGAGTCCCAGGATTTCGGCAATCTCTTTGTGGCTGAAGCGCTCGACATGGCCCAGCCAGAGAAGCTCGCGCTCTCTGGGCTTGAGGTGCATCATGGCTTTTCGCAGATCGTGCTGGAGGTGTACCTGACGCTCGTGGCCCTTGACGCCAGGATCATGCTCGAGAGGTAGATGGGCGCGCTTGGCGCCGCGGAAATGATCACGCAGCAGGTTGGTCGCGATTCGGAACAGGTAATTCTTGGCGTGCTCCTCGCTTTCGGGCTCGAAGTTCGCCCGCAGGAGTCGGAGGTAGGCCTCCTGAGAGAGATCATCGGCGATCGAGTCGTTCCCGGTTGCACGCGCGATGTAGCCCCACAGCGGACGCGCGGTCCGATCGTACAAGTCTCGGAAAGCGGCTTCGTCGATGCCAAGTTTCCGCCCGGTCGTTTCGGTGGCCCGGATCTGAAGGAGGTCGACCACGGCAACTCCGCTGGTGCCTAAGGAGTCCGTGGTAGAGGTATGAGGGAGCGCGTTCCGAGCGCAGTGGTGTTGGATGCCAGGAGCTGGGGCGCAAGCGATGCGGGACATCGGTGAGTCACAGCAACGCAGCAGACGATTCCACTCCGCCGGAACCCTACGGGCGTATGGGGGTTGCTGGCGGATACGTCGTTGTTCGTCGTCGACGATGAACCACATCGCCTCCTCCTCTCGCCTAGTCTCCACCTGGCAAGACCCATGCGCGCGCCCCTCCATACCTCTACCACGGACTCCTAGAACCATAGCATTCCAGTCTCACCTTTCGTGGCTTCGACGCCCACGGCTGCCTGGCCCTGGTTCGGCTCGGCAGCCCTGATGGGGGCGCCCCAGCTTCGCGGTCAGCTTTCATCCGTCTTCTGTCCGTTGATGAGTCCCCAGTTTCGTGAAAGTCGGGTCGAGACAGCCGCCGAGACCAGGAATCCGATTCCCAGCGCCAGACTCAGAGTTCCCATGAAGATCATTCCGAGGCTGTCATGGGTGTCGGCAAAGCGGCTTTCCATGGTCAGGAAAGCTATTCCCGCTGCGGTCAAGATAAGCCCGACCTGCACCGAGCCCAGGATACGGCGCAGCGGACTGGCCTGTTCGATTGTGGTCGACAATAGGAACCTCTCGCCGACATCACTATTCAGGTAGGTGTGGAGGTCCTCGGCAGAGCTGAACCTGTCGAGGAGTTTGCCCTGCAACTCCGCCTGTAGCGCGGTGGTCTTCAATTGCCGGCGATGTGAAAGATAGGACCGCAAGATCCAGCCCAACGTCGCCAGGATCCCGACGCTTCCCAGAATTGGTGCCAAAACATCCATGATCGTCTCCCTTTCTCAAGTCGAGCAGCTGCTTGGACTCGTTTTTCGAAATTGCCTCACTCCGACTCTTACAACGACCGGCCGGCCGTTTCGTTAACAGCATTGTTGGGAGTGCCATCGGCCGATGTGGACTGCGGCACTGCTCGATGCGTCGAAAACGTCGAGAATGGTACGGTGTTCGATCCAGTGCATGTCCTGTCGCTGGCCTCTATTCTTGTCGCTGGCCTCATTCTCCTGCTGGGCACGTATGTGCTCGGGAGGAACCGCTTCGAGCCGCTCAACCAGGTCTTCTTCTTCATCAGCCTTGGCTTTGCAGTCTGGTCCTTCGCCGGCGCCTTTTGGCCTACCGCGCCAACCAAGGACTACGCGTGGTTCTGGTATCGCTTATCCTCTCTTGGGTGGGCCATCACACCTTCGCTGCTGCTGCACTTCCTGATCCTCCTGTCACGCCAAGATCGATTGTTGCGCGGCTGGTGGAGCTACGCGCTGATCTACGCTCCGGGTGTCTTCTATTTCCTGCAGGTTCAATTTGGCTATGTGGGAGTCGTCGATTTCGTTCGAGGGCCGTACGGCTGGTCGGATTTCTACGGGCCGATGACGGTGAGTTTCGCTGGCTTCCTGCTGTACTTTTCGACCTACATCAGTTTCGGCATGATGCTGGTATTTCTCTGGGGTCTGCGCACGGAACGTCGGGCTGAGCGGCGGCAGTCGCAGATTCTGACCCTGAGCGGTGTGCCGGTTCTCGGAGCAGTGGCGCTGTCGGGTATCTTCTTGCCCATGTGGGGCATCCGCAGTCCACCCGAGGTCGCGCACCTGATAGCGGCGCTGTGGGTGCTCTCCATCTGGATTGCGGTCTCCCGATACCGACTCATGATCCTGAACCCCGAAACCGTCGCTTTGGACATCTTCAAGACGATGGCCGATGCCGCCATTCTGGTCGATCGTGACGATCAAGTGGTAAATCTGAACAAGTCGGCGGAGGCTCTCTTCGGTGCCTCCGAGGAGGAGTTGAGAGGTACGCGGGTAGAGGAGGTCTTCGAGACAGAGGATTCGGCCGAGGCAGAGACCGTGCGGCGGCTGATCGGCAGTGCGGACCGGCGCGCTCTCGAGCTCGGGCTGCGGCGGCAATCCGGCGAGTTGGTGACCCTCAGGGTGACGGTTTCCCAGGTCCGGGATCGGTTCGCGGAGCCCATGGGCTCGGTCCTGATCATGCGCGACATCAGCGACCAGAAGCGGGCCGAGGCCGATCTCAAGTATTTGACGACGCACGATCCGCTCACCGATCTGCCGAATCGGTCGCTGTTGCATGACCGACTGCAGAGGGCTCTACAACGTGCTATCCGGGAAAAACGCCCCTTCGCTCTGTTGACGTTCGACTTGGATGACTTTCAGCAGATCAACGACGCCTACGGGCCGCAAAGGGGCGATCTCGTGCTGCAGGAGGTAGCCCGTCGGCTGAGCCGGTGTGTGCGCGGCCTGGATACGGTATGTCGACTGGGCGGAGACGAGTTCATCGTCCTCGTCGAGGACCTGCTGGAGTCGGGCGACTCCGACCTCGTGGCTCAGCGTATTCTCGACTCGTTCGAGGAGCCGATCGATGTGGGTGGGCAGTGGATCACCGTTACGGGTTCGATCGGAATCAGTACCTATCCCTTCGATGGTCTCGACACCGAGACGCTGGTCAAGAAGGCGGATCTGGCCCTCGGTAGCTCGAAGCGGCGGGGCAGAAGCGGCTACCAGTACTATGCGCCTCGCATGGACGCCATGAATCGACAGCGGGTGGCTATCGAGCAGGGGCTTCAGGAGGCGATCGGTGAGAACGAGCTCTACCTGGTCTTCCAGCCGCTGGTGGACTTCGCGACGGGTACGATCGCTGGTATCGAAGCGCTGTGCCGCTGGCAATCGAAGAAGCTGGGGTCGATGAGCCCGGCCAGCTTCATTCCGATTGCCGAGAGGTCGGGACTCATCGTGCCGATCGGGGAGTGGGTGCTGGAGACTGCATGTCGAGCCGCTCTCCGCTGGCAGGAAGAGGGGCTTCCAGCGGTGCCCATCGGCGTCAACGTCTCCGCGCGACAGCTCCTGGAGCCCAACTTCTTGGGCGTGGTGGACAGGGTCCTCGAGGAGACGGGTCTGCGTCCGGATCTCCTAGAGCTCGAGCTCACCGAGACCACCGCCATGGAGGATGTCAATCGCTCCCTGGCGCTGCTCACGCAGCTTCAAGACAAGGGGATTCAGATCGTCATCGACGATTTCGGCACGGGCTACTCGTCGCTCATGCGACTCAAACAGCTCCCCATGAACACGGTAAAGGTCGATCGCTCGTTCATCAACAACATCGCCAGGGATCCGAAGGACCGGGCTCTGGTAATGGCCATCGTGGCGATGGCGCGAAATCTCGGTGTTGGCGTGGTTGCGGAGGGTGTCGAGACGCTTGAGCAGTTGGAGGTCTTGCGCTCCTTGGAGACGCAGTCCCCGACGGTCTTGCGTTGTGACAGGGTGCAGGGCTATCTCTTCAGCAAGCCCGTAGATATCGAGAAAGTGCCGGCGCTCTTTGCATTGGCGGCAGAGGACCATGGCCCGTTCGAGAGTGTCCGGCGAGTTGTTGCTCACAGGCCTAGAGCTCTCAGTCAGTAGAATTCGGGGGCGATGGAGGCCCCTGACAGATGACTCTCACCGAAACCGTGGCGGAGGTCGAGGCGAGGCTGCGGCGCCACGCCAAGCCCGAGCGCGCGGCAGGTGCGAAGAGATATCTCAAGAGCGATCTGGAATTTCTCGGTGTAGGCGTGCCCGATCTGCGGCGCGAGGTCCGACTCTGGTCGAAGGAGCATCCGGAGCTCGATCGGGTGGGCCTCCTGAAACTGTGTCGGGCCCTCTGGCAAAGGCCCGTCCACGAGCTGCGTGTCTTCGCCATCGAGCTACTCCGGGCAGGCCGAGGATCTCTGAACGGCTCCGACTTGGCGTTTCTGGAGTGGATGCTCAGCGAAGCCAATACCTGGGCTTACGTGGATGCGATTGCGGTTCATCTCGCCGGTCCGCTGGTGGAGAGCTTCCCAGAGCTCTCCAGCGATCTGGACCGATGGGCCGCGGCTGAGAACTTCTGGTTGCGGCGGTCCGCGATGCTCGCCCTGCTACTCCCCTTGAGGCGAGGCTCGGGTGACTGGCGACGATTTGAACGCTATGCCGACGACATGCTCGAGGAAAGGGAGTTCTTCATTCGCAAGGCTATCGGGTGGGTGCTGCGGGAAGTGAGCAAGAAGTACCCGGAGAGGGTGTCCGAGTTCGTCGGGTCGCGGGTCGAACGCGTCTCCGGTGTGACGTTTCGAGAGGCCATCAAGTACCTGCCCGAAAGGGATAGGGAGAGGTTGCTCCGCGCCTACCGATCACGCTAGCAGCGACTTCACTGGGGGGCGGGTACGAGCTCGAGGGTGTGAACGGTGGCACCTGGCAGGAAGGGTGTCGGCTCACCCGTCACCCACGCCTCGTGACCCGCCCGGAAGAACGGTGACAGGGGGTGTCCGCTTTGGCCGCCCGGCATGTGGAAGATCCCCTCCTCTTCGTGTCCAGGTGAGACCACGAATCGCTGCGAGGCGCCGTGGGCCGGGGCCTGGACCCGGGGCATGTTCGAATCCCCAGGCAGTCGATCAGCAGGCATGTTCAGCCATTCGGTCCCGAACGGTAGAGAAGCACTCAGCGGATGCTGCATGCGAACCCTGTTTCGTGCGCCCCAGGTGCGCTCCCCAAGCGGGATCTCATCATCTGAGAAGTACTCCAGGGTGTCGTCGACCGCTCTCTCGAAGAGCTCCTGCCAGCTGTCGAGATCGGGTGGGAGAAAGTGGAGAGGTTGCTCCCGCACCAGGGCCCAGAGTGGTCCCTCTGACTGATTGAGCACGGCGTAGTCGAAACGATCATCGGCAGCTTTGCATTCGGCTGTGATGGCGTCGAAAACGCGCTTCTCGACGGTGAGGCGATAAGCCCGCACCATCCGGTAGCCGACCGAGTCCACTGCGGCGCGACCGCTCCACTCGGACACCAACTGGCGAAGCTCGGCGTAGGCTCCACCTCCACTGGCGCCGAGTGGCTCGAGGACGTCGAGGAGCTGAGTTTGCCAGCGCCCGAGAAACAACGCGCGGTCGTCGAGTTGGATTTCGAGCAGGTCTGCCTCGGCTGCCTGGTCGACCTCACGGAGATCGTCCCGGATTTGTCGGGCCCTTGCACCGAGATCGAAGCCTCCGTCGCCGATCTTGGCCAGCATCTCACCCCCGATGACCCGGTTGTTGGCTGACCAGATCCGGCCTCCAGGAGGATCGATCAACCGCGGGTACTCTTCCGGGTGGAGCCAGCCGTCCCACCCCCGAGAGCCGTCGTCCCAGGAGGTTGGCAGGAGGCCGCTGTGACCGAAGCGCCTTGGAATGGCACCCATGATCGTCCAGCCAACGTGTCCTGCCGCGTCGGCGACGACGAGATTCTGTGGGGGGGCCCCGATGGTCGCGGCGATTCGGACAGCCTCGGCGACAGTTCTGGCACCTTCCAGAAGCCTGAGATTCGCGTTGGCACCCTGGACGTCGTGAGCGATCCAGCGCACAGCGCGTTGTCGTCCGCGGTGGTCGCGGTCCACGATCGGCCCCCAAATGGTCTCGTCGACCGTCAGGTTCTGGTCTCGGCCGCCGCGAACTCGAATGAGCTGGGCGTAGTGGTCTACCGGTAGCGATCCGGTAGGAGTCAGGTACCTGCCTTCGATGGCCGGATCCTCCTGAAGAACGACGAGATCGCTCCAATCGCCCTGGGAGTTGGTGAAGCCCCAGGCGATCTCGCCATTGCTTCCCGCGACCAGGAAGGGAGTTCCTGGCAGGGTGACACCGGTTACGCGACGCTGCCGATCCGGTTCGATCGTGTCGGGATAGACGATGGAGGCTCGATACCAGATGTTGGGAACGGAGAGCTCGAGGTGCATGTCGTTGGCCATCAGGGCTCTGCCGTGCGCCGCGTGGCTGCCAGCCACAGCCCAATTGTTGCTGCCGATCAGGATCCGGGATCTGTCTGCTGTCGGCGTGCGTGAAATCGTGCCGACCGCTTCAGGAACGGGTTCTCGTAGGCGAACATCGAAGACCTCCGGCCCCGGGATAGGCGGAGTGGAGAATGGCTCGCCATCGACTGGAGCGTCCCACTCGGTACCCGGCGAGGCCAGGAAAGCGAACATCTCCTGGCCCAGCACATCTCGCAGGACTCCCAGCGTCGACTCGCGTCTACCGGCCTCGTCATTGAGCTCGAAGAACATATTGTAGAGCACCAGTATGGAATCGACATCTCGCCACTCCTCTGGCGCCGTGCCGAGAACCATGTACTCGAACGGTGGCTCATCGAGGGCCGCCAGGCCGGCGTTTACACCCTGCGAGTAGGCCCCGAAGAAAGCCCGATCCTCTGGTGATAGAGACCGTTTCGTTGCCTCTGCCCGGTCGCGAAACCGATGCAGCCGATAGTGCTTGTCGGCACTCACGGCGGCCTCTCCGAAGAGCTCGGACAGTTCCCCGGCTCCCCGCCGTCGCAACAGGTCCATTTGGAAGAAACGGTCCTGCGCGTGCACGTATCCCAAGGCCATGACAACGTCCTCGCGGCTTTTGCCGCTGACGGTCGGGATTCCGAGCCCATCGCGTTCGATCAGGACACGAGCGCTGAGGCCTGGCAGGGGAGCCGAGCCCTCGAGCTGCGGCAGGCTGTCGCTGACTTGATGCCATGCCCAGTAGCCGACGAGCGCCAGCAGTAGCACCCCCGAGAGTAGGAGAGCCAGTGCGAGTCTCACGCCCCTGCCCATCCACCTCTTGCCGCTTGGAGCGGTCGGGCTGATCGCTGGCGGAGCTTCTGGGCTGCCACCATTCACGCCAACGAGACTCACTTGTCGCCCCCACGGCGTATCAGGGCCTTCAAATCCCTGAGCGCCCTGGACAGCTCGCTCACCAAGGGCCTGTGCTGATCGGGACATCGGCGGCGGAAGATGTCCAGCAGGCTCTGGTAGTACCAGATCGTCTCTTCCTGGCTGGTAGTGAAGCGCTGCCATAGGCGATCGCCGACGCGTCGGTACTCGAAAGCCAGCGAGCGCACGTTGTGGACCTTGTCGGCGAGTGAGACCAGAAGCGTGGACTCGGGTGCGGTCTCCAGGTGCTCCAGATAGCGCTGCTTGCGTGGCTTCCAGCGAGGCTTCGGAGACTCCAAGGTGTCGCTGCAGTCCTCGACGATCGAAGCTACCGAGTCGCCGAAGCGTCGACGGATCTCCTCCAATACGGGACGGCCGCCGCAGTCCTCGGCCGCGTCGTGGAGTAGTGCAGCCATGGCCTCGTCCTCACCGCCGCCATTCTCGAAGACGAGGGCGGTAACCGCCATCAGATGGCTGATGGTGGGTACTTGGGTTTTCTTGCGCTTCTGGGCGCAATGC
This sequence comes from Thermoanaerobaculia bacterium, assembly GCA_947259195.1. Taxonomy (GTDB): domain Bacteria; phylum Acidobacteriota; class Thermoanaerobaculia; order Multivoradales; family JAHEKO01; genus JAUVRX01. The sequence goes on along the minus strand of CAMYLC010000115.1, from coordinate 38,217 downwards.
AGCCGCTCCGCAAAGACAAACGCCTCTGCGAAGCGAGGGGTCATCGGCACGATGGAGTCGGACATCTCTAGCTCCTCGGGTGGCACGTGCAACAGCTGCGTCGGTGTTAGTCGAAATCGAAAAGGCGGGTGCTGAAGTAGCGCTCCCCTCGGTCTCCAAAGAGAACCACGATAATGCCTGAGTCCATCTCAGTGGCAAGCTGCTGGGCGGCCCACAGGCAGGCCCCGGAGCTGAGACCCGCGATGACGCCTTCCTTTCTGGCGATGTGCAGGGTCGTATCGTAGGCGGCATCCTCGGGCACTTCGACCGTGGTGTCGAGGAGGTCGCGGTCGTAGATCGGCGGCTGGTAGGTCTCGGAGCTGTGTTTGAGCCCGTCGATCTTGGCCCGGGGCTCACCGCCGGGCTCCACCGCCACGATCCGGGCCCCGATCCCCTGGTCCTGGAAATAGCGTGCTGCGCCCATCAGGGTTCCACCTGTTCCGAAGCCCGCTACGAAGGCATCGACATTGCCTTCGAGTTGGCTGGCGATCTCCGCCGACGTGCCTTCGCTGTGAGCGACCACGTTGTCGGGGTTCTCGTTCTGGTTGATGTAGAAGTAGCTCTCCGGGTCTTCCGCGATCAAGGCTTGCGCTCCCCAGATGTGGCTGTCCGGATCTTCCTTGCTGGTCAATATCAGGTCTGCACCCCAGTAGCGCAGCATCTTCCGTCTCTCGAGAGTCTTGTTTTCCAACATGAAGAGTCGCAGCTCGTAGCCCTTGACCGCTGCCACCATTCCCAGAGCGATTCCGGTATTGCCGCTGGTGGCCTCGATGATCGTCATTCCCGGCCGCAGCTCCCCGCGACGCTCCGCCTCTTCGATCATGTGTAGTGCGATACGGTCCTTCAGCGAGCCGCTGGGGTTGCTGAGCTCCAGCTTGGCCCAGATCTGGACCGACGGATTGGGGCTCGAGCGCTGCAGTGGAATCAGAGGGGTGTTGCCGATGGTGTCGAGGAGATTGTCGTTGCTGGTCATGGTCGGTCGAGTTGCCCTCCAGGCTTAGTGTCGACGAGGCTCCCTAAGGATAGGTGTTACGCCATCGAGGATCAATCGGTGGTCTCGATCGCCGGGTGCTCGACCGAGGCCTGCCATTCTCTCCACAGACTCGCCCCACCCGCAGGGATGGTCGTGCGGCCCCTTTTTCGGGTATGGTGCTGGACCGAGCTTGCTCTTAGACTGCTGACCCGCCAGTGCCGTGCCGTTGGACGATCATCTGGGAGATACCACTATGACCTCCGGACTCGACAGGGAAACTCTCGAACTCAGTTTGGAGGCCTTCCGCGACTTCGCGACGGAAAAGCTGCCGGACGATGTGCTCCTCGATCTGGATGAGAGAGACGTCTTCCCGGTGGATCTGGTTCGCGAGCTCTGTGGATCGGGATTGGGCATCCAGTTGCTGTTCATCGACGAAGAGTTCGGCGGCATGGGCGGCGGGGCGTTCGACGTCTACCGGATCTGCGAAGCACTCGCGCGGGTGGACCTGGGGGTAGCTACTGGGGTGTTGGCGACGTTTCTCGGCAGCGATCCGATTCGATTCGGCGGTACCGAAGAACAGAAGCAGCACTGGCTGGGACGGATCGCCGAGGAGGGGTTGCTTTTCGCCTATTGCGCCACCGAGCCTGAAGCGGGTAGCGATCTGGGTGCTCTGAAGTCGACAGCCGAGAGAATCGACGAAGACGGAAGAGTCGTCGGCTATCGGATCAATGGCAGCAAGCAGTGGATCAGCAACGGTGGCTACGCGGATGTCTACACGGTGCTCGCTACAGCTCCTGACGGGCCGAGCTGGTTCATCGTTGAAGCTGGTGCTGAGGGCTTGAGCCCCGGCCAGCCGGAGGACAAGCACGGAATCCGCGCCAGCAACACAGCGGCAGTCGGCTTCACCGACGTGGTGGTCGGTACCGATCGACTCGTCGGCGGCCAGGAGGGGCAAGGGCTCCTTCAGGCGCAGGCCGTGTTCGGTTACACCCGGTTGATGGTAGCCGCCTTTGGGTTGGGCGGGGGCTGGGCTGCTCTAGATCGAGCGATTCCATACTCCATCGAAAGAGTCCAGGGTGGTGGCCCCCTGTCCGAGAAGCAGGGCTTCACGCATAAGCTCATTGTCCCCAATGTGGCATGGCTGGAGGCCGGCCGGGCCTACATCGAAGACACGGCACGGCGCATCGACAGTGGAGAAGGGTCGCTCAACACCGAAGGAGCCATTGCCAAGTACCTGGCGAGCGAAGCGGGCTTGAAGGCGGCGGAAGCCAGTATCCAGGCTCTGGGAGGCTATGGCTACACCCGCGAGTACATGGTGGAGAAGATTCGACGCGACGTGCGAATCACGACGATTTACGAGGGTACTTCCGAAATCTTGGAGATGACCATCGCGCGAGATTCATGGCAGCTCCACCTCAAGACCCGGGGAGGGCATTTCCACGATCGGGCCCGCGTCTTCGAGACTTTGCACGGGCAGAACCCGCAATTGGGTGCAGACGTCGTGGCCCTGACTTTTCATGCGCTGGCAGAGGTCATGGAGCGGTCGCGGGTCGCGCGTTTGACGAGGAACCAGCACATCCTGTTTCGCCTCGGAGAGTTGATCGCCTACGCCGAAGGAGCTGCCGGTCTCGTTGGCAGGGCGGCTGATTCGGCACAGGGCTCCCTCGACTCGAAAGCGGATCGGCGCATTGCCGGAGAGAGTCTCGCCGTCCTCGGCCGCATCTGTGCAAGACAGGCCGCGCAGATGGTGGCTTCTCAGGGGCTACAGTTGGTCATTGGAGCCGGCGGAGTCGAAATCCCGGATGGCGTGAGAGCCTTCGAAAGGGAGATGAACGTAGCGCGAATTCACCAGGCTCAACAGGGTTTGATGGAAGATATGAACCTCGCCGCCGATTTCATTTACGATCGCCAGCAAGGGTGAAGTGCAGGGGACCCTCGTACATCCAGGGTACTGTCGGGGTTCGGTGAATCGCCGGAACCTGGTCGAGGTCGGGTCCTGACGGACGGAAAGAACGCGAAATGACGAACAGCAGACATCGGGCAATCGCCATCGTGGGAGTCGGGGCCGTGCTGCCGGACGCGCCGGACGCTTCGACCTTCTGGGAGAACGTCAAGCAGGGTCGCTACAGCATCAGTGAGGTTTCCAGGGAGCGCTGGGATCCGGACCTGTTCTGGGACCCCGATCCGAAAGCGCCGGACAAGACCTACTCGAAGATCGGGGGCTGGGTGAAGGAGTGGGCCTGGGAGCCCTTGAAATGGAACCTGCCGATCCCTCCCAAGGTAGGCGAGGCGATGGATCGCACTCAGAAGTGGGCTCTCCTTGGAGCTCGCCAGGCTTTGGCGGACTACGGGTATCCGGAACGCCCCCTGGACCGTGATCGCATAGCCGTGATCCTGGGTAACGCCATGGGCGGCGACCTCCACTACGAGACAGCCACCCGCATCTCCTACCCCGAGATTGCCCGGGAGCTGGAGCGAGCTCCGAGCTTTGCTGAGCTGCCCGAAGAGGTCCGAGCCAGGGTGCGTGACGAGTTCAGCACCCAGGTAGGCGGGCTCTACCCGCGGATCACGGAAGACACCATGCCCGGAGAGCTGGCCAATATCATCGCTGGCCGCGTCGCCAACCTCTTCGACTTCCATGGGCCGAACTACGTGGTCGACGCGGCCTGCGCCTCCGCCATGGCGGCTATTCACGCCGCCATCGAAGGACTCGAGGAAGAGGACTACGACGCTGTGCTGACGGGCGGTATCGATGCCAACATGAGCGCCGCCACGTACACGAAGTTCTGCAAGATCGGCGCTCTCTCGGCCACCGGGACCCGGCCCTTCGCCGACGGGGCGGATGGCTTCGTCATGGGCGAGGGGGCGGCCATCTTCTTGCTCAAACGCTTACGAGATGCCGAGCGCGATGGTGACCAGATCTACGCCGTGATCCGCGGATTGGGCGGCTCGAGCGATGGTCGGGGCAAGGGGATCACGGCTCCCAATCCGGTCGGTCAGCGCTTGGCTGTCGAGCGGGCCTGGAATCGGGCCGGACTCGTGCCAGACCAGGCCACTCTGATCGAAGGGCACGGCACCTCGACCCGGGTCGGAGACGTCGTGGAGGTGCAGTGTCTAACCGAGGCTTTCGTTCCCTTCGGGTTCGCCCCCGGCTCGCTTCCCCTCGGTTCGGTCAAATCCAACATCGGTCACCTCAAGGGTGCAGCAGGCGCGGCGGGAATTCTCAAAACGGTCTATGCCTTGCGAGACCGGGTGCTTCCTCCGAGTCTCGGATTCGACCGCCCGAATCCCAACATCGACTTCAGTCGTTGCCCATTCTTCGTCAACACGGAGTTGCGGCCCTGGGAGGCTGGCAAAGGACAGGTGAGACGGGCGGGCGTGAGCGCCTTCGGTTTTGGCGGGACCAACTTCCACGCCGTGCTGGAGGAGTACATACCGGGGCAGGCTCTCGACCGGGAAGCGCCTGCGATCGCCGTCGCGCGAGAGCTTCGATCTGCGACTGACCGAAGGAGCGAGAAGTTGCCGCTTCGAGGAGCTTTGGTTCTGGGTGGAGATTCCGCCACCGATCTGCAAGCCAAACTGCGGCAGGTGCTCGCCAAGGCCGAGTCAGGGGAAGTCCCCGAAATACAGACGCCGGCGGAAGCCGACCTGCGGGCCCCGGTCCGGCTGGCTATCGACTATGGCGATGGAGCCGAGCTGATCAAGAAGGCTGGCAGGGCGCTCTCGACCCTGCAATCGGGGAAGCCGGAGACCTGGAAGGCGCTGCGGGGCCGCGGCATCTTCCTTGGAGCCGGCAAGCCGTCCAAAGTCGCAATGCTCTTCACGGGGCAGGGGTCGCAGTACCTCAACATGCTGCGGCAGCTGGCCTCCGATGAGCCTGTCGTGGCCGAGACCTTCCGCGAGGCGGACGAGGTCATGACGCCATTGCTGGGCCGGCCCCTGACCGACTATCTGTTTGTCGATACTAGGGGTCCCCTGGAGCAAGAGGCCGCCAACGACGCGCTCCGGCAGACGGCAATCACCCAGCCGGCGGTCCTGACGACGGACATCGCCCTGCAGCGCCTCTTGGGATCCTACGGCGTGACGCCGGACATGGTGATGGGGCACAGCCTCGGCGAGTACGGTGCGCTGGTGGCGGCCGGTGCGATCAGCTTCGCTCACGCTTTGGAAGCTGTCAGCGCTCGCGGACGGGAGATGAGTCGGATCTCGACGGACGACAACGGCTGGATGGCCGCTGTCTTTGCACCTCTGGAGGAGATCGAGCGCCTTCTATCGACGATCGATGGCTACGTTGTGGTAGCCAATATCAATAGCTACAGCGAAGCGGTGATTGGCGGTGCCAGCAAGGCCGTCGAGCGAGCGATCGAGGTCCTGCAGGAGGCCGGTTACCAGGCTCAACGCCTGCCAGTGAGCCATGCGTTCCACACCCAGATCGTAGCTCCATCGAGCGATGCGGTGAGACAGGTGCTGGGGCGGATGGGACTGCAGCCACCGGAGATTCCCACTGTCGCCAACGTCAGCGGAGACTTCTACCCGATGGGGCCTGGTGTGGAGCCCGAGATGATCGAGATCCTCGGCAGGCAAGTAGCCGAGCCGGTGCAGTTCGTCAAGGGCTTGGAGTCTCTCTACCGAGCCGGTACCAGGGTGTTCGTCGAGTGTGGCCCGAAACGGGCCCTGCAGGGAATGGTCCGGAGTGTTTTTCAGGATCACGACGACACTTTCTCCCTGTCCACGAATCACCCCCGATTGGGCGACGTGGCTTCCTTCAATCAGGCCCTGTGCGGCCTCTATGCTGCGGGGCTCGGCGTCGGAACGCCACCTGTGGTCGAGGAGCCCATCGTTCTGCGACACCCTGAAGAGCGAGTCGTGGTGCCGCCTGCCGATTCTGGCGCCGTTGCGGCCACAGCGTCGCCAGGACCAGGGGCCTTCGAGGTTGCGCGCCTCGATAGCGGTACCTACCACGAGCTGGGACAGTTGTTTGCTGGCTTCCTCGAGAGAGGCCTCGAGGTGGTTGGTCGCCGGGGCGGTGCTTCTTCGACGGAGCGCCCGGTGGTGGTCACCGGAGCGGCGATCGGGCTGCCGGGAACCGCCAGGGTTTTCGACGACTCGAATCTCGGCCGTCTCTTCGCTGGCCAGCAATTCATCGGCGAAGTGCCGGGCGAGCTGCGTCAGAAGATGGTAGAGAAGAACATCACGCGGCTGGTGAAGAGCGAGAACGGTGGTCCGAGGTTCGAGACCATCGAAGGCGTCGATGAGGTGATCAAGCTGGCGGCCCGGCGTGGTGACCTTGATCTGGTGGACGAGTTTGGTTTTCCGAGCGACCGTCTGGAAGCCCTGGACATCGTCACCGAGCTGGCCATCGGCTCTGGGCTCGATGCCCTCCGCGATGCTGGACTGCCGCTCGTCAGGCGTTACAAGACTACGACCAAAGGAAGCAAGCTGCCCGACCAGTGGGGCCTGGCCGACGAGGTGCGCGACGAAACCGGTGTCATCTTCGCGTCCGCCTTCCCAGGCGTCAACTACTTCGCCCGAGAGTCCGACCGCTTCTACACAGCGCAAGCAGCGCAACGGCGTCTCGACGAGCTGCAGGATCTGAGAAGTCACTTGAGCTCGACCGAAGCGGTCAGCGAAGAGGCCCTGAACGAGGTGGATCGGCGCCTGGAAGAAGCACGCGAGGAGGTCGAAGCCACCGCCTACACCTTCGATCGACGGTTCCTCTTCAGACTCCTGTCCATGGGTCACTCCCAGATGGCCGAGCTCATCGGCGCCAGGGGGCCGAACACCCAGATCAACTCGGCCTGCGCCAGCGGCACACAAGCTATCGGATTGGCTGCGGACTGGATTCGCGCCGGCCGCTGTCGTCGCGTCGTCATCGTCTCGGCTGACGATGTGACCAGCGATGACTTGATGGGCTGGATCGGAGCCGGGTTCCTGGCCACCGGTGCGGCAGCCACCGATGCGCAGGTCGAGGATGCGGCCATCCCATTCGATCGGCGGCGACACGGCATGTTGGTCGGAATGGGTGCGGCGGCGATCGTAGTGGAAAGTGAAGCGGCGGCGCACGAAAGAGGCATTCAGCCCATTTGCGAAGTCCTGGCCACCGTCACAGCCAACAGCGCCTTCCACGGTACCCGTCTCGACGTGACGCATATCACCGAGATGATGCAGCGGCTGATCTCCGATGCCGAGGAGAAATGGGGCATCGATCGTTTTCAGATCGCTGAGGAAACCGCTTTCATCTCGCACGAGACCTACACCCCTGCCAGAGGTGGCAGCGCACAGGCCGAGATCTTCGCTCTGCGCAGTGTTTTTGGTGAGGCAGCGGACAAGATCGTGATTGCCAACACCAAGGGGTACACAGGGCACCCGATGGGAGTGGGGATCGAGGATGTACTGGCCATCAAGTCATTGGAGACCGGCCTGGTACCCGCGGTGGCGAACTTCAAGGAGATCGACCCGGAGCTGGGAGAGCTCAACCTCTCCCGAGGCGGCAGTTATCCGGTGCGGTATGCCCTTCGTCTGGCCGCCGGCTTCGGATCCCAGATCAGCATGGTGCTGCTGCGATGGGTGCCGGCCCCGGGAGGCCAGCGCCCGAAGCTCGAAGAGCTGGGCTACGGCTATCGATGTGTCGAACCCGAGAGATGGCAGCAATGGCTGGACTGGGTCAGCGGTCATCCGGGAGCCGAGGTCGAGGTCGAGCATCGCACCCTGCGGGTCCGGGACGAGGGACCGCCGAGCAGGACCATGCCGCGGCCAGAAGCAAGCCAAAGAAAGGCTGTGTCTCGCGCAGTCGATGCCGCGCCTTCTGGCCGGCCTGCGACCGATATCCAGCCAGATAACGCAAGAGTCCAGGCCTCCGCCGAGGTATCACCGGCGACCGTAGTCTCACCGTTGAAGGATGCTTCGGAGGCTGCCGCCCCAGAGGCAGCCGCGGAGGAGTCCCGACCTGCAGCTTCGGACGATCCGGTGCAGAAGCGTGTCTTGGAGATCGTGGCGGAGACCACCGGCTATCCGGAAGAGATGTTGGATCTGGATCTGGACATGGAAGCCGATCTGGGGATCGACACGGTGAAGCAGGCGGAGATGTTCGCGGCGATCCGAGAGGAGTGGAGCATCCCTCGTGACGACACGCTGCAGCTGAGGGACTACCCGACGTTGGCCAGAGCGATTCAGTTCGTCTACGAACGGCGGCCCGATCTGGGGAAACAAGCACCGATCGTAGATGCCGAGACTGCCGCCGTAGAGGCAAGCGTCGAGGAGTCTCAGCCCGCTGCTTCGGGCACAGTTGGCATTCACGACACAGGCGAGGCTCAGGAGTCACTGCCGGTGACGCCATCTCTCACCAGGCCTGTTGTTGGCAGTGATGAGGTCGCCAAGTCGGTGCCTCGAAGGGTGCCTGCGGCGATGCTGTTGGCCGGACTCGACCTCTGCAAGAAGACCGGCGTGAAACTGCAAAATGGCTCTCGGGTGGTGGTCATGGCCGACCGGGGAGGGATCGGCAAGGCACTGGCTCAGCGTCTGCAGCGACTCGGAGTCGAGGTGCTCTTTCTCGAGGCCGAGACCGATGGCGAGCAGCTCGCCTCTCGTCTGGCAACCTGGCAGAAGGAAGGGGATATCCAGGGTGTCTACTGGCTCCCAGCCCTGGACGCTACGGGTGAGATCTCGGATCTCACCGCCGAGGAGTGGCAGCAAGCCGTGACGCGGAGCGTCAAGCTCCTGTTCTGGACTGCAAAGGAGCTTTACGACTCCCTGGCTCACAGCGGCTCATTTCTCATCTCGGCGACTCGACTGGGGGGGCGGCACGGTTACGACGAGGCTGGAGCCTGGGCTCCGCTCGGCGGTGGCGTGGCAGGCTTGACGAAGGCTCTGAAGAGGGAGAGGCCTACGGCCGTCATCAAGGTCGTAGACTTCGAGCCGTCGCGGGCGACCGCGGCCCCGGCCGACAGGCTGATCGAGGAGACCCTGCGGGATCCTGGCTCGGTCGAGGTCGGCTATTGTGGCGCCGCCCGCTCCGGAGTCGGGCTGGTGGATGCGCCGCTGGGCTCATCGGTCGAGCGAGCCGAGCTCGATTCGGCAACCGTCTTCGTCGTTACCGGAGCGGCGGGCAGCATCGTTTCGGCCATCGTCGCCGATCTGGCGGCGAGCTCGAAAGGGGTGTTCCACTTGCTCGATTTGGCACCGGAACCCAACCCTGCAGACGAGGACCTGCAGCAATTCCGCGCGGATCCCGAGGCGCTCAGGTTGGAGCTCTTCGAGCGCATGAAGGCTAAAGGGCAGAGGGCTACGCCGGCCAAGGTGGAGCTTGAGTTGTCTGTCCTGGAGCGAGCTCGGGCCGCGCTGACGGCTTTGGAGTCGGTGGCAGCTGCCGGTGGGCAGGCCCGGTATCACTGCGTAGATCTCCTCGACGGCGAGGCGGTCGACCGCGTCATCGCCGAAGTGCGCGAGCGGCACGGCCGGATTGACGTTCTCATCCACGCTGCTGGCCTCGAGATCAGCCATGCGTTGAGCGACAAGAGCGGCGAGGAATTCGACCTCGTCTTCGACGTCAAGAGTCAGGGTTGGTTTCATCTTCTCAAGAGCGCTTCGGATATGCCTATAGGCGCCACGGTGGCTTTCAGCTCGATCGCGGGGCGCTTCGGCAATGCCGGGCAGACCGACTACAGCGCCGCCAATGATCTGCTCTGCAAGCTCACCTCGAATCTGAGGACGAGCCGACCGGAAACGCGCGGCGTGGCGATCGACTGGACGGCATGGTCGGGCATCGGCATGGCCAGCCGCGGATCCATTCCGAAGATGATGGAACTGGCGGGCATCGGCATGCTGGCACCCGAGGCTGGCGTGCCGATTGTCAGACGTGAGCTCGAGGCGGGCACCCGGGGTGAAGTGGTAATTGCCGAGGACCTTGGAGTTCTGCTCGAAGACGGCGAACCGGAGGGTGGACTGGATGCCGAGACGATCCGGTCTCGTCAGCGTGGGCCGATGATCTCCGGATTCGAAGCTCGCCAGACTCCGCGAGGGCTGGTAGTCGTCGGCAACATCGTTCCAACAGAGCAGCCCTTTCTCAACGACCATCGAATCGACGGCACCGCTGTCCTTCCAGGGGTCATGGGCATCGAGGCCTTTGCCGAGGCGTCGCGTCTGCTGGCTCCCAACCGGCAGGTCATCGCGGTCGAGGAGGTGGTGTTCTTGTCGCCCTTCAAGTTCTACCGCGACGAGGCTCGCAGCCTGGAGATCGAGGCCTTCCTGGGTCTCGAGTCCGAGGAGGTAGTCGCCTCCTGCCGCCTGGTCGGACGCAGGCAATTGGCGAAGCAGTCCGAGGAGAAGGAGACCGTGCATTTTGCCGGGCGCGTTCGTCTGGGAGGACAAATTCCACCGACATCCCCTGTCGAGTTACCGGCCCCGGCGCCGGGTGAGGGCCTGCTGAGCGAGGATATCTACCGCCTGTATTTCCACGGGCCGGCTTACCGGGTCATCGACCTCGCCTGGCGTGAAGGATCGGCGGTGATCGGCCGACTTGCCGAAGGGTTGCCTCCGAACCATCTACCGGACGAACGGCCTGTGCTGATGGCCCCGCGCCTCATCGAGCTTTGCTTTCAGACGGCTGGGCTCTGGGAGATCGGGCAGACCGGCAGACTGGGCCTGCCCTGGAGGGTGGAGTCGGTTTCCACTCATCGATCTGCGGAGGCCGCGCAGGGACGAGTCATGGCGGTCGTACAGCCGCGGTCCGATGGCAGCTTCGATGCCCAGGTGGTCGATCAGAAGGGCCACCTCCTGGTGAATCTCACCGGCTACCGGACCGCTGAGACTCCGGTTGCAGTCGGGGGAGGGGTGTTGGCCAGGCTGCGCAGCGCGTTGGGTTGAACCCACCGCGAGCAAGATGACATGGGACGGTCCGAGAGAGCCCAGAACCGACGAGAACGGCCCGGACCCTGGTGGCTGGCGAGGGGGCTCGAAGAGCTCCCTGCTGGGCTCGATTGGCTGAGCTCGGAGGAGCAGAGACATCTGGCGCGACTCGAGGTCGAGAAACGGCGAAGGGACTGGCTACTCGGGCGCTGGACTGCCAAATCGGCACTCCGAGCCAGGTCCAGTTGGGTTGGCGTCGACACGGATCCGGCAGATCTCACCGTGCGGCAGGCCGCCGACGGGGCCCCCGAGGCGCTGCTGCGAGGTCGACACCTTCCATTGGCCCTCTCCATCAGCCATCGCAGCGGTTGGGGACTGTGCGCCCTGGTGCCTGAAGCGATGCTCGTGGGCTGTGATCTCGAGGTTGTGGAAGCCCGAAGCCCTGCCTTCCTGGAAGACTACTTCACGACCGAGGAACAGGCTGCTCTGCGGGCGGCTTCCGTAGTCGAGAGAGACCGATTCGCGACCCTTTTCTGGGCCACCAAGGAGAGCGCCCTCAAGGCTCTCCGAGTCGGGTTGCGGGCCGATACGCGGAGGATCCGGGTCGCACTGCCAGGCGAGCCTGGCGCCAAAGAGGACTGGTGCAGGCTGGCAGTGCAGGATACGCAGTCGGATCTGCGGTTCGGGGGCTGGTCGAAGATGCTGGCGGAGCTGGCCGTGGTTCTGGTCACCTCGCCTCCCTCCGGAGAGCCTGTGGAGCTGGCCGGAGAGCCGTGATCTGGCTCCGGAAGGGGTAGGCGGGAAGAGGTGGCGACCCCTGAGCGGGAGGTCGTCACCTGGCGGGTAGTTGCTTTTGAGGAATTGGGGTAGGTTGTTATGCGGGTTGCTCGGTAGGTTTCAATCCACTAAAACCTGTGAGCAATTTCCGTGCCAGTTCTCTCAGGATCCTTCTATCGTCGGCCCGGAAGCTTCGAAGGCCGAGCTCAGCCCAGCGTCCCCGGCTACCCAGTCAATTCAATGTCTTGAATAGATGCCCCGAGATTCGGCGTCCTCATCTGGCGACAAGAGATTCGTCTGCCGTCCAGGTGGCATACCGATGTCGGTACGTGGTGGCTACCGACCGTATTTCCCTCAGACCCCCAAAGCCCTGGCCGCTGCCTCGAAGTCTTCGCTGCGAACGTAGATTACGTAGCCGTAGCCGCCCTGACCGTCGGCGACGCCTGTCGAGGCGTAGACGTTGACATTGGCGTCGAATAGGCTGCGGTGGGACTCGGCCAAGGCCCCAAGCTCGTCGTCTCCCTGAATCAGCAGCGCGTGTTGCGGCCCGGTGAGCACCAATCCGGACGCGCCGGCTGACCGGATCAGCTTGTCCGGGTGCTTGGGGAAGAGCATCAACTGAGTGTGCTCGGGTCCTGCCGGGATGGCGCTGAAGGCGAGGAGGCTGACGCCCGAGCCGGCCAGCTGTGACAGCAGGTGGTAGGCCTCGCCGGGACGGTCGGTGACGGTAGCGTGGTAGTAGTCGACGCGCTGGATCTTGGTGGCCATGCTCTCTCTCCCCTTGTTCGATCGCCGATCTCGCATCGGGCCGCACCACGCCCGATTCGAGTCGAGAAGTCAGGTCCTACACCCTCGAAATCACCCTCGGGTCTCGAGGGTGGGTGGCAACGATTCTGTCAATCAGCCTGTACGAGCTGCCTTCCAGACCTATGAGGCGTCGGCCGTCGGTCTGGCCCCTTCCTAACCGAGATTGGGGGCCTCGTCCTCGGCATCCGCCAGGTCGTTGGGAACTCCCAGGCGATTGCAGGCCGCTGCATACATCTGCAGTGTAGCCTTTTTGGCCTTCTGAAGCTCGGTCAGTCGATCCTTTACCTTGGCCAACTCGGCAGCGATCTGCTGGTCCAGCTCGTCGACTTCCTGCCTGGTGATCTGTAGAGACTGCTCGTAGAACTTGCGATGTTCGTCGCTCAGGGTCATCTCTTCCTCCGGTCTGCTCCGGGCTGCAGGGGTCGTGAGCGCCCGGCGGGCGCCGGCACTCGACCGAGCTCAGTCCACGGAAAAGTCAGTTCGATTCTGTATTTCATGGTCATTCGATCACGGCTGGAACTGGACTGCCAGCTCATGCCACATCTTCACCGGAATACCATCCTTGGTGGCTGCCCTGAACGTAGCCCTGCGGGCCGCTGTCAGGGTCTGTTCGTCGAGGCCGACCCTCTGTCTCAGGCCTTCGACCAACCTGGCCTCCAGGACCTGGCCGTTCTCGTCTACCAACACCGCGACTCGTACCGTGCCGCTGGCGCCGATTCGCCGGGCCATCTCCGAATAGGGTGGCGGCCGGAACGACTCGACCCGAGGCCCGATGACCCCCGGCCCTGGCTCGACCAGATCTCCCGGCTGCGTCGCTGTCGACTCTTCGGCAGGCGGCGCAATCGGCAGATCTGGGCTGGAATCCACGGCCTCCGCTTCTCTGGCTGAGACCGTGCTCTCCGGCGGCTCACCCACCTCGGCTGTCAGCGGCGGACCGTCCTCGAATCTTCCGCTTTCCGAGTCCAGGGAGGCGAACCCGTCTGCGATCGGGGGGCCGTCCTGCGCGGCAGCTGCTGCGAGATCGTCTGAAACGGAGGGGTCGACGGCTTCCTGAATCAGTGCGTCGGTGTCATCCGTGGCCACGCCCTGGCTCGCCGGTGTCGGTTCTCCGAATTCGATGATGGGCTCCTCTTCGGATCCCGCTTCCTGGAGTGGGGATGAGGCGAAGTCAGGCGTCGAAATCAACTCTTGCACTCTTTGAAGGTCCTGCTCGACTCGCCTTTCCAGCTCGGGATCCGTGCTTACGGCCTGGGTGTCTTGGAACGATTCCGAGCCGGCGACATCGACCTGTGACGGCTCGGAGACGGAGCGAGCGTCAATTGCTGCTGCACCCGTTGGGGTCGTCGCCGCTGCTGGCCCTTCAGGTTGCTGGTTCTGGGTTCTCGGGGGGGGTGTCGGTTGCTCGCGAGCCGGAGCAGCTACTGGCGCCGTTTCGGTTCCGACAAAGGCCGAGACGCCGCCAATATCCGGATCGAGTGCCAGGTTGGCCTCGACAGCCTCAGGGCGGAAGATCTCGGTCTCTGCGAATCTCGGTCGTGCAGCTTCCGCTGACGGCTGGCGGGCCGGCGACTCACCCCAGCGGCTGGCGACCAGGTATCCGCCGATTGCCAGCACGGCCAGCACGGGAAGCAATCGGGAAAGCCACTTGAGAAAAGCCGGCTGGCGCCGTCCCTCTTCATCACTGGCTTGCTCACCTTCCAGGTCGATCGGTCCCTTTTGCAGGAGGATCGCGGAAGGATCGGAAAGCTCCTCCCATGTCTCTTCCCAGCTCGGTTCGGCAATCGGCACCGATGCGGGCCTGTCCGGTTCCTCGGCTTCGCTCTGTCTCTCAGCCGTCTCGGGGAGATCCGACAGCTCGCGAACATAGCTACTCATTTCCCTTTGGCCGGGAGTCGCCTCGTACTCTGCAAGCAACTCTTCCAGGCCGCCCAACAGTTCGCCGGCAGTCTCGTACCGCTCTTCTGTTTCCTTGGCCAACGTCTTCAGCAGCAGGCCCTTGACGCGGGATGGAATGGCGGGATCCTGGATCACCCTCTCGGCTGTGTCACACTCCCGTACCGCCTCCAACACCGCAAGCTCGCTATCGCCGGTGAAAAGCCTCTCGCCGGTGAGCATCTCGAACAGCAGGGTTCCGGTGGAGAAGATGTCGGAGCGATGATCGATGGATCGCCCCCAGGCCTGCTCGGGCGACATGTATTGGAGTTTCCCTTTGAGGGCTCCCATTTGCGTGGTGCTGATCTTGGATACGGCTTTGGCAATGCCGAAGTCACAGAGCTTGATGTCGCCTTCGTAGCTGATCAGGACGTTGTGGGGTGAGACGTCGCGGTGGACCAGGCCGAGCTCGGTGTTGTTGAAGTCCTTGCTGCGGTGTGCATAGTCGAGAGCGTCGGCGATCCGAGACGCGATGTAGAGAGCCAAGCCAGCCGGTAGAGGTTCGTCCCTCTTGCGACCGGTGTCGAGCAGGTGACGAAGGTTCTGGCCCTCCACATACTCCATGGCGATGAAGTAGTCATCATCGACCTTGCCCAGGTCGTAGATGTGAGTGATGTTCTTGTGATTCAGCTGGGCCGCCAGCTTGGCTTCGTCGATGAACATGTCGACGAAGTCCTGGTTCTCCGCCGGCTGGGGAAGGATCTTCTTGATCGCGACCCGCTTTTCGAAGCCCTCGACACCCTTGCGCCGCGCCTTCCAGACCTCGGCCATTCCTCCTAGGCCGATACGTTTCTCGAGGGAGTACTCACCGAATTCGATCGCCTGCTCCGCAGCTGTCTCCGGTTTGTCTTCGCTCGCCAACTCGGCGAGCTCCTTGGAGAGGTCGCCCTCCTCGGCCTCCCGAATCGGGATCTCCGGCGCATCGGCTTCTTCCTCTCCGAGCTGCTCTTCAACGAGCTCAAACCCTCCGCCGGCTGTCTCCTCGGGAGTCTCTTTCTCCTCTTTTTCCTCCTCCTCGGCGTCGGCTGCGGTCTGAACGGCTGGTTCTTCTCGGGTCCTCGTCTTTCCGATGTCGAGGTCGCCGAGAGCCTGTGACAGCAGGTTGTCGACATCGTCGGCAGAGCCGTCGTCCGTCGAAGCGACCTCGGGCTCTCTCGAGGCCCCCAGAGACGCCGCGAGCACGCCAGCCAGGGTATCGCTCAGCTTGGCCTCGAGATCCTCATCCAGCTCAACGGCTGCGGGAGCCGCTTCCGGTTCCGGCGAAGCCACAGATGGGGCGGTTTGGCGGAGTAGCTGGGCGACATCCAACTCCTCTTCGGGCTCACCCTTCTGCCTGGCTTGAGCTTCTACCGCATCGACCAGCGCTGGAACCGCCTCCTTGGCGAGCTCCTCCAGATCCGACAAGTCGACGAGACCGCCATCGTCGCTCGCTGCAGCTGGTTTCGCGGTGGTGACGACTTCCTCGACTTCTTCTTCGACCGTCTCCTTGGCGGAGGTTTCCTCCTCGGGTGCAGCTGCCTCCAGCGCTTCGTCCTTGTCCAGGATGTCGTCGAGGAGATCGCCGAAGATCTCCTCCGAAGAGAGGATTCGTACGTCGGTGCCAGTGTCGGTGGAGGCTTTCTTGTCGGTCGCAGTGGAGAGCTTGTCCTTGATCATCTCGATCAGCTCCTCGGTCTGCAAGGGCTTGGTCAGTATCCCCTCGATGTCCTCACCAGCCGTTGAATTGTCCTGCTGGGCGCTGAGCAGCACGACTCCGGGCCCGCCGTTCTGGCGAGAGAACGTCCGAATCAGGTCGTCGACTCCCTTGAGCTCGTCGTTGAGGAGTACGAGCTGCGGTGCGAACTCGGAGGCAGCCCTGAGAGCCTGTGCGCGGCTCTTTACCGTCTTTACCAGCCAGCCCTGAGAGGCCAGCACGGAGCGGACGTGATCGATGGTCGAGGTCTCATCTTCCGCCAGTAGGATCAACGCCATCGCGGTCTCCCGTCGTGGATGAGTTTTTTTAGCACTGTATCTCTCTCCCGGTCAATGTATTTTCAACGTGAAGCCCTTGCTCGACAGAGGTTTAGAAGATTCGTAGATTGCCGGCCGGGGGGGTCGTTAGGATAGAGTCCGCGTGGGAGAATCTGGTGGGGAAGCCTCCGATCCAGGCCGGATCTTCAGATCAGACGGAGATCAGACCGGCGCCTCGACGGGCCGTGACTGATTCTCGAGCGCCGCGAGATCGACTGTCGCGGCCCCTGGCGGATCTGAGGATCTCGGTCACCGACCGCTGCAATTTCCGCTGTCGATACTGCATGCCGAAGGAAGTCTTCGGATCGGATTTCGCTTTCCTGCCACGTTCGGAGATCCTCTCGTTCGAGGAAATCTATCGGTTGGCTCGGGTCTTTCACCGGCTCGGAGTCCGCAAGTTCCGCCTTACTGGCGGAGAGCCGCTGCTGCGGGCCGAGCTCCCAGTGCTCATCGAGATGCTGGCGGCTTTGCCGGACAGTGAAGTTGCACTGACGACCAATGGGGCACTACTCGGCCAGCAGGCCGGGGCTCTGGCAGCGGCAGGCTTGAACCGGGTCACCGTCAGTCTCGATGCGGTCGATGACGTTGTCTTTCATCGCATCAACGATGTTCGATTTCCGGTCGAGGACGTGCTGCAGGGCATCGTTGCTGCCGTCGAGATGGGTCTCGTCCCCATCAAGGTCAACGCGGTAATCAAAAAGGGGGTCAACGACGACCATCTGGTCGAGCTCGCCGAACACTTCAAGGGCAGCCCGGCCATTCTCCGCTTCATCGAATTCATGGATGTGGGCAACACCAATGGCTGGAGAATGCACGATGTCGTTGCGGGGAGCGAGATGGTCGAGAGGATCCAGGCCGTCCACCCCCTGGAGCCGATCGAGCCCAACCATCCCGGAGAGGTCGCCAAGCGCTGGCGCTACAAAGATGGGGAGGGCGAGATCGGGATCATCACCTCGGTCACGCGTCCCTTCTGTGGTGACTGCACTCGCGCCCGGCTGTCGGCCGACGGGCGTCTGTTCACCTGCCTGTTTGCCGCCAAGGGGGTCGACGTGCGTGCGCTGCTTCGCAGCGGCTCGGGTGACGATGCACTCACCGAGCTCGTCAGCTCTGTCTGGTCTCGACGTCGAGACCGCTACTCCGAGCTCCGGGCCCTGGCCACACCGAACCGGCGCCGAGTCGAGATGTCCTATATCGGCGGCTGAGCGGGCCGGCGACCCCACCTTCAAGCCTCAGGCTAGGCAGAGTTCGACGGATTTCGCGTGCTGGTTCTCGATTTTGTGGAGGATTCCACTGCTCGCCGAGCCTCGGTAGCTTAGTCTGGATACGGAAGAAACCCTTTTGATTTGGGGCGATCCCTGCCTGACAGAGGCGGAGGAAGGTGTGATGAAACCAAGCCAGCTACAGAACTCCACTTCGATACACCCCGTCGACTCCGAACCCCGCGTATCGAATCGGGTGCCGATGGAGCGCAAAGTCGTCCTGAAGTTCCACGACTTCGGTGGCTTTTCCATCGAGTACTCAGCCAACGTCTCCACCTCCGGCATGTTCGTCAAGACGACCTCGGCGAAGCCCGTGGGGTCGATTTTCATCTTTGAGATCTGGTTGGGCGACGAACGCAAGCTGGTGCACGGTCTGGGGGAAGTGATTTGGACCCGCGAAAAGGAGGAAGCCTCCGACAGACCCGCCGGCATGGGTGTCTCCTACCTCAAGCTGGATGATGAGAGCCGAGCTGCGATCGCCCGCATCGTCGCGGAGCACGAAAAAGGAACTGGCGAGCCCGCCTCATCGAGCCGGGATGCTGAGGCGACGGCTGGCGACGATCTCGAGATCGGCAGCCTACGTCCAGTGCCGTTTCAGGATCGCCGTTCCGATGAGCTGCTGGTCCTCGATGAGAACGATCTGCTGCTCGATGATCCCGTCGGTTCGACGATGGAGTCGGGTGTCATCGCCACCCAGCGGCGAGCTGGCGCGAGCTCTCAGCGCGGCAGGGTGGCTCTCTGGCTGGCCCTGTTGCTGGCCGTCGCAGGGGGTGTCGGGTATCTGTGGTATAGCGGCCTGGTTCCTCTGGGACCCTGGCTGGAGAGCTTGATGTGAGCACACTCCTGGCCACAATTTGCGTCGCAGTGGTGACGACCGTCCTGTGCCGGCACCCGTTCGCCGCCGCTTCCTGCCCGTACGATCTTTACCGCAGGTAGACCGAGCCTCGATCTCACCCCTGTCTCCATCGTAGTCGTCCCGACCTGCGATAGAGTCTGGCCTCGCTCTCCGCTCGACCTTCTCGAGGGTCGGAGCCGGGAGGGTCTACCCTGATCTTGCTACTGGTGGGGGAACGCTGATGAAACTTCCGAGATTGCTGGCCTTCGGGGCCTTCTTCTTGCTTTCCGTAGGACTGGCCTCGGCGCAACCTGCCGCGGCCGAGTACCTTACTCATCAAATGGAGATTGCCCTGGTTCCGTCAGATAACGGGATCACGGTAACAGACCTTATCCAGCTGGGCTCCGCGGCCGGCGACGAGCCGGTAGAGTTCCTCCTCAGCACGATCATGGAGATCGAGAGCTCGAATCCTCCGGTTGAAAAGGTGCCGTTGGGTGAGTTCAACGGCTTCTTCGGCATCAACGGTGCCAGCATCGAGCTGAGCACGGACCTGGAGCTTGCCCGCTACCGTCTTGGTTCCTTCCCCGAAGACGGAGAGCTGACGATCTCGTATCGAGGCAGGGTGGACTTCGGCCTGTCTGCCCAGAAGGAGGAGTACACCCGCGGCTTTCGAGAGACTGCCGGAATTGTCGGTGACGAAGGCGTCTATCTGGCGGCAAGTGGATTCTGGTACCCGTATTTCGGCGAGGAGCTGATCGAGTTCCAGCTCGCCGTCGAGCAACCGGCGGACTGGCACATCATCAGCCAGGGTAATGGCACGTCACGGGGAGACGATGGACGTGCCGTCTGGTCCTCAGGGGGACCGATGGATGAGATCTACCTCGTCGGGGGTCCCCTGACCGCTTACTCTGAGTCCGCCGGCGCCGTGGAAGCGCAGGTCTATCTTCACCAAGCCGACGACGCGCTGGCCGACAAATACTTGAAGGCCACGGCGCAGTATGTCGAAATGTACCGAGAGCTCATCGGACCCTACCCCTATGAGAAATTCGCCCTTGTGGAGAATTTCTGGGAGACCGGCTATGGGATGCCTTCATTCACCCTTCTCGGTCCGCAAGTCATCCGCTTTCCTTTCATTCTGACCTCCTCCTACCCGCATGAGATTCTCCACAACTGGTGGGGAAACTCGGTCTTCGTCGACTATGCCACCGGCAATTGGTGCGAGGGCCTCACGGCCTACATGGCCGACCACCTGATCCAGGAACAGCGAGGCAAGGGCGACGAGTACCGGCGCGCGACGGTGCAGAAGTACCGCAACTACGTCAAGGAAAGCAGCGACTTCCCATTGAAGGACTTCCGGTCTCGCCACAGTGCCGTCACGGAGGCTGTCGGCTACGGAAAGACGTTGATGGGATACCACATGCTGCGGCTGCATGTCGGCGACGAGGCCTTTCGTCGCAGCTTGGCCCGCTTTTACCGGGACTACCGGAACAAACGTGCCTCGTTTCGGGATCTCCAGAGCACTTTCGAAGCCGAGACCGGTAAGGACCTCGCCTGGTTCTTCGATCCGTGGGTGGAGCGCCCGGGAGCGGCAGCGCTCGAGATCGAGGTTCACGACGTGCAGGAAGCAGGTGGTGGGTTTGTCGTCACTGGCTCGCTGGTTCAGCGCCAGCCAGTGGAGTTCTTCGAGCTCGAGGTGCCGATTGCCCTGCTGACCGAAACCGATACTGAGATCACCGTGGTTCGCACCACGGGCAGAGAGACGTCCTTTCAGCTCGCTGCAGAGTCCCGACCGCTGGCTGTCCAGGCCGACCCCCAGTTCGACGTGTTCAGGCTCCTGGACGCCCGAGAGGTCCCGCCATCCATCGGACAGATCTTCGGCGAGCCCGAGATTCTGGCGGTGCTGCCGACGGCGGAAGGCGAGGCCGCCGTGAAGTCGTACCGCGATTTGGCTGCCGCCTGGCAAAGCGATAGTCACACGATCGAGGTGGTGACGGACAGTGATCTGGAGAGCCTGCCGGCTGATCGTGCAGTCTGGATCCTGGGCCGCGAGAATCGACTGGCGGAGCGGCTCTTCGGGGCCGATCTGGAGGGTGTCGAAGTCACTTCAGAACGACTGGTCCTGGGTGTCGAAGAGATGCCCTGGAGCGACCATTCCATGGTGGTAATTCGTCGCCATCCCGCCACGCTCGACAAGGCCGTGGGTTGGTTGGTCGTCGAGCCGCAGACGGCCTTTGCAGGTCTGGGCCGCAAACTGCCTCACTATGGCAAGTACTCCTATCTGGCCTTCGAGGGCGAAGAGCCGACGAATGTCGTCAAGGGTCAATGGCCCACGAGTGACTCACCGTTGCTAGTGGATCTTCGTCCTGAGGGCGAAGCTCGGAATTCGGTGTTGCCCGCGATGCAGCTGGCAGAGCGCCAGGCTCTGGCGGATCTGCCGCCTGTCTTCTCTCAGTCTCGCCTGATGGAGCATGTACAGATCCTCGCCTCGCCTGACCTCGAGGGCAGGGGAGTCGGAACAGCAGGCCTCGACAAGGCAGCGGAGTATGTCGTCGAGCAATTCGAGAGAGCCGGGCTGCAACCGGGAGGCGATAACGGCAGCTATCTTCAGCGCTTCACCATGAAGGAAGGCCCTGATGGCTCGCCTGTCGACGTGACCAACGTCATCGGAGTCCTGCCCGGGACTCGAGACGAATGGCAGGACCAGGCCGTGATCGTCGGCGCCCACTTCGATCACTTGGGGTTCGGCTGGCCGGATGTGCACAGCGGCGACGAGGGCAAGGTCCATCCGGGCGCAGACGACAACGCGAGCGGCGTGGCGGTTCTGATCGAGCTGGCCAGGACTCTGGCGGAGGGAGAGGCACCGCAGAGAAGTCTGGTTTTCGCTGGCTTCACGGGAGAGGAGGCCGGCCGGGCCGGGTCCAAATACTACGTGGCCAATCCGACCCCTGTGCCTTTTTCCGGTATCCGGGCCATTGTCAACATCGATACTGTCGGTCGTTTGGGCGAGGGCGCCGTCTCGATCCTGGGAACCGGTACCGCGGACGAGTGGCAGCACATCTTCCGTGGTGCCTCCTATGTGACCGGGGTAGACAGCCGCAACATCCCCGAATCGGCGGAGGCCTCGGATCAGATGAGCTTCATCGAGAAGGGGGTCCCAGGTGTTCAGATCTTCACACAGGCCCACGGCGACTACCATCGACCAGGCGACACTGCCGACAAAGTCGACGGCGCTGGCCTGGTCAAGGTCGCGACGCTGGTCAAGGAGGCCGTCGTCTATCTGGGTGGGCGCGAGGAACCCATGACAGTGAAGATCGAGGGGCAATCGGCGGGGCAGTCGACCGGTCCCCCGACTGGAGGCCCGTCGGGAGGGCGGCGGGTCCGCTTCGGCACGGTGCCGGATTTCGCTTTCGAAGGTCCTGGAGTCAGGATCAGCGAAGTGTCCGCAGGCTCACCTGCCGAGAAGGCGGGCTTCCTGGCGGGTGACACGCTCATTGCCATCGACGACCATGAGGTCACGGATCTCCGGACCTACTCCCAGATCCTGCGCACTCTGGAACCCGGCCAGACTG
Source organism: Thermoanaerobaculia bacterium (assembly GCA_947259195.1). GTDB lineage: Bacteria > Acidobacteriota > Thermoanaerobaculia > Multivoradales > JAHEKO01 > JAUVRX01. Next base: position 16,173 of record CAMYLC010000115.1, on the reverse strand, counting down.
TCAAGGCGAAAGTGATGCGAGAGGGTGAAGAGATTGTCTTGCCTGTCACGGTGGAAGCACGCTAGTCAGGAGATTCGGATCATGGGCTACCTGAGAGACATCCGAACTCGGCAGACAGGTGGGCTTGCGTTGCTCGTTATGACAGGGATGTTGCTGGCAACCGGATGCACTCAGCAGAGACCGGCCTGGGAGCTTCAGGAGGATCTGCAGGCGCAAGCGGACAGGCTCGCCCAGGAGAGCATCATCGTCGATACCCACATCGATGTTCCCTACCGGATGCAAGAGGAACGCGAGGACATCTCCCAGCCAACCGATGGTGGTGACTTCGACTATCCAAGAGCTGTTCAGGGGGGACTGAACGCTCCGTTCATGTCCATCTACACTCCGGCCGATCTGCAGGAGACCGGAGGTTCGAAAGAACTGGCGGACTCCCTGATCGATCTGGTGGAAGGGTTCGAGCAGGAGTGGCCAGAGAAGTTCTCCATGGCTCGATCGCCACAGGATGTGCACGACGACTTCGAGGCTGGGCTGATCTCCTTACCCATGGGCATGGAGAATGGTGCCCCCATTGGCGACGACCTTGCGAATCTGGAGTACTTTCGTGATCGTGGCATCAGTTACATAACCCTGACGCATGGCAAGAGCAACCAGATCAGCGACTCCTCCTACGATGAAGACCGGGTGTGGCAGGGCCTGAGTCCGTTTGGACGGCAGGTCGTCGAGGAGATGAATCGGTTGGGGATCATGATCGACATCTCCCACGTTACCGATGAGGCCTTCGATCAGGTCCTCGATCTCACTCGCGCCCCCGTCATTGCGTCGCACTCCTCATGCCGCTCGTTCACCGGCGATTGGGAGCGCAACATGAGCGACGCGATGATCCGTCGACTGGGTGAGAACGGTGGCGTCATTCATATCAATTTCGGCTCGGGCTTTCTGACCCAGGAGGCCTGGGAGTCGTCGCAAGCGATGTGGGATGCGGTGGGGGAGTACCGAGAAGAGCACAATCTGGCGGCAGGCGACGAAGCCGCTGAGGCCTTCGCAGAGTCCTACCGAAAAGAGAACCCCCAGGTGCTGGCGGATGTCACCGATGTCGTGGATCACATCGACCATGCGGTCGAGTTGGCCGGAGTCGACCACGTCGGCATCGGCTCGGACTTCGATGGAGTCGGTCCTTCGACCCCGACCGGACTCAAGGACGTCTCCTACTACCCGAACCTGGTCCGCCATCTTCTCGAACGCGGCTACTCCGACGACGACATCCGCAAGATCCTGGGAGAGAACACCCTGCGGGTCTGGGCCGAGGTGAAGAGGGTGGCCGCCGACCTTTGAAGCGGCCGGCGGTCCTGGCGCTTAGTGCTCCCGTTCCCATATTGCCCCCCTGAAGGCACTGGTGACCCAGGTCGCGCCAGCGCATTGCCTTTCGTCAGGGCTTTCGAGCGGTCAGCAGGCGGGACTTGGTTGCGACATCCGTCAGGCTTTCGAATAGAAGCCCATGCGCTGAGAGCCAGCCGTTCACCTCGGACACCGTATAGCAGTCACCGCTTTCTGTGCTCACCAGCATATTGACGGCGAATACCGCTCCGCCAGGCGGGCCGAGCCGATCGTCGTCCAGCAGGAAGTCCTTGATTACGAGGCGCCCTCCAGGTGCGAGTGCGGAGGCGCAACGGCTCACCAGTTGCCGGTTGGTGGCGGCGGAGTAGATATGCACGACATTGGAGAGGAAGATCAAATCGAAGGGTCCGCCAAGGTCGTCTTCCAGGGCGTTGCCCGCGCGGCAGGTGACGCGTTCTTCGAGCTCTGCCGCGCGGATGTTCCCCTCGGCAACTGTCAGTGTGGCCTCACTGTCGAAGACCACCACCTCGAGATTGGGATTGCGTCGGGCAAACTCGATCGCGTAGATCGCGGGACCACCGCCTATGTCGAGCAATCGGCGAACACCTTTGAGATCGAGAACTTCGCTGGTGGCCGCGGCTGACACCCTTCCGACGTCCGCCATGGCCTTGGCGAACTGCCTTTCGTTGCCGAGCAGCGCCGGGTCGAGGTCCTTGTCGGGGACGGGTCGCCCGTGCTTGACTGTGTCGTAGAGCCGGCCCCATCGCTCGTAGAGCTTTGCAGTGTGGTGGAGTGAATGAACGCGAGAAGAGGGTGAGCTCTCGAGTAGAAACTGCTCCACCAGCGGTCCATTCGTGTAGCCGTCGTCCGCCTTTTCCAGGAGGCCTTCGGCGACCAGCGCGTCACAGAGAATCCGTACACCGCGGCGATCTGCATCGAGTCTAGAGCTCAAGTCCTCCGCGCTCAGGGGCCCCGCTATCAGTTGCTCGAAGAGTCCGAGGCGGTTGGCCGTCAGCAGGATCTGGCAGGCTCGATAGCCGGATGCCATCCTGTCCACCGGATCCGTGAAGTGCTCACCGGCAGGGGTGTTCGGGCCGCTCGCAGTCATGGGTTCAGCTCGTCTCAGCCAGCTTCTCGGCCCGATTTCGGTAGAGGTCGGGGTCTACAACGGCGGCCATCTTGTCGACATCCAGGTGGCCACCCAGGAACTCGTTGATCTCGCGGGCAGCTTGCAGGGGCTCGTCCAGGACCTGCCGGTAGTGAACCGCGAGAAGCTCGAAATGGGGTTGGTGTTTGAGCAGGTAGTTGGCTTTCCAAAGGTCGTTCTCGTAGAGCTCGACCATGCGCTCGTCCTGCGTGTCGGAGGTCTCGTCCCGTCGGACGAGCATTTTTTGCTGCGAGGCGAGTACCTCGCTCAGATCGCGGCGCATGAACAGCACCTTGTAGTTGTAGTCGGGGGGCAGCTCCTTGAGCAGGTACGAGATGATCTTGATCGCCTTTCCTTTGGCGTCATCGAGCCAGGTGAAGTCGTTCTCGTTGGCCAGGTCTTTGACGCGTTCCAGCTCGTAGTAGCCTTTTGGGTTATCTTCATCGGCGGTGCGGATCCCATCAGAGACGATGGGCAAGCCGGTGGCTTCCAGCATCTTCATGGCCATGGAGGTGCCGGAGCGGGGCAGGCCGGAGACGATGATGATCGACTCCCCGAACCGCAGTCGTCGGTAGAGGCTTCTGAGATTGAATGCCATGCGGGTTCTTCCTGAAGGTACTGGTAGTGGGTATTCGGGTTCGCGTGCTGAATGTATATAATACCAATCCATTTTGGCGCCCGGGAGTTCCATTGGCGACTGGGTGCCTTTTTTCGACACACACTCGAGCGCAGGAGAGGTTTTGTTGAGCCGCGAGAAAATTACGGCCTCCACGAGGCTCAGCTGGTTGACAATCGGACTGGTGTTCTGGCTGGGGCTGGTCTTGGCTCCACCCGTGGCGGCCTATGTCGGCCCAGGCGCCGGTTTCGCTTTGCTGTCCTCTTTTCTGGTCATCTTCACGACGATTCTGCTGGCCATCGTCGCCTTCCTGGCCTGGCCGTTCCGGATGTTGTGGCGAATGCTGCGCCAGAAGCAGCGGGCCAAACCCCACATCAAGCGCTTTATCGTGGTTGGCCTCGACGGCCAGGACCCGAGATTGACCGATCGCTTCATGCAGGAGGGTAAGCTGCCCAACTTCGAGCGCCTGGCCGAGCAGGGTACCTACTCCAAGCTGCGCACGACCTTCCCGTCCGTCTCGCCGGTGGCCTGGTCTTCATTCAGCACCGGGACCTCGCCGGCCAAGCACAACATCTTCGACTTTCTGGATCGGGACCTGAGAACCTATCTGCCGCTGCTCTCGTCCACCCACATCGGCAGCATCGATCGGTTCCTGAAGCTGGGCAAATACAAGATTCCCCTGCAGAAGCCCGAGCTCCGGCTGCTGCGCAAGTCCAAGCCCTTCTGGACCATCCTGGGTGAGCACCGCATCTGGAGCACCGTGCTGCGTGTGCCGATCACTTTTCCGCCAGACAAGTTCTATGGAGCTCAGCTGAGCGCCATGTGTGTTCCCGATCTGCTGGGCACCCAAGGCACTTTTCTGCTATTCACGACGCGGCCATCCGAGGGTGAGTTCAAAGAAGGCGGGATGCGGGTGCAGCTGAGCGGCTCCGGGGATCATTTCGAGACCCGGCTGGAAGGCCCGGAGAACATGTTCCTGGAAGGCGACCCACCTCTGAGTCTGCCCATGACCCTGGACCTGGATCGAGCGGCCAAGACGGTCAAGCTCAACCTCGACGGGGAAGACTACGAGCTGCGGCGCGGCAAGCTGAGTGAGTGGATCACACTGACCTTCAAGGCCGCTCCGGGAATCAAGGTTTCCGGCATCTGCCGCATGATGATCACCGAGATGCAAGAGCACCTGTCGCTCTATATCACTCCCATCAGCCTGGATCCCGAGAAGCCGGCCATGCCCGTCTCCCACCCGTCCTACTACTCGACCTATCTGGCGAAGAGGATCGGTCCGTTTTCGACCCTCGGGTTGGCCGAGGACACCTGGGCCCTGAACGAGGAAGTGACCGACGATGCCACTTTCCTCGAACAGACGCTGGATATCGACACCGAGCGGGAGAACATGTTCTTCACGGCCATGGACCGTCTGAAGCAGGGCTCCCTGGTCTGTGTTTGGGACGCGACGGACCGCATCCAGCATATGTTCTGGCGCTACCTCGAGGAGGGGCACCCTGCCGCTCGCGGCAAGGAGGACGCCGAGCACAAGAACGCCATCGAAGAGCTCTACAAGCGCAACGACGCCCTGGTGGGGCGGGTCGTCAAGAGACTCAAGAAGGGTGACGTGCTCGTGGTCTGCTCAGATCACGGATTCACCTCCTTCCGCCGAGGCGTCAATCTCAACAGCTGGCTGCTGGCCAACGGCTACCTGAAGCTCAAAGAGGGCACCGACGGCACCTCGGAGTGGCTGCGCGAGATCGATTGGTCCGCGACCAAGGCCTACGCTCTCGGGCTGACTGGCATGTTCCTGAACCTCGAGGGCCGCGAGAGCGAGGGGATCGTCGAGCCCGGTGAAGAGGCCGCGGCACTGAAGGAAGAGCTCATTGCCAAGATCAGCGGCCTGGTGGACGAGGAAGAGAGCGAAGTCGGGATCGTCGAGGTCTTCGATACCCACAAGCTCTACCAGGGACCCTACCTCGGCAATGCGCCCGACTTCCTTATCGGCTACAACCACGGCTACCGGACATCCTGGGACTGCGCTACGGGTGTCGTCGCGGGGCCAGTGTTCGAGGACAACGTCAAGGCCTGGAGTGGCGATCACTGCGTGGATCCACGCCTGGTGCCGGGTGTCCTCTTTTGCAGTCACAAGATCGACGACGACGACCCGGCCCTGATCGACATCGCGCCAACGGCGCTGCAGCTATTTGGCGTGAACGTCCCACCGCACATGGAGGGCAAACCGCTGTTCAGCAGCGAAACGGTGTCGAGCGGCAGGCTGAAGAAGCTCGAGGTGGGGCCATCCGATGGGTAGCTGGATCACCGGCAGTTGTGTCACGGGCTATCGGGCCGCCGCTGCCGCAGCAGTGCTCGTGGCTGTCGCTGCGCTGGTCGGTGGACTGGTTGCCTGCGGTGGCGATTCGGCTTCGGCCGACACGAGCAGGAAGGTCATTGTGCTGGGCTTCGACGGCCTGGACTACGAGCTGACGCAACGTCTGATGGCGGAAGGGCGAATGCCCAATTTTTCCCGCCTGGCCGAATCCGGCGGCTTCGCGCCGCTGGAGACCTCGGTGCCGCCACAGAGTCCGGTCGCCTGGTCGAACTTCATTACCGGTATGGACTCCGGCGGGCACGGCATCTTTGATTTCGTACACCGCGACCCGGAGACGATGCTGCCTTACCTTTCGACCAGTAAGACGGAGGACGCCAGCAGGGTTCTCAAGCTCGGTAAGTACGAGTTCTCCATGTCAGGCGGCGAAGTGGAGCTGCTGCGGCACGGCACGCCCTTCTGGGAGGTTCTGGAAGATCACGGCATCGAGACCACCATCATCCGAATCCCGGCCAACTTTCCACCTTCGGGCACGGCCACGAGAGAGCTGAGCGGCATGGGTACCCCGGACCTGTTGGGTACGTCGGGTACCTTCTCGTTCTTCACTTCCGAGCTTTTCGCGTTCCAGGGCGAGGACATCGGTGGTGGAGAGGTCTACGAGGTCTACCCCTATGACAGCATGGTCGAGGCCTCGCTCTTCGGTCCGGACAACCCGATCTTGCAGGAAAAGGAGAAGATCGAGTTCCCGTTCACGGTCTACCTCGATCCAGAGGAAGACGCGGCGAAGCTCGAAGTCGGTGACACCGAGGTGGTCCTGCAGGTGGGGGAGTGGAGCGAGTGGGTGCCGATCGACTTCGAGCTGATCCCGACCCAGAGCGTTCGGGCCATCGTGCGGTTTCATCTCAAGCAGGTGCATCCGGAGTTGGAGCTCTACGCCTCCCCCTTAAACATCGATCCGCTCCAACCGGTCATGCCGATCTCGACGCCGGACGACTACTCGGCCGAGCTGGCCGAGGCGACCGGGCGTTTCTATACGCAGGAGATGCCCGAAGATACGAAGGTCCTGAGCGCCGGCATCTTCTCCGTAGACGAGTTCGTGGCTCAAGCCAGGCTCGCCGCCGGGCAGTTCCTCGAGCAGTACAAGTACGTTCTCGGGTCTTTTCAGTCGGGTCTGCTGTTCTACTACTTCGGCAACGTCGATCAGACCTCTCACATGCTCATGAAGAGTCTGGATCCCGACCATCCAGCGTTCAACGCCGATGTGGACCCGAAGTTCGCACACGTCATCGAGGATCTCTACATCGAGTTGGACGGTGTCGTCGGCTATACGCTCGACAACATGCCGAAAGGCAGCAAGCTGATCGTTATGTCCGACCACGGGTTCACCAGCTGGCGGCGGTCCTTCCACCTCAATACCTGGCTCAAAGAGAACGGCTACGCTGCTCTCGAGAACCCCGATCTGAGGGACGACCCGGGCTGGCTCTTGAACGTGGATTGGTCGAAGACCCGGGCCTACGCGTTGGGCCTCAACGGGCTCTATGTCAACTTGAAGGGCCGAGAGAAAGACGGAATCGTCGACCCCGCCGACCGCGAGGCGCTGATGAAGGAGATTGCAGACAAGCTGCTCTCGACCATCGATCCGGCGACAGGCGAGCCGGCGATCACCAAGGTCTACTTCCGGGAAGAGGTGTACAGGAATCGAGGCTATCTCGAGCTCGGACCGGACCTGCAGATCGGCTATGCGAAGGGAACGCGAGGGTCCAACGAATCGGCGGTCGGCGAGTTTCCTGCCGAGACCATCGTCGACAACACCGAGGAATGGAACGGCGATCACTGCATGGATCACGAAACGGTGCCGGGAATTCTCCTCACGAACGAACCGCTGGTCCGACCGGCGCCCAGTCTCAAGGAGCTGGGCGCATCGATTCTGGCTGAGTTTGGGGTGACCGAGGGATTTCCGGTTCTGGAGTCGTCGGCGCCAGCCGGCTGAGGGCCAGAGAATCAGAGGGGGTAACCAGAATGCTGGGAACAACGAAAGTCAAGTTGGACAAGGACCTGGTGAACAAGGTCAAGCGCTACGCCGACATCGCGGGATATTCGACGCCCGAGGAGTTCATCACCCATGCGTTGGAGAAGGAGTTGGCGAAGCTCGAGGGAGCGGACTCCGAGGAAGAGATCAAGAAGCGCCTGCGAGGGCTTGGCTATATCTCATAAGCGGTCGGGGACCGACGGGGCCACTGCGATATGACGTTGCTGAATTCGATACTGCAAACGCTGGTGAATGGGTTGCTCGCCCCATTTCGCCAATTTCCGGTCGGGGCGCTCGTCCTGATCTCGGCCGTTACCGCGGTAGGGCTGCTCATGGTCTTCAAGAAGGCCTCCAACCAGACCGCTCTGGAGGCGGTCAAGCGTCGTATTCACGCCTGTCTGTTCGAGATCCGTCTCTTCAACGACGATTTACGCGCCATCTTCCGAGCGCAATTCGAGATCCTGAGGACCAATCTCTCCTATCTGCGTTTGCAGCTGGTGCCCCTGGTCTTCATCCTGCCGCCGATGATTCTCCTGCTGACGCAGCTGCAGCCGCACTACGGATACAGGGGACTCCACATCGGTGAGTCGGTGCTGGTCAAGGTAGCGGTGGACGATTCCCTGGCAGGCGAAGGGGCCGCGAAGCCACCGGTCCACCTCGAGGTGCCAGCTGGGCTGCGCTTGGAGACCCCTGGCGTCTGGATTCCCTCCCGTGGGGAGCTGGCCTGGCGAATGGTTGCAGAGCAGGCTGGCAAGTACGACCTGATCGTGCATCTGGCTGACGAGTCCTTCGCCAAGAGTGTTCAGGTCTCCGAGGAGTTCGTCAGCCGGTCACCGCTGCGAGCGGTACCCGGGTTCGTCGATCAACTGCTGTTTCCCGCCGAGAAGCCTCTACCGAAGGGTGCATCGGTACGAGCTATCGAGCTGGCCTACCCAGAGGATCCGACCTTCTTCTTTATGCCTCGATGGATGTGGATCTTCTTCGTCCTGACGATCGTCTTCGCCTTTGCCCTGCGCAAACCGATGAAAGTCACGATCTGAGGCCAGGGCGGGGCTGGTCCCTGTCCACCCGCCCGTGTAGGGATTGAAGCGTCCGGCTCGCCGCCGACCGATCTTCGAGGGCTTGGGGGTCGGGGCAGCCGGCGTACCTTCGGCTGGCCTTTGAGGGCCTGGGGCCCTGACAGCAACGCAACCGATGTAGGGAAGGGGCGTGCTCCCTCCCGTTTGCGGGCGGCCGCATGGGCCGTCCGGACGATTCGAGGCAGGCGCTCACCTTCATGGAGAAGACGGCGGGATCGACCGCCCCGAAGGGCGGTCGACGTGGGAGGAGGGATGGGGGAATCAAAGGGGACCCATTCAAGGAGCAAGATGAGTGCCAGGCCCGCTTGATGCACTCGTCTCCCCGAGAAGGCCCTGAATTGCTGAAGATGTTGGGATCTCGGCCTGAAGTTCGATCCGCTTGGCCGGAGCAGCCCTGCAAAATTGTGGCTGAAAAATCAGCCGAAGCATCGAAAATTTGTCACTTGGGAAACGGGTGAAAGACGATCAGTCGAGCTGGGCGGAGGTCGATCCGTTCTCGGCAACGATGATTCGCAGCACGTGGGTCTCTCCGCCCTTGAGGCTCACCGGCAGGTTCACGATCTGTGTTTCCTTGCCCTCAGAAGAGACATAGATCCGAAACTCGGCGTCGCCAGCCGAGAGTCGCTGTTCGGCTTCGAGCCTTCCCGCCGTGCCCTTCTTGAGGAACAGCCGGCCCTTCTCGGTGAATCGAAATGGCTGCAAGAGGATCTGATCGTCGTCGGCGTAGACGGTTACGACTCCCTTCGGCAGGTAGCTGAACAGGTCGATCTTGAGGCGGGACCACCCGGGTCGGCTCTCCTGCGTCCGGGGCTCCGAGGCGGATGGCGCCCCAGGCCTCACCGCTGCGACCCGAATCGGCTCCACGGCCTGAGGAGTGGTCTCCCTTGATTCCGTCTCCGCCGCTTTCTGGCTTGTCGCGGCCCGATTTCGTCTTCTGGCCTCGGCACGCGAGTTCTTGATGCGATGGGTGAGCTCTAGCCCATCTGGGTTTTCGGGATCGATCACGAGAAGTCGCTGTGCGACCTGCGTCGCTCTGTCGAATCGACCGGCGCGCAGAGCTCGGTTCCCCTCTTCGAAAAGGGCCGCGAACTCTTCTTCATCGAGCTGCTGTTGTTCTTGCAGCACGATTTGCCGCTCGGCCCGTCTTCTCTGCTCGGCGACTCCCTCGAGATGAGGCGCAATGTCCTCGGCTCTGGAGAAGACTCTGGCCGCAATGGCAGGCTCGCCCTCTAGCAGCAACCGGTGGCCCTCTTTGAGCAGGGGTACGACGCGTTGTCGTAGGCGATGCTCGGTTGAAGAACCCAGGTTGTTGAAGTCGCCAGGATGAGCCAGCCAGATCGTCAGCCAGCCGATAAGAAGCGCCGACACGAGCGTTGCCCCACCGATCAAGGCGGTTCGGCGCCAGTCGAGATCGACCTGAAGCCGATCCCATGCCGGGCCCAGTTGTCGCAGTAGATCTTGCCATCTCCTGGCCTGGTCCTGGGTTCCGAATGTGCCGTTCTCGGGCACCAGTTCGCTCTCCGCTCCGGATTCTGGTGTGGGAGGAACCGCAGGAACCGATGTCGAATCCAGATCCGGTAGTGTCAGGACTTCTTCACCGGATCGATCCAGACTCTCGGACTCGGGCTGACTCTCAGCCGTCGCCTCCGACGGACCGGCAGAAGGCACCAGCTCTGAGAGATCCTGGGTGGAAACCTGGTCCAGGTCCTGCTCGGTCACTTCGGCCCCAGGCTCCGACCTGGGCTCGGGCCAGGGCTGCGCCTGTGCAACGGGGTCCGCGGCTCCCAGAAGAGCCGAGGCGAATTCGCCGGCGCTGGCGAAGCGGCCAGCGGGATCTACATGCAGTGCCTGCGCGAGGACAGCCTGGACCTGCGGAGAGAGCTCGTCGACCTCGGAGGGAAGGCGGTCCATCATTCCCCGCGCGATCTTCCATGTCACCTCTGCCGAGTTCTCACCACTGAAGGCAGGCAGCCCCGTAACCATCTCGAAGGCAACGACTCCCAGAGAGAAGACGTCGGCCCGGCGGCCGATCTCCTTGCCCTGGGCTTGTTCAGGAGCCGAGTAGCGCGGAGTTCCCATGGCGGAACCATCGAGATCCTCGCCGAAGTCGTCCGCCAGGTGGGCGATCCCGAAGTCGATCAGGCGAGCCGTTTCGTCGTCACCGATCAGGATATTCCCGGGCTTGATGTCCCCGTGCACCACCCCTTTCAGGTGGGCGTGATCCAGTGCCGCCGACACTTGTGAGACCACCGAGAGGGCGAAGTCCATCGGCAGCGGCATCCCGGCCGTCAGCAGCGCGGTTAGGTTGGTTCCCTGGACGTATTCCATGACTACGAAGGGCGGATCGCCGCCTTCGCCCGCGATGACTTCGTGAACTGTGACGATATTGGGATGGGATAGGAGCTTGGCGACCTGGGCCTCGCGAAGGATCGCATCCCACTGCTCGGCTGATCCGTCGGGATCGTCGCCCGCCTTCAGGGTTTTGATGGCGACGATGCTCCCCGTAGCCGGGTCACTGGCCAGGTAGATCGACCCCATGGCGCCACCTGCCAGAGGCTCGATGACTTCATAGCGTCCATACCTCTCCTGCGCCGCGTGTTCCATGGCCGAACCTAAGGATAGACGAGTTGCGATCGGCAGAATATGGAACGATCCACAAGCCGAATCGGCGAGCCGAGCGTCGCGGAATCGAAATCAGCTTGCCGGGGACTCCCGGGTTGGGGAGAATAGCGGTGCTCTGGAGGGCGATGCGCTCTCGAGGCGATCTGATCTGACGCGAAGGAGTCCCCCATGCCCCCGATCGATGCCAATCAATGCCGCCCGGGAACGAAGCTGTTGTTGGAAGGCGACCTCTACACGGTTCTCGAGCGAGCCCATCACAAGCCTGGCAAGGGAGGCGCTTTCGTGCGCTTCAAGCTGAAGGGCATCGTGACCGGTAAGGTAGTCGACCATACTGTTCGCGCAGGCACCAAGATGGAACAAGCCGACGTGACGACCCAGCCGATGCAGTACCTCTATCAGCAGGGCGACGCTTTCATATTCATGGACATGGACTCCTACGAACAGGTCGCCATTTCCAGCGATCTGATGGGCCTGATGGCGCAGTTCCTGGTCGAGAGCACCGAGGTGCAGGTCACCATGTACGAAGGACAGGCGATCGGTGTCCAGTTGCCTCAGAAGATGGAGTTCGAGGTCGTCGATACCATCGACAACGCTGCCAAGGGCAACACGGCGACAGGCGCCACCAAGGAGGCGACCCTCGACACCGGTTTCACCCTGCAGGTCCCGATGTTCATCAAGACCGGCGATCGAGTCCGGATCCTGACCGAGGACGGGAGCTATCTGGAGCGCGCCTAGGCGGTGGATACCGCCCGCTACTGGCTGGCATTGGTGCTCGTGGTCTCGATCCCACCGGGCTTCATCTATTGGTTCGTCATCCACCCCTTCGCGGGGTTCTGGCGACGGCTCGGCCCCGTCAAGACCCATTTGATCGTGGCCCCGGCCATGATCCTCGTGGGCTTCGGCATCTACCAGTTCAGGGAGCCCCTGATGCGCGTCGACTTCGGCTTCGTGCCGGCCTTTGCGGTGCTGGCTGTCTTGTCGTACCTGTTTGCGGCCTTTCTCGAGCTCAAGTGCCGCCGCTACCTGAAGCTCAAGATCCTGATGGGTGGGCCCGAGCTGGCGCAGGATCCCTCAGCTGGCAGCCTCCTGTCCGAAGGCATCTACAGCCGTATCCGCCACCCTCGCTACCTCAGCGTCTTCTTCGGTTCCCTGGCCGTCGCGCTCTTCGCCAACTACCTCGCCTCCTGGCTCCTCATGGTCCTACTCATACCCGTGATCTACGTGCTCGCCATCATCGAAGAGCGCGAGCTACTCGAGCGCTTCGGCGGGGACTACAGGCGCTACATGGAGCGGGTGCCGAGGTTTGTGCCGCGATCCCGCCCAGGTCAGGAGTGACGTGGAGGGGCAGGTCTCATCGAGTGACCCGCACTCTTCAAGCGCTCCACGGCATCGGCCCGAGGCCTCCTGTTGCGAAATGTATCCGTATTTCTCGATACCTTTGACAGGCCCTCTCAGCGATGTCAGTATGAAACAGTCTTCGAAAAAGGCAATCCCACCGTGAGGTGGGTCCGCAAAGCCAAGGGTCTCCCGCACACCACGACAGGGAAGACGGCTGGGCCGCCGAGGATTCCGAAGGGGCGATGCTGATGACGACCCTAGAATTGGTGACCGGGCCGACGCCAGTGGCGCTGGGGCTTTTTTGACAGCGCTCGACCGCGAGCGCTAGAAAGGAAGGTAACGTTATGCGCATCCACGATGTACGAAGACTCTCCATCACCCTGGGGCTCCTGGGCGGGCTGGCTGTGGCGCTGCTCATTGCTCCGCCGGCTTCGGCGCAGGGGATCTACCTGGCCAACGGCAGCTCACCGACCAAGATCTACGAGGTCGATCTGACCAATAACAGGACGGTGTTCCTGAGGGAATCCTCGATCGAGCCCGCTGTCCACGCCCTCGGCGCCTGCCGCGGCGAGAATGCCTTGGTGGGCATCGGCAGAAACACCGGAATCGTCGCCCGGTCTGATCTCAGCACATCGCCCCCGGTCGAGACGATCGAGGGGCGCCTGCCCGCTGGTTTCTTTGTCGTGCAGCTCGCCTGTTCGCCCGAGGGTATCCTCTTCTTCGGGAGGACTCGGACCGACGAGCTCTACACCCTCGACCTGGCCACCTGCGATCCGACGCTGGTCGCTCCCTGTGTGCCGGAGCTCGTGGGCCTCGTCGAGACAGCGCCGGGAGCCGCCGATGTCAACATCGCTGGTGCCGACATCGAGTTCACGGCAGCAGGGGAACTGTACCTGCTCACCAACGGCCCCTTCGCCGCACCCGACCGGCTGTTCTATAAGGTGGATCTCAGCGGCGGGCTTCCCTGTCCGGGGCTGAGCTGCCCGGCGACACTGATCGGCGACATAGCGACCGGCGAGCACAACCAGGGTCTGGCAGTGCTGCCGGACGGCCGGATGATCATCGCCAGCAATGACGACCACATCTACGAGGTCGATCTGACCGACGCCTCGCTGCTGGATCTGGGCGTCCTGGTCGAGGGATTCGAGTCGTTCCCGATCCTCGACATTTCATCGGGTGATCTGACGGCCTTGCCGGTCGACTGTCTGCCCACCTTCGACTTCGAAAAGGACGGCGAGGGCAATTCCTTGGTGGCCGGACAGATCATCGACGACGAGTGGGCCACTCTGGGAGTCACTGTCAGCACCAACGATCCCGTCAACCACCCGTTGATGATCTTCAATAGCTCGTCGCCGACCGGGGGGGATAGCGACCTGGGGACGCCGAACAACGACTTCGGCGGGCCGGGAATCGGAATTGGTGGTGAGTTCTCGAGTCCGGGCCGCAACGGCCTACCCCGGGGCCACGTGCTGATCGTCTCGGCGGACGCCGACTCGAGCGATCCCAATGACTACGACTTCGGCGGGACCATCGACTTCGTCTTCGATCCGCCGGCGCGGCAGGTGACCGAGGTCCACGTTCTGGATATCGATCCAGCCGAGAGTGGGATCATCCGGGTTTTTGACGTCGACGACGTCGAGATCCTGACGCGGCCGCTGCTGGAGCTGGGGAACAACGGTTTTCAGGTAGTGCCGATCGGCGCCTTCAACGTCGGGCGACTGGAGATCACCCTGGAAAGCACCGGCGCCGTCTCTGCGATCGTCTACTGCGGTCCTTGCGGCTCCAACTTCCAGCCCCTCTCGGTCGGCTGTGCCGATTGTCCGTCGAGCGGGCCGTCGCTGGAAGAGTGAACTAGGTGCGGCTTCTCGCCGGCCTGCTCCCCTCTGGAGCGGGCCGGTGGGGCATCGCCCCCAATCCGGGCTTCGTGGCCTAGTCGGCGCCAGCGGCGTGACAGCCTGCCGCCTCGCAGATAGGTGTCGAATCCCACGCAAGACTCACGGTTTCGACGTCCATGCGGCTGGTGCTGACTCTGCTGGTTCGTGACGAAGAGGACATTCTTCGAGCGAACCTCGAGTACCATCTCAGCCAGGGTGTCGATCTCGTCCTGGTTACGGACAACGGCTCCGTCGACCGAACCGTGGGTATCCTGGAGGAATACGAGCGGCTCGGGGTCGTGCGGCTGATTCACGAGCCCTCCGACGACTACTCGCAGGCCCGCTGGGTGACCCGCATGGCTCGACTCGCCTGCATCGACCATGAGGCGGACTGGATCATCAACGGCGATGCGGACGAGTTCTGGTGGTCCGAGACCGGGACCCTGAAGAGCGTCCTAGAGGCCGTCCCCGACTCGGACGACCTGGTAGTAGTGCCCCGCTCCAACTTCGTCCCCCGTCCGCCGGGCGAGGGAAACCTCTTCCAGCGGATGGTGGTTCGTGAAGCCCACTCGTGTAACGCGCTTGGCGACCCGCTGCCCCCGAAGGTCTGCCACCGAGCGTCTCCCGAAGTCCAAGTCGCGCAGGGCAACCATTCGATCTCGGGTGGGACGGGGCTTCGAGTGGCCGAGGAGCCGCGGCTGCTCATCTTCCACTTCCCACTTCGCACCTACCGACAGTTCGAGCGCAAGATCCGCAGCGGCGGTGCGGCCTACGAGCGCAATCGGGAGCTGCCCTACGAATATGGCATCACCTGGCGGCATCTGTATCGGGAGCTGTTGGCCGGGCGGTTGCAGTCCTACTATGAGTCCCAGATACTCGGAGATGCTGAGATCCGCAAAGGCATAGCCGAGGGTCGCCTGCTAGTCGATCGAAGGCTTCAGGACCACCTGCTCTCCCTGGGATCTCGAATCGCCTCCGAGCCCTGATCGTGGTGCCGCGCTTCGAGCCTCCGTTCCCGTTCATCGTCGGCGTCGCGCGCTCCGGCACGACGCTGCTCCGTCTGATGCTCGACTCCCACTCTCAGCTCGCGATCCCCCCGGAGACCCATTTCCTGCCGTCGGTTCTATCCCTGGGCGAGCTCGGTGAGGTGCATCGGGATCGGCTCGCCGAGCTGGTCACGTCGTTTTTCACCTGGGACGATTTCGGAATCGAGGAGCGGGCCCTTCGCGCCGAGCTCGCCGGACTCCAGTCCTTCGACCTTGCCAACGGGATCCGCTGCTTCTACAGGCTCTACGCCGATCGCCACGGCAAGAAGCGCTGGGGCGACAAGACGCCGCCTTACGTCAACCACCTTGCCTCGATCGCGGAGTGTCTTCCCGAAGCGCACATCGTCCATCTGATCCGCGACGGGCGAGCAGTAGCCGCCTCGCGGCGGCACTTGGGTTTCGGTCCGGGAGTCGAGATTCGGGCCCAGGCTGAGGATTGGTCCGGTAGCATTCGCGCGGCGAGGGCCCAGGCGCGATCGTGTCCACACTATCTGGAGGTTCGTTACGAGCAGCTGGTCAGGCGGCCGGAGGCGACCCTCAGGAGAGTCTGCGACTTCCTCGAGCTACCCTTCGAGCTCGACATGCTGAGCTACCATCGCAGAGCGAGGCTTCGCCTGGCCGAGTTTCGCGACTGGCGCACAACGGACGGCGAGATCGTCTCGCGCGGGAGCGACCGGATTGCCATCCACCAGCGCGCCCTCCGGCCGCCGGATTTGACCCGTATCGACTTCTGGCGGCAAAAGCTCGACCGTGAGGAGATCGCGGTCTTCGAG
>CAMYLC010000114.1 GCA_947259195.1 Thermoanaerobaculia bacterium | reverse complement strand
CTGGGGATGCCTTCAACGGTGGTGCTGTAGAAGTCGTCGGGTTGGAGGCTGCCCTCGATTACGATGCCGGTCTGGCCCTTGGCTGGCGAGGGAGCGTGCCGCTGGGGCTCGTCTACACGTACACGAGGGGGCGGTTTCTAACGACTTTCCTGACCGGTTTTCCGGACTGGGCGCCGGAGGTCATTGCAGGGGATGAGCTCCCATACCTTCCTGCCAATCAACTGGGTGCTCGTGCCGGAGTCGCAGCCTCTCGTTGGGACGCCTTTCTCAACCTGGCCTATGTGGATGCCATGCGGAGCTCGCCGGGACAGGGTCCCATGCTCGAGAGCGAGAGCACCGATGCGAACCTGGTCGTGGATCTGTCCCTGGGCTATCGCCTGAGGGACGGTCTCGCCCTTCGTCTACAGGCCCGAAACCTACTCGACGAGGTCTATGTCGTGGCTCGTCGACCGGCGGGCGCCCGACCTGGACGGCCTCGCGCGGTCTTGATCGGGTTGGATTGGGACATTTAGATTGGGGTCCAGTCTCGATCAGAGAGTCCTCATGCCCATTCCGCCATTTCATTGCGATCAAGATAAGGGTCTGGTGCCCGGGGCATGAGGAGCAGAGGGGTAGAGTCGCAGGCCGTTCGCTGTCTGGCTTACGGGCACGACCCGGTAGACCCTGAGAACGGATTGGAGGTGGGCCAAAGCCCTGCGCCGGAAGTCGCGGAGCCGGCCATAGTCGGCACCGAACTGATCCTGCAGACCCTCCCAAGGGATCAGCGTTGGTTTCCTCAGATAGCTCATCCTGTAGGTAAGCCAGACGTAGATGTCGATGGCCAAGGGCGATCTTCGGAGCTGACGGATTGCCCGGCTCCTTTCCAGAGCAGAGATAGACGGTTTCGAGGAGCACCGCAGCGTCACACTCCCTTCGACGCTCGATTCCGATTCATTCCGGTCACCCATTCCGATGACCCGGTCAAGGTGACCGGAATGAATCGGAATCGGTGATCGGTTTCCCTCGGAATCACTGACCGGAATCGATTGGATTCAGTGACCGGATTGCGTCGGTGCAGGCAGCGATGCGCTGTGCCACGCGGTCCGCTGATCGTCGACAGCCCGAGCTTGCGAGCCAGATTGTTGGGCGTGGCGCCCAGATCGACGTGAGGGCTTTTGGTCCGAACGGCTTGGGTGGTGAGGTTGGCGAGCAGCAGTCGAGGGTAGGAGCCGTAGGGAAGCCCAACCCGGCGAGGTGCGCTCATTCGAAGGGAGTGCCGACCGTTCACCCGCGCGAACCGGTGGCTTTGGAGTGGCATGAAGCCAAGGGTGCCGGCTGTGAGGGCGTCCTCGGACTCGAGGCACAGGAGGTCCTCCGCGGGAGCAAAGCGGGCCATCAACCACAGCACCCCACAACACAGTGGTAACAATTTTGGTAACACTGCTCTCCAAGAGAAGACCGCAGTCGGCAGCAATCCACAACGACTCCGCTATTCTCTAGAGAGGTTTGCGATAGACGTCGCTGCGGTGCCCGACCTTGACTACATAGACAATCAGTCGATCGTCTTCGATGGAATAGACAATTCGGTAGGGCCCCTGTCGTATCCGGTAGCGATCGCGCCCGGATAGCTTCTGGCAGCCGGGTGGCCGAGAATCCTCAGCCAACTGCCGGATCTCAGTCACGAGCCAACCTGATCCGAAACGGCGCCGGTTTTTGGGCACCGAGTTTTCTCCGGACACCGGTTCTTTCCCTTCGCACCGAAGCTCGCTCGTCCACCGACCCGGAATATCCCTATGTTTTCTGATTTCTCGGGCGCAACGAGAAATCGAGCCATTCGCATTTCCGGATGGTATGGCTGTTGCTGCTATCTGTCTGCGACCGCTTCGAGCGGAAAGAAACGGATGAAACCTCGAGAACAGGAGAAGGCCATGCGTCACCACCCATCCGACCAAACGTTCATTCTACTTGCCCCTGCGATGCTCGCAGGGCTGCTCTTGGCTGGAG
The DNA here is from genome assembly GCA_947259195.1 of Thermoanaerobaculia bacterium. GTDB lineage: Bacteria > Acidobacteriota > Thermoanaerobaculia > Multivoradales > JAHEKO01 > JAUVRX01. The sequence goes on along the minus strand of CAMYLC010000114.1, from coordinate 2,324 downwards.
GCCTCACTCCTGGACAGGACGGCCCGGTCGCTGACACCGACACCGCCAGCTACATCGTCCAGGGTGCCAGCACTGAGGTTGTGGTGCAGGCCATCGAGCGGATCGGTGGCACCCTCACCCACGAGCTTGGCATCATCCGCGCCGCCGCCGCGCGGCTCGACGTCGCACAGCTCGAGGCCCTCGGTGGACTCGACGGCATCTCCCGCATTCACGCCGACACGGCCGTCACCACCGCCGGCGCCGGTGGCGGCAAGCGCCCCATACGCACCGAAGAAACTGCCTACCCGACCCAGGTCGGTGCTAACCTGCTCCACGATCAGGGAATCACCGGCGCCGGGGTCACTGTCGCCGTGCTCGACACCGGCTGGGACAATATGGGTGCTACCAGCTACGACACCGAGGCCCAGTTTCGGGTCCTGAGCAGCTACGACGCCATCGAAGACTCCATTGTTGGTCTGCCGGTGATGGGTCCCATCTACTATCCCAACGGCTACGGCGAAAACGACGGCAGCGGCCATGCTTCCCACGTGACCTCGATTATCCTGAGCAAGTGGAACACGGACCTCGATCAACCCCAGGACGGGCTCTACAACGGCATCGCCCCAAACGCCAGGCTGGTGGTCGTCAAGGCTTTCGATGCCAGCGGCAACGGCGCCTACGCCGATGTGATTCGCGGCCTCGACTGGCTCGTCAACAACAAGGATACCTACGATATCCGGGTCCTAAACCTCTCTTTCAGCGCCGAGCCGCGCTCGCACTATTGGGATGATCCGCTCAATCAGGCGGTGATGGCCGCCTGGCAGGCGGGCATCGTGGTCGTGGTTTCGGCTGGCAACCGCGGACCCGATCCGATGACCGTCGGCGTGCCCGGCAATCTGCCCTACGTGATTACCGTCGGCGCCATGTCGGATAACTACACGCACGGCAAGCGGCGCGACGACGAGGACGATGTCCTGGCCTCCTTCTCCTCGGCCGGGCCGACCTACGAGGGCTTCGTCAAACCGGAGATCGTCGCCCCGGGCGGCCATGTGCTCGGGCTTATGCCCGAGACTCTGCAGCTCGCCCAGGAGCACCCCGAGTTCTACGACCCGCGGGACTACTTCACGATGTCCGGCACCTCGCAGGCAGCGGCGGTGGTCTCCGGCGTTGCGGCATTGATGCTCGAGGCCGATCCCTCTCTCACTCCAGACGAGATCAAGTGCCGGCTGATGGACTCGGCCCGGCCCGCCGTCAACGACGAAGGCTTGCTTGCCTACTCGGTCTTTCAGCAAGGAGCCGGACTGGTCAACGCCCATGATGCCGTTTACTCCACAGCGACCGCCTGCGCCAACCGCGGTCTCGACGTCGCCAAAGATCTGACTGGAGTCGAGCACTACAGCGGACGCGCCAATCAGGCCGAGGACGGCACCTATTACCTGATGGGCCTCTCGGGCGACGGTTTCCTGTGGTCCGACGGTTTCCTGTGGTCCGACGGTTTCCTGTGGTCCGATGGCTTCCTGTGGTCCGACGGCTTCCTGTGGTCCGATGGTTTCCTGTGGTCCGATGGCTTCCTGTGGTCCGATGGCTTCCTGTGGTCCGATGGCTTCCTGTGGTCCGACGGCCTCACCGAGGCGATGTCCATCAACGCTTGGGTGCCGCAGGAGTAAGGGCCGGCTCTTGCCCCGGTTTCTCGCTACACGCCGGCTCTCGCTAGCGGGTAGCGTTTCGGTTCGTTGTGGACTCTGGTGGGACCAAAGGGGAAAAGGGATCGAAGAGGGAGAATACGTAATGGGCCCTGACCTAACCCCCGTTTCCGCGCAGTCAGAGTGTGAGTCTGAGCCCGTGGGCCCTGCGGTGACTTGGAGGCTCCCTCAACGGACAAGGTGCCTCTCGATTCCGATCTCAGCGGTGGCGCCAGTAGCCGGGTTTTCGCCTCTGATGTGCCACGGCCAGGACCTGCACGGAGTCCTGGGTAGCCCGATAGAACAGAGTGAACGGGAAACGTCGAAACTGATATCGCCTGACGTTTTGTGAGTATCTTGGCCAGCGGTGCGGCGCCTCGACAATCTGGCTCAGCGCATGGTCGAGCTCATGCAGATACGCTTTCGCAGCAGCGGGACTGCGAGCCGCATACCATTCGAGGGCACCCTCAGCCTCGTCGACGGCCGAAGGGTGGAATTCGATTCGGAGGCTAGCCACCGCGCTGGGCGAGCCGATCCTTCACGACGTTCCACGGTACGGTGTTCACTTCACCGGCCTCGAGTTCGTTCACCCGGAGCTCGATCTCGCGCCGCCAGGCGGCCTCGACCCCTTCTGGTGCCTCACCCTCCAAGCTCTCGATGAGC
>CAMYLC010000113.1 GCA_947259195.1 Thermoanaerobaculia bacterium | reverse complement strand
CTGAACGGATGCCCGCGATTCTCCAAGGAACGGGCGCACCCCAGTCAACATCTCGTAGAGGACTGCTCCAATTGCAAAGATGTCGGCCCTTGCGTCGACCGGTTTTCCTTCGGCTTGTTCGGGCGCCATATAGGCCGGGGTACCGAGAATCCGCCCTTCTTCTGTTAGCAGCGCCGTGGGTAGCTCGGAGTCCGAGACAGAATCGTCGTCGATGCTCCGTAGCTTTGCGAGTCCGAAATCCAGGATCTTGAGTCGACCATCCTCGGTGAGCATGAGATTGCCGGGCTTGAGGTCTCGATGGACGATGCCCTGTTTGTGAGCCGCCGCCACGCCCTCCACGAGCTGTGTAGCCACCGCAGTGAACTGCGCCATCGTCAGGCCCTCGTCGGGAATCGCTTTATCCAGCGGCTCACCTGCCACCAACTCCATGGTGAGAAACGGGAAGCCGTCGACCTTCTCGACGGAGAAGAGGGTCACGATGTTCGGATGGCTGAGGGCTGCGACTGCTTTTGCCTCACGTTCGAAACGCTCGAGGCGCTCGGGATCCGAGGTCAGGTCCTGGGGTAGGACTTTGAGAGCGACGTCGCGATCGAGGGTCAGATCGCGAGCCCGGTAGACCTCACCCATTCCGCCCGCTCCGAGTTTAGCGACGATCTTGTAGTGGCCGAGAGTCTCGCCGATCAAGTGTCGGTCCGTTTCCATCGAGTCTGGTCGTGAGCTGCGGACCATTCTACAGGCCGTCAACCGTTTGGCTAGCAAACCCCGCCCCGGCGACGCGTGGTCGATCTCTGTGATCAGAGGAGGTTTGCAGCGCGAACTCCGACTCGAGAATCAGAACGAGAGGGTCCACTCAGAAGTGCTACAATGTGCGTCATCATGGATGAATCGAAGGTGGGTGTCAGGGAGCTGCGCCAGAATCTGAGTGTCTACTTGCGTCGGGTCAAGGCTGGGGAGGCGCTCGAGGTGACCGAGCGAGGCCACGTGGTCGCTCTTCTCGTGCCTCTGCCGGAGCACGACACACCCCTGCAGCGGCTTGTTGCAGCCGGAGTGGCGAGTCAGCCATCGGGACGATTGGCAGACCTACCGGCGCCTTCGGGCAACCCATCCAATGAGCTCAGCCATGCCCTGCAGATGCAAAGAGAGGAGAAAGCGTGACGGAGGCCGAAGGGGCAGGACTCCTGTACTTCGATTCGTCGGCAATCGTGAAGTTGGTGGCTCGGGAGCCGGAATCCGCCGCCCTGCACGAGTTGGTGAGCAAGGGCGGTGATGCGGTGGCGAGCGCCTTGGCGTTGGTGGAAGTCCAGCGGGCCGCGCGGCGAGTCGGAGGCGGGGAGACCGTGCTAGTGAGGGCCAGGTCGGTCCTGGATCGGATCGCGCTGATCAGGATCGATGACGCGATTCTGGAAAAGGCAGCGCATCTCGAGCCGTCGGGCCTGGGTTCTCTGGATGCTATCCATCTGGCCACCGCTCTCTCGGTGCAGGAGCACTTGCAGGCCTTCATTGTCTATGACCAGCGGCTTGGGCGAGCTGCGGAAGCGTTGGGCCTGGACGTCTCGTCACCGGGTTGAGGCCTAACGAGCACCAGTTCCCGAACCAACGGGTCGCGTGATACTTCCGTGAAAGTTGCTGGTTATGATTGCCGGCAGCCATGCGCAAGAGAGTGCTCATCGTCGAAGACGACCAGGACATCGCGCACCTGGTCGCCCTCCATCTGAAGGACATCGATTGCGAGGTCGAGGCCGTTGCGGACGGCAAATCCGGTCTGGAGCGGGCCCAGGCTGGCGAGTACGACCTCATCATTCTCGATCTGATGCTCCCCGGGATCGACGGCCTGGAGATCTGTCGCCGGGTTCGCTCCCGCGCGGACTACACGCCGATTCTCATGCTCACCGCACGGACCTCCGAGTTCGACAGGGTCCTGGGCCTGGAGCTCGGCGCCGATGACTACCTGACCAAGCCCTTCAGCGTCCTCGAGCTGGTCGCGAGAGTCAAGGCGCTGTTTCGAAGAATGGAAGCTCTGGCCTCTCGGGACGGGCTCGCCGAGCAAGCCTCGCTCCGTCTAGGGGACCTGGCGATCGAGCCCGACAAGCGCAGCGTCGAGGTGCGGGGCGAAGCGGTCCAACTGACGGCCAAGGAGTTCGATCTCCTGCTCCACTTCGCCCTCTATCCAGGGCGTGTCTTCACGCGCGCCCAACTTCTGGATCAGGTTTGGGGGTACGGGCACGAGGGCTACGAGCACACCGTCAACTCCCACATCAATCGCCTGAGGTCCAAGATCGAACAGGATCCCGCTCAGCCCCGCTATGTCCTGACGGTCTGGGGTATCGGCTATCGCTTCTCCGAGCCGGAAGAGGATTCCCGAGAATGATGCGGACACTCTATGGCCGCCTGGCTGCGGCACTGCTGGCCATTCTCATACTCGTGGGCGGACTCTTCTTCGTGGCGGGTCTGGCCTCGGTGCGTCATTTCCTGAACGAGGTGCACCAGAAGCTGAATCGGGACCTGGCCGAGCACCTAGTGGCCGACTCTCTTCCCATGGAAGGCGAAGAGATCCGCGAGGAGGAGCTCGAGCACATTTTTCATGTCCTGATGGTCATCAACCCCAGTATCGAGGTGTACCTGTTGGATTCCGAGGGCGAGATCCTTGCGTTCTCGGCCCCGAAGGGAATCGTGGTTCGCGACGGAGTGGATCTGGGTCCCGTCCATCGATTCCTGGAGGTGGACTCTCGCTTGCCGATTCTCGGTGACGATCCCCGAAACGAGTCGGGTAGCAAGGTGTTCTCCGCGGCGCCGATCGGTGCTGCCTCGAAGCCAGATGGATACCTCTACGTGGTCCTCGCGGGACAGCAATGGGATTCCGCGGTCGCCATGTTGCAGGGCAGCTTCATCTTGCGTCTCGCCAGCGTGGCAATTGCGATGGGTCTCGTGGTGGCCCTCCTGATCGGGTTGTTGGTCTTTGCCTGGATCACGCGTCGGGCTCGGCACCTCGAGCGGGCGATGGGAGAATTTCGCGATAGCGGATTCCGCGAGCATAGGTCGCTTGTCGAAGGCGGCGG
>CAMYLC010000112.1 GCA_947259195.1 Thermoanaerobaculia bacterium | reverse complement strand
TCTACATCAACTTCGTCGACCCGACCTGGGTAGACACCGTTGCCGAGGTCTGGAGTGCGCAACTCGAGGAAGCTGGATCGAGCGCTGAGCAGATCGACCAGAGCATTGCGAGCTTCCGGAAACAGTGGGAGACGCGCTACGTTTTCACTCTCGGAATCGTCGCCTACGCGCTCCCACAGCTGATCCTGGGGCTCCTCGCGATGATCGTGGGAGTCGTTCAGCCCTGGAAGAAGCGCTAGCAGCGCCCGAATCGCGATGGAACGCTGGCGTTGTCTCCTCCGATGCGTGCCTAGGCAGGTCCGGCCTCTCTGGTCTAGGGCCTTCAGCCAGTCAGGGAGCCCTCATCGGTATCGACGCGGGCTCGCAGTAAAGCCCGTAGAGGCCCCACCAAGGGCCCCATCGGCACCTCGGGCTTCATGACCTTCATCAGCTCGAGGCCCGCGAGCATCGCGATGAGGAGCTGCGTCAGACCGGCCGGATCGACACCAGAAGGGAGCTCACCTGCCCTCTGGGCCTCCTCGACGAGCTCGGACAGCCGGCGGAGCCAGTATCGCAGGCTGTCCTGGAAGATCTCCTTCACAGCGGGACGATGAATCGCCTCGGCCCATAGCTCGACGTCGACCCGCAAGGCTGCAGCCGAGTCGGGGTCGTCGAGGCGCTCGATCAAGAAACCGAAGATCGCACCGAGGGCTTCCAGCGGACCGCCCTCCACCGGAATCCCCTCGAGCTCGGCTTCGTCGAGCGCGCGCTCCTGCTCGACGAGGGTCTTGACGATCTCCTGCTTGTTCTCGAAGTGGAGGTAGAGGGTGCCTACGCTGATCCCGGCCTCGGCGGCGATGTCGCGCACGGTCAGGCGGGAGTAGCCCTTGCGAGCCAGGCACTCGAAGGCGGCCTTGAGAATCTGCTCCTTGCGAGCCGCGAAGTGGGCCTCGGTCAGCTTGGGCATGAAGGTCCCTTGAGGGGTGCTTTGAACATTTGCTCATTATACTGAACATTTGCCCATTTTTGTCGTAATATGGGGAAACCGCTGGACGGAGAGTCCGGCTGACGAAGAAGAGAGGGAGAGTTCAGCCCATGGGGACGCAGAGCATGACGAAGAGAATCGACCGTTTACGGGCCAGGATGAGTGTCGGGTTTCCGCTGCTGCTGGCAGGGGCCGCGCTGCTCGTGGTCTCGAACGGCAGGTGGATCCTGCCGCTGGCCACTTGGCTGTACCCCGTGCTGCTGGTTCGTTACGTACGCACCGCTCCCAAACTCTGGAGAGGCCTGCTAGTAGCGTATCTGGTGTTCCTCGTTGCGACGCCCGTCATGTGGCTCGGGCTCTGGCCGTTTCCGCCGCTCTTCATGGCGAAGATCTCGGCCTTGGGAGCGGCCTTCTCTGTGCTGCCGTATTTGCTCGATCGTCTCAGCGAGGGCCGAATCCGAGGCGTTGCCCAGACCCTGGTGTTCCCCAGTTCGGCCGTTGCGCTGGAGCTCGTGTTTACGCTGCGCTTCTCGAAGACTACCTGGGGGAATCTCGCCTATACCCAGTCCGAAAGCCTCCCGCTGCTGCAACTGGCCTCGATTGCGGGCATCTGGGGCATCACGTTCCTCATGCTCTGGCTCGCCCCGGTGGCCAACAACGTCTGGCGGAGCGGTTGGACCGACGGCAGGGCACGCGCGGGGGGTGCGGTTTACGGTCTCGTGTTGGCAGCGGTCGTCCTCTTTGGTAGCGCGCGCCTGCTCTTTTTTGCCCCCTCCGGCGACACCTTCCGCGTGGCTTCGGTGACGCCGCCGGAGATACTCGACCTCATCGCGCCCGAGGATGCGCCCCTCTTCCTGCAGATCATGATGAAACAAGAGGTCGACGAGGCGCGGGCAGCGAACCTGCGGGCGGCTCTCGAGTCGACCTACGACGCATTGCTCGAAGACACGCGGCGCGAGGCGCGGGCTGGTGCCCGCCTGGTCGTCTGGCCGGAAGGGGGCCTGATCTCGTTCGACGAGGAGCAAGACGAGGCGCTCATCGGGCAGGGGCGACAGCTGGCGCAGGAGGAGGAAATCTACCTGGCGATGACGATCGCTCTGCTTCCCGGCGCGTCCGGCGGACCGAACGAGAACCGCTTGCTTCTCATCACACCGTCGGGCGAGGTCGTCCAGACCTACTGGAAGCACCACACGGTGCCGGTGATCGAGGAGCCCTTCGCCGTGCCCGGCAGTGAGAGACCGTTCGTGCACGAGACGGCTTTCACTACCCTCGGGGGGGTCATCTGCTACGACATGGACTCGCCGAGCTTCCTGCGAAGCGCGGGAAGGGACGGCGTGGACGTTCTGCTAGCACCGTCGGGAGATTGGCCGGTGATCAAGGAGCTCCATTCGCGCATGGCGCTGGTCCGAGCCGTGGAGCAGGGCTTCTCGATGGTCCGCCCGGCCAACCACGGGTTGAACCTCGTGACCGACTACCAGGGCCGAGTCCTCGGACGGTTGGATCACTACGACACCTCCGACCGGCGGCTGTCGGCGGCGGTTCCCGAGCGGGGCGTGACGACGGTCTATCAGCGGACCGGCGATGTCCTCCCCTGGCTCTGTCTGGCCCTGACCGTCCTCTTTATAGTGTTCCTCATCAGACACCGAGTGTTGAGGGATTCTGGCTGAGGCGCCCCAAACTACCCCTCGCGTCAGTGGAGCCAGGCAGGTCTCTCAGATCCCATTGGGGCGAGTAGCCACCTTGGCCGATGGACCTCGCGTCCGCGAGAGCCTCCCAAAGGGGATGGCGCGAGAGTCTGGCGGCGGGGTCACTGACCGGTGGTAGCGTTTGGGCCCGAGGCCAGCAGCAGCCGGATCGCGGACGAGGACTGAACCAGGAGCGCTCGATGGACGGGATCCAGGACTTTCTGACGTGGGCATGGGCCCGCCACCACAATCCGCTCAGCTGGTACATCCGGCCGCTGTTCGTCCTCCCGTTCTGCTACTTCGCCTACAAGAAGAGCGGATGGGGTGTCGCGCTGACGATCGTCGCGGTGCTTTCGAGCATGTTCTGGTTTCCTGCCCCCGAGGAGGCGAATCCGCGAGCCGCGGCGTTCCTGGCGATG
>CAMYLC010000111.1 GCA_947259195.1 Thermoanaerobaculia bacterium | reverse complement strand
TCAGCGGCTTCGTGTGCTTTCTGGGCCTCGCATCGATCCTGATCGGACGTCTGACTTGAAGGCCTCGAGGAGCCTCGAAGGACAGACTACTCCACTCGACCACCGGGCTCGCTGATTCGACCGATCGTCTGACAATATACGCTAGCCATTCGCCGAAGGTCTGGCTACCCACCTGCCCCTCGAGACTGATTCGATCATGACTAGATTCCCACCTTTGAGCTCTGAGACTCTGGCCGGACTGCGGCATCTACTCGGCGAGACAGGAGTGCTCACCGATTCGGTGTCTCTCGGCGCCTATGGAGTCGACGAAACCGAAGAAGTCGATTTCCGACCCGCCGCGGTGGCCCTTCCAGAGACCACCGAGCAAGTGGCCGCTGTTCTGCAACTGGCGGCTCAAACCGGGATTCCGGTGACGCCGCGGGGCGGAGGCACAGGCCTGTCCGGTGGTGCTTTGCCCGTTTTCGGTGGTCTCAGTCTGTCCCTGGAGCGCCTGAACCGAATCCGCTTCTTGGACCAGACCAACCTGATGATCGAAGTGGAAGCCGGCCTCATTACCGGCGACTTGAAACGGGCCGTCGAGGAGAAAGGCCTGTTCTATCCGCCGGACCCTGCCAGTCATGACAGCTGCCAGATCGGCGGCAACATCGCAGAAGACGCCGCCGGTCCCCGCTCCTGCAAGTACGGCACTACGCGCAATTGGGTCCTCGGCCTCGAAGCGGTCTTGCCAGACGGTACAGTGATCCGGACCGGCGGAGCGACGAGGAAGAATGTCGCTGGATACAACTTGACGCAGCTCCTGGTAGGTTCCGAGGGGACTCTGGCCGTCGTCACAGCGGCCCTGTTGAAACTCATCAACCTGCCGCGATTCAGATTGACTCTTGCCGCACCCTTTTCCACCCTGCAAGGGGCAGCTCAAGCCGTCAGCCGACTCTTCGTAGCAGGCGTCGATCCCGCTTCGTGTGAGCTGATGGAGGCCCGAGCCCTCGACCTGGTATCGAGCCTGACAGCGATTCCCGAACAACTGGTCGACGCGGCAGCCTTGCTGCTCCTCGAGCTGGATGGTGACGACGACCAGGCCCTCTTGGAGCGCGCCGCCAGGGCTTCCGAAGTTTTCGACACACTGGAAGAAGTCGAAGTCATCGTGGCGCAGGAAGCTGGCGATCAGCGTCGGCTTTGGGAGATTCGGGAAAAGATCGCCATCGCGGTGCGAGAGTACTCCGTCTACAAAGAAGCCGACACGGTGGTCCCCCGTTCCGAGCTCGCGAACCTTGTAGAGAAGGCCCGACAGGTCGCCAGCGACCGCCAGCTCGAGGCCGTTTGCTACGGTCACGCCGGAGACGGGAACCTCCACGTCAACCTCCTGCGTGGCGACCTCGACGAAGCAACCTGGAAAGAGAACCGGGATGCAGCCGAGGCCGAGTTGTTCGACTGGGTGGCCGGCGTCGGGGGCTCGGTCACAGGTGAGCATGGCATCGGTTGGAGCCAGCGCCGTTATCTTCCTCTGGTAGCGCAACCGGCAGCCATGAAAGTGATGCGCGGTCTGAAGGCGGCATTCGACCCTCGTGGCATTCTCAATCCGGGCAAGATCTTCACCGACCGGTGAACCCGCCGTTTCCGCCTGTGAGATACAATTCACGGTTCGATGATTTCTGATCTGACCCACAGCAAACTGGCGGAGCTCTCCGACTACGTTCACCAGGGAACGAGCACCGGCCGGTGGCTCGTTTTGATGCACGACAACCCGGATCCCGACTCGATCGCCGCTGCTGCGGGCTTGAGCAAGCTACTGCGAAGGGTCTTCAAGCGGCGGGTAACGACGGCCTACGGTGGGATCATAGGACGCGCCGAGAACCAGGAGATGGTCACGGTGCTGGGTATCCGCCTGAGTCATCTCCGCCATCTCAATTGGAAGCACTACAGGCACTTCGCACTGGTCGATACTCAACCCAGGACCGGCAACAATCAGCTTCCCGAGGAGCTCACTCCCGACCTGGTCTTCGACCACCATCCACTGCGACGAGCGACTCTGCAGAGCCCATTCGTGGATCTTCGTCCCGAGTACGGTGCGACTGCCACCATCCTCGCCGAGTACCTGATGGCGGCTGAAGTGGAAATCAGCAAACGGGATGCGACGGCCTTCGTCTATGCCATACGCACCGAGACCCAGGACTTCGGTCGCCAGTATGTTCGGGCCGACAAAGAAGTGTACGACGGCCTCCACTCCTCGGCTGATCTTCGCGCCCTTGCAAGGATTCAGTCTCCACCCCTGCCAGAGAGCTATTACAGAACGCTCCACGAAGCGCTCGAGCATGTGGAGTCCGTCGAGACCCTCATCGTGAGCCACGTCGGGGAGGTGGCACAACCCGACATCGTGCCCGAAATCGCCGACCTTCTTCTTCGACTCCGGGGCAAGACCTGGTCCTTCTCCACTGGAGTCTTCGAAGATCGCCTCTACCTGTCGATCCGCACCACCAATCCGCGCGCCGATGCGGGCCGACTCATGCGTCGCCTGCTGGGTAGGCGTGGCAAAGGTGGTGGTCACGGAATGATGGCCGGAGGCTGGATAGAGCTACCGCAGAACGGCGGAGGAAGTCACCAGCGGCTTCAGGCGTCGCTGACCTCCCGCTTGGCGAAGTACCTGAAGAAGAATCCAGACCGATTCGCTCCTCTGATCCTCGACGACGGCTGAGGAGCCACCGGCTCGCCGGCGCTCTAGACGAAACGCCGACTGCGTCGTGCCAGGCGCATCAGCTGACGGCGATCTAGACGGAGCTTGGCGATCGGTTGGCCGTCCCGCAGAAGTACCGGGATCATCTCACCGAATCGGCTCTTCCACTCCGGATCGCTATCTACATCGTGAACCGTGAACTCCACTCCCAGGTCGGGCAACACTTCTCGCAGGAGATCTTCCATCTCGTGACAGAGGTGGCAGTGCGGCCTGGAGAGCAACTGAAACCGCGGGCTCACTCCCATTCGATGGTGCCCGGGGGCTTGCTGGTGATGTCGTAGACCACCCGATTGACACCGGAGACCTCGTTGACGATTCGGCTGGCCACCCGACCCAGCAGCTCGTGAGGCAGAGGACTCCAATCCGCTGTCATGAAGTCCTGGGTATCCACGGAGCGAATCGCGACCACATTCTCATAGGTCCGGAAGTCGCCCATGACTCCGACGCTCTTGACCGGCAGGAGAGCGGCAAACGCCTGGCTCACTTTGTCGTAGAGACCGGCTTCGCGCAGCTCATGGAGAAAGATCGCGTCGGCCTCCTGAAGCAGGTGCACCCTGTCCGGGGTCACTTCACCCAGGATGCGGACAGCCAAGCCCGGGCCAGGAAAAGGATGTCGACCAACAAACTCCTCCGGTAGTCCCAGCTCACGACCCAGCTGCCGGACTTCATCCTTGAACAGCAGGCGTAGCGGCTCGACAAGCTCGAATCCGAGCCGTTCCGGCAGACCACCCACATTGTGGTGAGTCTTGATGACCGCTGAGGGTCCCTTGACCGACACCGACTCGATGACGTCCGGGTAGAGGGTTCCCTGGGCGAGATAGCGCACGTCCCCATGCTCCAAAGCCTCGTCCTCGAAAACCTCGATAAACACCCGGCCGATGATTCGCCGCTTCTCTTCCGGGTCTTCGACTCCCTGGAGCTCCGCCAAGAACCGCTCTCCCGCCTCGACGCCGACGACGGGCAATCCGAGGCCGTCTCGTAGGCTGTGCAGCACCTGCTGAGCCTCGTCCTTGCGCAGGACGCCGTTGTCGACAAAGACGGCCACCATGCGTTCGCCGAGGGCTCTATGCAGCAGCATCGCGACAACCGAAGAGTCCACTCCTCCAGACAGTGCGCACAACACCGTGCCATCAGCCACCTGCGCCCGGATGCTCTTCACCGCCTCCTGCAGATAGGAAGCCATCCCCCAATCGCCTCTGGCTCCGCAAGCGCCGTAGAGGAAGTTTCGCAGGATCTCCCCTCCCGAGACCGTGTGCGACACCTCGGGGTGGAACTGGATCCCGAACATCCTGCGGTCCGAATTCTCGCAAGCGACAGTCGGGGCATTGGGCGTCGAAGCACAGACCTGAAAACCCTCCGGCAGCTCACGGATGCGATCGCCGTGACTCATCCACACAGTCTCCCGCTCCCCGAGACCCTCGAACAACACACCACGATCGATCACATCCACCTCGGCCCTGCCGTACTCTCGGGTGTCGGACCCCTCCACCTCGCCCCCGAGCAGGTGCACCATCACCTGCATGCCGTAGCAGATGCCGAGGATTGGAACCTCCACTTCGAACAGGTCCGGATCCGGCCGCACCGCTGCCGGTGCATAGACGCTCTGGGGGCCACCGGAGAGAATCAAGCCAATGGGCGAACGACGGCGGATTTCGGCAATCGGCGTGTCGTACGCCAAAATCTCGCAGTAGACCCTGTTCTCCCTCACCCGGCGGGCGATCAGCTGTGTGTACTGACTGCCAAAGTCGAGTACGAGAATCGTCTGATGCCCGTCCACCCTGCCGGTCGGGGAGGCCAGCCCTTGCTTGTCACTCATCGTTTCCCTTTCGCCCCCTAGAGCTCGGCCTCGGCCTTGAGCTCACGCGTCATCAGGTCCTCGAGGGCCCGACGCGGCGTCTTTCCTTCGTACATGACTTCCATCATCTGCTCGGTGATGGGCATCTCGATGCCGCTCTTGCGGGCCAGTCGAGTCATCGACAGCGAGTTGCGGATACCTTCCGCCACCATCGAGGTCTCTTCCTGAATCTGCTGCAAAGTCCTGCCGCCAGCCAGTTGAATTCCCGTTTGTCGATTGCGCGACAAACCACCAGTGCAGGTCAGTACCAGGTCACCCATTCCAGCCAGGCCCGAGAAAGTACGCCGTTGCCCGCCGCATGCCACTCCCAGGCGGGTCAGCTCGTGCAACCCCCGAGTCATCAGAGCCGCCAGGGTATTGTGACCCAAGCCCAAACCGCTGACGACTCCTGCCGCAATGGCGATGACGTTCTTGCCGGCTCCGCCCAGCTCGACTCCAACGACGTCGTCTGTCGAATAAAGCCGGAACAGTGGTGTCGCCAGCAGCTCCCCCAGCTCGACTGCCATTTCGGAAGAGGTTGACGCCACGACACCGGCACTGGGCTGCCCAACAGCAAGCTCCGCCGCGAACGTCGGCCCCGCCAGAGTCGCAAAGCACAGGTCCCGGCCACTTGCATCGGCCTCTTCTCGAGCTACCTGACTCATTCGCGCCGTGGTCTCGGTTTCGATGCCTTTGGTGGCGGACACCAGCTGAATCTCGTCGCGGTGTGGAAGGACCTCCAAAAGGCCGCCGACCACGGCACGAAATCCATGCGACGGCACCACAACAAGAAAGACCTTGCAGTCCGCCAGATCTCGCATGTCGGAGGTGGGCTCGATGCCGGGCGCGAGCTTCGCATCCGGTAGGTAGATCCGATTCTCTCGAGTCGCTGTCAGCTCCTCGGCCAGTTCCGGCCGCCGAGCCCAGAGGCGCACCTCACAGCCGGCAGATGCGGCGTGGACAGCCAGGGCCGTGCCCCAGGATCCCGCTCCCAATACTGCTATTCGAGTCACTGTGAATCTCCCCCCAGATTCTCGCCCAACCGATGCTCCTTGCCAACCGCCAGGCGGCGGACATTCTCGGTGTGGCGCATTAAGATCAGACCCGCTGCCACGGTGGTGCCGATCAACAAGACCAGAGGCATCGGCTCCATCCATCCGAGCCTACCGAAGAGAAAGGCAAAGAAGGGAAAACTCCCTACTGCCAAGATCGAGCCCAGGGATACGTACCGCTTCCAGGCGACCGTCGCTCCGAAGACCAGCATCGCTGCCAGCATGGGCGCCGGGCTCATCGCTCCTATCGCACCGGCGGCAGTGGCGACGCCCTTGCCGCCACGAAAGCCGAGAAAGATGGGAAAGATGTGACCCAGGACCGCCGCCATGGCACAGGCTCCCAGGACAGCCGGCGGCGCTCCAAGAGCTTGCCCGACCACCACGGGTGTCGCTCCTTTGGCAACATCCAACGCCAAAACAAGGGCTGCAGCCGGTATGCCGCCAGACCGCAAGACGTTGGTGGCGCCAACATTGCCGCTTCCCACTTTTCGGATATCCACCCCGGATTGCCACTTCACGACGAGGAAGGCGAAGGGCACCGAGCCGAGCAGATAGGCCGCAAAGACCAGGCTCACCCAGGTCAAGGGAGCTCCCTCATGGCATGCTGATCCGGCACCGGGATCTCGACTCCGACAAACAGCCTCACTCGCTTCCTCCTCACCCTCGGCCCGGGACCTGACCTGGGTCACTGTCATTCCGCAGCAGTTCCCGTCGCAGCAGATCCAGTGACCACTGGCTTGCCATCCATCGCACTCGGTCCCGATCACCAGGCAGGCGAAGCTCTTTGACCTCAGGATCACCCTCGCCTGCCAGGCCGACGTAGACGAGTCCTACAGGTTTACTGGCGGTGCCCCCCTCTGGCCCAGCGATTCCGCTCACAGCCAGAGCATAGTCGGCCTGCAGAGACTTCTTCGCCCCTGATGCCATCCAGCCGACCACTTCAGGACTCACTGCTCCGTGCTCCTCCAGCACCTCTCGAGGAACCCCCAGCAACTCGCGTTTCAGCTGATCGGAGTAGGTCACGACTCCACCAAGAAAGTAGGAACTGCTTCCTGGCACTGCCGTCAACCTCTGACTAATGAGTCCACCGGTGCAGGACTCGGCCGTGACTACCGTCCTGCCAAGTCTCGTCAGGAGGCCACCAACCGCCTGCTCGAGTGAAGCGTCCGGCTCCCCCGAGTAGACACTGTCACCGATCAGCTCTCGCAACCGTCGAGTCATCGACTCCAATCTGGAGGCCCGCTCCTGGGCGTAACCGGCAGCGGTGACCCGAACCTGTATCTCCCCAGCCGAGGCCAGAACCGAGACCGCCTCTCTGCCGAATTCGTCATAGGCCGGCAGGATGCGTTCCTCCAGTGTCGACTCCCCTACACAGGCCACCCGTAGAACCCGGGTCTCCACCTCCTCGCCATCGGTCCGTTCCTCCAACCAGGGCTCGAGCTCTGTCTTCATCAGACCCTTCAGCTCCCTGGTAACACCGGGGAAGAGAAAGACTGCAGCCTTGCCAGGAATCTCCAGTAGCTGACCCGGCGCCGAGCCCCGAGGATTGGGCAGCACTCGGGCCCCTTCGATCACCTCGGCCTGTTTGAGATTCGTGTCGGCCATACGCATCCGGAAGTGAGCGAACTTGGCTCTCAGCACCTCCAGTTGCGCCGCATCCTCGATCAGAGTGCGCCCCACGGCTCGGGCTACCCCCTCACGGGTCACGTCATCGGCTGTCGGACCAAGACCACCGCAGACCAAAACGAGATCCACGTCCTCGAGAAGAGCGGTCAATTCTCGCCTGATGTCCCTGACGACATCTGCGACCACGGACTTACGAACCACGTCTACGCCGTAGCGCCGCAGGGTCCGCACCAACAACAGGGAGTTGGATTCGAGCCGATCGGGTCCCAATAGCTCCGAGCCAACCGCCAAGATCGCTGCCCTCATCCGCTGCATGATAGGCCCGACTCAGCTTCCCGGCAAGCCGGTTCCGACCTCCGTCTTGTCGATTGACACAGGTCCGAGAGCCGCTTAGGATCGCCCCTATCATGCAATTTCGACGGTATCTCCCGCTCTCGATCCTAGCCTCCACGAGCGTCGTGCTCTTCGCAGCCGAGGGGGCGGAGATCCTGCAGCCTGCCAATAGTCAGCAGGGTTTGATCCTGGCTACCGAACAAAGTCGGGCTACCGTCGAGCAGCCCGGAGGACGCAGAAAGCAACTCCGGCTGCGCTCGCAGGAGCACCTGACAGACTTCGTCGAGACCCGCTCCGGGTGGGCTGCAGCAGGCACCCGGGCTGCATCGAACAAACAGAGCATCATGGTCTTGGAACAGAGCTCAGCTGGCCTCCAGCGCTTGCCAGACCCGCCATCTCAGACCGAGCGTCTGCGCGCTCAACCTCGGTTGATGGTCACCGCAGACGAGATAGGCGGACTCGCCTGGCTCGAAGGAAGTCACCCGGGATCCCTGTCCATACGGACCGCCGCTTGGAATGGCACCGATTGGCAGCCAGTCGAGATCGTTTCACCGCCGCTCAAGGGAAGTCAAACAGGCCTTTCTGGCACTGTCCTGGCCGATGGATCTTGGCTCCTTGTCTGGGCAGCCTACGATGGTCATGATGACGAGATCTTCTGGAGTCAGAAGAAAGCCAGCAGGTGGTCTGCACCCCGGCGGCTTGCCCCCAACAACCTCTGGCCCGACATCACTCCGAAAGTAGTCGCCACCAAGACAGGGGCGCTCGTTGCCTGGAGCCGCAATGACGGTGACGACTATCGCATGACGATCTCCAAGTTCGACGGCTCCAAGTGGTACGCCCCCCAGACGGTGGGCGGAAGAGGGGCAGTCGACCCTCAGCTCACCATCCTCGACCGGAAGATCTACCTCCTGTTCAATTCAGCTTCAACGGCGTCGTGGTCCATTCTGGAGCTCCAGCCTACGGGCCGCGTCCTGCGCCAAGCATCGGTGGCCGGCCCGGGCGACGAGAGACCCATATTGACCTGGACAAGTTCGCACCAGGTTGGCCTACGCTTTGCGTCGGTTCGTGAAACCACCGCTCAGTGGGGAGCGAATCGATGACAGCGTGGATTCGATACGCGGCCTGCATGCTGGCCGGATCTCTAGCCCTCCTCTACCCAACCGTCGCCCAGGAGATCATCGCTTTCGGTGACAGCATCACCAATGGCGCCGAGCCATTCGACGAGGAGAACCTGGGGGGGTACCCAACTCGGCTGCAGGCACTGCTGCGGGAGGAGGGTCAGACGGACGCGCTCGTTCACAACTACGGGCGCGGGGGTGAAAGGGTCGCTCAGGGCCTCACTCGACTGGACTCGGTCCTAGACGAAGAACCCACCGCGGATACAGTGATCCTGATGGAGGGCACCAACGACATCGACAGAATTATCTCCGGCGAATACTCGTTGGAGAGCGTCGTCAGCGACTTCAACAGCATGGGCCGAAAGGTCATGGACAAGGGCTTGAATCTGATCCAAGCATCCATCATTCCACGACCACCGTGGGCGTCGAGCGACTCGGACAACCGCGTTACCTTTCAGTACGTGGTCGGCGTGCGAGATATCGGCGTGAGCGCCAGACCGATGGCGGAGCCGTACGCTATCTTCACCGACTTGGGACGCTCCGGCTTCAATAGCTACTACTACCAGAACAAGTCCGATCCCGTGGGCCACCCAAACGCAGCCGGGTTTGAGCTCCTGGCCGAGATCTTTCGCGACAAGATCCTCGGCATCGATACCCTGGCGCCTGTCAACAGCGGCTTCACCAAGTCAGGCTCGAGTTCCACCCTCAATGCCGGCAACCGGCTCTGGGCCAGGTTGCACGAGTCCGGAAACAGCATTCGAAAAGGCGCCACTCACTTCACGATCAACGGCCGTGAGGTCCCGACGAACGTCTCGGGAAGCGGGCGGAGGGTCACTCTGTCCTACACGGTCAAGAAGAGTGATCTCGAATGCGCCGGACGAATCGCGGTCCGTTCCGAGGATGACGCGTCACCGCCCAACATCTCAAACCGCGTAATGGCGGAGTACCGCGTCAGTGGCGCCAAGGTTCTCAAAGGCGACGTCGACGGTGATTGCCGGGTCAACGGCTTCGATCTCTCACTTCTCGGTCTCAGCTTTGGCTCGAGGCGAAGTGAGCCTCGCTACAGCTCCCTGGCGGACACCAACAACGATGGCTCCGTCGACGGCGATGATCTCGCCAGGCTGGCCAGCAATTTCGGCAGAACCTCGAGCTGAGCAGACAACCCGGCTCGCTCTCCTGGTCTCAAGCGGCAGCGATTCGGTCGCGGATCAGCGCTGGCGCAACAGCTTCATCTGCGATCGTGAAACAGGCTCGGAATCTCTCCTCGAAACGTGGGTCAGGGCGTCGCAGGTAGAGTCTGGCCAGCAGCTGTGCCTCCTCCACAGGGTCGCCCAGTCTGGTTTCAGACCGCAGCGCGACCTGCTCATCCAGAGTCCCCAAGGCGCCTTCAGGATGGCTCGCCTCGGCCAGCAGCAGGCCGAGCTCTCGGGTCGCGACATGCGACAGATACCCGCCGCAGGAAGCCTCGCAGACAACCTCATGGGGAGCTGGCTCCAGTGTCGGAGCGGCCAGCCATTGCGCGTCGGCGCCCTGCATCTCGGCCCAGCGAGCGAAAGTCTCTCGAGCTAGTCCGCTGTTCACGAGATCTTCGAAGTCCCGCCGCCTGGCCGGGCTATCGGCCAACTGGGCCAGGTCCATCGCCAACTCGAAGACGACCTCCATGACATCTCGAGGTCCATCTCCCGCCAGGCATTGCAGTGCTTCAGAAACTTCCATGCTGTGGCCCGACCAGTCGCCGAGAGGCTGACTCATGTCGGTGACCAGAGCGCTGGCGCGGCGGTCGAGAGCGGCGCAGGTTTCTACCAGCCTGTGAGCCAGCTCGACGGCCTCTTCAGGCTGGGACATGAAGGCGCCGTCACCCGTCTTGACATCGAAGGCGACCGCCTCGGCACCCGTGGCCAGGTTCTTGGAGAGTATGCTTGCAACGATCAGAGGTAGGGAGTCGACAGTGGCTGTCCGGTCGCGGAGCGCGTAGAGACGGCGGTCCGCTGGGGCGATGTCTGCGGTCGCTACACCAATAGCCATGCCGGTCTGTTCCACGGCCTCCAAACACCTGGCACGGCTCAGTTCCAGATCGAGCCCCGGGATGACCTCGAGCTTGTCTGCGGTGCCAGCGGTATGGCCCAGGCCGCGGCCGGTGAGCATGATGATCGGGATTCGAGCCGCAGCCATCAGGGGAGCCAGAACCAGAGAGACTTTGTCCCCTACCCCCCCGGTCGAGTGTTTGTCCACGACTCCGGGAATATCGCTGGCGAGATCCCAGCAATCCCCAGATTGCATCATGGCCAGGGTGAGGCGATGGGTCTCTTCTTGGTCCAACCCGCGAATGGCCGCCGCCATCAGGAAAGCGGCCAGCTCCGCTTCGCTCCAAGTCCCGTCGCTGGCGCCTGAGACGATAGCCGCCAGATCGTCGGCTCCCAACGAGAGGCCGCGTCTCTTGCGTGCCAGGATTTGATAGGGACTGCTCACCGGCCGAGTCGAAGCAGGATTGGCACTAGATTCCGGCCAGTGGGTTACCAGTGACTGCCGTGCCCAGCTCGGCCCGAGCCTGCGCTGCATACACCGACTGCGGATAATCGTCCAGTAGGCGCTGCATGGTCTGACGAGCTTCCAGGTCGAGTCCCAGCTCGCGCTGGGTCAGGGCCAGCTGGTAGAGAAGAACATCCTTCGGCAGGTCGGTCCCGGGCTCCTCGAGCTGGGCTCGAATCTGCGCGATCAGCTCCTGCCCACGCCCCTGCGCTCGGTCCAAGGACATGAGGTTCAAGCGAACCTCGGAAGCAAGCATGCTGTTCCGCTGGGACTCGAGAAACTCTCCCCACAGATGGCGCGCACCATCCAGATCTCCAGAACGGGCCGCCAGCTCTCCGAGGTAGGCCTTCGCGATGACTGCCGAGTCCGACTTCCCAAACTCGTCCACCACGGCTTCCAGCTGGCTACGAGCCGTCGCATCGCGGCTCGCCGCGTCACCGAAGGTCGGGTTCCTGTCGTTAGCCGGGTCAGGTACGTCGGTGATCTCTGCCGAATAGACCCGAATCGCCCGGGCCAACTCTTGACTGGCCTCGACTTCCTTGCTGTCCAAGTAGCTCCGGTAGGCCGCCAGAGCTCCTATCGTCAGGAGCACAAGGCCAGCCACCATCAGTAGGGTGCGGAGGTTGTCCCGAAGATACTCCATCGCTCCGGTCAGAGCTTCCTGCACCTGGTCTCGCTTGATCTCTTTTCGTGTCAGTCGTTGACTCATTGTCTTGAAACCGTCCGGCTCGGGTCGAGCCATGGTCTGATGAAACCTGATGGTGCGGCTGGGAGGACTCGAACCCCCGACTCAGGGCTTAGGAAGCCCCAGCTCTATCCAGCTGAGCTACAGCCGCCAACGAACGCCAGATTATACGCACTCTCATGCCTGCTGGCCACACCACCTGTGCAGATCATTCTAGTACTTGATGAGGGACTCGACCGAATGGCCTTTCAGCTTCTCCCGCCCGCCCAGAAAACTCAACTCAACGACAAAGCCCAGGCCGACCACCTCGCCGCCTACCCCTTCCACCAGCTGGGCCGCGGCAGCAGCCGTGCCACCGATCGCTATGAGGTCGTCGACAATAAGAACCCGCTCGCCCGGAGCAATTCCATCGCTGTGCATCTCGAGGCTATCTTCACCGTACTCCAGCTCGTAGCTTTGCTCCACGGTGTTTGCCGGCAACTTTCCGGGCTTCCGCATCGGCACGAACCCGGCGTTGAGGTTGTATGCCACGATGGAACCGAACATGAAGCCGCGCGACTCGATACCTACGACCTTGTCGACGTGCAGGCCCGCAAACAACCAGACGAACTGATCCACGGTCATACGCAATGCATGCGCGTTTTCCAGCAACGTAGTGATGTCGTAGTAGAGAATCCCCGGTTTTGGGAAATCCGGGACTTCTCGGATGTAGGCTTTGAGCTGATCCATGGATGCTGATCTCCGAATGCTGTCGTCTATTTCCCGTCGCTCGGAATCGAATGACGGGGCCTCAAGCTTGGCTGCTCTCGGGCCCGTTCCCGGCCTTTCGTGCTGATCGGCCGATGAACCAAAAACCCAGGACCAGTAATACAACGAAGGCAATAGTCAGCACATTGAGGTATTCCTCGATAAAGGTCTTGGCGGTGTCGCCGAGGACATAGATCAGGCCGGCAACCATCATGAAACGAGCTGTTCGTGAGATGGCCGAGGCAATGAGGAAGACCTTGAAATTGATGGCGAATGCTCCCCCCGAGATGGTGAAGAGTTTGTAGGGCAGAGGAGTCAGGCCCGCAATCCCAGTGGCCCATGCGTTGTACTTGTCGTAGTAGCGCTGGACGGCTCGAACTTTCTCCGCATCGAACATTCTCAGGAGCAGCGGACGCCCACCGAAATAGCCCAGAGCGTAGCCTGCCATGCCGCCCAGCACAGAGCCGACAGCGCAGATCGCCGCAAACCAGAAAGACAGATCCGGCCTACCCAGGCACAAAGCGATCAACAGAACATCAGGCGGCACCGGAAAGATGCTGCTTTCCAGAAACGCCAGACCGAAAAGCGCCCATCCTCCATAGGAAGTGGCAGCGAAGGCCTCCACCCATTGCAGGAGCTGGCTCAGCAGGCCATGGAGATCATGCCAAAGGTCCCTCAGAAGGCTCACTTATTGCTCCTTTTCCCAGCCGTGGCGACCCAGCAGAGGCACGAACATCACGGCCTCACCCGCCGATCGACGCACACCCTGGCGCAGTTTTCGATAGACAACCAGTCTCTGTTCATGGCGTCCCCCCTCCGGTATCAAGAGACGTCCCCCTGGCCGCAGTTGATCGATCAGCGGCTGAGGGGCCTTGGGAGCCCCGGCGGTTACGAGGATTCGATCGAATGGGGCCATATCGCTCCAACCAACCGTGCCGTCGAAGGCCTGGATCTTGACGTTCTCCAGGCCCAGCTGACGCATCCGGTCGATGGCATCGTGGGCCAGATCCGATATGCGCTCGAGGCTGAAAACCCGTCTCGCCAACCTCGACAGAATCGCGGTTTGGTATCCCGATCCGGTACCCACTTCGAGGACCGAGTGCCCACCCTCGACCTTCAAGAGCTCGGTCATGCGGGCCACCACGTAGGGTTGCGAGATGGTCTGCTTGGCACCGATCGGCAGGGCGTGGTCGCCGTAGGCCTGCGCCCGCATGTGTTCCGGTACGAAAAGATGTCGAGGAATGCTGCGCATGGCCTCCAGCACCCGCGCATCGCTGACGCCGCGCCCTTCCACCAGCCGGACCATTCGGTCGCGCTGATAGGTGAACTCGTGATTCAAGTCTCGAGATCCCCGGTCATCCCGTCGAACCGCTCTCTCAACTCACTGTAGGACTCGAGGCCGCGATAGTCGGTCAAGTCCAGGTGGAGCGGCGTCACCGAGACGAGCCCGGCCGACAGGGCCGCATGGTCGGTGCCTTCCTCCTCTTGCCACTCGGGCGTGCCAGCGATCCAGAAGTACTTCCTGCCCCGCGGATCCTCCTTCTCGACGACAACTTGCTTGTATTTCCTCTTCCCGAGCCGAGTCAGCCTCACACCTAGCGGTGATTCGGCCGGAATGTTGACATTCAACAGCGTGTCCTTCGCCAGGGTCTCCTTCAGGAGAATCTCCGTGAAGCGTCGCGCGAATCTCGCTGCCCGGTCGAACGAGAACTCCTCTCCCACTTCTTGGCTGAAGGCGACCGAGGGAATTCCCAGCAGCGTTCCCTCGAAGGTCGCGCTCACCGTGCCGGAGTAGGTCACATCGTCACCCATGTTGCATCCGAAGTTGATGCCTGAAACCACCAGGTCCGGAGGCGAGTCCTTCATCAACCACAAGACGGCGAGATTCACGCAGTCGGTCGGCGTTCCATCGACCGCAAACACGTGCTCCTGGAGCTGCTGCATGCGCAACGGGCGGTGGAGGGTCAACGAGTGTCCCGTGGCGCTCTGCTCCCTGTCGGGTGCCACCACGGTGACCTCACCGATCTGTCCCAGGGCATCAGCCAGAAGCTTCAAGCCCTCGGAGTACACACCGTCATCGTTGGTGATCAGGATTCTCGCCATAGCGCTCAGTCTCTCGACGGGAGGTACTTGCCGACAATGGGGTCCAGTTTTTCCCTGGTCGCTGCCGGGATCAATGCGGGTTCAGTGATCAATGCACTTTGCAGAGCCGACGCGCAAACACAGGTGCGCTCGCTTGGCAATCGACGAATCACCCGCCGCACCACATCCTGGGCGGTGGCAGCATTCTGCTGAACCACTTCCATTACCGCCTGGCCATTGACGTCGTCTTCCTCCTCGTGCCAGCAGTCGTAGTCCGTCACCATGGCCAGTGTGGAGTAGCAGATCTCCGCTTCACGAGCCAGCTTGGCTTCCTGCAGATTCGTCATCCCGATGATGTCCACACCCCACTGGCGGTAGATGTCCGACTCGGCGCGGGTCGAGAATTGCGGGCCTTCCATGCACAGGTAGGTCCCTCCGCGATGACTCCTCGCACCAGCCTCTTTGGCACAGTCGTAGTAGATCTCGGACAGGTCGGGACACACAGGCTTGGCCATGGAGACATGAGCTACGAGACCGTCGCCGAAAAAAGTGTCGGGGCGATGTCGCGTGCGGTCGAAGAATTGATCTGGCACGACGATATCGGTCGGCCGATATTCCACCTTCATCGATCCGACTGCACTCACCGAGAGGAGGCGCTCCACGCCGAGCAGCTTGAATCCGAAAATGTTCGCCCTGAAGTTGACCTCCGACGGAAGTAGGCGATGCCCTCTTCCATGGCGGGCGAGAAAGGCAACTCGAACGCCATCCAGCTCGCCTAGAATGAAGGCATCTGAAGCCTCCCCAAAAGGCGTCGCCACCGGGCGTTCCTCCTGCACTGTCAGACCCTCCATATGGTAGAGACCGCTTCCACCTATGACTCCGATGCGTACGTCGCTCATCTTTTCTTCCTCCGCCTCTCCCGATTCAGACTCGAGACACTCAGCCAACAGCGAGGAGCCCACGGTTCCAGGGACTCCCAGGTAGCCAGCAGGTCTGGGCATGTACCGGGATCAGGCTGCTATCGCCTCCAAGACTCTGAAAGCTGTATGCAAGGCTCGCCGGCCCTGCCGGCCATCCACCAGTATCGCGTCCTCACCTCGACACCGAGCCAGGAAAGCCCCGAGTTCCCGCTTCAGGGGCTCATCTTTTACCACCAGCAACGGGTCGGGAACTATATTGCGCCCTTCGTCTCCCACTTCCAGCCGAAAACCCTGAACCTGCTGCTCTTGATAGTCCACCGAATAGTAACCCTGGTCCGGCAGGAAGACACGCAATTTCCTCACCTTCTGCGAGGACACGCGCGAGGCCGTGAGGTTTGCTACGCACCCGGACTTCAAGGCCACCCTGGCGTTGGCTATGTCGATTCTCGAAGACAGCACGCTGATGCCGGTGGCCCGGACTTCCGAGACGGGGCTGTCATCCAAGGCATGCAGTATTTGGAGGTCATGGATCATCAGGTCGAGCACGACATCGATATCCAGGCTCCGGGGCGTGAAAACCGCCAGTCGATGAATCTCGACGAAGCCGGCTTGCCCTTCAATCTGCATCAGTCGTTGGACGGCAGGATTGAAGAACTCGACGTGGCCGACTGCCAGAACGCGGTTCCCAGCCGCGGCCACCAGGCGGTCGGCTTCTTCCAGGTCCGATGCCAGCGGCTTCTCGACCAGGACGTGGATTCCCTGCTCGAGCAGATCACACCCGACCTGACAATGATCGACGGTCGGCACCGCGACTACGGCAGCCTCCAAGCCACCGGCAAGTTCGGCCAGGCTGTCAAAGACCCTGGCACCGAACTCATTCGCGACACGTTCAGCCGCGCTGCGATCCGTATCGAAGACGCCCACCAACTCGGCGCCCGGATCCGCGGCCAGGATGCGCACGTGGTGCCGACCCAGAGCACCGGTGCCGATGACTCCGACTCGGACGGGACCCGCTGAGCGACTCAGAAGCTTCCTCCTCGTCCGCCGCGCCGGCCGGGTATCGCCGTAATCACGCCCCGGTCCGAGCCTTCGATGAAATCGATCAGAAAGTCGATATCTGCGTCTCCGCCGTATTCCTCACGGAGCTTCTCCACCGCGTGGGTGGTATTGAGGCCGGAGCGCAACAGGACGCGCATGGCAGCTTGGAGTCGGTTGATCGTCGGTTTGTCGAATCCCTTCCGCTGTAGGCCTATCGTGTTGACACCGTAGCAAAGGGGTTTCTGCCCGACCGTCTTGACCCAAGGCAGAGCATCCCTCGTAATGACAGAATACCCACCGATGTAAGCATGTCTGCCCACACGGCAGAACTGGTGAACGGCACTAAAAGCCCCGACTGTCACATCGTCCTGAATCTCGACATGGCCAGCCAGGGTTCCGGCGTTGCTGAAGATCGTCCGGTGTCCTACGTGACAGTCATGGGCGACGTGTGAGTAGGCCATGAACAGGTTGTCATCGCCGATCGTGGTCAGCGCGCCGCCCTGCTCTGTGCCGCGATGGATCGTAACGAACTCTCGGAACACGTTGCGATCTCCGACTTCGAGCCAGGTCTCGCTGCCTGCGTACTTGAGATCCTGGGGTTCGAATCCCACGCAAGCGTGAGGAAAAACGCGGTTGCCCTCGCCAATCCTGGTATAGCCACCGATCTGCGCCCCGGCACCTATCTCAGTATCCTCTCCCACCGATACCTGCGGCCCGATGACCGCATAGGCACCCACCCTCACGGAGGCCGCGAGATCGGCCTCTGGATCGATGATGGCGGTCGAGTGAATCAGGGTCCCCATTTGTCTCCGGTGCTCCTGAGCCGTCCGGTGATCCAGGCTTTGATGCCTTGACGCGGGACGCTCTGTTGTTGCATCACGATGCTGGCGAATGCGGAAAGAAGTCTGCCCTCCGGCGCTTCCCTGGATACGGAATCGTTCCTCGGCGCTCAGCGGTCTACCAAAGCCGAGCTGCAGACAGCCTCGGCAGCAACTTGGCCATCGACGAGTGCTCGCCCACTGAGTTTGCAGTGGCGTGGTCGCATGCGTAGCATCTCGACCTCGTAGCGGATTTGATCACCGGGTACGACAGGTCGTCGAAACCGTGCGCGGTCGATGGACATGAAGAAGAGGAGCTTGTCGGCCCGGCGCGGGTCATCGTGCAAGACGAGAATACCGGCGGCCTGTGCCATCCCCTCCACCAGCAAGACCCCTGGCATCACTGGATTGCCAGGAAAGTGACCATTGAAGAACTCCTCGTTGGCCGTTACGTTCTTGATCGCGATGATCTTCTTCTTGGGCTCGATCTCCAGCACGCGATCCACCAGGAGCATCGGATAACGATGCGGCAGGATCGAAGTGATCCAGCTGAAGTCTAGTATCTCATCGTTGCCGTTCAAGGCTCTCTCCCCTTGTCTCCGGATTCGGCGGTGCGCTCCAGGTTGGCGATACGTCGACCCCAGTCGACGAGACGGGCGACCATGGCCTGTTGGCGAAGCCAGCTCGAAGCGTCGGTCGCCGGAATTCCGGCGACCTTCTTCCCAGCCTCGACCGACTTGAAGACCGCTGATTTGGCGGCTACCTGCACACCGTCTCCCAGCTTCAGGTGGCCGCTGAGGCCACTCTGACCGGCAATGACCACTCCATCCCCCAGCCGAGTGCTGCCCGAGATTCCGGACTGCGAGACGAGCAGGCACCCTCGACCCATTCCCACGTTATGCCCAATCTGAACGAGGTTATCCACTTTGCTACCGGCACCGATCCGAGTCTCGTCCAGAAGCGCTCGATCGACCGTAGTGTTCGCACCGATCTCCACGTCGTCTTCCACCACGACGCAGCCAACGTGGTTCAGCTTGACATGAGTCCCTTCGTGCTGAGCATATCCAAAGCCATCGCTGCCCAGGACCACCCCGGAATGAAGCCGACAGCGATCGCCGATCTCGACGCCGTCGTAGATCACCACCCCCGGGAACAACACTGTCGCCGCACCGATCTCACAATCTCTGCCCACGACGACGTGTGGGTGGATCACCACATCGGCGCCGAGCCTGCAGCGTTCTCCGATAACCGAGTAGGGGCCTATGCTCGCACTCGGATCTATGACAGCGCCCTCGCCGACAGACGCGGTCGAATGGACCCCCACGACCTGGGGCGACTGCGGATAGAAGATATCCAGCAGCTCGGCCAGTGCGAAGTAGGGATCCGCCACGACCAACAGATCGTGGCCCAGATCTACTGACGAAGGGGACACCAACAGGGCTCCGGCCCGGCTGGCAATGGCGATCTTGCGGTAGCGCGGATTGGCGACGAAGGATAGATCTCCGGGGCCGGCCGTCTCGAGGCCGCGTATTCCATCGATCCGGCGATCCGGCGCACCCTGCACCTCGCCGCCGATCTTCTCAGCCAGCTCGGCCAATCGATAGCTCAAATTCTAGTTCTCTCCCGCTGATGCTGCGTTGTAGCGCTCCAGGATCAGGTCGGTGATATCCACTTCATCCTTGGCGAAGAGCAAGCCGCTACTGAACTTGTTGAAGATCACAGTGTACTGCAACTCCGCGCCGGCCCGCGTGATGATCGGCATCATCTCGCTCTCGATCTCGGCAAAGGCTCCAGCCTGCTCCTCTTGCATCTCGCGCTCGGCGTCGTCTTCAAATCGTTGGTATTCGA
This sequence comes from Thermoanaerobaculia bacterium, assembly GCA_947259195.1. Classification (GTDB taxonomy): domain Bacteria; phylum Acidobacteriota; class Thermoanaerobaculia; order Multivoradales; family JAHEKO01; genus JAUVRX01. The sequence continues at coordinate 34,507 of CAMYLC010000111.1, read as the reverse complement.
TGATCTTGTCCTCGAGCTCTTGCTCGACTTCGGCCAAACGCTCCTCGGAGAGCGACGCTCGCCCTGCCTCGACCCGGGTCTGGAGATCCCGGACCGCCTGCTGAATGGCATCCGCCTCGGCCTGCTTTTGCTCCGTCAGGTTCCGCAGCTTCTCCAAGACTGCTTGTCCCTTGGCGGACTCGAGCACCAGTCGTTGAACATCGATGACCCCCACTCGGGGGGTCCCGGAGGCGTCACTGGGCTGCGCCGAAATCTGACCAGCAATCAGTGCCATGCCAATCCCGAGCCACAGACTCCCGAACGTGTGAACAGTCGTCTTCCTACCGATTCTCATGAGGCTCACACTCCTGGCTGACTCTAGAAACCCGGACCGATGCTGAACTGGAAAGTCTCGAATCGATCGTCAGGCAATGGACTGATGTTGTAGGCGTAAATGAAGCGGAGGGGAGCACCCAACATGGGCACCGTGACCTGCAGCTCCGCCCCAGCGGAGATGCGGAAGTTCTCGAGATCGAAACTCTGATCGTCGCCGTAGACTCTGCCGCCATCAGTGTAGAACAGGAAGCGGAACGGGCCCTTCAGCACGAAGATCGCCTCGAGGTTGAGCTGGACCGATCGATTGCCACCGAGAGGAAACCCCGATTGGTCCGTCACCGTGTTTCCTTCCGAGTCTCTCACCCAGATAGACCGGTATTTGAAGCCCCGCACGCTACTTTCACCGCCGAGATAGAACCGGTCATTGAAATACAGTGGAGTGTCGCCAATCGGCTCGATGTACCCCGCCGAAGCGTTCATACCCAGGACAGTGCGAATGCGGCCCTTGGTCATCGGCAGAAACTTCTGGTAAGACCCCTGTGGCCGCCAGAAGTCTGTGGTGCCTCCCAACGGGCCGCCCGCCAGATCGAGCGAAAGAGTGGCGCGACTGCCGAAAGTCGGCTGTAGACGACTATCCCTTCGATCCCTCACCACGGACCAACGCAGCATCGCTACCTTGCGGTTGATCTGCTGGGTGATCCTGTTGCCTTCCAGGTCGAATTCCGTTCTCGCCTCGTCGGAATCGTAGCGGGAGAAGGTCGTCGAGAAGTTGCCGAAGATCCCGAGGTTCCGACCATAGGTCAGAGTCCCACCGAAATTGTCCTGAAACACGGTCTGGCCCGTGAGAAGGTTGTAGTCGAGACGACGCTTGAAGATCGACGCACCGAAACTCTGAGGCCTGTTCAGAAACCAGGGGATGAAGTAGGACAAGTCGAAGATATCCTGGCGGGAGCCCAACTGCGCTGAGACGCCGAGAGTCTCTCCTCTGCCTAGGAAGTTCCTGGTCCTGAACTGGAACTGGCCGAAGAAGCCATCGACTTCGCTGAAGCCACCGCCGAAGAGCATCTCGGTTCGCTCGCCCTCCTCACCTCGGATGGTGAGATCCACGAGCTTCTCTTCGGAGTCGATATCGAAGGCAACCGGATCCTCTTCATCGACCCTGAAGACCTCGGACTGCCCGATGCGCAGCAGACTGTTCTTCAGGGCCCCGGTGTTCATGACCAGGCCCTCCTGGATGCTCATGTCGCGCCGCAGTACCTTGTCCTTCGTCTTGGTATTGCCCGAGAACTCGATTCGGCCGATGCGAAACTGTTCGCCTTCGTCCACGTGGATGATCACATCGGCGACCTGATCGGGCTTCTCCACGATCTCGGGCTCGATCTGGGCGAAAAGGTGACCCGTATTCGAATAGAGCTCCCGAATCGTCTCCAGACCGTCGTCGATGACCTTGGAGCGCAACCAACCGCCCTTCGGGCGCTCGAACTGGCGCAGCAGCACCTCAGCCGGAAACCGGTCGGTGCCCTCGATGGTGATCTCGCCGAGCTTCCACCGATCTCCTTCCTCAACGGGAATCGTGATGAACAGCCGACGCTTGACGTCTTTGCCCGCGGCTTCGCCACCTTTGACGGGCTTGACCTCGATCTTCGGCTCTCCCAGAACCACATTCTTGTAGCCCGCCTTCAGGTAGAGCTCCCGAACGGAGTCCAGATCCTCGCTCAAGGCGGCAGGACTGTAGATGTCCTTCTTCATGATCTTGGTGATCAGGTTGGATTCCTTGGTGTCGCTCATCGACCAGCCCAGTCGCATGTCCTTGAAGACAGTGTTGCCCTCGAAGTCGATGTCACCCACCCTGACCTTGTCACCCTCGTCGATCGTATAGACCACTCGACGGTCGGATCTGGAGGCCGCTTCAACGGTGTAGTTGGCCTCTGCCAGTCGGAAGCCTTTTTCGGCGTAGAGCTCCTCGATCGCGGCTTTGAGCCTGTGCAGCTCACCGAGGCTGAGGGAATCGCCTTCGCGCACCCGAATCGAATCGGTGATGATCCTCTCGTTGATATCCGATCGGCTTATCCGCTTCAGTCCCTCGTAGTCGATTGACCGCAGGATCGGCCTCTCCTTGACCGTCACCGTCACCTGCACACCACCGTCGGTCGGGCCTGTTTCGATCTTGATGTCATCCACCAGGTTGCGAATCCATAGGGCGTGGATCTTCTCGTTCAGCTTGTCGGCCTCGAAGACTTCCCCCTCGGCCAGACCGAGGTAGTAGTTGAGTGTGTCCTCAGTCAGCGACTCGAGTCCCTGGTAGAGAATTGCCTGAATTGGCTGACCCTCCAGGTTCTGCGCCCGGGCAGGGAGCACCAGTCCCATCAACGTGAGTAGGCCTATCAACGCGGAGTGGATGATTCGGATCTTCATCGATGGAACGACTCTGCGGATGCCGATTCGCACACTTGGATACAGGTCAGGCAGCGAGGATTCCATCCCTAAGGTTACCTAACAACAGCGGGATTCATGCAAGCCCCTTGCCGCTGATGCCGTCGAACGATAACCGTACTTCAGTCCTGGCTGACCAGTGATTCTCCGATCTTCGGATGGAGTTTCAGCTCATCGTTCTCGACTGTGATGCCGATGAGCCCGATGACTTCCCCGTGCCTGGCGATCAAGACCTCCGAGACTGCATCCTGAACATAGCGTTGGATCGTCCGCCGAAGAGGACGGGCCCCAGTGGAAGGGTCGATCCCCGCCTTTTCCAGAAGCCACAGCTTCGCTTCATCTGACACTTCGACTTCCAGGCGCCGCTCCTCGAGTGTCAAATTGACGTCCTCCAGCAAGATATCCACGATGGCCCTCAACTCTGTCGGGCCCAGCGGATTGAAGACGAGGACCTCGTCGACCCGGTTGATGAACTCCGGGCTGAAGGACTGCCGCAGCGAGGCCAGGATCTCTTGTTCGAGCCGCTCGAACTCCCTGTCCTGGTCCGACTCTCCGAAGCCCATGCGACCTCCCCGCAGCACCAGCTGACTGCCGATATTCGAAGTCATCAGGACGATCGCGTTCTTGAAATCGACCTGGTTCCCATAGGCATCGGTGAGCAGGCCGTCCTCGAGAATCTGCAGCAGCAAATTTGCCACGTCCGGATGCGCCTTCTCGATCTCGTCGAAGAGGATCACCGAATAGGGCTGACGGCGAATGCGCTCGGTCAGCTGTCCCCCTTCGTCGTGACCGACGTAGCCTGGCGGCGATCCGATCATCTTGGAAACGGCATGCTTCTCCATATACTCGCTCATGTCGAAGCGAATCAGAGAAGTCTGGCTACCGAACAGAAACTCGCCCAGACGGCGGGCGACCTCTGTCTTGCCTACCCCAGAAGGCCCGAGAAAGATAAAAGACCCGACGGGCCGCTGCGGGTTGCTCACTCCGAGCCGAGATCTCCGAATGGCACGGCTGATGGCGCTGATCGCATGATCCTGCCCGACGACACGCTGGCGCAGGGTCTGCTCCATTTGCATCAACTTCTCGGCCTCTTCGCTCTGCAGACTGGATACCGGTATGCCAGTCCACGAAGCGATCACCTCCTCGATGTCTTTCTTCGTCACTTGCAGGACGGAATCTTCGTCGGTTTGCGTGCGCAGTTTCTCGAGATCCTCCCGCAGCTCGATCTCCTTTTCCCTCAGATAGACGGCTCTCTCGAACTCCTTGTCGGAGATGGCCGACTTCATCTCTTTGACGACCTCGCCGATCTCCTGCTCCAATCGGCGCACGTTCTGGGTATCCCGAACTCGGCGCAGCTTCACCTTGGCCCCGGCCTCGTCGATCACGTCGATAGCCTTGTCCGGTTGATGTCGATCGGCGATGTAACGGGTGGACTGGTAAATAGCAGCCTGCAGCGCGCCTGCCGTGTAGTGAACCTTGTGAAAAGCCTCGTACCGATCCTTCACACCCTGCAGGATCTTCAGCGTCTCTTCCTGGTTCGGTGGCTCGATTTGAATCGACTGGAATCGACGCAGCAGGGATCGATCCTTCTCGATGTACTTGCGGTACTCCTTGAGTGTCGTGGCGCCGACGCAGGACACTTCGCCGCGGGAAAGAGCCGGCTTGAGAATGTTCGCCGCATCGAGAGAGCCTTCGGCCGACCCGGCGCCGATCAATGAGTGGATCTCATCGATAAAGACAATGACATCCTGATTGTCCTTGAGCTCACCGAGAATACCCTTGAGGCGCTCTTCGAACTGACCCCGGTACTTGGTGCCGGCGACGATCAAGGAGAGATCCAGTGCCAAGATCTTCTTTTGCGCCAGAGACAAAGGCACCTGACCCTCGACGATGCGCTGCGCCAGGCCCTCGACAATCGCGGTCTTCCCAACTCCCGGCTCGCCGAGGAGAATCGGGTTGTTCTTCGTCCGCCGGGAGAGAATCTGGACAATCCGTTCGACCTCTGAGCCTCGACCGATGAGGGGATCGAAGGTGCCCTGAGCCGCCAGAAAGGTGAGATCCCTTGCATACTCCGCCAGGAAGGGCTGTTCCTCTTTCTGCTGGGTGGCCTCGCGTTCCTTGGCGATCGCCAGGACCTCCTCCCTGACGCTGTAGAGGTCCAATCCGTGTTGCGTCAGGGTGCGCATCGCCAGACAACCATCGACCCGCAACAGGCCGATCAGCAGGTGCTCGGAGCCGACTGACGGATGAAGCATGCTCTCTGCCTCGTGGGAGCCGTAGGCAAGGACCTTCTTGGACTCTTCGGACAGCGGCAGCTCTGCCGTAGACGAGATCCTCTCCACGAAGACCTTCTCGCCTTCGATCTGCTTGCGAAGCACCTCCGGCTTTACCTTCAGCCTTCGAAACAGCTCGGTGACGCTCTCCTCCCCCTCACGCAGAATTCCAAGCAGAATATGCTCGGACTCGATAACCCGACTGCCGAGTTTGCTGGCTTCGTAGCGCGCGAAGAAAAGGGCTCTCCGAGCCTTCTCGTTGTACTTCTCGAACACTCGTCGTGGACTCCAAAACGCCGCAGTGGAATAGATTTCGACAGGCGGAATCAGCGGCGCTCAGCGTGTAATTTGCCGCCTTCGAGACTCAGGAGTCTACCACAACGACTGGCCAGCTCCGGGTTGTGCGTGACCACCAAAGCGGTGGTTCCGTGCCTCTCCTGCAGGTCCAGCATCAGGTCGAATACCTGGACTCCGCTCTCCGGATCCAGGTTGCCGGTCGGCTCGTCTGCCAGAATCAGAGGAGGCTCCATGAACAGCGCCCTGCACAGCGCCACTCGTTGGCGCTCCCCCCCTGAGAGTTGATTGGGAAAATGGTCCAGGCGATCCTGAAGACCGACTTCGTCCAGAAGGCCGCGAGCTCGCTCTTCGGCCCAGGCCGTGCTCTTGCCGGCGATGCGACCCGGCAACATGACATTCTCGAGTGCCGAGAAATCGCCCAGTAGCTCCTGGAACTGGAAGACGAAGCCGATCGTCCGATTTCGAAAGGCTGCCAGTCGGCGCGGGCCCAGGTCGGCGAGGCCCTGGCCACCGACCTCCACGGTTCCGGAATCCGGGATATCCAGCGCCCCTAGCAGATGCAGCAGCGTCGATTTACCGCAGCCAGAGGGCCCGACAACCGCTACGAACTCCCCGGCTCGGACCTCCAGGTCGACTCCGTTGAGCACCTGAACCAGTCGCTCCCCATCCCGGTACGACTTGCGGACTCCGTTTACCCGAATGGAGACGCTCATCGTCTCAACGCCTCCACGGGCCACAGGGAGGCTGCCCGATGCGCCGCATAGAACGAACAGGCAAAAGTGAGAACGACCGTAGTACCGACAATCGACAGCACATCCCGGGCACGCACCAGAAATGGCACGTGGTCGAGGAAATAGACCTGGCTCGGCAGGGATAGTAGCTCATACCGGTCCAGCAGCCATGCCCCCCCGACTCCCAGCACGAGGCCGATCAGGGCCCCCAACCCAACCAGTAGCCCGCCAAGCCACAGAAAGATGCGCCGCAAATCCGACGGCGCGGCTCCCATGGCACCCAGCATGCCGACCTCGGGACGCTTGCTCGCCAAGATAAGAGTCAGGTCCGAGACCAACGACATCCCGGCGACGACGACGATCAGGAAGACTGCCACGAACATGAGGGTCTTTTCCAGCCGGAGTGCGAAGAACAGCACCCGGTTCAGATCACGCCAGGTTCGCACCGTACTCCCGGCGGGTAGAACTTTGGGTAGCTTCCCGGCCACTTCGAGAGCGGTGCCCAGGTCACTGCAATCCACCAGCAGACGATAGACAGCAGAGCGCCCGAAGAGCAGGCTCGCCTCGGACAGTGGCAGAGCCAGCCGGTCTTCTTGTTCGGCTCGACCCGCTGCAAAACTCCCCACAACGGGGAGCCTGCGAACACGCGGTTGGGGCCCGACAGGGGTCAGTGTCGGAACCGGAGAGACAACCTCCACGACATCGCCTGGCTCCATGCCCCAGAGGCTGACCAGGCCGTCACCCAGGTACAACCCGGGGTGCCGCGACGTTGCCCCTGGAAACAGCGCTGGCAGCTCGGCACCAAAACCGATCATTTCCACCGCCCTCGAACGACCTCGAGCCAGCAGCCAACCCCTGCCCCGCACAACGATCTGAGCTGACCGCACCCCGTCGACACCGTCCACCTCTCGCCTGGCCGCCTCCGCATCAGCTCCCGCCGGCAGCTCGACTTCGATGTCGGGCGTCCTCGACAGCACCTCGCCTTTGAGCGCCGCCTGGAAGCCGGAAAGTGCAGCGAGAGCCAGAATCAACGCTGCAACGCCGAGAGCGATACCGCCGGCCGCGGTCAGGGACAGAAAGGTAATGAAGGCGTCCCGACGGGAGCTTTTGAGGTACCGGATCGCGATCCACAGCGGCAGCGAGACACCACTCATGCATCCAATTCCTTAAGAGACTGCGTGAAGATCCTCAAATCGGAGTCATCCTACTCATCGGTAGCCTCCGGGCGCAGCAGGGGAAAGAGAATGACGTCACGGATCGACGGGCTGTCCGTGAACAACATGACCAGCCTGTCGATGCCGATCCCCTCGCCGCCGGCGGGCGGCATGCCGTGCTCGAGGGCCCGGATGTAGTCCTCGTCGAAACGATGTGCCTCGTCGTCGCCACTTTGCCTGGCTTTGACCTGGTCCCGAAACCGCTGAGCCTGCTGGTCCGGATCATTCAGCTCCGAGTAGGCATTGGCGATCTCCATGCCGCCCATGAACAGCTCGAAGCGCTCGGTAAATCGGGGATCGTCGGAGCAGACCTTGGCAAACGGCGAGACCTCCACGGGGATCTCGCTGATGAAGGTAGGTTGGATCAGCTGATTCTCCACCGTCTCTTCGAAAAGCGCCACCAGGAAGCGCCCGTACCAACCTGCGGGTAGGTCGACGCCCGGGTATCGCTCTTCGAACTCCGGTCTGGACGAGCACTGGAGAACGGCGTGCTTTGAGTCCTTGGCGACCGCCGGCAGGGACAGCTGCCGTTCGCCGAAGATCCCCACTAGGTCCGCCAGGTGGTCCAATCTCTCGACATCGACGCCGGCAGATTTCGCAATCGCCTGCCGCATGGTGTACCGATCCCACGGCGGCGCGAGCTCGAGGCGCGTATCATTCCAAAGCAGGGCCGGCTCTCCGAGAACTTGCGATGCCAGCGCTGACACCATCTCCTCGGTAAAGGACATGAGCTGCTCGTAGTCCGAGTAGGCCCAGTAGAACTCCAGCATGGTGAACTCTGGATTGTGTTGCGTAGAGATTCCTTCGTTGCGGAAGCTTCGATTGATCTCGTAGACGCGATGGAAGCCGCCAACAAGCAGCCGCTTCAGGTAGAGCTCTGGCGCAATTCGCAGATAGAGGTCGATGTCCAACGCGTTGTGATGGGTGACGAAGGGCCGGGCGGTGGCACCCCCAGCCATCGCCTGCATCATCGGCGTTTCGACCTCGAGAAAGCCCCGCTCGTTCAGGAAGGAGCGGATTCCGTTGACGAGTGCAGCTCGCACCTCGAATCGGCGACGGGACTCCTCGTTGAACAGGAGATCCAGATATCTACGCCGATAGCGCGATTCCACATCGGTCAGGCCGTGCCACTTCTCGGGCAAGGGCCTCAAGGCCTTGGCCAGCATCGTCAGCGAGGTTGTCGCCAGGGTCAACTCTCCGGTGCGCGTCCGAATCAGCGCACCCTCAGCCGCTGCGTAGTCACCGAGATCCAGATTCTCGAGGACAGTCGAGCCTCCCTCGTCGAGCTCCTGCAGACGAACCATCAGCTGTAGTTTCGAGCTGCCATCGTGCAGATCCACGAAGGCGGTCTTGCCATGCTTCCGCAGGGCCCGGACCCGGCCGGCAACCCGCAGCCCGATTCCCTCGGCAGCCAGCGACTCGGTATCGAGCTCGCCGTAGCTGCGATGCACTTCCGAGGGCTCCAGATCCAACTCGGCGCGACTGGGATAGGGAGCTATGCCTCCCTCGGCCAGCGCCTCGCGCTTCTGGCGTCGATTGGCGATTTGCGCTTCGAGCTCCGACATGGCCTGTTTTCCCCCTTCTAGAGCGACTTGGGCCTGTCTACCTCACAGGCTCCACCATCGATGGCTGCGGGGAACGATATCGGATTTCTGGAGGATGTGCCTCCCGGCACCTTCCCAGGTCCCCCGTCGTCCACTCGCTCCGCTTCGACCTAGCCTCGCCACTTCAAACAACCCCTTTCACCCTGGTAGCATGAGTCCCGTGAATTCGATGCGTCTGGAGCTCGACCGGGCGGCCCAAGACTGGGACGAAACCGGCTGGCCTCGTCCGGAGGTGGTGGTGGTCTCGGGATCGGGTCTCGCGGTCGAACTCGGAGATCCCGAGGGGAGAGAGACCCCTCTTGGGCAGTGGTTGCCCTTCGAGACTCACAGAATCGAGGGCCACCCGCTGAAGGTGCAGCTGCTGACGACCGAACAGGGTCGACCTGTTCTCTATCTGAAGGGTCGCCTCCATTCATATCAGGGCTACGACGCCCATCAAACGGTGTTCACGATTCGGCTGGCAGCCACACTGGGGGCTCGGACTCTGGTCATGACCAACGCCGCCGGAGGCTTGCGAGGCGATCAGCGGCCTGGCGACCTGATCTTGATACGAGATCAGATGAATCTGACTGGTCTCAATCCGCTGCGCGGCGAGTTGCCGAGTGAATGGGGCCCCAGGTTTCCCGACATGACCGAGCCATACAGTGGACGGTTGCGCGCCCTGGCTCTCGAGACCGCAGAACGACTCGGGATGGTTCTCGGCCAGGGGAACTATGCTGCTCTAGCAGGCCCCAGCTATGAAACACCTGCCGAAGTCACCATGCTGCGACGTAACGGCGCCGACATGGTGGGCATGTCGACTGCTCTGGAGATCATCGCGGCGCGCCACATGGGTGTCGAATGTCTGGCGCTGTCTGTGATCACCAACCTCGCTCCAGGAATAGGCAGCGGCGGCGTGTCCCATGAAGAGGTGCTACAAGAAGGCAAAGAAGCTTCAGATCGGCTTCAGCGCCTGCTCACAGAGCTCCTGGCCCAGCAGCGCCTGACCCAGCCGGATTGACCTGCCTGATCCTACTCGCCATCTTCGTCCGCCGACTGCTTGCCAAAGGACCCGGTGGCCAGGCCATCCAAATTCCCCGACTCCACCGGGAACTCGGCCGTACTCAGAGAGGCCTGCGCCCATAGCCTCGGGATCAGGTTGAGAAGACCCGAATGCTCTCGCATGAAGCGCATCTTGAGCAGCTGGAACGATCTGGCGGCATCCAGATCTCCCTCGAAAACCGCCTGATCCATGAGGTGGGAGAAGTGCTTCAAGTAGGCGTCACCCATTCTGGATGTCCACCGCGCCTCCTCCAGAATCGAGTCGGGAGTCGTTCCCGGTGTCTCGCTCAGAGCTTGCTGAATATCTTCCGCCGCTTTGCTGATTCGTCGACGAAGAGCGGCCGCCGCGAGGACGAACTGCTCCGCATGAGCTGCCGACTGGACCTCCTCACCAAGGGCACGAAAGGCGTCGACTTCCCGAGGCTCGAGCCGATACTCCAAGACGGCTCCCTGGGTGGTGGCATCGACCGGGTCGAGCTCCGGATCCAGCCCAGCGAGCGCCGCCATCAATTCGTCCCAAAACGGCTGCACAGCATCTAGGTTCGGTACTAGAGCTTCGGTCGCGAGTATCCGCGGGGCGAGGGTAGCCGCCCCGGCACTCGTCCGGCTCGGAGCGTCGTTCGTTTTGGCTACGTTGAGGCGATCCTGGAACCGCCGACTCACGTCTCTGAGACTCTTGCCGAGGACAGCGAGCTCGTCCAGCCGGACGTTCTCCGTCTTTGTGCGGGTCTCGAACTCATCCAGTTGGCGCTGGAGGCCAGCCAGCACGACGTCCAGCTCGGGTCCGCCAGCGACATTCTTCTCGGGACCCTGAAGCAACCTTCGATATCCACTGACGATCCTGTCCTCTTCCAGACCCCGCAACTCGTCGATCTTCAGCTTGAAGGCGTTGTTGACATCCGCCACCAGTGGCAAGAGGTTGGGATGGAAAAGCTTGTGGCCCATGTCGTGCTTCAGCGCCCTGTACAGCTGAACCAATTTACTCTCATGCAGCTCGTCGAAGGTCTTGACCCACCGCACCTCCGACCGAAGATCTTGCAGCGTCGCGCTGAGGCTGGTGATCTCGGCGGTGTCTTCGCTCCCGGCCTGGCTGTCAGCGACCGCGAGAGCCTGCAGGACCTTGCGCAGGCGGGTGCGGTCCCCCTGCAGCTCCGGGCCAGCTATGGACTCTGCCAGGCGGCTCACCACGAGATCGGTCTTGTCCAGACGATCCCTGTCCCAAACCCCTGTACCTTCGACGCGCTGATAGAAACGGATGATGTCGAGCAGGATTCGCTCGTCGAACGAACGGACCTGCTGGAAGAAGCGGCGGACCTGAGACGGCGAGATCGCTTCTTCCGTCTTGGCCAGTCCGACCTCCAAGACTCCGACCTCGGATTCCAGATCCTCCAGCAAAGCTGGCACCACCGAAGAATCCGAAGTCGCCGGTCCTTCCAACTTCTCGGATGCCTTCTTCAAGGTGCCGACGGCACTCTTGAACGCCTCGGACCTGTCGTCGAAATGCTCTAGGATTCGCGTCCGTTGCATTCCGACGAGGAGCTGGTGAAACGCCCAGGCGGCCTTGAATCGAACAGACAAGGCTCGGTGGCGGCCAGCGAGGGGATTGACGTCGCGCTCGACCATGCTACCCTCCGGGTTCAGCTGATTGTACGCCATGAAAATCCAAAGCACTGCTACATCTCCCACAGTCCTCATTTCCCGCCAGCGGCTCGAAGAGCGGGTCGCCGAGTTGGCCCAGGAGATCAACCGAGACTATGCCGATACCGAGCTACTGGTCTGCATCGGCGTACTCAAGGGATCGGTCTTCTTCATGGTCGATCTATTGAAGCAGGTCGAAGTTCCGGTAGCCGTCGATTTCTTTCAGACCTCCAGCTACGTGGGTACCAGCGCTCGGGGAGAAGTGAGGATCCGCAAGGACCTGGACCTGTTCATCCGCGACCGAGACGTGCTGCTGGTCGAGGACATCGTCGATACCGGCTATACCCTGCGGACGATCCTGGACCTCCTCCGATTTCGCGGTGCCAAAAGCGTCAAGCTCTGTGCGCTGCTGGACAAGATCGAAGCAAGGGAGGTCGACGTCCCAATCGACTACTCGGGCTTTCAGATCGGCAATGTATTCGTTGTGGGATACGGACTCGACTTCGACGAGCGCTATCGGAATCTGCCCTTTATCGGTGCTCTCGCTGACGACACGGCTCCAGGTCCCGAATCAGGCAACCGCCAATCATGAGCGCCTGAGCACCGGCACCAGTCCAACCCGTTCGAGAGGAGGGCATACCAATGCAATGTCACCATACCGATCAAGCGCCTGCCGCTATCGGACCCTACGCGCAAGCGGTCAGTCAGGGCGATTGGCTATTCACCTCGGGGCAGATCGCTCTCGATCCCTCGACCGGCAAGATCGTCGAAGGAGGATTCGAAGCCCAGGCCAAGCAGGTCCTGGCCAACCTGACCGAGGTCTTGTCGAGTGCCGGGTGTAGCTTCTCCGACGTCGTCAAGGCGACCATCTACATCGTCGACATGGGCAACTTTCCGACTCTGAATGACCTCTACGGCGATGTGCTGGGCGGGCATCGACCCGCGCGGTCGACGGTCCAGGTGGCGGCGCTGCCCATGAATGGCCTGGTAGAGATCGATCTGGTCGCCAGGATTCCGGGCTAGGCGAGGCTGGCCAGGTACTCTTCTTTCAAGTCCTGAACGAGAGTGGCAGTACCCGTGGTCACGAAGTCGGTGATCACCCCAGAGCTCAGCGGATCGAGCCAAGGGAACACCCCCAGATTGCCTTCCCGACAGAGGGCAGGCAGATCGTGATTGTCGCGATCTACCAACCGGGCAGATCGATACAGGTCCTGCCCTCCCGACTCTGAGCGACCCACCCGCAACCAGAGCTCCCCAGCTACGGCCAGCTGCTCGCCGAGGCGCTGGTTCTCGCGCCTCACACCTGAGCTCGGCAGGGGCCGCGGCAGAAAGGGCCCGAACCCCCGAGCCGCGGCCAGGCAGGAGAACAAATTCTCGGATGGCTGTTCACCGTGATACAGCGCGTGGAAAGCTGCTTCACCGGCTCGCTCGACGAGACGCCGTTTGTCCGCTGGCTCGAGATCCAGCGCCAGCGGTTGCACGTGCTCCACTCCTGCCCCAGCGAGCGCCGCGAGACCCTCCTCCCACTGGGTACGATCATCCGTCAGGCCAGCGATCAGAGGCCAGACGACCTTGGCACCGGCCGGCAGTTCAGCCAGATACTCCATCTTGCCAGCCAGGAGTGTCTCCAAGGGGTCGAACACCACCGATTCCGGATCCACCACCGGGCCAGCCTCCGCGGGCCGCTGAACGACGACCGGCACCCCGAGCTCCATCAGGGATCTGACCAGATGTGAGCGTTGGCTCTCCAGCGCCTGCCGAACTGGCGGCAGGTACACCACCTCATCAGGCGGCTGAGATCGCCACTCATCCGGGACCTCCGTCGCTGCCGTCGAGGAGGCACCGAGGCCTCCCCGCCCCAGATCGACCCATAACCCTTCATCACCGGGCCAGGAGCGTGGCGCGAGGCCAATCCAGAAATGCGACGGATCGGGAAGCTGCGAGGTCCACCGCATCTCAACCCAACAGTGCTTTTGCGAACTCTCTTGGCCTGAACTCGACAAGATCGTCAGCGGTCTCGCCGACGCCGAGATAGACCACCGGCAGTCGAAGATCCCGCGCTACCGCCACCGCCATGCCGCCTTTGGCCGTGCCATCGATCTTGGCTAGCAATACCCCGTCTACGTCCACAACACGGACGAACTCCCGAGCCTGACTGATGGCGTTTTGCCCGGTCGTCGCATCGAGCACCAACAGCGTCTTGCGCTGCCAGGTTGCTGCCTCGCGGTCGACGATCCTCTTGATCTTGGACAGCTCTTCCATTAGATGCTCCTTGTTGTGCAGCCGACCAGCGGTGTCCACGATCACATGGTCAGCCCGACGGGCTTTGGCTGCCTGCAGCGCATCGAAGACCACGGCAGCGGGATCGGCGCCGGCGGCCTGCTTGATGACGTCGACGCCCAATCGCTCGCCCCACAGGGAAAGCTGCTCGACAGCCGCGGCACGGAACGTGTCGGCAGCAGCCATCACGACCCGCTCCCCACGTTCCTGTGACCAACGGGCCAACTTGGCAACCGAAGTCGTCTTACCCACGCCATTGACGCCCACGACGAGGGTGACTGTGGGTTCGTCGACAGGGGCTACCGGCTGTGGTGCATCCAAAAGCAGAATGGCCATCTCGTCGACGAGCATCTGGCGAAGCTTCAGCACGTCCTGAGCTTCGAAGCCCTTCACCCTGCTCTTGACAGAGTCGATGAGCTCGAGGGCCGTTTCCACCCCGACGTCGGTGCCGATGAGAGTCTCCTCCAGATGCTCCAACATCTCGTCGTCCACCACGCCACGGCCCGCAACCGCCGCATCCAGCCGATCCAGGAACTCGGTATGGGTCATGAACAGACCCTTCTTCAACTTCCCCCAGAAGCCCGATTCTCGAGCTTCTCTCGGAGCTGTCTCGGGCGCTAGATCGAGGGTGTCCTCGTCATTCATGGCTGGGAATGCTATCCGATCCCAGCCTCACGGGGGGAGGCGGCGCGACACTCAAAAGACCTCTGACCTCAGCTGCTCTGCCGCGGCCTGAAGGCTTCTTCGAGCCTTCCCCACCTTCGCAGGCCGGCGTTGAACCAGGACCAGGTAGTAGCCGTCCGGCAGCGCGATCAGGTGGAGATGGTGTTTGGCCCTTTCGATGTGGCACAGGCGGGTCGCACCGAGCCGCGCCTCGGAGAGCATCCCACCAATGAGACGGAGGTAGATACCGAGATAGGCGCCGAGCAAACGCATTTCATAGGGACTCTGTTCAGCGCAGGCAAAATCCACGGTCTCGCCAGCATCATCCAAGAAGAGGGCCGCCTCGGCGTCAGGATTGTCGGCCAGCAGATTCGCCAGAACGTACTGGAAGGGCATGACTTACAGCTTCGGGGGGGGTCGCTCAGTTGGCCACGACTGCTTTGGCCTCTGCGGGAGGGACCGGCAGGGGTGCTTCTCGCTTTCTGATCTGGCCGGCTTCGAAGGCGCGGTGGAACGCCGAGACCACATCGACGTCGAAGCGCTTTCCGGCCAACTTCGTGATGGTCTCGACCGCAAAGGCCGTGTCGCACGCCTTCTGGTAGGGGCGGGTGGTAGTGATCGCATCAAAGGTATCTGCCACGGCAACGATTCTAGCCGACAGCGGGATCTGCTCGCCCTGCAGACCATCCGGGTATCCCTCGCCGTTCCACGCCTCGTGGTGCCAGCGAATGGCTGGGATCATCTCCTTGAGCTGCTCGATCCGACTCATGATCTGGGCGCCGATGACCGTATGCTGCTTCATGACGTTGTACTCCGCATCCGTCAATCTGTCCACCTTGGTCAGAATCTGATCCTCGATGCCGATCTTGCCTACATCGTGCAGCAGCGCGCCTACCCAGATCTGATGACTATCCTCCTCCGACAAACCCAGAAACTTGGAGATCGTTCGGCTGTACGTCGCTACACGCTCGGAGTGGCCACGGGTGTAGGGGTCCTTGGCGTCGATCGCCGCGACGAACGACCGCATCGAGCCGACGAACAGGTCACGGTTGATCTGGGCCGCGCGCTTGAGCTGCTCGACATGACTGCGCACATGATCGCTCATGCGATTGAAGTCGTCGGCCAGCTCGCGTATCTCCTGGCTGGCCACTCCCAGCTCGACCCGCTGGCCGAAATTTCCGGCCGCGATCTGGTGTGTGGTATCCGCCAGTTCCTGGATCGGCCGGCTCACCCCGCGTGCGGCAGCAACGGCGATTCCCAAAGCGAAGGCGATCAATACAGCCGTCGAGACCGCAGTGTTGAAGACCATCTCCTGAACCGCGGCCAACGCAATTGCGGCAGGGCGCTGCATTACCACTCCCCATCCCGCCTCTTCGACCGGCCCGACCCTACCCAACATTCTCTCTTCACTCCCGTCGGAGACGACCGTGTACTCCTGAGTCATGTTCAGTGGGGTCTGCACGAAGTCACGAACCAGTCGCGACCGACGGACCGCCCGCCGCATCTCTTCGGTCGCCTCTCCTCCCCAGAGGATGCTGCCCTGGTTGTCGATCAAGAAGACGGACACCTCACCGCGGGCCTCCTGCTGAAAGAGGGTCTCCATCCTGCGGAGTCGAGTCACCCCCTCGACAAACAGCTGTGGCTGGCCGATCGAGTCGGTTATTGGTATGGCCAGCACCGCGACAGGGTCCGCGGTCTCTTCGAGGGTCAAGAAACGGTAAACGACAGTTCCCTTCTGCTCGGTCTCGGCGAAAGCATCGTCGAGCTGCCTCCGCAGGCTCGGAGACTGTCGGATAGCCGACATGTAAGGGCCGACGGCGTCGGTCCCCAGAACGCGAAGACCGACCAGATTGGAATCCGTCGAGAGAAATTCGCGGAGGTACTCCTGAACCCAGGGTTGGCGGAGCCTCTCGGCCATCCCCGTCTCCGACGGAATAGCCACCAGGCTCTGCCCCAGCTGCATCAGCTGCCGACGCGTCGAGGAGAGGTGCTGATCCAATTCCTGCGAGAGGAACTGCGTCGACCGCGTCAGATACCCCTTCTCCTGGGTCTCCAGGATCTCTCGGTTCTGACGAATGACCAGGAAGCTACTGAAGGCCAGAGGAACGATTCCTGCGATCAGCAGCAGCGCGAACAGGAAATGGCGGAGCTTCAAGCGCTTGAAGATGCTGAGTAGCGATGCCATTTCCCACTTACCTTTCCACGTTCGACGCGCGGCAGCCCTGTTCCGAGAAACCGGCCGGCTTCCCGAACGAACCGCCGCGCCGATTATAGCCCTGGGGCCGACGACTCTCCCATGCCACATTTCACAGCCGGGTATCTCTACGATCAGGCAGATCCCAGCGGCTACGAAGCCTCCTCGAATCGAGCCAGGAATGCCGCCAGCTCATGCCTGACCGCTGCCTCGGTGAGATCAGAGACGATCTCGCAGGCGCCGAGGTCCGTCGGTAGAACCCAGCGCCATCCACTTTCACCGGCTTTCTTGTCCCGGCCGATGAGTCGGATCAGGGTATCCACCTCGGGGGCTGGAATTCTCGGCAGCTCGAAACGCTCGACAAGCTGCCGAATGCGGTTTGCGGCTGCGAGCGGCAGGCCTCGGTTCTCGGCCAATCCAACGGCGAAGAGGATGCCGTAGCCCACCGCCTCACCGTGCCGAAGCGTCTGAAAGCCGAGCGCTGCTTCGAGCGCGTGACCCAGGGTGTGTCCCAGGTTCAGCAGCATTCGCTCTCCTCTTTCGACGGGATCTCGCTCGACGATTTCGATCTTCGCCTGTGCCGCGGCTGCCACCACCGGAGCCAAGGCTATCGAGTCGCCAGCCATAAGGCCGTCCAGGTCCCTCTCCAGCACCCAAAAGAGCTCGGGGTCGGAGAGGATCGCCATCTTCAGGACCTCAATCAGGCCCGAGCGCAACTCTCCTCCAGGAAGAGTCTCCAGTAACCTGGTGTCCGCTATGACTCGCCTTGGATGATGGAACAGCCCGACACTGTTCTTGGCTCGCGCCAGGTTGATCGCCGTCTTACCACCAATCGAGGCATCGACCTGTGCCAGCAGGGTCGTCGGCAGCTGCACGTACTCGAGGCCCCGCATGTAGCATCCGGCCACGAATCCGGCGAGGTCTCCAACACTGCCACCACCGAAAGCGACGATGCGACTATGCCGCTTGCCCCCGGCTTCGAGCATCTCGCCCCAGAGACCTTCCGCAACTCCGACGCTCTTGGCGGCCTCCCCGTCGGGCACCTCGAGCATGTGGAGATCGGCGGCCTGCCTCGACAGGGGCGCAAGCACCTGAGAGTGAAGCTCGAGAACCCTCGGCGAGCTGATCACGAAGACCCGTCGCTGCCGCACCCAATCCTGCAGCTCGCCCTCCTCGCCAAGTAGGACCCCATCACCCACCAGGATGGGCGTTTCCCCATTGGGATGTCGAAGCTGAAGGTCGAAACGAGTCAAGATTGCGGTTCTCTCGGCTCTTCTCCTGAATCGTTCGGAGTCTCGACGTCCGTGAGCGCAATTCCCAGCTCTGACAGCTGGGCTTCATCGACTGTCGACGGAGCTTCGGTCATCAGACAAGTCGCCGAGGTTGTCTTTGGGAAGGCGATCACATCTCTGATCGAAGAGGCTCCGGCCATCACCATGACGATACGGTCCAAACCCAGCGCCAGGCCACCGTGCGGTGGCGCCCCATAGCGTAGAGCATCCAGCAGGAATCCGAAGCGCTCGCGGGCTTCCTCGGCGCCAATCCCCAGAGCCGTGAACGCCCGCTGCTGGAGATCGGGGTCGTGAATTCTAATGGATCCCCCCCCAAGCTCCAGGCCGTTCATCACCACATCGTAGGCTCGGGCGCGAACGCTGCCAGGATCGGTTTCCAGCCTGTCCAGATCTCTTGGATCCGGACTCGTGAACGGATGGTGGCAGGCGTACCATCGCTGCGACTCCTCCTGCCATTCGAACAGCGGGAATTCGGTCACCCAGACGAAGGCCTGGCGATCGGCCGGCACCAGATCGAGCTGGTGGGCTGCCTGCAAACGAACGGCTCCAAGGGCGGCTGATGCTACTGGGCTTGGGCCAGCCACCAGCAAACCCAGATCCCCATCGGCGATTTCCAGCCGAGCGGCGACGCCGCTCAACTCTTCCTGGGTCAGCACCCCCTTGACCTGAAACTGGAGCTCGCCGTCGGTCTTCTTCACCGTCAGGACTCCGGCGGCGCCGTGGTCCCGAGCCACTTGTGCCCACTCGTCGATCTGCCTTCGACTGCTCTTCGCGGCCCCGGCTACGCTGATACCGCGGACGACCCCTCCGTCCGCAACTGTCTGACGAAAAGCGCGAAACTCGCTTTCCGACAGCAGTTCGGTGAGGTCGCCGATCTCCATGCCGAATCGGAGATCCGGACGATCAGTCCCAAACCGGCGGATCGCCTCCTCGAAGGTGATTCGCGGGAAGGGCAGCTCGGGCTCGATGCCAGCGAGAGGGAAAATCCTCGCAAACAGGCTTTCGATGAGCTCGAAGATCTCGTCCTCGGTAGGAAAGGACATCTCGACGTCGACCTGGGTGAACTCAGGCTGTCGATCGGCGCGCAGATCCTCGTCTCGAAAACAACGGGCAATCTGCACATAGCGATCCAGTCCGGAGACCATGAGAATCTGTTTGAACAGCTGTGGGGACTGCGGCAGGGCGTAGAAGGACCCGTGCCGAACTCGGCTCGGAACGAGATAGTCTCGAGCCCCTTCAGGCGTCGAGCGAGTGAGAATGGGTGTCTCGACGTTGACGAAACCCCGCTCGTCGAAGTGCTCCAGAACCTCGAGAGTGACCTTGTGCCGCAGCCTCAGGTTGGCCTGCAGCTCGCTCCGACGAAGGTCCAGAAACCGATATCGCAGCCGCGTCTCTTCGGTAGCGTCGACTTCCCCTTCCACGGCGAAGGGCAACGGAGCCGACCGGGAGAGGATCTGCGCCCGATCGAGGATCACCTCGATCTCGCCCGTCGCCATCTCCGGATTGATGTTCTCCGGTGAGCGTCTTTCGACGACCCCTTCGACATCCACCACCCACTCGAGGCGCACCGCATCCAGGCTCGCGGCCACTGCTGGATGCTCGTCGGGCCTGACGACCACCTGAACCACCCCGGAATAGTCTCTCAGCTGCAGGAAAATCAGACCGCCGAGGTCTCTTCGCCGACGGACCCAGGCTTGCAACCTCACCCGGTCTCCAACCTCACCGGCCGATATCGTTCCTGCTCCACGGCGCTTCATGGCGATCTCCTCAAGTAGGTCGCAAGATCTCCTCGAGGCATCGTCTCCTGACTGCCCTGCTCGAGATCTCGCACTGTCACCGTGCCCGTAGCCCGCTCCTGCTCGCCAAGCAGGACTACCCACTTGACACCCGCTCGATCAGCCCGCTTGAGCGCCGACCTCACGGACCGATCCGTCAGCTCTGCGAGCACTGGCAGATTCTCGCTTCGCAGCTCCTCCGCCAGGGCCACCGCCTCGGCCGCCGACACCGGAGGCACCGCGGCCACGGCCACGAGAGAGGCCTTCAGGGCCTCGATTCGAAACCGCTCCGGCAGCACCTCGATCAAGCGGTCTTCACCGATCGCAAAGCCGATGCCAGGCAACGGCTGGCCGCCGAGCTCCTCGATCAGCCCATCGTAGCGGCCGCCGCCGACGATGGCGTCCTGGGCGCCGAGCCCTGCGGCGATGATCTCGAACACGGTTCGGGTGTAGTAGTCGAGACCGCGCACCAGGCGAGGCTCTATGGAGTAGGCGACGTCGTGCCGATCCAACATCTCGCAGACCGCGTCGAAGTGCCCTGCACTCGAGGCATTCAGAAAATCCTCGAGCCGTGGTGCCCCTTGCAGCACGCCGTGGTCCGCCGGATCCTTGGAGTCCAGAATCCTCAGTGGATTGCTGCCCAGACGCCGCTGGCTGTCGGGACTCAGCGCTTCGCGATGCGGCTCCAGATACTCGACAAGACCCTTTCTGTAAGCCTCCCGCGACTCTTCATCACCCACAGTATTGAGCTGCACAACAAGCCCTTCGAACCCCAGGACGGACAGAAATCGCACCAGCATCAGGATGACTTCGCCGTCGCTCTGAGGTCCAGCGTCGCCCAGGAGCTCCGCACCGATCTGGAAGAACTGCCGATAGCGGCCTTTCTGGGGTCGCTCGTAGCGGAAGTGCGGGCCGATGTAATACACCTTGAGCGGCAAAGCGGCGCTGTGCATCCCATGCTGAACGAAAGCTCGAGCCACCGAGGCCGTGCTTTCGGGTCTCAAGGAGAGGCTGCGCCCTTTGCGATCGGTGAACGTGTACATCTCCTTGCCGACAATGTCCGTGCCCTCTCCGACCGAGCGCACAAAGAGCTCCGTATCCTCCAGTATGGGAGTCCGGATCTCCGAGTACCCGTAAGCCCCGAAGGTTTCTCTCGCAGCCCGCTCCACTGCCGCCCACACGGCTGTGTCCGGTGGCAACAGATCGCGGGTGCCCTTGACTGCCTGTATCTTGCGTCCCATCCTCAAGAAACCTCTCCGTTGATCGATTGGCGCCGCCAGATGCCGTTGCGGGGGCGTCAAGCGCCCCCGCGACGACCGAAGCAATGATAACGTACCGACGGCCTCACACGCGCCCGTTTTCTGGCCTTCCCGATGCCGCCTGAGAGTCCCTCCATCGACGTGGTCATTCCGGCCTACAACGAGGAGGCATCGCTGCCGCTCGTTCTGGCAGCGATTCCTCGAGCTCTGGTGTCTCGGGTCGTGGTCGTCGACAACAACTCCACCGACGCGACGTCGGAGGTTGCAGCCGCCGGTGGAGCGCAGGTCGTCAAAGAGCCTCAGCCCGGTTACGGGAGCGCCTGTCTCGCCGGACTCGCCTATATCCGTCGCCATCAACCGGCCGATGTCGTCGTGTTCCTCGATGGCGACTTCTCCGACCATCCCGAGGAGCTCCCGTCACTTGTCGCGCCTATTGGCGAGGGCGATTTCGATCTCGTCATCGGCTCGAGAGTGCTGGGAAGCCGGCAGCCTGGAGCTCTCCTCCCCCAGGCCAGGGCCGGCAATTTCATTGCTTGTAGGATGATCCGAGCCCTGTACGGCCATCGCTTCACCGACCTCGGTCCGTTCCGGGCCATATCGTGGTCGGCCTTGGAGAGCCTGGAGATGTCGGATCCGGACTTCGGGTGGACGGCAGAGATGCAGGTCAAGGCCCTACGCCAGGGGCTGCGAGTCACCGAAGTTCCGGTCAGCTACAGGAAACGGGTCGGCGTTTCGAAAATCACCGGCACCCTTCGCGGCACGATTCTGGCCGGCTACAAGATTCTCTGGACCGTGCTGCGCTACAGTACAGCGTAATGTCCCCAAATCCTGTCCGCTCCACGACCGCGGTCGAGGTCCGCTACGCCGAGACGGATCAGATGGGAGTCGTCCACCACGCGAACTATCTGGTGTGGTTCGAGCTGGCGAGGACTCGACTCTGTACCCTTTCCGGCTTTCACTACCACCAGATCGAGGACCTCGGCTATCACCTGATGGTCACCGCCTGTCAGGTCGAGTATCGCCGAGGGGCGCACTACGGCGAGACCTTGGAGATCGACGCCTGGCTGGCAGATCTCGCGAGCCGCCGACTCCGGTTCGCCTACGAAGTCAGGCGTGGGGTGGAGGTCCTGGCGACCGGGCTGACAGAGCATGTCTGGGTGGAGGCAGCATCCGGCCGCCTGTGCCGGACCCCCGAACCCTTGAGGGAGCCCTTCGCTCGGCTGGCGACCCCATCCGTCGACGCGCTCTCTTGATAGGCTGCCATTGCAATGCGGCGACTCCGACTCACGACAGCGGGAGAGAGTCATGGCCCCGGCCTGACAGCCATTCTCTGCGGAGTGCCGGCAGGTCTGACGATCGATCGCGATCGGATCCGGCACGAGCTGCGCCGCAGACAGCATGGCTACGGAAGAGGTCGCCGGATGCAGATCGAGCAGGACGATGTCCGATTCAGGGGCGGTCTGCGGGGTGGCGAGACCCTCGGCTCGCCGATCTGCATCTGGATTCGCAATCGCGATTTCGAGAACTGGCAGGAGGTCATGGATCCCCTCGAAATCGACGCCGCCAAGGCGGAGCAGAGAAGGCTGCGCTCGCCCCGCCCCGGCCACGCCGACCTGGCCGGTGGACTGAAGTACAGGCGGCGAGATCTCCGCGACGTGCTGGAACGAGCTTCGGCTCGGGAGACCGCGGCACGAGTCGCAGCAGGCGCCATCGCCAAGCAGCTATTGGCTAGGTTTGGAGTCGAAATCAGCAGTGGAGTCCGCTCACTGGGCCCCATCGGGCTCGATCGTCCGGTGCCTGCCTGGGATCAGCTCAGCGCCATGAACGACGAGTCCCCTTTGCGGGCCATTTACCCCGGGCTCGAGCAGGAGATGGTGGAGCTGGTGGACAGAACCAAGCAAGAGGGCGAGACTCTGGGTGGCAGTGTCACCGTGATCGCCCACAACGTGCCGATCGGCCTGGGCTCCCATGTACAGTGGAGCGAGAAGCTCGACGGTCGGATCGCGCAGGCCATCATGTCGGTGCCGGCTGTCAAGGCGGTCGAAATCGGCAGTGCGATCGAGGCCAGCAGTGGCTTCGGAAGCCTGGCCCACGACCCGATAGCTTTCAATCAGGACGTCGGCTGGCAGCGCTCCAGCAATCGGGCCGGCGGCACCGAGGGCGGTATCACCAACGGACAAGACGTGGTGGTCACCGCCTACATGAAGCCGATCTCCACACTGTCCAGGGGGCTGCCCTCCGTCGATCTCGATACGATGGAAGAGCGCCTCTCGCAATACGAGCGGAGCGATGTGACGGCCTTGCCGGCGGCCGGAGTCATCGCCGAAGCCATGCTGGCCCTGGTGCTCGCCGATGCTCTGCTGGAGAAACTCGGAGGAGACTCTTTGTCCGAGATGGAAGCCCACTGGGCGTCCACGCAGCAACTCCAGCACGACTGGCCCAATTGCTGACACCCGGTCGCTGATACAC
Source organism: Thermoanaerobaculia bacterium (assembly GCA_947259195.1). Taxonomy (GTDB): domain Bacteria; phylum Acidobacteriota; class Thermoanaerobaculia; order Multivoradales; family JAHEKO01; genus JAUVRX01. The sequence continues at coordinate 11,029 of CAMYLC010000111.1, read as the reverse complement.
AATCAAGGCCTGGAGATCAGAGTAGAACGAGACCGACCCCGGCCCCCATGAGAAGGACTGCCAGCACCTGCTGAAGATCGATCTGCTCGCCAAAGAACAGCCAACCCGACACCAGAGCCAGAAGAGAGCCAACGGCTCGTTTCAGAGTTTCTACCAGACCCACCCAGACCCGGGTAATCGCGACCAGTTGAAGGCCGAGAGCCAGCACGCTCACCGTCACCAAAGCAGTCACGAGACCCGACCAGCGGCGAACCTCCGAGAAGCTGCTCTCTCCAGGACGTACCAGGAGCACCAGCACCAGGACCAGCGCAACCCCTGCGCTTAGCATCGTCCCGTGAGCGGGAACGCTGGCACTGGCGACCGCCAGCTTGTCCAAGGGCAGGGCCAGGGACCAGAGAGCAGCGACCAGAACCATCAGCAGACTTCCCCGCTCCTTGCCCAGGCGTCGCCAGATCGGCAGTTCTGAGCTCTCTCTCTGGCGATCGACGTTCAGCCAGGAGGCGCCGAGGACGACCGCTGCGATACCGAGCCACTCGAGCCTCCCGGGCCGCTCGCCGAGAAGCGGAATGGCGAGCAAAGACGTGAACACCGGAGTCAGGGACAGCATCGGAATCGTCAGGCTCAGGGGGGAGATTCGCACCGCCTCCAGAAAGATCAGATTGGCAACCACATTGAGCAGCACAGATCCCAGTCCCGGAACCCAATAGCCCGCCGACGGCACTGCCGCGTCTGCCCAGATCCACCAACCGATGAAGGCCGGGATCATGCCCGCCGCCAGAACAAAGAGAAGAGGTACTGGGCGAATCCTGTGCGAGAGGGCCTTGCGTAGCAGATCTGCGCCGGCAAAGCCGATCGCGCAGCCCAGAACTAGAGCCAAGGAGATGAGTGGCACCGACATATCTGAACCCCAGACCCGATGCCGATTGTAACCTCAGCCCCACGGACAAGGTGGAACCCGGCACAGTCTCGGGAAGTGGCTACTGCTAAACTCACCTACGCTTCGAGAGCAGATACTCTCGAGCGCCAGTCCACGGCCACAACCATGAGTCTCAGCCCCAAACTACTTGCGCAGATCCTCGAGCGCCAGGGCCTCCTCAACACCTCTCAGGTGGCACAGGTCGTCAAGGAGTCCAAGAAGGCGGGGGCGGAAGAGAACGGCTACCGTGCGTACGAGCAGCACGCACTGGGCTACGAGGTCATCCAACGCCTGCAGTTCCCCAGCTCCAACGATCCATCGGCGGTCCTCGGAGAAGTGGAGATCGCCAAGGCGGTCGCGACCGACGCCGATCTCGAGTTTGTCCGCATCGATCCTCTCGATCTCGATGCGGACCTCATCGAGAGCAGGATGTCCCGACCCTTCGCCAAGCGGCACCGAATGCTGCCCTTGGGGATGCGAGCCGGTCGGCTGCAAGTGGTCTGCGCCAACCCATACGACCTCGAGAGTATCGACTCGTTTCGCCGCATCGTCGAACGGGACATCGACCTGCTGGTCGCTTCCGAGCCCGACATCCTGAAGGGCATCAACGAGTTCTACGGCCTGCGTCACTCGGTCAAGAGGGCCGAGAAGGACCTCTCTCAGGGAATCGACCTCGGCAATCTCGAGGCCCTTGTACGGATGAAGGACGAGGCCGAGATCGAGTCCAGCGACCAGCACATCGTCAACGCGGTCGAGTTCATGCTGCAGCACGCCTACGACACCAGGGCAAGCGATGTCCATATCGAGCCGAAACGCGAGGATTGTCTCATTCGATTCCGCATCGACGGCGTGCTTCATGACATCCAGACCATTCCCAAGATCGTTCACAAGGCGGTCGTCAGTCGCATCAAGACCATGTCTCGCCTCGACATCGCCGAGAAGCGACGTCCACAGGATGGCAGAGTCAAGACCCAACGCGGAGGCCAGGAGATCGAGCTCAGGGTCTCGACCCTGCCGGTGGCTTTCGGCGAGAAGCTCGTGCTGCGGATCTTCGATCCAGAGGTGCTGATCCAGGATCTGCCGTCCCTCGGGTTCTACGAGGACGAGCTCGAGCTGTTCAACGATTTCATCACCCGGCCTCACGGCATCATTCTGGTCACCGGTCCGACGGGCTCGGGAAAGACGACCACCCTATACTCGGCGCTTACCGCCATCTCGAATCCCGAGCTCAATATCACGACCATCGAAGACCCCATCGAGATGGTCTCACCCGACTTCAACCAGACGTCCGTCAACCTCAAAGCAGGGGTGACCTTCGCTTCGGCCCTGCGCCACATTCTGCGGCAGGATCCCGACATCATCATGGTCGGCGAGATCCGCGATCCCGAGACGGCCCAGTACTCCATCCAAGCGGCACTGACCGGCCACCTGGTGTTCTCTACCCTGCACACCAACGATGCGGCTTCCTCGATTACCCGTCTGATCGATCTCGGCCTGGAGCGCTACCTGGTCACCTCGACGCTGGCCGGCGCCATGGCTCAGCGACTCGTGCGCACCGTCTGCCCGCACTGCGCCGAAGATCACTATCTCGCAACCGACGAGATCAAGACTCTGATGCTCTCGGTCCCACCCGGCAAGCGAGTCAAGGTCAAGAGCGGCAGCGGGTGTTTCGAGTGCCGCGGCACCGGCTACCTCGGGCGCACCGGCATCTTCGAAGTCCTGGCCATCAACGATCTGGTCAAGCAGCTCATCCTCGAGGGCGCCGACGCCCCGAAGATCAAACGAGAGGCGGTGACCCACGGCATGCGGACGCTGCGTCAATCGGCGTTACGCAAGTTGGCCGAGGGAGCTACCACCTACGAAGAAGTGATGCGGGCCACATCGCTTTGAGCCTGTGGCTCAGGGTTGTCGGCCGCGCGCCCGCAGACTCGTCACCAGATAGCCAATAACGCAACCGACCACGGCGGTCAGCGGCAGCAACTGCGCGTCGAGGCGACGCCCTTCACCTTCGATCTGGTAGGCCATCCAGTACCCCAGCATGAGGGGGGCCGACAAAAACGCGGTGGAAGCCCATCTTCGCTCGCGCTCGGCATGGCGATGAGCATAGTCGCGCTCGTCGCTCGTCAGCATGGGATCTTCGACCACCTGCCAGCGAGTGCGATCGATCTCGTCATTGCGGGCGGCGGCGGCGAGGCCCGCCACGATTCCCACCGCCAGGAGCACCGGGTGAAGCCACCGGGCGAGTCCTCCCGGCAGCTCCGGCAATGGTCCACACCCGGCACTGGTGACGAATCCCAGGGTGGCGCTGGCCACGGCAATCCAAAAGGCCACCTTCTGCGCCCGTACGAGGGCGCTCATGCCGAGGGCGAGCTGAAGTACGTTTCCATCAGATCGAAGGCCCGCCGGACATCACCTCCCGGCTCGACGATGCGTCCACACAGCGTGCGGTAGGTCAGGCCAAGTGCCTCCAGGTCCCTTTCCTGCAGCAGCTTGATGAGCTCCTCGATGACCCTTTGGGAGGTCGGACCATAGGCCGAGCGAGCGAACTCCCGCTCGAGGAGGATCAGGGCAAAGAAGAGCGGGTCTGGAAGCTCTGAATCCGACTCGAGGCTGGCCTCGGGCTCTTCAACGATCTCGTCCGACACGCGAACCGTCGGTGTGGCCACGGTCTCGGCGTCGTTGCCTTCCGTCAGCTCAGGTGTCTCCGAGCCCCGTCTGGCAAACAGAGGTAGCGCCTTCAACTGGCCGGCGAAGCGAGAGAACAGGACGAAGAGCTCCTTCTCGGACGAGAAGTTCCCAACCAACTGCGCGCCCTTGCCAATGGACAGCTCCTTCGTGTCTTGCAACACGATACTGGCCTTGGCCTGGTTTTCCAGCTGCAGCGAGTGCGCCGAGACCTTCCAGGCGGTCAAGCTTCCTTGGACGTAGCAAGCTTCGGCACAGCGCACCTGAACGGCTTCCACGTCAGCGTCAGGCTCGATTCGGATGGAGCCATTCAGTGACTCGAGGATTCCGTAGTGACCCGAGGTCTCGATCACCAGATTCCCAGGCGTTCGTATATTGAGCTGGCCGTGGGCGTCCGACTGGATTTCGGTACCCAGGGGAATGATCATGGTCGGGGTCTTACTACTCAAGAGCTGTTTGGACATCGCTGTACGCTCCCGGGTCGGTGGCGGCTTCTAATCACCTATCGCGCAATGAGACGAGGCAACGGCTCGAAGTCGGACAGGTCGGGAGCCTGCCGAGACCTGATCAGCAACTGCTCTTCGTCGCGCCATCGGTGATCCAGAATGTAGATCCTGGGATCCACAGGCTGGAACCTACCGTCTTCCTGTTTCCTGCGCACCTCGTAGTGCAGGTGGGGACTGGTACTCCAGCCGCTGTTGCCCACAGAGGCGATCACTTCACCCTGTGCCACCTCCTGACCACTCTTGACCAGGATCTCGTCACAGTGCCCGAACAGAGTAATGAAGCGCTCGCCGTGAGCCAGCGCCACGAGGTTGCCATACCTCCACCAGGAGACACTCTGGCGGCTTGGATACCGACCGGCAAAGACCACCACGGCGTCGGCGGGAGCCCGAATCTGGGTGCCGGTCGTGGCCGCCAGATCCAGCCCAGGATGGTTGTCGATCTGTTTCGTGAACGGGCTTCGTCGCCGACCGAACGGGCTGGTGAGCACGAATTCCCTCTCCGCCAGTGGACAGACTGAAGGCGTGACTCTGACCTGTTCGTTGTGGGCCGTTTCGAAGGTCTCCAGCTCGTCGAGAAAAGTACCCAGCACGGCCACTTGCTCGCTCACCTGGGCCTTCATGCCCTGACCATGCTGGACAGCATCTGCGTAGATCGTGGCAATCGGATCCGGGGTGCTGTAGGGAAACCCTCCCTGACCTATCGAATCCTCGTTGTCCAACCCGTAGGTCAGAAGGATGCGGCCTGTCTTCAGGTGCAGCTCCTCACCCCATGACGCCAGCTCCTCGAGCTCGGAAGTGAGCTGTTCCAACCGCCGGCCCTGCTGGCTCCGCTCCTCTGCCAGCTGACGATACCTGGCCAAGCGAAACCGGTTTGCGACGACGCTCGGCGTTACGACAAGACCGAAGAGAATGAGGAGCAGAAGCGCTCCTCCCAGCACCGTGAGAAATCGGCTATGTCGCCGCGTCAGAAAGAGATAACCGACACCGCGGCGGATCCCAGCCGGATGGAACTGAATCTCGAGGACAGGCTCCCGATCGGGGATTTCGTCAGCCATACGGGCTCCGGACAGACCCTAGCACGACTCCTCTCAACCGACAGCGGGCCTTTCCACAAGAGAGTCCAAATCGGCCTCGCTGGCGTGCCGCCCGAGGACATCGACGAGGGCCGCCTGCACCCCTCTCGTTCCTGCCAACAGATTCCCGGTGCGCAGGAAATCTCGACCCCCGTCCAGATCGCCCACAACACCTCCCGCCTCCTCGATCAGGAGGCTACCAGCAGCCACATCCCACGCTGACAGGCGGAATTCGAAGAAGCCGTCGAAGATCCCAGCAGCGGTGTAGGCCAGGTCCAGGGCCGCAGCACCGCAGCGGCGAATGGCCCGCGCCTCGAGAAAGACGTCGCGGAAGATATCGAGGTACAAATCGAGGGCTGCTTTGGCCTTGAATGGATAACCCGTGGCCAGAAAAGCCCCCCTCAAGCCTTCTCGGTTGGAGACGCTGATCTCCCGGCCATTCAGTTGGGCGCCGCCACCATGGGAAGCGGTGAAGAGATCGCCCCGCTCCGGAGCCAAGATGGCTGCCACCAGCATCCGATCCCCCTTTCGACAGGCGATCGAGACCGCATAGGTGGGCAATCCCTGCAGGAAGTTGGTGGTGCCGTCGAGCGGATCCACGATCCACTCGAACTCGCTGGCATTGCCTCCCCGATAACCGGCTTCCTCGCTCAGGACACGATGCTCGGGAAACCGATCGCCGAGGCTGGCCAACACTGCCTCTTCACTCTCCCGATCAGCCAGGGTCACGAAGTCGTTTTCCGACTTGGCTCTGACATCGAGCGCGCTGTCTCCGAACCTGTGGCGCAAAACCTCGCCGCCAGCCTGGGCCGCCGCCACCGCCGCTGCAAGAAGCTCATCATGCATGCTCCGCATTATCGCAGAGGCGATGGTCCGGCGGCTGAACCCCGACTGCTTCGCCCTACTTTTTGGGACGAGCCAAGACGGCTCCACCGAGGATCGTGGCGACCGGCCGACCTCGCAGCCGCCAGCCTTCGAATGGGGTGTTGCGAGCCTTGCTGCGGAATCGCTTGGCTCTGACCGTCACGGGTCGGTTGGGATCGAACACCGTCAGGTCACCAGGAGCACCCGGGACGAGGGTACCCACCGGCAGGTTGAGGACCCGGGCAGGGCCAACCGTAAAGAGCTCCACCAGGCGATTCAGGGAGATGATGCCCGGCCTCACGAGGCGATCGAGACAGACACTGAGGTTGGTCTCCAACCCGATGATCCCGAAAGGCGCGGCGCTGAACTCGACGTCCTTTTCGTCCGCATGGTGCGGCGCATGATCGCTGGCGATCGCATCGATGGTGCCGTCTGCCAGGCCATTGAGCAACGCCTCCCGATCTCGTTCGGATCGCAATGGAGGGTTCATCTTGGTGTTGGTGGAGAACCCACTCTCGCTTACCGCCTCGTCAGTCAGCAGAAGGTGGTGCGGGGTCGCCTCGCAGGTCACCGCCAGACCTTGCGCCTTGGCGCGACGCACCATATCCAGACTGCGACCGGTCGACAGATGGGCAACGTGATACCGGCCCCCGGTATCTTCCGCCAGCAAGACATCGCGCGCCACCATCACATCCTCCGCACTGCCTGGCGCACCAGGCAGGCCAAGGCGCGTCGACCATTCGCCTTCGTTCATGACGCCGCCAGCACTCAGATCGAGGTCCTGGGCGTGCTGAATCACGGCAATGTCGTAGTGCTGTGCATAGAGCAGCGCCCGGCGCATCAGCTCGGCATTGGAAACCGGGAATCCATCGTCGGAGACGGCGACCGCTCCGGCCGTAACCATCTCTCCGATCTCCGCCATCTCCTCACCCTTCTGGCCCTTGCTGACTGCCCCGATGGGGAAGACCCTGGCGAAACCCGCCTCCTTGGCCTCCTTCATCACGTGCTCGGTAATCGATCGGTTGTCGATCACTGGAGCCGTATTAGGCATACAGGCAACCGAGGTGAAGCCCGCAGCCGCAGCCGCGAGGGTCCCGGTTCTGACGGTCTCCTTGTACTCCTGACCGGGCTCACGCAGATGCACGTGCATGTCGATGAGCCCAGGCGAAACCACCATTCCATGGGCCTCGTAGACCTCGGCACCGCGAACACCCTTGACCTTTTTGTCGATCTGCGCGATGCAGCCGTCTTCGATGAGAATCTCCAAGTCGCCATCCAGGTCCTGGCTGGGATCGACCACCCTTCCGCCTCGTACGACCAGCTTCATTCTGCCTCCTGCAGGGCGCCAGCCAGCAGATAGAGAACCGCCATCCTCACCGCCACTCCATTGGCAACCTGCTCCAAGATGACCGAGTAGGGACCATCGGCGACATCGCTGGCGATCTCGACGCCCCGGTTCATTGGTCCCGGGTGCATGATGATCACGCCTCGTTTGGCCGGCTTGAGTCGCTCACGGGTCAGGCCGAAGAGATTGAAGTACTCCCTCGTCGAAGGGAAGGCCATGCGGGACTGACGCTCCAATTGAACGCGCAGCATCATGATCACATCGGCACCCTCGATAGCCTCGTCGAGGGTGTAGACCGTCTTGACGCCCAACTTCTCCACCTCTACCGGCATCATGGTTCGCGGCCCCGCCAGCGTGACCTCGGCCCCCATCTTGTTGAGAAGATGGATGTTCGAGCGCACCACCCTGCTGTGCTCGATGTCGCCGACGATGGAGACCTTGAGGCCTTGCAACCGGCCCCTGTGCTGCACGATCGTCAAGGCATCGAGAAGTGCCTGAGTGGGATGCTCGTGGGCTCCGTCGCCGGCGTTGATGACACCTGACGGAAGCCGCGCCGCGAGCATGTGCGGGACGCCGGGGTGGCTGTGCCGGATAACAATAAGGTCCGGCGCCATCGCCTGGAGGTTGAGGGCCGTATCGATCAGGCTCTCGCCCTTGGAAAGGGAGGAGCTGGACGAAGAGAAATTCAGGCTGTCAGCCGAGAGCCGCTTCTCGGCGATCTCGAAGCTGGAGCGCGTCCGAGTCGATGGCTCGAAGAAGAGATTGACCACCGTCTTGCCGCGCAGCGTCGGCACCTTCTTGATCGGACGCTCCGAGACCTCCCTGAACGACTCGGCCGTGTCCAGAATCAGCTGGATCTCCTGCGGCGAAAGATCCGCGATTCCAACCAGGTCCTTTCGGCTCCATCCCTCTTGTGTCATCGGTGTCTACTCGGGTTCCATGATCATGACTTTGTCCTCCCCGTCGGTAGCGACGAAGCGGACTTCTACGACCTCATCTGGATCGGAGGCGATCTTGCGGCCGACGAAATCAGCCTGAATGGGCAACTCGCGGTGTCCACGGTCCACCAGTACTGCCAGCTGCACTGCTTTCGGTCTACCGTAGTCGGTCAGAGCGTCCAGCGCCGCTCGAATCGTCCGGCCCGTGTACAGAACATCGTCACACAGCACCAGAGTCTGGTTTTCCACCGGTCCCGGGAGACGGGTCTCCTTGACCACCGGTTGTGGAGCGATGACGGAGAGATCGTCCCGATAGAGAGTGATATCCAGGACACCGATCGGCACTTTGTGCCCCTCGGAGCGCTCGATCTCGGCAGCCAGCCCCTCGGCCATGGGCACACCTCGAGTCCGGATGCCGACGAGCATGAGTCCTTCGACACCCCCATTGTGCTCGAGAATCTCCCCGGCCATGCGGCGGAGAATTCGTGCCATCTGCTGTTCGCTGAGAACGTTCTTCTTGAGCCTTAATTCGCCTGACAAGGCGAGCCCTCCAGATCGCTGGCATGGTATGCCGCCCGCGTCTCGGGTGTCAACCTGAGCACCGCACCGATGCGATGCCGTGCGAGAGCTCCCGGGAGCCAGGGCGGCACCTGAACGGCAACCACCAGATCTCGTGCCGTACCGTCTCCGGCACCCCAAGGCCTTGTGGTAGGTCGATGGGCTCTGCTATCCTCCGCCGCCAAGGGATCCTTTGCGCCATGTTCAAGCTCAACCGCCTCGAGCTCTCGGGCTTCAAGTCCTTTGTCGATCCGGTGAACCTGGAGGTTTCGGGTCGGCTGACCGCGATCGTAGGGCCCAACGGATGCGGCAAGAGCAACATCGCCGACGCCTTCGTTTGGGTGCTGGGCGAGCGCAGTGCCAAGAGCCTCCGCGGCGAGAAGATGGAAGACGTCATCTTCGCCGGTGCCAAATCGCGCCGCCCTCTCGGCATGGCCGAGGTCAATCTCGAGCTTCTCACCGACAACGGCTTTGCCAATGCCGAGGACGGTCGAATCCGCATCGGGCGCCGCATCTACAGGACCGGTGAGAGCCAATACCTGCTGAATGGCAGAGTCGTCCGCCTGAAGGACATCAAGGACCTCCTGATGGACACAGGGCTGGGGATCCGAGCCTACTCGATGATCGAGCAGGGCAAGATCGGCATGATCCTTTCCGGCAAGCCCCAGGAGCGCCGTCGATTGCTCGAGGAGGCCGCCGGAGTCACCCGCTACAGGGAACGGCGAAGGCTGGCTGAGATCAAGTTGGAGGAAGCGAAGGCCAACCTGGCCCGCCTGGACGACATCGTCTCCGAGGTGGAGCGAGCGCTTCGCTCACTCAAGAGACAATCCAATGCAGCCCGCCGCTACGGCGAGAGGCAAGAGGAGTTCAACCGTCTGCTCCGGCAGGTTCTGGAAGGCCGCTGGACCAACCTGCAGCTCCGACTCGCAGACTACCGCTCCCAGATCGAGGAACTGGTCAGTCGCGAAAGTGAACAAACTGCTGCCCTGCATCGGCAGGAGGCTACCCAGACAGAGGCCGGGGAGGAGCTCGAGAGACTCTCCCGACAGCTTGCCGATCGTCACAGCCAGGTCGCCGACCTCGCCGCCACCATCGAAGGCAAACAAGAGTTCATCAAAGGCTCCAGGGAGCGACTGCAAGAGCTCACTGAACGAGTGACAGCGGGCCGTGCTACAGGAGAGGAGCGCAGGGTCCGCCTGCAAGAGCTCGAGGCCGGTCTCGCAGAGCGCCAGGAGCGGGTGGCTCAACTGCGTGCGGAGCGGGAGAGGGCGCAGGCCGAGGTCAACGAGGACGAATCCCGGATAGCCCAGATCGAGGCCCTGACCCAAGAAGCCGAGGAACGGCAGGCTGCGCTTCGCGACCGACTTCTCTCCTCCATCAATGAGCTCTCGGGCCTCCGCAATCGGCTGCATCAGGAACAGGTCGAGCGTGAGAAGGGCAAGCTGCGGAGTCGCCATGTCGAACAGGAGCTGGAGAAGAAGGCGCTCGAGGTCGCCAAGGCCGACCAGCACTTGAGGGAGACTGAAGGATCTACCAGCGAGCTGCGCTCCATGGTAGAAGAGCAGGAGGGCCTCATCGGTGAACAGAGGGCTCGGCTGGAAGAGCTGAAGGGACGCCAGTCGGAGCTGGCCGGCAGGCAAGACGAGCTCGAGCAGGAGCTCACCGACCTCAGTCAGCGCCAGCGGCTTCTTGCGCAATTGTCAGAAGAGCAGGACAGGCGCCGAGCCGCGGTCCGGAAGTCTCTCGCAGAGGCCGGTTTGGAAGATCCGACATTCCTCAGCGACAGTCTGAAAGTGCCCGAAGAATGGACAGCGAGCCTCGACTTGTACCTTGGGGAGCTCGAGAACGCCGTCGTCCTCGAGGACGGCACCGAGGCTCTCGATCTGGCTCGGGCGCTCGAGGACGGTCAGACCCGCGGCAGCTTGCTTCAGCCAACCAGAGAAAGCTCGAGCACCTCGACCCCAGACGATCCTGCCATCCATTCATCCCTGGGAGAGGCGCTCTCCCTGCCGACTGAAGTGGTGAACGCGCTGCCGCCAGCCTATCTCGTCGAAAGCTCCCGTGACGCCCGGAGGTTGGCCAACCGGCACCCAGGTCTCGCCTGTATCAGTCGCGACCGACTCTGGGCTCAGGCCGGTGTCCTG
>CAMYLC010000110.1 GCA_947259195.1 Thermoanaerobaculia bacterium | reverse complement strand
TTGCCCTGAGATAGGCCATGGAGTGCGTTCTCGGGCACCCTGAGCGACAGGATCTTGAAGTTCTCGTACTGTCGCTTGACCGTGCCACCCATGCCGCGGACCCGGTTCTTCTCGGAGTTCCCGGGCGTCTGGTCATAGGTGACGAGCACGTCGACGAAGTTCGGGCGGCCGCTGCCATTGCCATTACCGGCGGCGAGAGGCGTGTTGGCGATCACGGTGCCGAGGAGCAACAGCGCTACCGTAAGCAACAACGTGATGGGGTGGATCGACCTGCGGCCTTTGATTTTCATGGCGGCTTCCTTTGCTTGACGTTGCGTCATTTGACTTGTGTTAGCCATTTTTTGCCCTACTCGTCGGGTACTCCCCTGTGAAAAGCAACTGCCGTACCATAGATGAATGTGCATCCTTCGACCTTGAGGAGAGCTCGTAAACGGTTCTTTAGAAGAGACTTAGCTGGCCTCAGATGATCGGCCCGCAGAAAATCTGACGAGGCCTCGAAAGGAATGGGCCAAGAGGTGGCGGATGACGACCGAAAATGCGGTTCGAATCAGAAGAACCGATATCCCAGGGTGCGCGACGGCCGGCGAGATCGCCGGCCGCGGAGGAGGTGAGGTTGTGGCTGGGGTTGGGGTGGGAAAGTGAGGGTGTTGCTATTCCTGCTCTACCCAGACGTTGATCGATGCGGACTCGGTCAGGGAGTCGGACCAGACAAAGCCGTCCGACCAGACGAAACCGTCATTACCGAGGATGTAATAGAAGCCGTCCTCGGCCTGCCGGGCGAGACCGGCGTAGTGCTCGACACCAGCCAGGTCGAGTTCGATGTCGAGACCCTGGTTGGCGCAGCCGCTGGGCGCGGAGTACACGGCGTCGTAGGCGTTGACCATGCCGGAGCCCTGCTGGAAGATCGAGTATGCCAGCGAGCCACCGTCATCGACCGCGGGTCGCGCGGCGGCCATCAATCGGCACTTGACATCATCCGGCGCCAGGGAGGGATCACTTTGCAGCATCAGCGCGGCAGTCCCGGAGACCACCGCTGCCGCCTGCGAGGTCCCCGACATGACGAAGTAGTCGCCACCGTCATGGAACTCGGGATGCTCGAGAGCGATCGTCAGCCAGTCCGGCATGATCGCCAGCATGTGACCCCCAGGAGCCACCAACTCGGGTTTGATGAAGGCCTCGACGGTGGGCCCGGCGGAGGAGAAGGACGCCAGCGTATCGTCCGAGCCATCTTCCGCCGTACAGCTGTCGGTCATGGCGCCGACCGTAATGACGTAGGGAACGTCGCCGGGCACACCGATGGTCATGGCCTCGGGTCCCATGTTGCCGGCCGAAACCACGACGACGATCCCTGCCTGCCAGGCGGCCATGACCGCCTGGTTGAGTGGATCGTCCTAGTAGTAGGACTGCGGTGGAGCGCTGAATGAGAGGTTCAGGACCCGGATGCCGTAGACATCTTTGTTGGCGACGATCCAGTTGAGGCCACGAATCACGTCGGCTTACGTGCCTTGACCGTGAGCGTCGAAAGCCTTGACCGCCACCAGATCGGCACCTGGGGCAATGCCGTTGAATTTGCCGATCTTCTTGCCGAACGTACTGTCGAGGGCAATGGCCGAGACGTGGCTGCCATGCCCGTTTCGATCGGTGGAGTTGTTATAGACATATTGACCCGCAATCGCGTCGTAGTTGCCGACCAGCCGGTTCTGATTGAAGTGGTTCTTGTACTGCGATCTGTGCCACCCCATGCCGGTGTCGAGGATGGCGATCGTGACGCCGTATCCGGTGATGCCCTCCGCGTGTACTCGATCGGCACCGATCAAGCTGGGGTATTGCGTGTAGGGCACATTGTTGCCTGTGAAAGAGCCCTTGCCGTCGCCATTCCCATTGCCGCTCGTACGGACTCCCGCGTCCTCGTAAAGGCGCAGGCTGGGGTCGAGCTTTTGCAGGTCGGTCCGTTGTGTCGCCGTGAGAGTCGCACCCACGGCGTGAATGATGGCCAGCTCATGAGTGACCGTGCCGCCGACCTCGAGAACCTGCTGCTTGATGATGTCCACGTCTTGACCCTGGACGATCACCGAGGAGGTGGGCTCTGAGGTGGGCTCTGAGGTGGACTGAGCCAGTTGGGTGTCAGCGACGTTCGTGCCGCTCGTCGTGCAGGCCACAAATCCACACGCGAGCAGACTGGCCGTCAGGGTAAGTGAAGCTCGTTGCCGAGTGATTTGTTTCATGACAGAGGTCTCCGAAGTTGAGGGTCTCTCGAAGGCTGTTCCTTGGTTCTATTGATCGTCATCCAGCACGACACCGTTGGCGTCACGATCGTCAGCAGAGCCAGCAGCGCGAGGGCGGTGCTGGTGCTGATTCGGGGGATGGTTGGTCCTATGTCCTTCATGCCGGTCTATTGATTCGACGATGTCAAGCGATGTATGTGATTCTGAGACGCCATTTCATTCACTCTCCAACGAGCGCCAAAGCTATGGGGCAACAGGCGTACCATCGAGACGTGCGTATAGGGCGCTTTTCGGAATCGCCCGTCGTCACTTCCTTCGCGGTGTTGCGACGGAATTAGTCGGCAAAAAACGGCGCCTCTTGCCACGATGAGTCGCTGAAAAAGCGGCGGAGCACCAGTTCTTGGTCCACCCCGCGGGCCCAGCCAGCATAGGTGCCAGGCGATTCTCAGCCGACCCCTCAAAGAGGTGCCAGCCGATTCTTGGGCGGCGTTAGAAGAGCTCGGAGAAGGGTGTCATGCCGATATCAGACGCGGCGGGGATCTCAGCGCTGGGATCGTCGTCTTCCGGTTCATTCTGAGCCGAACTCAGCTCGGCCAATCGCTTGCGGTAGGTCGGGCTGGAGACTGCTAGAAGAGCCGATCCTGTTCGAACGTCGTTGGGAAAGCGGGCCACGATCTCCTCGAGCAAGACCCGCTGGATCTTCCCAGTCGGCCACCCTTGGAGAGAGTCCGGCGTAGATCCGATCCCTGGCTTTTCGGAGCCGGCGACGGAATGTCGTCTCAGCCAGACCGAGAGTCATGGCGGCTCGGCGAGCGACCCCCTCGGCCAAGGCGTCGGACGCAACCAAAAGGTCTTCATCGAGCCACCGTCCCAAGGGCAACATGCTCGGCGACAGGCCGTTGTCGGCCGAGTAGACGAGTTCCGCCAGTCTCTGGCGCAGCTCGGCGAGAAGGGTCTCGAGGTTCCGAGGCGTCCAGTCTTCAGCGTCGCCCTGCGTGCTGCTGGGGCTCGGGGTCGGCGGAAATGCCGAACTGTTCTGGAAGTCGTCAACGACAGGGCTCTCTGCAGCCGTGGTCGAGTCGGAATCTGGCACCGCCACGGCGCGGTCCACGGTTGCACCCACCACCGGGGAGGGGGTCAGCCCGAGCTGGTCGGGGCCGAGCTGACTGCCCTCACAGAGGATCACGGCCTGCATGATTCGGTTCTGCAGCTCACGCACGTTGCCGGGCCAGTTGTGACGGGTCAGGGCCGAGGCCGCGGCGGGGGTGATC
>CAMYLC010000109.1 GCA_947259195.1 Thermoanaerobaculia bacterium | reverse complement strand
TGAAGCGGCCGGGCGTTCCTTCCGGCCGATCTTTGAGGGCTTGGGGGTTGAGGCAGCCGGCTCACTGCCGGCTGGTCTATGAGGCAGTGGGGCACTGGGGCAGTGAGGCAGTGAGGGCTTAGGGCAGTAGGGGCCTAGGGGTCCCGGCCTTGATCCGTCATCTGGACTCAGACGAGCTGGATGCATCAAGGCTCCTGCCAGGGAGTCGCCCCTCACGCCACTACGCCCCTGTTGCCTTCACTGGTGCTAGAGGTTCGTTCGGGTGGTTCGACAGGGGGGCTCTCGACAAGCGCAGCGCTAGAGCCGACGACGGGCAAGAGTCGCTCCATCCTCGAGCCCTATGGCCCGACCGGACACGAGGGCGGAGGGGGCCCTGCGGTCCTACGGACCTCCGGGACCGCTCCCAGCCACTGCTAGAGTGTTACCCATGTCCTGAGGCCATTGTGTTACCCATGTGGTGAGGCCATACACACACAGGTCCGGCCGCTTCAATGCTCAGGACCCAAGCCCTGAGCCCTACGACCTCGAGGATTCGAGGTCTAGCACCATCTTCTCGACGTTGGGATCTCGTGGCACCAGCGCCTGGAGCTTGCGAGCGTAGTCCAGGGCGGTATCGAGATCGCCGCTCGAGCGGTAGATCGACACCAACCCCACGAGAATCTCCCGGTCGGTCGGATGCCTTCGATGCGCTTCCTTCAGCACCTTCAGTCCCTGCTGCGGTTCGCCTGAGTCGAGCAACGCCACTGCGTAGACGTAGGCATAGCGCGCCGATTCAGGCATCGTTTCGGCAGCCAGCTTCAACTCGCCGAGCGCCTCCACGGGTCGCTGCAAACGGATGAGGTTCAGCCCTAGAACATGGTGAAGGTCACCACTATCCGGGTAGAGCTCCAAGGCCTCGCGTAGCGTTCTTTCGCCCTCCGCGTCCCGCCCCTGCATTCGATAGAGATCCGCAAGGTTGACGTACGTGCCGGGGAACCAAGCATCGACCTCGATGGCTTTCAGGTAGGCCTCCTCGGCCTTGTCGAGCTCGCCACTGTTCACATGCAACACCGCGAGATTGACGTGGCTCTCGGCTCGATCTGCGTTGAGGCGAAGCGATTCCCGATACTCGGCGAGCGCGTTCTGTAGAGCCGTTTGCTGAGGCGATGAGAACAGCTCGCGCGGCACCGAGGCGAGCCGAGTCGCCGCTTCGAATCGAACGGCGCGAACCGGGTCGTGCAAGAGAGGATAGATCAGGGAGAGTCTCGTGGAGTCCCCAACTGCCTCGGAAGCTCGCACCGCCGCCATTCGTATCACCGGCTCGGAGCTACCCAGGGAACGCTCGATGACCGGCAGACTGCCGGCCGTCACGTACCTCGAAAGCAGCGTCAGCGCCGTGGCTCGGGCGATCACCGGTGCCTCTTCGTTCTCGATCAACCCGACTAGCTGCTGCTCCGCTCCGACGAAACCCTCTCGTCCGGCGTGCAATATCTCACCGTAGTGGGGCTCCTGCCGCCGTTCCGGCCCATACCACTTCACGATCCAATCCATCGACCACTGCACCGATTTGTCGGCGTGACAGTCGTTGCAGGCGTTCGGGGTACCGAGCTTGAGGGAAAGGTCCGGCCGAGGGATCCTCAAGCTGTGATCGTGGCGCGGATCCACCACCATGTAGTTCTTCGGCGGCATGTGGCAATCGACGCAGAAGGCGCCTTTGGTATCGGGCTTGTGGAAGTGGTGCTCCTGGGTGGCGAATTTCGTCCGCGAGTGGCAACGGACACAGACCGAATCATCGGGAAAGTGCATCTCCAGACTGTGGGGATCGTGACAATCGCTGCAGGTAACGCCTTTCTGAAACATCTTGCTCTGCAGAAAGGACCCGTGAACGTAGACCTCTTCCTCGATCTGACCGTCGGCGTGGTAGAGCCCCTCCTCCACAAGAGCCAATCGATGGGTGTCGAGGAGCGGTCGCCCGAACTCGTAGTCCTCCCAGATCAAACCGCGCCGTGAGTGACAGCGGGCGCAGGTCTCCATCTCCTGGGTTTCGACCGGGGGCGACATCCGTGTGCCACTGCCTGTCTCTGGGCTGACGATCCATGTACCTCTGCCCGGGTCTTCAAGACGCACTACCAGACCCATGTGCCCATTGTCGTAGGGGGGCTTTGTTCGCAATGCCACCGCGTCAGCCCACTCCACGTGCAGCGAGCCCGGCCCATGGCAGGCTTCGCACGACACGTCGATCTCCCTGAAGGTGGTGTCGAAGCGGTCTTCGTTGGCGAGAAATCGCTTCTTCAGATCGGTCGAGTGGCACTCGGCACACATGAAGTTCCAGTTCTGATTCGCCCCGGTCCAATGCAGCTCATCCTCGTGGTCGATGGGCTCATCCGGGTAGAGGTGAAACCAACGCTGCCCGCCTTCCTCCTCCGGGCGGGTGTCCCAACAGAGGCTGAGTGCCTGATACCGGCCTCCAGGGAACTCGATCAGGTACTGCTGCAATGGTACGGCTCCGAAGGTGTAGGCGATCTCAAAGTCCTGGAGCCCCCCGTCGGGACCGTCGGTTCGCACGAAGAACTTGCCGTCTCGTTGGAAGAAGGTCGAGGTGATGCCGTTGTAGGTGAAGGTGGCGTCGTCGAAATCGCCGAGGACCGTGAACTTGTCGGCCACTTGCATGGCCAGGTCGTGATGGGAGCCTTCCCAGAGCCGGGTTTCCGTCGCGTGACAACTCGAGCAGGCCTCCCTGCCGACGTAGATGGCCTCGGGGGCTCCGTCAGCCGCCGCCGAAAGATCCGTCCCCTTCTCTCGAGGCCCACAGCTCGGAAGAAACACGGCTCCCACCAACAGCACTGTCGTGAGGGCGAGAAGCCCTCGGCGTCCGGTCCCGGATTGCGAGCTCATGCAGTCCCCTCTCCTCGGCGCAACCCCGCACCCAATCTCGTCGCTCGGCGCCGGGCTCCCCTCATCGACAGCTATTCCAACACAGGCCCAGCCCGCAGGTAAAGGTAACGATGGAGAGCTAAGGGGGCTCAGCTGCGGCGTCCGACACGTCGGACCAATTGCTCTCTGGAGAGCCTGGCGAACGCCCTCTGCAGCTCGCCGATCGAGCTCGGTCGCACGACGGCTTCGCTGGCCTCCGCTTCGACCTTGACACCCTCTTCTTCCAGGACTTTGGTAAGGAAGCTGATGCCGTTGAGCAGGCCTTCGCGATTGATGCAGCCCACCAGTCTGCCTCGATCGAGAACCGGCAGGACGGTGAAATGAGTGTTCAAGAAGATCTCGGCAATTCGAAACAGGTCCATTTCGAGCTCGACGGCCTGGGTCACCGTCGACAGAAAGTCGGCGACCCGACCCCCTCGGGGCCGGTGAAAGGCCGAGACCGAGACGATACGGAGGCAATCCTTGTCGGTCAGCATACCGAGGAAACAGTCGTTGTCATCGACCACCGGAGCCGCTGAAACATGCATCTCCGCCAGCGTCTCGATGGCATCCACAAGGCTCATGCCAGGTGAAAAGGCCGTGGGGATCTTCTCCATGAGCTCACGCGCTGTGGGGATCTTCGATTTGTCCATTTTTCAACTCCCTGACAACGGCTTCGGGCGTCCCCTTGAGGTAGATCTCCCAAGCTGCTGCCGATCAACTCGATCTCCGCTGATGCTACCAGAGGGCGAGAGAGATTGTTGGGCTGACGGCTAGCCTTTTTTTGCTCAAGATGGAAGAATCTAGGCCCGAGTCGTGGTGTGCTCCCAACCACATGTCGACGACACCGGGAGTCGCCACTCCAACAGACCCAACACCGCAGCGGAACTCGAATCCGATGGCACTGCACAAGTCCAAAAGTGGCCTGAGTCTGCCCATCCAGGGTGAGCCCATACAGCAGGTCGAAGCCGCACGCGCGTCCACTCGCATCGCCCTTCTGGGGACCGACTATCCCGGCCTTCGGCCCACCATGCACGCCAAGGTGGGCGAGACCGTCAAGCGCGGCCAGCTGCTCTTCGAAGACAAGAAGATGCCGGGGGTTCGCTTCACCTCGCTGGGAGCAGGCAAGGTGGTGGCTATCAACCGTGGTGAAAAGCGCGTCTTCCAGTCAATGGTCATCGAGCTCACTCGGGGCGAGATCGAAAGACGGGCCGGCAGCGCCGAGCAGGTTGCTTTCAGCTCCTTCACCGGCAAGCACCCGGCGAGCCTGACCGGGGCGCAAGTCAAGGCATTGCTGATCGAATCGGGGCTGTGGACGGCTCTCCGGGGCCGACCCTTCGCTCGTGTGGCCGATCCCGAGGGCCAACCCCACTCTATCTTCGTCACCGTCACCGATTCCAACCCGCTGGCCCCCTCGG
Source organism: Thermoanaerobaculia bacterium (assembly GCA_947259195.1). Lineage (GTDB taxonomy): Bacteria > Acidobacteriota > Thermoanaerobaculia > Multivoradales > JAHEKO01 > JAUVRX01. The sequence continues at coordinate 9,992 of CAMYLC010000109.1, read as the reverse complement.
TCGAAGTGGCCATGGCCGATCAGGGTCACCGCTTCAAGCTCGGCCTGGCCGCGATCGCCAAGCTCACCGAAGGCACGGTCTACGTCTGCACCGAGCCCGGGGTGTCACTCGACCTTCCCGATGAAAGTCGCATTCAGGTCGAGCAGTTCAGCGGCCCGCATCCGGCCGGAACCGTCGGCTACCACATTCACAAACTCGATCCGGTCGATCGCAGCAAGCTGGTCTGGTATCTCGGATATCAGGACATCATCGCGATCGGCGAGCTCTTCGATTCTGGCGAGCTGTATCTCGACCGCGTCATTTCCCTGGCCGGCCCCATGGTCAAGCAGCCGCGCCTGCTCCGAACTCGGATCGGAGCCTCGACCGATGTCCTAACCGAGGGTGAGCTCAGCCCGGGCGAGACCCGGGTGATCTCGGGCTCCGTGCTCTCGGGACGCATCGCGCAAGGGGACGCTCTGGGATACCTGGGGCGCTACGACAATCAGATCACCGTGCTCGCCGAAGGCAGGGAGCGGGAGTTCCTGGGTTGGTTGACCCCGGGCAGCGAGAAGCACTCTGTCGTCAGGACGCACCTCGGGGCCCTGATTCCAGGCAAGCGCTTCGCCTTCACCACCTCGACTCATGGATCGAAGCGCGCCATCGTACCGATCGGCAGCTACGAAAAAGTCATGCCCTTCGATCTGATGCCGACCCAACTTCTCAAGACCCTGCTGATGCGCGACGTCGAGACTGCCGAGCGGCTTGGTTGCCTCGAACTGGCGGAGGAGGACGTAGCCTTGTGTTCCTACGTCTGCCCGGGCAAGAACGACTATGGACCGTATCTGCGAGACGTCCTCACTCTGATTGAAAAGGAAGGCTGATCGTGTCTCTGCGTTCGTTACTAGACCAACAGGCGAAGCACTTCGAGGAGGGTGGCAAGCTAGAGAAGCTACACGCCCTCTGGGAGGCGGGGGACACCATCCTCTACACACCGGGGAAGGTGACCGCCGGTCCCTCTCATGTGCGCGACGGCCTCGATCTCAAGCGGATGATGATGACCGTCGTCTGGGCCCTGGTACCGGCGATCCTGATGGCGCTCTACAACACCGGCTATCAGGCTCACCTGGCGATCTCCAATGGCGCCGCCCCGCTGGACCGTTGGCAGACCAGTGCAATGGAGGCGATGGGGCTAGCCTTCGAACCGGGTAGCGTGTGGGCCTGCATGGTCCACGGCTCGCTCTACTTCTTTCCCGTGCTCATTGTCACCTTTGCCGTCGGCGGCCTCTGGGAGGTTCTCTTTTCGTCGATTCGCGGGCATGAGGTCGCTGAAGGGTTCTTTGTCACCGGATTTCTCTTCCCTCTCATCTTGCCGGCGACGATTCCCCTTTGGCAGGTGGCGCTCGGCATCAGTTTCGGAGTGGTGCTGGGCAAGGAGATCTTCGGCGGCACCGGCATGAACTTCCTCAACGTGGCCTTGTTGGCTCGGGCTTTCCTGTTCTTCGCCTATCCGATCGAGATCTCCGGCGATGCTGTCTGGATCGCAGCCAAGACAGGAGCTGACGGGGTCAGCGGTGCCACCTGGCTCGCCATGGCCGCAGAGCAGGGTCAGGCAGCGGTGGTTCAGGGAGTGACATGGCGAGACGCCTTTCTCGGCTTCATCCCCGGATCCATGGGTGAGACTTCGGTGCTGGCCTGCTTGATCGGCGCCGCTGTCTTGCTCATTACCCGGGTCGGCTCCTGGCGCATCATGACCGCAGTGGTCATCGGTACCGTCGGGATGGCCATGACCCTGAATGCGGTCGGTTCCGATACCAATCCCTTCTTCGCCACACCCTTCTGGTGGCACTTCGTGCTGGGAGGCTGGGCCTTCGGCACTGTCTTCATGGCCACTGATCCGGTCTCGGCAGCCCAGACCGACAAGGGCCGCTGGATCTACGGCATTCTCATCGGTGTGCTCGCCGTGCTTATCCGAGTCGTCAACCCGGCCTACCCCGAAGGCATGATGCTGGCCATCCTCCTGATGAATGTGATGGCTCCGTTGATCGACCACTACGTGGTTGCCGCCAACGTCAAGCGGAGGCTGCGACGCTATGCAACGTAACGCCCTCTATACGATTCTTTTCGCGACGGCGGTCTGCATCGTCTGTGCCATCGTCGTCTCCTCGGCGGCTGTTTCCCTGAAGCCCGCCCAAGACATCAATGCAGCCCTCGAGAAACAGCGCAACGTCCTGCTGGCGGCAGGTCTATTGAAAGCCGACGAGAAGGTCGACGCCGACGAGGCCCAGCGCCGCTTCGAGAAGATCCGCATGGTCGTGGTCAATCTCGAGACCGGTGAGGAGAACCCCGACATCGACGCCGCCAGCTTCGATCAGGTCAGGGCTGCCAAAGATCCGGAGACCAGCAGCGTGGCACCTGCGAATCGCGCCCTGGTTCAACGGCTTCCCGACAATGTCTTGATATACAAGGTCTTGGGGGACGACGGGGTCGAGGGCGTCGTGTTACCCGTCGAGGGCTATGGCCTCTGGTCCACCATGTACGGCTTCATTGCTCTCGAGAGCGATTGGGACACAGTCCGCGGTATCACCTTCTACCAACATGGGGAGACCCCGGGTCTGGGGGGTGAGATCGACAACCCGAAGTGGAAAGCGCGTTGGCCAGGTCGGAAGACCTTCAGCGAGGATGGTGAGCCGAAGATCAGAGTGATCAAGGGTCTTGCCGGACCTCCGGCCGAGGATCCTTTCCATGTCGATGGCCTGTCCGGGGCCACGCTGACCAGCAACGGGGTCACGAATCTCTTGCACTTCTGGTTGGGCGAAGAGGCTCTGGGTCCTTATCTCGCAAGACTCTCCCAAGGGAGGGCGATCTGATGGCGAGCAAGACGCAGGAAGCACTGGTCGATCCCCTGTTCAACGAGAATCCGATCGCCCTGCAGGTGCTCGGCATCTGTTCGGCGTTGGCGGTGACGACGCGGATGGACACGTCGCTCGTCATGAGCATCGCTGTGATCTGTGTGCTGACGCTGTCCAATGTCTTCGTCAGCCTGCTGCGCAACAGCATCCCCACCAACATCCGGATCATCGTGCAGTTGACAATCATCGCCTCGCTGGTGATCGTCACCGATCAGATCCTCAAGGCCTACCTCTGGGATATCTCCAAGCAGCTGTCGGTCTTCGTTGGCCTGATCATCACCAACTGCATCATCATGGGTCGGGCCGAGGCCTACGCCATGGCCAATCCACCGGGCATGAGCCTGCTGGACGGGATCGGCAACGGCCTGGGCTACGCACTCATTCTGATGATCACCGCTTTCCTGAGGGAGTTCTTCGGGTCCGGAACCTTGTTTGGAAAGCAGATCTTGCCGCTCGTCTCCGAGGGGGGCTGGTACAACCCCAACGGCATGATGCTCTATTCGCCGGCCGCATTCTTCATCATCGGCTTCTTGATATGGGGCCTGAGAGTGTGGAAACCCGATCAGTTGGAGGAAGACTGAGATGGTCGAGCATTACCTGAACCTCGCCGTCAAAGCCATCTTCGTCGAAAACATGGCCCTAGCCTTCTTTTTGGGCATGTGCTCGTTTCTCGCCGTCTCGCGCAAGGTCGAGACCGCCGTCGGTCTGGGCTCCGCCGTCATCTTCGTGCTCGGCATCACGGTGCCCATGAACAACCTGATTTACAACTACATGTTGAAAGAGGGTGCGCTGGCCTGGGTCAGCCCGAATCTGGCGCGGTACGACCTCTCTTTTCTCGGTTTTCTCACCTATATCGGCACCATCGCCGCGATGGTCCAGATCGTAGAAATGGTGCTCGATCGATACATGCCCAAGCTCTATGCCGCCCTGGGTGTTTTCCTGCCGCTCATCGCCGTCAACTGTGCCATCTTGGGCGCTTCACTTTGGATGGTGGAGCGGGACTACACGCTCGCCGAGAGCGCGGTTTTCGGAATCGGCTCGGGCATCGGTTGGGCTCTGGCCATCGTCGCGCTGGCGGCAATTCGAGAGCGCCTTCGTTATCACGACATCCCGGCGGCCCTGCGCGGCCTCGGAATCACCTTCATCATCACCGGCCTGATGGCCATCGGCTTCATGGCCTTCGGTGGAATCCAACTTTAGCCCGACTAGAACTATGACTACCATCGGACTCGGCGTATTCATGTTCACCTTCGTCATCGTGACGTTGGTGGCCTTCCTGATGGTGGCCAGAAGCAAGCTGGTCGCCACGGGTGAAGTGACCATCCTCGTCAATGAAGATTCGGACAAGGCTCTGAAGACAGCTGCAGGAAGCACCTTGCTGGGGACGCTGTCGGCCAACAAGATCTTCATCCCGTCGGCCTGTGGCGGTAAGGGAAGCTGCGGAGTCTGCAAGGTCACCGTCACGAAGGGTGGCGGTGCCATGCTGCCGACCGAAGTCAGCCACATCAATCGGGGCGAGGAGCGAGAGGGTGTCCGCCTGTCTTGTCAGGTCAAGGTCAAGGGTGACATGGACATCGAGCTGCCACCCGAGGTCTTCAGCGTCAAGAAATGGCAGTGCAAGGTGGTCTCCAACAGAAACGTCGCGACCTTCATCAAGGAGCTCAAACTGCAGCTCCCGGAAGGCGACGAAGTTCCCTTCCGCGCCGGCGGCTACATCCAGATCGAATGCCCACCCCACTTGGTCGAGTACAAGGACTTCGATATCGAAGACGAGTACCGAGAGGAATGGGACAAGTTCGATATGTGGCGCTTCGTGTCGAAAGTGGAAGAGGACGTGACCCGGGCCTACTCGATGGCCAATTACCCCGAAGAGAAGGGCACGATCCTGCTCAACGTTCGGATTGCCTCACCGCCACCGCGGTCGCCGGAAGGCACGCCGCCGGGCAAGATGTCGTCCTATATCTTCAACCTCAAACCGGGTGACGACGTCACCATCTCGGGCCCTTACGGTGAGTTCTTCGCCAAAGAAACCGACGCCGAGATGATGTTCATCGGCGGCGGCGCCGGCATGGCACCGATGCGCTCCCACATCTTCGATCAGCTCAAGCGCCTGCATACCGACCGCAAGATCACGTTCTGGTATGGCGCCCGCAGTCTGCGCGAAGCCTTCTATCAGGACGAGTTCGACGAGCTGGCCAAACAGTTCCCCAATTTCGAGTGGCATCTGGCCCTCTCCGAGCCGCTGCCCGAGGACAATTGGACCGGCATGACTGGATTCATCCACCAGGTGGTCTACGATAACTACCTCAAGGACCACCCCGCTCCCGAGGACATCGAGTACTACCTGTGCGGGCCACCGCTGATGCTCCAGGCCTGCATGAAGATGTTCGAGGATCTCGGGGTCGAGGATGAGAACATCGCGTTCGACGATTTTGGATGATCCCCCCTCCCAACCGACCCGGGACTTGGGTCCTGGGGCTTGGGGGCTTGCGGGCTTAGGGGCGTAAGGGCGTCGTGGTGAAGCCCTCAGAACCCACATCACAGACGAACGTATTGGTCTGGTAGTAGGGTGTTACAGGGAAGAGAAGCCCTATCGGGATCGGTGTCTCGCGAGAATGCCCCTATCTGTGGAGCTGACAGGAAGGCCATTCGTCAATGATCCGCATGCTCCTAAAGACCTCATTGCCTCACTGCCCTGCTGCCTCACTGCCTTACCGCCTTTTGCTGTCGCTGCCCTTCTTGGCGGCGACAGGCTTCCTCCTGTCCTGCGGCCAACCGGCCCAGAAACCGAGGCTCCACACCTTTACCGGACCCACCATGGGCACCAACTACACGGTCAAGGTAGTCGCAGATAGCCTCGACAACGATCGCCGAGCCGCGCTCCAGAAACTGATCCAGGCCAGGCTCGCCGAGGTGAATTCCAAGATGTCCCACTACCTCGGCGACTCCGAGCTCACATTGCTCAATCAATGGCAGAGCGACGAGCCCTACTCGATCTCCCAGGAGACCTTCGAGGTCCTCGACCATGCCCTCAAAGTCAGCCGGCTTACCAGTGGTGCCTTTGATATCACGATTGGACCGTTGGTCGATGCCTGGGGCTTCGGGCCTCCCGGACGGTCTGCCGACCCACCCGACCAGCAAGACATCGATCGCCTACTCGCCACGACGGGTTGGGAGTTCCTGGAGCTTCTTCCCGACGGCCCGGCTGTCCGCAAGCTCGTTCCGCAGCTCAGCCTGGACCTGTCGGCCATTGCCAAGGGATTCGGCGTCGATCAGGTGGCCGAAGCCCTCGAGAGCGAGGATATCCAGCACTTCATGGTGGAAGTCGGTGGTGAAGTCCGCTCCTCGGGCTCGAATCCGAATGGCAATCCATGGCGAATCGCCATCGAAGTACCCGACCCCAGCAAGCGAGGTGTTCAGATCGTCATCCCTTTGAGTAACCTCTCCCTGGCCACCTCCGGGGACTATCGAAACTACTACGAGGAAGGGGGTCAGCGGATCTCCCATACCATCGATCCTCGCACCGGCTGGCCCATCAGCCATGCCGTGGCCTCGGTGAGCGTGGTCCACAAGGAGTGCGTGCAGGCAGACGCCTTCGCAACCGCTTTGCTGGTACTGGGTCCCGAGGGCTTCGATTTGGCAGAAGAGCTGGGCCTGGCGGCATACTTCCTGGTGCGCCAACCCGATGGTGCGTTTGCGGAGCGCCGGACCACTACTTTCTCGAGCCTAGTCGAAGACTAAAGGGTGTGGAACCGCCTCCGGCTAAGGGACCATCATCGACCAGGCGCTGCCATCTCCTGATTCGAAACCATCACTGAAGACGACCGCGACACCCTCGTACATCCCGATGTCAACGGTCCCGTTGAGGATTCGGGGTCTGCCATCGTAGTCGGTGGCACCCAGACCTCCCGGCGGGTCGTTGTCGCCCGCGTCCACGGCAGCTGAGCCGGACTCCAGGTGATAGTCCAGGGTTGTCGGATCAGTGAAGAGTGGATCGACTCCAATCAGATTGTCGCCGTCGTCCAACCCGGCGGACGCCTGCAGGTCATCCAGGCTGCCGAAGGAGATGGTGTTGTAGAGGCTGATCTTGCCAAATTCGTAGATCGCCAGATGTAGTCCGGTAGCAGCGTGATCGGCTACGGTGAGGTTGGTCAAATAGACCTTCCCAGAATCGACAACAGACGCGTGCACACCATCGAAGTCGCCCTGCACAATCCCCGAATCTCTCACCGTTATTGTCGAGCCATCCTGCGCCCTGGCTTTGAGCTGAGAGCCCCCTGCGGCTCCAGTCGCACTATTGAGCATGACACCTGTTCGTTCAATCACGGCGTCACCCGATTGTGCAGATTGAACGCTCAGGCCGGAGGCAACCCTGACATCTCCGATCGCCGTGTTGTTGAAGATTCTCGAGTCCTGAAGCCAGCCCTGGGCAAAGTTCCGCGTCTCGATATGAACCCCGCCGCCCAGGGCATCATCGCCACCGGCATTCTCGATGCTGTTGCCATCGAACTGAGAGTCTATGACAGTAAAACGGGCCTCACCGGAAGCTATGATCGAGAGACCCGCGCCATAGACTGCAGCCTGATTGCGGCTGATCGCCAGATTCTGCTGAGCGACCAGGCCGCTGATTTCCAGGATCTCATCGCCGTCGATATCCGCACTCACGCCGCCACCATGGACCGAGCCCGATGAAACCGACTTGTTGTCGATCACCAGCAGGTCCTCGAGCTCGACACGCGCACCGCCCTCGAGCAGAATCTGAATTCCGGCCCCTTTCTCCGCCTCCCCATGGGTGACGGTAAGACCCTTCAGCAAGAGCTCTCCTCCGGCAGTGCGCACCTTCACTACCGCATCCTCTGCGCCGCCGTCGATCAGGGTCGTGCTCGGGTCGTTGCTCCTTGTCGAGAAGGGGCAATCCCAGCCACCCGTCACCTCGACCCTCCCGGCATTGAAGAACTTGGTAAAGAGCAGATTCTCCTCGTATGTGGCGTTGCCCTGGATCCTTATCTCAGCGTCAGCACCTACAACCAGCGCGTCGATGGCATCCTGGATATCGTCGTGGGTGCCACAGACACCGACTGTGTGGACCGTCACCTGCGCGAACGATCCCCCCGTCACGAGTGCGAGCGGCATGCACAGCAGGATGACACTGTAGAAACGCGACCGATTGCCAATTCTATTTGTCACTGGAAACCTCCCTTATTGTCTGTCTGCAATGGGTCTATGCCAGGAACATGCCAGCTGCGGCTGCACTGGTGCAGCCCGCGGTCCTGGGCGCCGCATCGCGACCACCGCTTGCCAAACCCGCTGCGCGACGGCAGATTTCGTCGACTTTGGCCGGCGCCCTCGACAACATCGTCGAATGGGTCGCTGGAATCGTTTCCCTTGAGGAATTGTTAGGATCAGAGAGATGCAGTTGTTTGTCCTCAGTGCCGTCGTCATCGGAATCGCCATGTTGGGTATGGCGATCGGTGTGCTGCTGAGCAACCGCTGCCTGCGGGGCTCCTGCGGCGGCCCCGATGTCATCGGACCCAATGGGCAATCGCTGAACTGCGCCACCTGCCCCAACCGCGACCGGCCGACGGAAGAAGAGACATCCATCCAGACGGCCGCCTGACGGAGTCCCACCGGATTTATCGGAGTGACTTTTGATTTTGATCTAGAACGGACAATGCATCCCTCCCCCCCTGGGGTGGGAAATACCGCTTCGACTGACAGGAGAACCACCGATGATAAAACTGAAGATCGACGGGATGTCTTGCGAGCACTGTGTTCGGGCGGTCTCCGGTGCCCTACAGGAGGTCCCCGGAGTCGAGGCCGTAGTGGAGGTGAGTCTCGACCGGGGTGAGGCCCTGATCGAAGGAAGCGCCGAGACTGCGTTGTTGATCGAAGCCGTCGAAGCAGAGGGCTACCGCGCCGAGGCCGTCGAATGAACCACGTCGAGTGCCACGGGCTTCATCTCGATCCCAAGACCCGCGACGACACCCGCCGGAGACTGCTCTCCATCAAGGGTCACGTCGAAGGCGTTCTCCGCATGCTCGACGACGAAACGGTCTACTGCGTCGATGCCCTGAAGCAGATCAAGGCGGTCAACGGCGCCCTCGACAAGGTCGGGGCTCTCGTGCTTCGCAGCCATCTGCGCGATCACGTCGTCACGGCTCAGGAGCGCGGCGATGTGGACGAGATCGTCGATGAGCTCATGGAAGTGTTGAAGTACCGGTAGTCGGAAGAATCGTAGTGACCCTAGTCAAGCCCAGAGCCAAGTCGATCCAGATAGGAGTCAGGGGCATGACCTGCGCCGCCTGCGTGGCTCGGGTGGAGCGCACGCTCGAGAAGCAGCCCGGCATCGAATCGGCAACTGTCAACCTGGCTACCGAGACCGCGAACATCGATTTCCTTCCCGAGCAGGTTGGACCGCAGCAGATCCGGGAGGCCATCACGAAGGCGGGCTACGAACCGGTTGAATTTCCCGACACGGTCGACGAGAAGCACTCGACACAAGAGGCTGACCATCGCGGCCAGCTGCTCGATCTCCGGCTGGCAGCAGCCCTGACGCTGCCGTTGGTCGTCGTCTCCATGGGGCCCATGTTGGTGCCCGGAATGAAGAGCTGGATGCTCTCTCTGTTGCCGGCCAACGCCTGGCGCTGGGTCGAGCTCCTCTTGGCGACACCGGTCCAGTTCGTGGCCGGGCGACGTTTCTACACTCAAGGGTGGGCCGAGATCCGGCACGGCAGTCCCGGCATGAGCACGTTGGTGATGATGGGCAGCTCTGCCGCTTACCTTTACTCCCTGCTCGCCGTCCTCGCACCTGGGCTGTTCCCGGCGGGGACCGCCAACCTCTACTTCGAGGCGGCGGCGGTCATCGTCACTCTCATCCTGTTCGGAAGATTCCTCGAAGCCCGGGCCAAAGGCCGGACTTCGGACGCAATTCGCAAACTGATGCGGCTACAGGTCAAGACGGCGCGGGTGCTTCGCAATGGAGAGTCGAGAGAGGTTCCTATCGAAGAGGTGGTGTCAGGGGACCTCGTCCAGGTCCGGCCCGGAGAGAGGATCCCCGTCGATGGTGCGGTTACCGAGGGCACCAGCTTCGTCGATGAGAGCATG
>CAMYLC010000108.1:1362-4460 GCA_947259195.1 Thermoanaerobaculia bacterium | reverse complement strand
ACAATCGCCGGCCCGCGGTCCGACCCACCTGGAGCGATCGGGTAGCGACCAGGAAGAGGAGTCCTTCTTGATCAACCAACTGCTCGGCCTTCCCGAACACCCGCTCGCGATCTTTCTGACGGTCAGCACCACCGCGTTGCTGTTCTTCTTCGCGCTCGCGGGCGTTTCGTACTGGGCCTTCTTCGTCCGCAGTCGTTTCCATCCCGACTACGACCCCGAAGACCCGGCCAACCGCCGGGAAGTGCGAGAGGCGATCAAGTGGTCGGTCGTCGCGGTGTTCAGCCAGGCCGCGCTGCTCACACCGATCCACTACCTGCTCGCCACGGGGCACGGCCGGCTCTACAGCGACGTATCCGAGCATGGCTGGGCGTGGCTGCTGGTGAGCCCGCTGCTCATTCTCGTCGTGAGCGAGACGATGATCTACTGGGTGCACCGTGCGCTCCACTGGGGCCCGCTCTACCGGCACGTGCACGACAAGCACCACTCGTTCAAGGTCCCGACGCCGTTCACGGGGCTCGCCTTCCGGCCGCTCGACGCATTTGCCCAGGGCTTCCCGCACCACGTCCTCGCGTTCCTGGTGCCGATCCACCTCGGCGTCTATCTCGTGTCGCTGGCCTTCGTGGCGATCTGGGCCGTGATGATCCACGACCGCGTCTCGTTCGTGCGCTGGAAGGGCATCAACTTCACCGGCCACCACACGCTCCACCACTGGTACGAGACCTACAACTTCGGCCAGTACTTCACCTTCTGGGACCGCTTGATGGGGACCTATCGCGATCCCGAAGTCGCGTACGACGACATCCCGCAGGGCGTGGTCGTGCGAGCGCAGGACCTGGCCGAGGCGACACCATCATCGAGCCTCGGGCTGGGGTAGTACCCCCTGGCTCGGAAGATCGGTGAAGCAGGCTCGGGCGCTCACCCGGCTCCCCAGTGGTCCACCAGCGCGTCTGTGGGAATCGCAGTAGAAGTGTGGAGCCGACGAGCGGACTCGAACCGCTGACCTGCTCATTACGAGTGAGCTGCTCTACCAGCTGAGCTACGTCGGCTCTGGGTGGGCTCACCGCTAGCCCGGAGGCACAAGATACTAGGCGATTCGACGGCGCGGAGCAAGATCCGTGTCTGACACTCTCGCTGGTTCGCGTCAGGCGCGGCTGGGCCGCATTCCGGTATGCTCAGCAGGCACCTCATGAGCCTGGACCCCACCATTACCAAGCGTGACCAGTCTGTGCGCAAGACTCTGATCTGGGTTCTGGTCCTCAATCTGGTGGTGGCCGCCGCCAAACTGGTCGTCGGGTGGCTCAGTTCGAGTATCAGCATGGTGGCCGACGGCTTCCATTCCCTTACCGATGGTGCATCCAATGTGGTGGGTCTGGTCGGATTGTCAGTGGCCGGCCGACCGCCGGATGACGACCACCCCTACGGCCACCGGAAGTTCGAGACCCTGGCGGCGCTGATGATCGGAGGCCTTCTCGCCTTGACGGCGTGGGAAGTGCTCAAGAGCTGTGTGGAACGCCTGAGAGTGGGCGGTTCACCCGAGGCCTCGCCGCTGACGTTCTGGGTGATGGGGATAACCCTGCTGATCAACTTGGGTGTTTCCACCTGGGAGCGTCGGGAGGGGGCGCGGCTTGAGAGCGACCTGCTGAAGGCCGACGCGGCCCATACCGGCAGCGACGTCTACGCTTCTCTGGCGGTGATCGCGAGCTTGTTCGCGGCCCGGCTGGGTTTTCCTCAGCTCGATCTGTTGGCGGCCGTGGTCATCACCTTGATCATCGCGCGGGTCGCTTTCAAGATTCTCAAGACGACCGGGATGCTTTTGGCGGACACGGCCATGCTGCCGGCGGCTGAGATAGCGTCGGTGGCGACCGAGGTGCCGGGCGTGCTCTCCGTGCACAAAATCCGCTCACGAGCCACCTCACGTGGGGGGTATGCGGATCTCCACGTGCAGGTCGATGGGAATCTGCAGCTCGACGGTGCCCACGAGATCGGTCACCGGGTAGCAGACCGCCTCAAAGAAGAGCTGCATCTCGAAGACGTGCTGGTGCACGTCGAGCCCCCCAGCCATTCGATCTGAATCTGGACTTGGAAGAGGCTACTTCTTGAGTCGGGTGACAGCGCCTTCGAGGGACTTGAACTCCCGACCCTCTTCGTTTGTGGTGTAGCCGACGACGGAAGTCCGCCCTTCCTTCGACAGGTCCATCTCGGTACGGCGATCGATGACGAAGCCCGTGGCGGGGTCGCGGAAAGAACCGCGGATCATCAGTTTCTTGCTGTCCGGGTGGAACTTGCCGGTCTCGAGAAGCATCGCCGTCGAGGTGTTGTCGATGGTGAGTAGCTCGTACTGGGCGGCCTCGTTGTTGAAACCGATGAAACCGAGGGCTTCGAAGACTTCGCCTTTGGCCGAGCGAACGTAGACTTCCTCGCGCAGGTAGCGTCCACCAAGAACCCAATGCCTCTCGACAGTGGCGGTAATGGGAATCGGCTCCGATTCGGGACTGTCCCAGATCGATCCCTTGCCCTCCCAGGTTCCCACCAAGGCCTCGAGAACCTCGTGACCGTCTCCCGGTTCCGCGAGGCCGGCTATCCAGGAGTCGAGATCCTCGTCGGATCGAGCTTCGGTGGCGGTAGCCGGCTGTCCTGCCGAGGCTACACTGGAGACCGGAGCGGCGAGGAGTGGGGCAAGTAGCGTTATCGCGACAATGACGAATCGGTGATTCATGATGGGCTCCTGGCTCTCCAGGGTGGAACAGGAATTACTTAACGGTAGGAACGCTTCTGCGGCCTCGCTGCCCTTTTTCGGGACTTATAGCGATGCTGGCTCCTTGGGACACTCCGCTGTGAGCCGTGCGCCCGATGTCGGGTCGACTGGCGTTGCGCCCAGAGTGCAGCTGGCACACCGAAGAGGACCAGGGCGCCGGTTACTTCGAGGAGCGAGAGGAGATACTGCCGGCGTGTCAGGTCCTCGTTCATAGAGATTCGAGTGTATCGCAGATAGGTCCTCTTCAGGAGTTGTCAGGCACGCCCGTTGACGGCGAGACCGGTGGGGTCGGATCGACTCGATCAACCGGCCGCTGCGGCTGGCTGGGGCTCGAGCTCTGGTT
>CAMYLC010000108.1:0-1354 GCA_947259195.1 Thermoanaerobaculia bacterium | reverse complement strand
CACGCCGTACAGCAAGCTGGCGGCCTCCATGGTCAGCTTGTTGTGCGTGATCACGACGAACTGGGTATCGCCCGACATGGTCCTCAGCAGCTCGACAAAGCGCAGGGTGTTGAGGTCATCCAGAGGTGCGTCGACCTCGTCGAGGATGCAGAACGGCGAGGGCTTGGCCTTGAACAGGGAGAAGAGGAGAGCGATGGCAGTCAGGGCCTTTTCACCACCTGAGAGCAGCATGAGATTCTGCAGCCGTTTACCCGGAGGTCGGGCGACGATCTCGATGACCGTTTCCAACATGTCGTCCGGGTCGAGGAGGCGCATCTCCGCTTCACCGCCGCGGAACAGCTCCACGAAGGTCTCGCGAAAGTGCTGATTGACCGTCTCGAAGGTCTCCTTGAAACGTCGACTCGAGGTCTCGTTGATCTCTCGGATGGTCTCGGTCAGACGCTTCACGGAGGCCCGGACATCCGCCCGCTGCTCGGTGAGAAAGATGTGTCTCTCTGACTGCTCCTCGTACTCCTTGGCAGCCAACAGGTTGACAGGTCCGAGACGCTCGATTGCCTGCCGGCGACGGTCCAGATCGACCTCGAGCTCGTCGAGGTTCTCGGCTGGAGCTCCTACCACCTCGGGCGGTGCCTCGTCGAACTCCTCCCGGAAGAGGCCCACCAGGTGCTCTGAGTCCTGTTTGACTGCAGCCTCACTCACCCTGACCTCGGCAGTCTCGGACCGAAGAGCATCCCGCTGCTGGCGCGTAACCTCGATCTGCTCTGCCAACTCGCGGACCCGGGCTCGATGCTCGTCGAGGCGATCCTGAGCGGCGAGCACCTCCTGCTGGGAGATGTCGCGATTCTCGAGCGCCTTCTGCAGATCCAGTTCGGACTGCTTCATGGCATCCCGGATCTCGCGGCTGCGGACGTCCAAGCTCGATTCCAGGTCCTGCCACTGATCGATCTGGTGGCGGTGCTGCTCGATTTCTCCGAGATAGCGGGTGATCTCGTCTTCGCTCGCCTCGAATCGCTGATCTACCAGCTGGAGGCGGCCCCGACGGCTCACTCCCGAGGTGCGGGTCGTCTCGCGTTCCTGCCGGATCTGATCGACTTCTTTCTGGGCTTCATCGAAAGCGGTTTCCAGCTCCCCGTGACCGACCTCACTACGGTGAAGTCGCTCGGCCAGGAAGGCGGCGTCGTCGGCGACTTTGCCGATCTCCTGGCCAATGTCACCGAGCTCCTGCTGGAGTGTCCTGTGCTCTTCCTCGAGACGGTGCTTTCTGGCCGAGGCATCCCTGAGGCGCGCGTCGGCCACTGCGAGGGTCTGGCGAGCTTCGGAGCTCTCGGCTTCGAGGCGTCGAATCGAGTCCTCC
>CAMYLC010000107.1 GCA_947259195.1 Thermoanaerobaculia bacterium | reverse complement strand
CAGGGCAACAGCAAGAACCTGGGCGGGCCGGTCGAGTATCGCTCCGCCGTCGAGTTGGGGCATGAGTTCTGGAACCGATCCAGCCTCGCACTCGGCATCTACCACCTGTCCAACGCCGGCCTCTCCTTCCCGAATCCCGGCAGCAACTCGCTGTTTCTCACTTACAGCTTTCCCCTCGAGCGGTGAAAGCCCTCAGAGACCGCTCGGCGAAGTCGCCGAGCGCCTCAACCCCAAAACTACTGTGACCGCCGGGCGGTCGCAGTAGACTGGGGAGTGCCAACGAGCCAGATTCATGGTCTTCAGCTCCCATCTCTTCGTTTTCTACTTCCTGCCCCTGGCGCTGGCGGTCTACTACCTCCTGCCCAGGCGGGGCAAGCATCTCGGGCTGACCCTGACGAGCTATCTCTTCTATGGCTGGGCCAATCCGGCCTTCATGGGACTGATGTTGGCATCCACGGTAGTGGACTACTTCTGCGGTCTGACCATCTCGAGCCAGAGCAGTGGGCGTTTCTGGCAGTCGCCGGAACCCCTGGTAAGAAACGGTCCGAGGACTCGGCGCCAGAAGACGGCCGTGCTGGTTTCGGTCGTCTCCAACCTGTCACTGCTGGGGTTCTTCAAGTACTTCAATTTTGCGGTCGACAATCTGGGCAGCCTGTTCACTCTGCTCGGATTGGAGGTCGCAGGATTGGACACCGTGATGCGTGTGGTGCTGCCGCTCGGCATCAGCTTCTACACCTTCCAATCCATGAGCTACACCATCGACGTCTATCGCGGGGACGCCAGCGCCTTGAGGAACTTCGTGGACTTTGCCTGCTACGTGTCGCTCTTTCCCCAGTTGGTCGCGGGTCCCATCATCCGCTTCTCTGAGATCGACGATCAACTGCTGAGCCGCAGCCACACGGTTGCCAAGTTTGCGCGTGGCGTCTCCTTCTTCAGCTTGGGTTTGGCAAAGAAGATCCTCCTTATGCCTGGTTCGGTGCCCTGGCCTACTCCTTCCAGATCTACTTCGACTTCAGTGGCTACACGGATATGGCGATCGGTCTCGGCCTCATGCTGGGGTTCGTGTTTCCCAAGAATTTCGACTCGCCCTACAAAGCCGAGTCCATAACCGATTTCTGGCGCCGGTGGCACATCTCGCTTTCGACCTGGCTGCGCGACTATCTCTACATCCCACTCGGGGGCAATCAGCGGGGGCCTCGGCGTACCTTCGTCAATCTGTTCGTGGTCATGCTGCTGGGTGGTTTGTGGCACGGCGCAGCCTGGCATTTCGTGCTGTGGGGCGGCTTCCACGGCCTGCTGCTGGCGTGGGAGCGGATGAGAGGTCGGCGCGGATTGTTCGAAGCGCTGCCGAGACCCTTGAGAGTTGCCGGGACGTTTCTGCTGGTCTTGCTCTCGTGGGTACTGTTTCGGGCCGACAGCCTGGACCGCTCGATCGCCTACTTCTCCAACATGGTGGGGATGGGACCGCGATTCGACGGCTCGGGGCTGCTGGGTGGGATCCTCTACCAGCCGTTCTACCTGCTCACCCTCGTGAGCGCGGCAACGGTTACCTGGTTGGCACCGCAGACCTGGGACTGGACTCGGCGCCTGGGTCCGATCAAGGTGTCGATCTGTCTGGCTCTCCTCTGGGCGGCGCTGGCAATGATGACCGGTCAGGAATACAACCCCTTCATCTATTTCATCTTCTGATCATGACGATGCTCCCCGCCAGAGAACAGCAGGCCCTACGAGAGGTAGGGCGCACCGCCATCTCGGCCCCGGTGAGCTGGACTCTGGTGCTGTTGTTTCTGCTGACCATCGCTTCCGTGGGTCTCCTGGAGCCTGTTGTCGAAGACTCTCATCACGGTGACGCAGCCGAGGAGCCGGCTGGGGATCAGTCGCCGGGCTTGTGGCGGGAGTTTGCGGCGGGTGTCTCAGACAGCTTCCGGGCGATCAGAAGTGAGGGTCTGATCACGGCCAACCACCAGCTTCAACTGACGATGGACGAGTTCGAAGTCCGGTTGGAGGAGGAGTCGTTTCTGCGGCGCGTCATCCTGCCGCCGCTTCAGGGATTCCTCTCCAGCTACCTCGGTGTCGGCAACGAGCAGGCCTACTTGGGTCGGTCGGATTGGCTCTTCTATCGTCCCGATGTGGACTACGTGACGGGCCGGGGCTTCCTCGAAGAGGACGTGCAGCGAGCCAGGATCCTGCAGAGTGATCCCTGGGCCGATCCACCTCGGCCGGATCCGATCCCCGCCCTGCGTCAGCTCGAAGCCGAGCTGCAGGCCAGGGGGGTTCACCTGCTCCTGCTACCCACTCCGGTAAAGCCCGTTCTGGAGCCGAGTTCCTTTTCGCGGCGATTCTCTCCAGGATCACCTCCGCTACAGAATCCGTCCTACGAGGAGTTCTGTCGGCGACTCGGTGACAACCGGATCGATTTCCTGGATGTGGCTCCAGACCTCTGGAGGATGAGGCAGGCCGGCTCGGAGCGCCAGTACCTGCGAACCGATACCCACTGGGCCCCCGAAGCCGTCGAACAGGTGGCGCTGTCTCTGAGTCGACGTCTGATCGATCGCGGCTTGACTGGCAAGCCTGTGGCCGGCGCCTACTTTCGGCGTCAGGGCGAGGTCGAGAACCTGGGGGACATCGCCCGCATGCTCACTCCGACTCCGGCGCAAACCGAGCGATGGCGCCAACGGGTGACCAGCCACCGCGTCGTCGATGCGTCCGGCCATCCCTGGCGCAGTGATCCTCGGGCCGAGGTTCTGTTGCTCGGCGACAGCTTCAGCAACATCTACTCCGACCCGAGCCTCGGATGGGGAATCGGGGCAGGTCTCGCCGAGCAGCTGAGCTTCTTCCTCCAGAGGCCGGTAGACAAGATTGCGCTCAACGCCGGCGGGGCGCTGGCCGCACGCAGGGCACTTCGACGACATCGGCTCGGTTCGACCGGGAGGCTCGAGGGCAAGCGAGTCGTGATCTACCAGTTCGCGGTCCGCGAGTTGCGGCAGGGTGACTGGCGCCTCCTGGGCGTGGACTAGCCCGCATGACTCATGACCCCGCGAGCAGATTGTGGAAAGCGTTCGTCAGATCTGGTCACCCGCAGGGAGGAGCACCGGAGGCACCCTCGTAAGGTTGTTGAGGAGCGATGAGAGAGGACGGCCTGAGGTGTCGTGGGGCTCATGAAGCATGCGGGCTAACATAGATCCCATGAGGCGACAGATGAGAGGGCCGGCTCGGTTCTGGGTGCCGGTGGCCTGGGTAGCTGTGGTCGCTCTTCTGGCTGGTTGCGACCTTCGCCAGTCTCCGCCGTCCGGTGGCTTCGATCCTCAGCCGACGCGCGGCTACATCCTGATCTCGATCGACACGCTGCGCGCCGACCACCTTGGGGCCTACGGCTATGACCGCGATACCAGCCCCTTTCTCGACTCCCTTGCTGCCAGGGGCACTCTCTTCGAGCGGGCTGTCGTCCAGTACCCTTCGACGCTGACCTCGCACATGTCGATCTTCACCGGCCTCTATCCCCAGGAGCATAAGGTGCTGCCTCCCTCGACGGTGCTCTCGGGTGAGATCGAGACCCTTCCCGAGATCTTCCAACGACATGGGTTCAGGACCGCCGGCCATACCGAGGGCGGCTTCATGGCCGGGGGGTACGGATTCGCCCGTGGATTCGATGAGTTCACCGATACAGCTTACGGCTCCGACACAGATGTCGAGCGGACATTCCGGAGAGGGGTCGACTCTCTGCAATCACTGGAGGCGGATGAGCCCTTCTTTCTGTTTCTCCACACCTATGCCGTCCACGATCCTTACGAACCGCCTGAGCGCTTTCGTTCCCTGTTCTGGCAGGGAGCCGTCCCGGAGATCGCCGACTCGAGCGGGGAATTCCTGCGCCGGGTCAACCGGGGTGACCAGCAGGTGACGCCGGAGACCTTGCGTCGGTTGCTGGAAATTGGTGGGGGACTGGTCGAGCGGCAGGAATTGGTCAAGACGCTCTCCGGGTCCATCCCGGTCAACGCCGTTATGGAGCTGATTCACGCTTCGGCCAGCGCGTCGCAGCAAACCGTCTCCCATTCGCTGCTGCGCATTCTCACCAAGCTTGCCGATCATGCGCAGTCGCCCA
>CAMYLC010000106.1 GCA_947259195.1 Thermoanaerobaculia bacterium | reverse complement strand
ACCGAGAGCCCAGCAACTGACCTGGGGAGAAGGTGACTCCGTCGGATTTCTCGACCTGCCCGTAGCCGAGCGTCGCCGTCTCAGACGGTGCCTCGGTCGGTGCCTCACCGGCCGCCAGACCGAAGAGACACCGGGGGCAGAGACCACCAAGACCGGCCTCGGGTGGCAATGGGGCTCCGCACCCAGGACAAACGGGAGTCTGGACCTTGACTACCATGTAGGCAACTCGTTCCAGCCGGGGAAGGGGCCGATCTCGATCGACCAACCGGTCGAGGACTCGGGGTCACTCACGGCGCGGAGGTTGGTCAGCGACTCAAGCTTGGCGACCAGCTCGTCATGCGGCAGCGTATGCAGCGGCTTCTTGTCCAGATCGGGCATCGGCCAGAGACGCAGCGTCCCGTCCGCGCCCGAGCTCGCGATCCAGCGCGAGTCCGGAGAGAAGTCCAGGTCGATGATCGATCCTTCATGACCGAATAGCACATGTGGCAGACCGCCACCAATCCGTCCAACCCGGAGGGTGCCGTCGGGCCCGCCGACGGCGACCACCGACAGGGCGTCGTCGAAGGCCAGCGCTCGATCGACCAGACCCCAAGACAGGTCTGGGCAGGTGACGAAGGTCGCGAGCTCTCGAGACTGCCCGACTGCGAGGTCGTGTAGCACCAGGGGACCGCAGTCGCCGCTGTAGTTGACGTTGAACACCGCAGTGATCAACCGCTGGGGATCGGTCCCTTGCCACAAGCGAGCTTGTTGGCCAGGATGGACTTCTACGATTCGTTCATAGGTGCCCGTACTGAGATCCCACCGCAGGACTCCCGTATCCCCGGCCGTGTAAACGGTGGATTCGTCCGTGAAGGCCACTGAGTTCACCGGACGTTCGGTAAGTACCGTGGCCTCTTCGCCGCTGCGTCTGTCGACCGAACGCGGCAGTTCGAATGCCCTGTCTGTCCCCGTCTCCAGGTCCCAGACCCGCAGCTTGCCCGCCGGATCGACGGGGGAGGCCTTGCATGATTGGCAGATCCAGGTCGCGAATCTCCCGGCTAGGCGTGCCGGGGAGCGGCCAAAGCCGCGCCGTGGGTTCCCAGTAGGTCGCCAGCCAGTGGCCGTCCGGCGTGAACGCTACCGGCTTAAAGAATATCGTCTGCGGATAGCCGTCCACCACGATGGCTGCGGGCGCCCGGAGCGGCCAGAAGGTGAGCTCCTGCGAATCATGGGTGCTGGCCACCGCCCAGTCGCCGTTCGGATGCAGTGTCGGATTGGCAAAGTACCAAGTCCCGGCGCGCTTCAGCTCCCGGGGCTCGGCCCCAGGAATGGAAGACAGATCCCAGATCCGAACCCGGCCGTCGCGTGTCGCAAAGGGGCTGTCATAGAGATAGCGCTCCCCCAGCGCAGGTTCATAGGGAACTCCTGGCTCGAGGCCGGGAGGTGGACCGATGACTCGCACGGGCTCGTCGTCCGAAGTCGAGAGATCCCATTGCAGCAGCTCCTGCGTGGCTACGTCCCGGGTCCAGAAGCGATCCAGAGAATCTGGATCACTGACCCACTGGACCTCGTTCCCATGACGACCGACGAGCCGATCCGGAATCTTCTCCGAAACCGGCAGTGGCCGCACGTAGATCTCATTGCTCTTGATATACCACCAGCCAGTGGCTCGGGAAGTGAACCAGGAGCTGGAGTACCCGTCCGGGAGGGTAGTCACAGTTCCCAGCTCTGTCAGCTCACCATCTGGCAGGTCCCAGGAGCGCAGATGAAGGGGCTTCTGACCGTCCTCCGTTTCGGTGCCCCAGACTTCGGCCCACACTTTGTCCTGGCGGCCGTCGAGACCCCAGGAAAAGCCACCGAGCTCGATTTCGCGCAGGAGCTTCCCGCCGGGAAACGACCAGATTCGTGCCCTGTCCTGACCCGTTACGAGCCGGTCTTCGGAGAGCCACCACGCACTCAGTGTGTACTCGCTGGATCGGTAGGGCGGATCCAGGACGGTCGGCCCGGTTCCGTCTTGGCCCCACACCAGCACATTCCGCTCCGTCGCGGATCGCCCCGCGAGCCCAGATGTAGCAGCGAGCCATCGACCGTCCGGCGAGAACAGTAAATTCTGGCCGCCACCAAACCTCTGAAGATCCAGGCTCGAGACGGGTGGCCCCGCCCATAGGGCCCTCACCGCGAAGAGTCTGGCGCCCTCGGTATCGTTCAGCTCGAGGCTGGCCGTAGCGTAGGCCAGGGCCTCCGTGGGATCGGCTTCGAGCTGGAGTTGAGCCACAGCAAGGAGTTTCGCGGCTTCGGCACGAAGAGCCTCGGCCACCGCGCGCCGCCAGAAGCTCCCGACAATCGCGAGAGCACCGACTAGAACGACAACGGCCGCGGTGACAGCAATTCGACGGCGGCGCCTGCGTCGATCGGTGTAGCGGGTCATCGCCGCCCCGTAGGCCTCTTCAAGCGAGGTGAGCCCACCTGGGTATCGCTCCCTCCAGGCCAGGAAATCCAAATACGCTGCACCCGTCCAGAGGTAATCGTCTGGACGTCCGTGCTGCTCCCACAGCTCCGCTTGCGAGCGTAGCTCGTCCCGGAGCTTGGCCCCTTCGGAATCCTTCATTTGCCAGCGGACCAGACGCGGCCAAGCCGTCAGTAGGGACTCGTGAATGATCTCCACGCGTTGGTGGCCGGGGCGGCCTTCGCGCTCGGGGATCTCAAACGACGTCAGCAAACGAGCATTGATCAGTGAGTCCAAGACGTGGGAGGGGTCAAGCCCTTCCCCTACATCTCCCTCCCTACCCTCGAATACCGACAACAACTCTTCGCGGTCGCGGGAGGCACGGGTGCCGTCAGCGGTGACGAGGTTGCGGAAGAGCTCACGGACGATGGGGATGCCGCTTTGGCCGATCTGCTCGAGGGTCGATTCGGCATGTTGGGCAAGTGCACCGCCGACTCCACCAATCGCATCGTAGGCGGCTCGGGTAAGGTACCCGGTTTTCTGGTCCCTCCGCTCCCAAAGCTGGGCTGCCGTGAAGGCGATCAGCGGGAGCGCGGCTCGCTCCTTCGTGACCTCCTGGAGCATCTCCTCGACGATCGCTTCGTCCTCGAATCGATACCCACATTGCAGCGCCGGCTGAACGATGGCCCGGCGAAGCGAAGCTCCCGTGGGTGGGCCAAGCGGAGTGAGCTCGGAAAAGAGAGGCCTCAGGGCCTCGAAGGACTGACACTGAAAGAGATAGTCGTCCCGCATGGAGAGCAGCAGATGGACATCTGCTTCGAGCGCAGCGAGGCCCAGCAGCTCCGCGAAGCGCTCCTGCACATCGATGGGACTCTGGGTAAACAGCTCCTCGAACTGATCGAGAACGATCAGGAGCTCCCGGTGTTTGGCACGTTGCTCACGAAGAACCTCAAACGCAGGATCCAGGCCCTCGAGAGAGGCGACGAACTTCATCGCCTCTTGATCGGTTCCGATCTCCGGAAGCAGCGCCCGGCCCAAGGAGGCGAAAGGATCTGTGCTCGGGGACATTCGCACACAGGACCAACCCTCGGGAGCTGCTGGTAGCAGACCCGCATTGATGAAGGAGCTCTTTCCCGAGCCAGAAGGACCCATGAGAGCCAGCAAATTCGCCTGCCGGAGTCGGTTCCAGACCGCTTCAACCTCGGATTCCCGCCCAAAGAAGAATTCGGAATCCTCCTGGTGGAACGACGAGAGGCCCGGGTAGGGGCGCTCGTGCTCGACGCCCTCGACTCGGAAGGCAACCTCCTCCAGAGCCCGCTCTAGCTCGACAGCCGAGCCGAAACGCGCTTCGGCGTCAGGGGAGACTGCTCTTGCAAGAATCGGTTTCCAGGGACTCTCGGGAAGCACGGGTGGCTGCCTGCGGATCTCCTCCCAAAACGTCTGGCGACTCGACTCGTCTGGTCCTCGCTCGGCCGAGAGCATCTCGGCCAGCACCATGCCGGCCGAAAAGACATCGGCCCGAGCATCCGTGGCCTCGCCACGGGCCTGCTCAGGCGGCATATAAGCGGGAGTACCGCCGATGGAGCCACTGCCGCTCGGAGAGGTGAGGCCGAAATCCATCAACACGACCCGCCCGGCTCGGGTCAGCATCACGTTTTCGGGCTTGATGTCGCGATGAACCAGATCAGCCTCGTGCACAGTTTCGAGCCCGGCAAGCAGCTGCGAGGCGATCTCATTGGCCTCCTTGAGCTCGAGAGGACCGTGCTGCTTCAAGTGGTCTTGA
>CAMYLC010000105.1 GCA_947259195.1 Thermoanaerobaculia bacterium | reverse complement strand
AACGAGATCCACGCCGATCCTGCCAACAACAGCAGTTGTGGGGGATTTGGACTGCCCGACGAGTGTGGTGACGCCAACGGCGATGGAGTGAGTCAGTTCAGCGACGACGAGTTCGTGGAGATCGCCAACATCACGGGTAATCCCGTGGACATCTCTGGCTGGACCCTGTCCGATGGATTCGGAATCCGGCACGTCTTCCCGGCCGGCACCGTAGTCGCCGACGGCTGCGTGGTCGTGGTCTTCGGAGATGGTCCGCTGGTCGGTGTCTTCGGTGGAGCGGTTGTCCAGGAAGCCTCCTCCGGGGCTCTGAGACTCAACAACGGTGGCGACACTGTGACCTTGAGAGACAACTCGGCCAATCTCCAGGCAGAGGAGTCCTATGGGTCCGAGGGAGGAGACAACCAGTCCCTGACTCGCAACCCCGACATTACCGGTGGCTTCGTCCAGCACACATCCGCGGTGACAGGAGTGCTCTTCTCGCCTGGGATTCAGGTTGACGGGTCGTTCTTCGTTGGTTGCGCTCCACCTCCGATCCTCGAGATCTGGGAGATCCAGGGTGATGGCCTGGTGAGCCCGTACGACGGCCGATTGGTGGACACCGATGACAACGTCGTGACCTGCCTGGGCACAAATGGATTCTTCATACAGACACCGACGGCGCGAACGGATGGCGATGTAAACACCTCGGACGGCGTCTTTGTCTTCACCGGCGGAGCTCCTACTGTCGATGTTGGTGATCAGGTAGACGTTGTTGGGAGGGTCAACGAGTTCTTCGGCTTCACGGAGATCACCGATATCGCCGAACTGGTTGTAGACGGTACCGACAGCGTTCCGGAGCCGGTTGTTTTCGATGCCGCGGTTCCCTCTCCCAATCCCGCGGTCCCGAGCTGTGCCATCGAGTACGAGTGCTACGAGGGCATGATCATCGAGATTCTGAACGGATCGGTCACGGGACCCAATCAGAGGTTCAGCACCGACGTGATTGCCGAGGTGCACATCACCGCAGCGCCGGCGCGGACTTTTCGGGAGCCCGGAATCCTCTTCCCAGGTCTCACGGGCTTGCCGGTCTGGGATGGCAACCCGGAGGTCTTCGAGCTGGACCCGGACAAGCTGGGGCTGCCGAATCAGATCATCCCGGCCGGCTCTTCGTTCAGTGCCCGTGGGGCCCTCGGTTTCGAGTTCGGCGGCTACGAGCTGTGGCCCAATGAGCTCATCTACGAGCCAGCGGTGATTCCGCGGGCCGTCCGAGAACGCGTGGCCGGCGAGTTCACGGTGGGAAGCCTGAACATGTTCCGGTTCTTCAACGATGTCGATGACGACTCACCGCCTGATGCACAGGGACGGCCGCGTGATGACTTCGTGGTCTCGACAGCCGAGTATCAGAGGAGAACGACGAAGTTCGTCGACTACATCCTGAATGTTCTCGACGCCCCCGACATCCTGGCGGTGCAGGAGGTGGAGAGCCTCGGTGTCCTCGAGGACCTGGCTGTCGCCATCGTACTCGTGGATCCGACAGTGATTTACACACCGATCCTGGAGGAAGGTAACGACATCGGCACCATCGATGTGGGCTTCATGGTACGAGACACAGTGACCGTTGATCGGTTCGAGCAGCTGGGCTACTACGAAACGTACTTCAACCCGGTGGACATGACCGAGGACATCCTCCACGATCGGCCGCCGTTATTGGTCGAGGGTCGTTTCGAGCTCGAATTCGGCTCGTTCCCCGTCGCGGTCATGACGGTTCACAATCGCTCTTTGGGCAGCATCGAGGATCCGGTGCAAGGAGTGCGAGTGCGGCAGAAGCGCTACGAGCAGGCGGTATCCATCGCCGAGAAGGTACAGGCCCTGCAGATGGCGAATCCCGAAATCCACTTTGTTGTCATCGGTGACTACAACGGCTTCGAGTTCACCGATGGGTACGTCGACGTGGTCGGTCAGATCAAGGGAGACTTCAATCCTGATGAAAACCTCATCTGCGACTCGAATTCGTGCGAGGACCTGGTCAATCCAAATCTGACGAACCAGACTCTCGGGCTGGAGGCGGAAGAGCGATACTCATTCATCTTCCGGGGCAATGCCCAGACCCTCGATCACGCGTTGACGGCTGAAGGGTTGGAGGGTTTCCTCGCAGGGCTCGAGCTCGGTCGTGCCAACGCCGACGCAGCCTTCGAATTGATCAACGATGACATGACACCGCTTCGGTCCTCGGATCATGATGGTCTGGCTCTTTTCGTGTCGAGTGACGCCGACAATGACGGGGTCCCAGATGACGTGGACGTCTGCCTAGGGACGGTGATTCCCGAGTCGGTGCCGACCGTACGGCTTGGAGTCAATCGGTACGCTCTGGTGGACGAAGACGGGATCTTCGACACCATCGAGCCCGGCCGGCGTGGTCGTGGCGGCCCGGTCAACTTTTTCACCGTGGGCGACACCGGTGGCTGCTCCTGCGAGCAGATCATCGAAGCCCAGCACCTTGGCAAAGGCCACGAGAAGTTTGGCTGCAGCCTCGGTGCAATGCGTAACTGGGTGAAGCTGGTGAATCCCTGACGCGAGGGTTGAGGCGCTCGGCGAATTCGCCGAGCGATTTTTGGGGGTTTGGGAGTTGAAGCGCCCGGCCCCGCCCTCACACCCGTCCTGGGGCTTGGGTCCTGGGTCCTGAACAGATGACCCTCCGCCCGTGGAGGCCCGTCCGGACGGTCCGCAGGGAAAACGGGGGACACAATACTGGTTTCAATAGTTGATGGGTAGGAGAGATGGGCTCGCGAACCCCGTCTCACCGGCCCATCGAAATGAGTATTGTGTCCCTCAGTTTTCCCACAGCAACCAACCCCCTGGAGATCCCCACGCCGAACCCTCAAGCGGTAGAGAGACCTCACACCGAGCTGTGGACACCTGGCCCCCACCCACCCCGGCCGGCACAGGTCCGGCCGCTTCAGGACTCGAACACGGCCTTGCACCATCCTCAGCGCTCATGACACTGATTCGGATCAAGACTCCCGTTCGGGAGTCACCCCTGCGCCCTCACTGCCTTATTGCCCCACTGCCCCAAGGATCGGCAGGGAGGTACGACCGGACGCCTCAACCCCAGGCCGGCCGGGTGGGGCCTCGCGTCGGACCCCTCGACAGCGAGGGCTACAGGAATTCGTTGCCGTCGAGGCTGGTTGCATGGAAGGGAAGCTCCGCTTTGCCAGCGGAGCGCTTGATCATGGACGTTCCAATCACTCGCGATTCC
>CAMYLC010000104.1 GCA_947259195.1 Thermoanaerobaculia bacterium | reverse complement strand
CATGGGGGGGTTCGACAATCCCGCGGTGGAGACTGCCTCGGGGCGCAGACTCTAGCGGAGAATCTAGACGATGGCCAGACCGATGGCGACTGCCAGATAGTGCAGACCGAGGGATGCGAGAAGGCTGCCTGAGCGCTCTCTCGCCATACCGAGCGCGACACCGGCGACAGCGGCGCCCAGCGGCAGAATCCATGACGACAGCTCAGGCCACCAGAGGTCTGTGAACACCACGGGCCGCAGGATCAGAGTCCAGACGACGAACAGCACGGTCGAGATGGCAACGGGCCACGACAGAAACCAGCGCCCCTGGGAGTGTTGAATGCTGAAGTCGTGAACCATGACTCCGTGGGCCACACCTCTGAATACGATCTCAGCGAGCAGCGGAAATCCGACCAAGGCCAGCAGCTGCGGCATACCAAATGAGCCCGGCGTCCCCGCCTGCAACCAGGACTGCAAGAAGACCCAGACGCCACCCGCCAGGCCACCCAGGGTCACGGCAGGAGCCATCAAAGGCCAGCCTCTACCTTCCGGCTTCTGAAGGCCGAAGACTCGCCGCCGACGCCGACGACCCAGCACCAGCAGACAGCCGATCGCCACAGCGCTGGACATTGCGAGAAACTCGAGTTGTCGATCCGCGAACAAGCCTCGAGGCTCCTCGATCACCCGATTCCAGACTACGATCAGCCATCCAGCCACCATCGGCAGGGCGCTGAGAATCACGGCCAGCGCTATCGAGCGGACCCGGTCCCGCAGGCCCGGCCGGCGGTAGGCCAGCTTGACAGCCTCCGCGATATCGACCGGGCTCAAAGTGGTACCGGTCTTACGGGGAGACCCACCGATCTCCCCCGAGCCTCCCCATCGGTTGTTCGACGCTCCACCTTGTACTGCCGGATCGAGCACATTGAGCTTGCGATAGGCCTCGTTGAGGTCCACCGGCAGAAAAGGGTCGACCTGGCGCAGCGTGTAGACGCCGGGCCTCGTCTGCAACCCGACGACCCCGAGCCGCTTCCCGTAGAGCCTCTTCAGGTCCTTCTCCAGCTCGTAGATCCCACAATCCGATCGGCAGACCACGGCGATTCGATTGTCCGTGAGCTCTGTCTTCGCCAGTTCCTCGATGCCACGAAATGCCTCGAAGAAGTCTGCCGGATAGACCATCTCATCCATGAGGTGCAGCTGGTCTCGAAGGTACCTCAGAAGGTCGCTTGTCCCCCACTCGCCGTCCGCCTTCAGCTGCTGCTCGGTCTCTCGCAGTGATTCGAGGCTGCCGGTAATCTCCTCCACCATCTGAGGCGGATAGCCGGTGAGCTCGTACAGCTCCAGGCCGTGCGAATCGATCAGTCCTTCGAGCCTCACCAGTGGAACCACGGCACTTCGAATCGACGAGTCCTGCGCTTGCAGATGCATGCTGTTGCAAAGCACCCATACGGCCAGGACGACATCCAGGTCTGGCTCGTTGGCGACGACCTGCCAGGGCTTCTCTCTCAGTTCCAGACCTCGGGCCACCAGGACCAGGGCCTGCTCACAGGTGGAGATCGTGAAGTGTCGGACGCAGCCTTCGTGATGGTCCAGGTTGTAAACACGACGCTCCCGGTCCATAAAAGGCTCGCCCTGAGCGACGCCATCTAGAAAGATCGAGCCCTCCTCGGCCTTTCGGGCAGCCCCAGCCGTGAGCGACCGATCACGATCGACACGGACTATCAGCTCAGGCGCTTCGAGGCAACTCAGATAGGGCCCGGCTGCGTCCTCTCGGATGACGTAGCGGTCTGGTACTTCGAAGGATCTCTTCCGTCGAGGCTTAACCGGCCGAATCGGTCGATGAAAGAAACCGGCTGTTTGGGGACCATCTTGCGCCGCGCGCTGGGGGCGCGACGAGATAGCCAAAGAGGGAGTGCGCGGATTCGCTGCCATTGCTGGAGCTCGAATGCTGCAAGAAGTCTGAATTCTACCAGGCAACAGCCAGTTCCCCCGAATCGGGTTCCGAAACCGATCTGCTAGCATCCCTGGACCGTGGTACCGTCCGACCTCTCCGACCACCACTTTCGGGAGCATTCCAGAGCCCCGGTGAGGGCAGCTGTTCGGCTCCAGTTCGACACCCAGGAGCTACCGCAGGAGGGCCAAACGGCGAACCTCTCGACGGGCGGCATGTTCGTCCAAAGCAAGAGCCCCAGACCGGTTGGCACGCTTCTCCGCTTCGAGTTGATGCTGGGCGACGGCGAGCCCATCAGGGGTGTGGGCGAGATCGTCTGGATTCGCCCTCGACCGCAAGGTCCAGACGCGCCTTCCGGAATGGGAGTGCAATTCGGCCATCTCGAGGAGTCGAATCATGCCAGGTTGAGGGCGGCCGTCCTCGAAACTCTCGGTCTAGACGGCTTGTCCGAGCCGCCTCCCGAAACCACCCGAAAACGGCTCTCCCCTCCTCTGAGAGATTCTCCCTCTGCCGACCTGGCTGCCAAATCACCAAGGACGCCAAGCCCTCCGCAGCCCAGGTCTCGAGCGAAGCCGCGTTCGGCCAAACCGCTAAGGAGCAAGGCTCCGCGTTCTCTCGCGAAGGACCAGCAGACGGCGCAGCCCTCGCCTTTGGTCATGTCTGGAAGGACCAAGACCCTGATCGTCATTCTCGGACTGCTGGCACTGCTTTTCCTGCTTGTCACGTAGGTCCTCGCCTGTTTTCGCCAAGATGAAACACGACAGCATTTCTCAAGCGCCCAGGCAGACCCAGAAGACCAGTTTGTTGCTCCTTGCCGGGGGGTTGCTGGCCGCAGCCGCGACCATACTCGGAGTCAATGGTGTCCTGGGCTCTATACCGCCCCTGACCTCCGCACCGAAGGCGCCACCAGAGATCGGGTTCCAGGGCGAGGGAGCCGATCGCCTTGCCGTGGAGCGCGAAGTCCTCCTCCTGTCGCCATCCGGAAGCTCAGAGAGACCAGGCCTCCAGGACCTGGAGGTTCTCGTCGACGGGAACGCGGTGCACAAGACAGATCTGCAGCGGGTCGGCAAAGGGGTGGCGTCCGGAGCCTCCGCGTGGCACTTCGAGGTCTACCTCGATCCCGTTCTGTCCACCCGTAGCGGCATGCGACAGGCGTTCGAGTGGCTCGACTCCGAGGCGGATACCCTCACCCGTATGGGGGAGGTGCGAATCGTCGTTGCCGAGCCGTTTGCCGAAACGGCCCTCGAGGCGACGCGCGACCCGGACGCCATCCGAGAAATACTGGACCTCTACTCCGACCTGGTGGATACCGCCGGCGAGTTGGAGGATCAAAGAGCGGCCTTCAGAGGAGCGGGGCAGGAACGACAGCAGCCAGATCCAGGCTCGGCGCTCAATCGAGAGCTCACCATCTTGGCCGATCACTATGGGGAGCTGGCCGGATGGCTGGCATTGGGTGCTCAGAGAGCACCCAGGTGTCTGATCGTGGCGCAAGAGGCAGTCGACCAATCGCCGGAGATCTTCTACTCTGGCTCGGCATCGACGCAGACCAACCAGGATGAACGGCTTCTGCCACAGGTGGGGCAGCTCCTCGCCGTCACCGGATGGACCGTGGTCGGTCTGGAACCGAGGCAATCGCCCGATGACCTCTTTCCCGCCTCCCGATCCGGAGTCCAAGTGCTGGCAGAAGCCACCGGCGGACTGGTCGCCTCGAGTCGTGAGGAGCTCGCCTCGGCCCTGGCTGCACTGCAGGACGCACAGCGTCTACGAGTCATAGTCGCTGGCGCCTCGACGGGAGAGCCAAGTGCCCTGGAAGTGGGATCCAGTGCTCCCGGCCAGAGAGTTCTGGCACCCCGGTGGATCTCTGCGGCAACTCCACTTTGGGTCTCGGCCGCGCGAGCGGGTCGGTTCCTCGACGAGCCTGACGATGCAGAAGGTCCCCTTCCGACAGAGGGGATTCTCCGACCCGATCCCGCTGGCACCTCCGGGCGCGGCATGATGGCAGCGCTCCTGGAGATCGGCTTGAGCCTGGAGGGCATTCAGGCCGTCGAGAATCCCCACTTCAGGGTCACGATGGCATTGGCCGTCATCGATGACCCGCCCTCGATCGGCTACGAGCAGATCCGTCCCGGCAGCTTGTCGGGAATGGATCGGTGGCAGTACCGCCAGGCAATCCTGGTGCCCGAGGATCTGACTCAGGCGGTCGTCATCGTCGAGGAGCTCCACACGGGTCTGTGGGGGGCAGCGGCCCTGGACATCTCCAACCACTCCCTGGAGGGAGGTGGCCGCAGGGTCGCGGAATGGAATGCGCCGCGCCGAGCCGCGGAAACAGGCCCATCCGCCACCGCCACCGCCGGCAAGATGATTCGGCTGCTGCCACCGAGACGCCAGCCGGTCACGGGAAAGGTGCGCATCGACACTCTCGGCAGCGACCCGAGGGTGTCGCAGGTCGAGTTCTTCCTCGATGACGAAAAGGTGGCGACCGACTCAAAGCCACCATTTCGCGCCATCATGGAGTTCGGCTCCGAGGCCCGGCCGCACGTTGTCAGGGCAGATGCACTTGCTGGCGATGGCCAGCGCCTCGGCTCACACGAGATTCAGGTGAACCAGACGGGACGCTCCTTCGAGGTCCGGATCCGTGACATCGAGGGCGATCCGTCGTCGGGCAAGGTCGTCGTTACGGCCGACGTGAGCGCCCCTGCGGGCCGAAGCCTGGATCGGATCGAGTTCTACTGGAACGAGGAGCTTGCTGCCACTCTCACCGAAGAGCCCTTCCGCGCCGAGCTGACCTCCGCTGATCCCGGGGCTCAGGACTACGTGAGGGTGGTGGCCTATTGGGACGATGACAGCTCCCTCGAGGATGCGGTGTTGCTCGATCCGCAGAGCATGAGCGAGCTGGTCGTGGTGAATCTGGTGGAGCTCAACGTCGTCGTCAGCGACCGCGATGGCCAAGTGGTCCGGGGTCTCCAACCCGAGGACTTCCGCATCAAGGTAGGCGGTAAGGAAAAGCCCATGGACCGGTTCGCCCTGGCGGCAGACGTACCGCTGATTCTGGGTCTCGTCATCGACACTTCGGAGAGCATGTGGGCTTTGATGGTCGACACCAAGAAGGCGGGCGCCCAGTTTCTGGGCGCAACCATCGGGCCTCTGGATCAGGCATTTCTGGTCGATTTCGACACCAAGCCGAGGCTCGCCCAGGCCACGACCGGCGACCTGCTCGAGCTCTTTTCCACTTTCAACTCGCTGGAGCCCGAGGGTCTGACCGCTGTCTACGACGCGATCATCTTCTCGATGCTCCAGTTCGAGCGGCTGGTGCTACTGACTGACGGAGATGACGTACAGAGCCGCTACGGGCCCAGGCGCTGCATCCAATACGGCAAGCAGCTCGGCGTCCCGGTCTACATCCTGTCGTTGGCCGGAATTCAGAATCCCAGACGCGCCCTCAGGAAGATAGACCTGGAGGGCGTAACCGAAGGCACTGGTGGGGGTATCTTCTACATCACACAGATGGACCAGCTCGACGAGGCCTATGCCCAGATCAACGAAGAGCTCCGCAGCCAGTACATCCTCTCCTTCTCCACCGAGCGCGCACTCGAGGAGAACGAGCTTCGGAAGATCAAAGTCGAGGTGGCCGGGAAGGAGCTTTCGGTCAGAGCCGTGGTGGCGGGCCAGCAAAGCCAATAGTCGCCCAGCTCAGTCGAGCAAGGCGTCGTCGTCGAGAATCACCCATTTCTGACAGACCTCGCGAACCCGTCGCGGCTCTCGTTTGGTCAGGGCCTGATCCGAGAATCGGCTGATCTCGGATGTATCCACGTGGGCCAGACGCAGAGCCTCCCGGACCGCAGCCACCAGGGCCAGAGGGTTGTGGCTGTGCGACTCGACGCAGATCTCGGGATATCGAGGATGAACCATCATGTCTAGAAGTGTTCGTCTCGTCTCGTCTCAATTAGATAGACGCTCGAGAGGCCCAAAACGTTTCATCCAATATTCTCAACCGCCGTTAGAATCGACTGAATGGTCATGGAGAGACTGGAACGGATCTTCGGTCTGAGAGAGGCCGGTTCCACCGTCGGCACCGAGCTCCGCGCCGGAGCGACTACCTTTCTCACCCTATCGTACATCCTCTTCGTCAATCCCCAGATCCTCTCGCAGGCGGGCCTGCCGAGGGAGGACGTCGTCGTTGCAACGGCGATCGCCTCGGCCACAGCCACCCTGCTGATGGGTCTGTGGGCGAACCTTCCCATCGCCCTGGCACCGGGAATGGGCCTCAACGCCTATTTCACCTTCGGAGTCGTGGGTGCAATGGGTGTCGACTGGCGCGTCGCCCTGGCGGCGGTCTTCATCGAGGGGATCCTTTTCTTGATCCTGGCGGTGACCGGGGCTCGAAGCGCCCTGGTGGGGGCGATTCCGGCCCAGATCAAGGTCGCCACCATGGCAGGTATCGGTCTCTTTCTGGCCATGATCGGTCTGCAAAGCGCCGGAGTAGTCGTGGATCACGCCGATACCCTGGTGGGTCTGGGCGATCTCAGCGCCCCGTCCACCCTGCTCGCCCTGGCCGGCCTGGTGCTGATGGCAGCGCTGATGACGCGACGACTGCGTGGCGGAATCCTCTATGGGATCCTGATCGTGGCCGGCGCCGCCTGGATCTGGGGAATCTCTCCAGCGCCGGAGTCGATCCTGACGATCCCCTCACTCCCGCGCGAGACGCTCTTCGCGCTCGATTTCCATGGGCTGCTCACGGGCAAGATGCTCAGCGTGATCCTGGCCTTCCTCTTCGTCGACTTCTTCGACACCGCGGGCACGCTGATCGGGGTCGGTCGCCTGGCCGGCTTCGTCGACGAACGGGGTCGGTTGACGCGGGCCAACCGGGCCTTCACGGCCGATGCCGTCGGCACCTCGGTAGGAGCCCTGCTCGGGACCAGCACCGTTACCAGCTATGTTGAGTCCGCGACGGGGGTCGAGGAGGGCGGGCGGACAGGCCTGACGGCGGTGTCTGTGGCGATTCTCTTCCTCCTGTCACTGTTCTTCGCCCCATTGCTCGTGGCCGTCCCAGCTATCGCGACCGCCCCCGCCCTGATTCTGGTTGGCGCTCTCATGATGCAGGGCTCGAAGGACCTCGACTGGAAGGCTCCCGATCAGGCAGTCCCGGCCCTGCTGACGATCGCCGGTATGCCTTTCACCTATTCCATCGCCAACGGCATCACCTTGGGGCTGGTCTCGTTCGTGCTGATTCGGGTCCTCGCCGGGCGCTATCGTGAGGTCCATCCGCTCATGTACCTGCTGAGCGGTCTGCTGGTCGCCTTCTACGCCTTGCGCTGAAGAGCCAAAACTCCAATCGCCCTCCGAGCCGCTGCAGACACGGCTCCGGGCGCTACAATATCGCCCGAGGCCCGAGCAGGGCCCAAGGAGACAGAGCATGGACCTCGAGAACCTCATCCAACATGCCCGGGGCGAAGCCCCTGCCGACCTCCTGATCGAGAATGCCCGGGTCGTCAACGTACTCAGTGGTGAAATCCTGGAGACCTCGGTGGCGCTGGCCCGATCGCGCATCGTCGGGCTGGGGGACTATCCAGCCCAGGATCGGCTGGATCTCGCGGGCGCCTATCTGGCGCCCGGCTTCATCGACGCTCACGTCCACATCGAGAGTAGCCTCGTGCCACCGTCCGAGTTTGCCCGCGCCGTGGTTCCGAGAGGCACGACCACTGTCATCACCGACCCCCACGAGATTGCCAACGTCCTGGGCACCGAGGGAATCCGATTCATGTTCGAGAGCGCCAAGGACGGGCCACTCAGCATGTTCGTCATGGCACCGTCCTGCGTTCCCGCCACCCATATGGAGACAGCGGGAGCCATACTGCATAGCTATGATCTGGCGCCTTTCAAATCGGACCCGTGGGTGATCGGCCTTGCAGAGATGATGAATTTCCCCGGTGTGCTGGAGGCCGAACCAGAAGTGTTGGCGAAGATCCAGGCCTTTGAAGGCCTGCCGGTTGACGGTCACTGCCCAGGCCTGAGCGGACGAGACCTGGCTGGCTACATCGCGGCCGGCATCGGCTCGGATCACGAGTCGACCACTGCCGAGGAAGCGCGAGAGAAGCTCCGAATGGGGCTGACGATCTTCATTCGGGAGGCCAGCAACGCCCACAACCTGGAGGCGCTGCTGCCGTTGGTCAACGCGGACAATCAACATCGATTCTGCTTCTGCACCGATGATCGCCAACCCAGGGATCTGCTGGACCAGGGGCACATCGACTACATGATTCGAACCGCCATCGCGCACGGTCTGGAGCCGATTCGCGCTATTCGCCTGGCCACCTGGAACGCAGCGCGCTACTTTGGACTTTCGGACCGTGGCGCCATCACCCCCGGCCGGCGAGCCGACCTGGCAGCCTTCCACGACCTCGAAGCTCCCTCACCTCACCTGGTCTTCCGGGGCGGACGACCCGTGGCTCGAGATGGCAGGATGCTCATGCCCCGCCTGGCCCATGACTCCTATCCCTTGCGCAGCACCATGAACATCGACTGGGATCAGGTCGATTTCTCCATTGATGCCCAGGGCCGTCAAGCGCGAGTCATCGGTGTTATTCCCGACCAACTCGTGACCGAGCACCTCACTGCCACCATCGAGTCCGGCGAGAATGAAGCTCTGGCTGACCCGGGTCGGGATCTGCTCAAAATTGCTGTCATAGAACGGCACCGCGCTTCCGGAGCCATGGGCAAGGGCTTCGTCAAGGGCATGGGTCTCAAACGCGGGGCGCTCTCCTCGTCCATCGCCCACGATCACCACAAGCGGGTGGTCGTCGGCGCCGACGACGCCTCCATGTGGACCGCAGCCCGGCGGGCCGCCACCCTGGGCGGAGGCTTGGTGGTTGCCGAAGGTGATCAGGTCCTGGCAGAGCTGCCTCTTCCCATCGGCGGTCTGATGAACGACTCACCCGTCGAGGAGGTGCGTGACGGATTGGACAAGGCGATTGCGGCGGCTCGTGGGCTCGGTTCCAGCCTGCATGACCCCTTCATGGCCATGAGCTTCCTGGCCTTGGAGGTCATTCCAAGCCTGAAGGTGACGGATCAGGGACTGATCGACGTCGACGCCTTCGAGCGTGTTTCTCTCTGGGTAGATTGAGACCGGTCGAAACCACTTCTCAACCAGCCACCCATCGATTGCCCGGCTCGGCGAGGATCTCTCGCCTCGGTTCTACCCCTAGCCCAGGAGCCTCGGACGCTGCCAGGCGGCCCTGGGCTCGTTGTGGCGCCCCTTCAGCGGTGCTCACCGTGACGTAGCTGTTGAAGTCGGTCGCAGTGAACAGCATCTCCGTGGGCGTGCTGTGGGCCAGATGGGCGATCGCGGCGGTCGTGATGTCACCACCCCAGCTGTCCTCGATGGTCATCGCTACCCCTAAGGAGACGCAAAGATCTCGCGCCAGACGAGCCCTGGTCAGGCCGCCGAATTTGCTGATCTTGATGTTGACCACATCCATCGCTCCGTCGGCGTGGCCTCGCAAGAGCGGCTCGATCCCGTCGATGACCTCATCCAGCACGAAGGGATGGTCGGTGCGTCGGCGAATGGAAAGACACTCCTCGTAACTTGGACAGGGCTGCTCGATGTAGACATCGATGTCTCTCACGGCGCGAACGACGCGCGCCGCCTCGTGCATCAACCAGCCGGTATTGGCGTCGGCGATCAACACGTCGCCTCTCTGAAGCACCGCCGCGACAGAGCGAATTCGCTCGATGTCGGTGTCGGCATCGCCGCCGACCTTCAGTTGAAACCTGCGATACCCCTCGGCGCGGTAGCCCTCGACCTTGGCCGCCATGGCTTCGGGGCTCTCCTGGGAGATGGCTCTGTAGAGCACGAAGTCCTCCTCGTAGCGACCCCCGAGCAGGGTGCACACCGGTAGGCCGGTTGCTTGCCCGAGGATGTCCCAACAGGCCATGTCCAAGGCCGATTTGGCATAAGGGTGGCCCTTGAGGTGATGATCCATGAGCCGATTGAGTCGAACCAGTTGGGTCGGATCCTCCCCGAGGAGATGCGGTGCAAGCTGTGCTATTCCGGCCCTCGCCCCGGGGCCGTAGGCCGGCAGATAGAAGGGACCCAACGGACAGACTTCCCCAGAGCCGGTGAGTCCTGTATCCGTTTCAATCTGCACGATCGTGCTGTCGAAAACCTCAACCGACTTGCCACCAGACCAGTTGTAGCTGCCCTCGTGAAGCGGCAGATCGACTTGATAGACGGTGATGCTTTGAATCTTCATCTTCGGAAGTCTCCCTCATCGAGCAAACCCATACAGAAGTAGCCTTCCAAAGGCCCAAGGTAGAAAGTGATGGGGCCGTCTGCCGCGTTGTACTTGTTGAAGCACTTGGCGGTGACTTCATTTTCCCCGGCCTGAACGGTAAGGGAGATCTTCTGTGCTTTCTTCGGTACCGTGAACTCCCCACTCCGCTCGACCCATTCGTTTTCATCCAGAGACCACTCTTCGCCAGTCATGAAGGACTCCTTGCCGACCTTGAACGACACGAGCTCGCCGCCGAGCATGGAGGAAGAGGTGAACTTGCCATCGGGGTTCAGCACCAAGCGGACTACCGCGCCGTCCAGGAAAGCCCGCAGCTCCGCCTCGCCAATACTCTCCTTCATCGCCTCCTCGGTGATCCCGGCGCTCTGGTTCTCGAGGTCCATCATTGCCATCTCCATGCCCCTTCGGGCCTGTTGCCCGATGTCTCCAGTTCCGATCTGCGCCAAAGAGGGTTGTGCCCAGGATCCGAGCATCCACCCAACTGCCAGGCCGAATAACAGACGCTTCATGACGAGCCTCCTCGCAAGACTTCCCGGTTTCCACTGTCGCTAGATCTGTCACTATAACTCCCCAGCGCGGGGCGGAGCGACATGCGAGTTGGATCCGGCCGATTGGGTAAGCTTGTGCTACTCGAAATGGAATGCCAAATCGACACTTCTGACGGTTGCAGTCTGAGCTGCTGGCTGCGACGAGCCCCGAACCAGCCTGCCTCAGTCATCCTGTTGATTCACGGGGCGGCGAGCAATCACACCCGCTGGTCGGAGTTCGTCGACGAGACTCGTCTGAACGCCACGTGGGATCTGCTGCGGCCAGATATGCGCGGCAACGGCGACTCCGCCTATCGCGGACGGCTGAACCTCGAGCTCTGGAGCCGCGACCTCGGGGAAATCCTGGATGCCGAAGGATATCCAAGAGCTCTTCTCGTCGGGCATAGTCTCGGCGCGCAGATCGCCATCCAGTTCGCCCATGACTTCCCGGACAGGGTGCAGGGACTCTCCCTGATAGACCCGGTGGCTCGCTGCGCGCTGATCGGACGAAAGCGATGGCTGGCTCGCACTCGACCGCTGCTCCTGGTTGGCATCTGGGTGGCTCGCGCTCTGAACACTCTGGGAATTCGGCGGCGCCAGATCCCCGACAGGGACCTCCGGATTCTCGATCAGGAGACCCGTGCGTCCCTCAGTGAAGGTCAGTCCGCCGAGGAGATCGCCAAGCGCTACAGTGCGCTGGGACCCATTCTCCGCTATCAACCCACCGCTAATTACCTTCAGCAGCTCGTCGCCACGACCGCAGACTTCCCCGATCTGACCCAGATCACCGTGCCGGTCCAGGTCCTCCTGTCGAAGGGCATCACCTTCGCCGATCCGCAGGTCAATCGCCAGGAGCTCGGACGATTCAGGGACGTGCAATTCACCAGCATCGACGCCAACCACTGGCCCCTGACCGAGTGCCCCGACGAGGTACGACGAGCGATCGAAGACTGGGTGGACGATCAATTCTCGCGGTCCACGCCTCCCGCCGCGGGCCCTGCCGCCTCAAGCACCCAAGCCCCTAGGCCCCTAAGCCCCTAAGCACAGCACGAGCAAGTCGACTGTGCTTCGACTAGGGCGAATAGTAGTTGTGGTTCTGCTTCAGGCGGCTGTAGTTGCGATCGTTCCAGAGTCGCTCGTGCTCGGGTCGGGGATTGGGATCGGTGTTCTCATAGATATGCAGCTCGTTGCCGCTCAAGACGATGACTTCTTCCCGCCAGTCGCCAATCACGTCCGCTACATAAAGGCGATCCGCCTCTTCCTTGAAGACCTTCACGAATCGTCCCGTCAAGGGTTCGAAGAGGCCGACGCTGCCGCTCTTGTGACGCTCCTTGGCACATGCCAGCTGGGTTGTCTCACCCGTCCAATCGATGGTGTGGATCACTTCCACGCCTTCGGCAGTCCAACCCAGGGGCGCCTTCCGTTTCATCTGGTAGTCGAAGACCATCTCTCCCCGACTATTGAAGACAAACGGCTTCTGGTGCTTCCTGTACCGACTCCGACACCAGACGAAAACCTCGTCGGACTCCGGGGAGAACCTCCCCACTGCAGCGTTCTGGGGTTCCTGTCCTCGGAAGTGGTTACGCCAGATCGGACCCTCCATCCCCAGCACCTGTACCTGGTCCGAGCCTTCCTCCAGGAGCACGACTTCCAGCCCGGGTACCTCTGGCACGACGTCGCTGACGAAGACGCTGTCCATGTGCCCCTCGAAATCCGCCGGAGCTGCCAGAAGCTGGCCATCTGCCGAGAAGATCACCCCTCCCAGAACCTCGTCCCGGCCATCGCCATTCAGATCACTCAAGCGGGCTCCGTTGTGGGCGCAGGACTCGAAGCTATCCGAGGTCCAAAGCGGCTCCTCCCCATTCTGCAGGGCTTCATGGGAATAGGCCGCCAGGTATCGGCCGGTTCGATAGCCGTCGAGATTCGTCGCCTGCAAGAGGACATCTCGGTCCCCCGACCCACGAAAGTCGGCGACCATGGCCAGTTCCCATCGTTCCGCCCCCTCGGGCACCGGAGGGCTGACCATCAGCTCGCTCGCGCCGGTCTCACCATCGACCACATGAAGAGCGCCATCTCTGGTCAGGAACACGACTTCGGTCGCCCCATCTCCATCGAGATCCCCAGCTGCAACTCCGGGGCCATCGTGTCCCGGCAGACCATTGGCTTCGCTCTTGCCGCTGACAACGATGTCGGCTCGCTCGACCCAGAGCTCGCTGCCGCCGTTGTCGTAGACCGCAAGGTGCCCTGGCACCGTGACCAGATAATCCGGCCTCCCGTCCTGGTTGAGGTCAGCCACCAGCAATCCACCGGCCGAATCCGTAGGAGCCGGGATGTCGAGCTTCACAGTCAGGCTCGGGGTTTCGGGCCGGACGAGAAAGAGAGGCCGCTGGCAACCCAGCAGTGACAGACAAGCTACGATCGATGGAACAACTCTGTGCATCGCCTTGACTACGAGTCCCCAACTTCAGAGACTGCCCCTGCCGGATCTTACATCCCGCGTCCTGACAGAATTGTAGCGCCGGGGGCGAGATTGTCCGATTCTGCACTGCGCAGCTCTCGAAGGGAGGTTCAACCCGTGGATAGCCGACTGATTCCCTTGCACGCCATGCTCCGACTTCATACCCGCCTGTTCCTGAACTGCTTCGACGAAGTCAGTGACGAGACAGCCCGCCTGAGGCCCAATGAAGACACCAGTAGCATGGCCTTTATCGCACTGCACATGCACGACGCCCGACACTTTCTGGCCAAGTTCATCGGGATGGAGGAATCCAACCCCTTCGAGCAGATCACCGCCTCGACCCAATCCATCGACGAGATCGAGATCTACCCATCTCTGGCCGAGATGCGAACCGCCTGGCTGGAAGTGACGGCAGCGCTGGA
Organism: Thermoanaerobaculia bacterium; assembly: GCA_947259195.1. GTDB lineage: Bacteria > Acidobacteriota > Thermoanaerobaculia > Multivoradales > JAHEKO01 > JAUVRX01. The sequence continues at coordinate 6,582 of CAMYLC010000104.1, read as the reverse complement.
TCACGGCTTCCATGGGCTCAACTCGGACTCGCTGTCTCAGCCACCAGCAGCCGTGGAGGTCGATTTCCCCTTCGAGGACTCGTCGATGGCGGGCGGCATCGGGTTCCTGCTCCACCATGAGGCCTACCACATCGGCCAACTCGCCCTGCTGCGCAAGTTTCACCGTCTGCCGGCGATGAGCCTCCAGGTCTGAGTCCGAGCCCTCGCCTGGCCCAGCGGTTTCAACGGGAGTCCGCCGAGCACGATCGTGATGAAGCCGCACGAGCTGTGGGTGGGTGGTGCCCCCATCGGGTTGGCTTTGCTGGCTCGCATCCCGGAGACTCGCTGATCGGCACGGGAAACAGCAACCAACCAAACAGTAGCTGCGTCACCAGAACTGCCAGGAAAACCGGCCACCCGTACAGGTGACCGCCAACTACGGCCACGAGGACCGAGAAGATGGATCCGTCGGGAAACAGGTTCCATAGGTAGACGCCGTAGATGGCGGCGATGAAAACGAATCCCAGGTACAGCGTCAACGCTCTGACGAACAGCCTCACATCCTGATCCAAGCGCAAACTCTGACGCCACAGAATGGGATAGAGGAACACGGCAATCACGGCAGTAATCACCATCAACGGCAGGGTCACGAACCTCGTCGGATGGAATTTCAGGGGCTCCAGCTTGCCAAACATGGCAAAGCAGTAGAACCCCACCAAAAGGACGTTCAGGCTGACGAAGAGCAGACCCCGGATGCCCCACATGGTGACTCTCACTGGTCGCATCTGCCCTTCCACCTGGTTGAAGCTCATTTCCAACGACTGGCCGAGCAACGGGTCCTGCCCCTGGCTGGGCAGTTGCGGTACCATTCTCGCTTCCACATCACCCACCAGAGTACCAGCCATAGCCGCGGCGGTGATGCTGAATGCCTGGTTTGACATCGATCGGATTCGCACCTTGGCTCCGCCCACGACCCAACCGGCTACAACCGAGGCTGTTACTCACAAGAGAAAAGAGACTCGGCAGCTTCAGGCTCTGGTCAGACTTCCGGGCGCCGGTCCAAGACCCCCAGGGCCCTTACACTCGAATGGAAGAGTAGTCGAAGGACACGACTTGCCAAGTCAAGGACAACAAAGAAGCAGCAGAAAAGGGACTGCTATCGAGTCAGAATCCCTGCTCAGGTGGCGAGCCTTCGAGAGACCCATCCTGACACTGTGCGCCACCTTTGCGCTGGTCTCCATGGGAAGCGCACACGCCGATGTGCAGGAGAACGGAGCTCTCCTCACCGAGCGAGAGCGATGCATCGAGCGGTCTTCCCCACCTGAGAAGATGCTGTTTCTCTCGCGGCGACCCGGTGGAGCACGCGATGACAACTACGATATCTACGCGGCCGATCTGGATGGTCGAAACGTGCAGCGGCTGACAGACTTCGCGGACTATTCCATTCGCTGGTTCGACAAGGACTCACAAAAGGATCGTCTGGTGGTGGCCGCCTCGAGCGACGGCACGCTCTCGGTAGGTCCCTCAGGCGGGCATGGAGGTGCCAGCGGTGGCGAGCAGGTGATCGCCATCGTCGAGCAGGGCCAGGCACTGCACACCCTGATCGACATTCGCTCAGAGCAACAGAACTCGGCAGGGTTCGTCGGCGTGTGGCACCCCACCTTCTCGCCCGATGGGGATGAGATCGTGTTCTCCGGCACGAAACGTGGTGAGTCTGCCAACATCTACATCATGCGATCTGACGGCAGTGGTCTGCGGCGTCTGGTCGATGATCCCCAGCGCACCTACAACGACGCTCGCTTCGGCCCGGATGGCAGAATCGTGTATGTGCGCCATGATGCGGAAGGCATCCGTCAGCTACTGCAAGCCAACGACCTCGATGTCTGGCTGATGGACCCGGAGGATTCGACGTCAGCTCGGAGGGTGACGCGCGAAGACACGATCCCGGGACCCGCGACGATCGAGACCGATCCGTCGATGAGCCCAGACTGTCTATGGGTGGCATCCGTGCGCGCCTCCAAGCCACTGACACCCAGGAGTATTCTCCGACCTGCCTCCGACAACGTGATTCATGGAATCGGCGATGAAAACGACGGACAGTTCCGAACCCTACAGCGCGGTGAAGACCCGCTGCGTGTCCATGGCGTACCCACTTGGCAGGATTCCTCGACGATCCTGTCGTATCGATGGGACTCTGCCGCAAAGGGATGGAGAATCATCCGCTTTCGTCTGGACGCTCCGGACAATGCCGTGGAGACTCTGGATCTAGGTGCCCCGATTGGCAGTGAAGATCTACTGCCGCTCGCGCACTGACGCACGAAGAGACGTTACGGGGGCTTTTGCATTCGCACCGAAATCCACCTGGCACTCTGTAGGATCAGTCGTTCGCAAGTTCCTACTCCATCGCTACCCAAAGCACCTGCTCTTCGATGGCGAGTACCTGGCAGCCGCCGATACGCTACTGATTGCAGCTACCTACGGGACTCTTGCGCCGAAAGCGAGCAAATGGTCTGCCATATCTGGTGAGGCATCCCCCGAAAGTTGGACCGGGAATCTGCGAGAATTCTCATAATCCGTAGGGAGGCAGAGAATGAGGACGTCGCGATTCACCGAGCGCCAGATCGTGGTGGTTTTACGCCAGGGCGAGGCCTGTACAGCTGTCGGCGTAGCGCGCTCAACGCTGCGTTACAAGAGCCGGAAGCCCTCGCAGGAGCCTCTACGGCGGCGTCTTCGGGAGTTGGCGAGTGTGCGCACCTATGCAGGCTACCGGAGTCATCACTGCTGAAGACCGAAACCAGCCTGAAACTCGCACATCGGGTGGATCAGAGAAGGGGTGAGCGGCCCCAGCCCGAAACTCGCACATCGGGTGGATCAACAAACGCGGTCAAGAGCCATCCAGATTCATATTTCCAATCTTGAATTCAGTCCGGTTTTCTGCAGAGAATCAGGTCTTGATGGCCTGCAATTCCTTTCTTGATTACGTGCTTTATCTCAAAGAAATCACTCCATTTTGCATATACATAGCCAATTGTATGGAATGCAGTTTGATAGAAATCAGGTAATCCCTCTGTACCTTCACCAACGGCGTAATAGAACCCTTTCTCTTTGAATTGGTCAATCTCCTTCTTCGAGGTGATATGAAATAGCTCTTCACCATGTGTCGTCAGTAGTAAATAACCACCAGGTTTTGTTACTCGGCGTAGTTCTTCAAGCCATGAAAATTGCAGATCCTCAGGTAGGTGAGTAAATATTGAAATGGAATAGACAAAATCAAAAAAACAATCTTCAAATGGTAATGGCGGCACATTGTTGTTTCGGATGAACTGCCCAATGTGGCTCAAATTCTGTTGACACCACGTAATTGCCTCATCATCAATATCTGTGCCATACAATCTACTATTCTCAGCAAATCTCTGAAAATACCTGATCACGCGTCCACAACCACATCCGAAATCCAATACATTGCAATTCTCGTCGAATTCAATCATTGACCTGATTGCCAAGTAAGAATCTGAGGAAACGATTCTTCCGACGTATTCAAATCCAGATTGACTTTCATCACCATGCACTCTCTTGCGTAAATGTTCCGGAGGAACTTCACTCGGGCAATATTCCATGACGTCCTGCAGTGCTTTACCCACATCGGATGGCACACCAGGGCGATTCTCCTTATAGCCGCATGCAACAAAATGTTGCCAGCCGGAAGGAAACGAGCCATTGCGAACTGCGTCACGCACATCAGGATTCATGCTTAGATATTTCTCTTCGTCAAATCTCACAAAATGGTGATCTGCGTCACTCATGCTTGTCTCCATTGATTGCCTGCAAGCTGGTCGGCCTCCGTTGTCTGTGCCATTTTGAATGTTAGTAAATCGACGGACGTATGTCCTTCCGGCTGGCCGCCAGCAGCCAACCGCTCGCCTCGGGTGCGGGAGGTCGGTAGCCGAGCCACTCCCGGACCGCCTTGGTCGTGAATTCCGGGCCATCGTCCGATCGGATGTAGGTCGGGAGCCCACAGGAGAGAAATAGATCCACCAGGGATTCGACCACCTCTCGGGACGAGAGCTTTCGCGCCGCGCGGGTGCCTTGCCCCGACTGCTACTACCTCGAGGCCGCATTCAGCGATAGCTGCACCCTGATCCTGGCACCCGACGGCACTGGTGCTACCGGTGTGATTCCTGCCGACTTCTCGACGGTCATCGGAGCCGATCTCCTGCATTGGCAAGATTTGACCGGTCAGGGCACCGTGGCGGACCAGACACTCGTATCGCCGCTCTCGAAGCCATCGGAGAAACTCGACCCGGAATACACAAAGGTCCCTTCGTTGTCGTAGCCGTTCAACGATGGGCAGCCCACAGCCGCCGTCACCCCATCCAGGGCTACTGCCTCACCACCCCGGCACGCACCCACCGGTGGCAGGTCCGGGATCGTCAGGGAACCCGCGAGAATCCAGGTCTCGATCGTCGCTCCCATGTCGTACAGGAAAACGGCGCCGTCGGTTCCGGCACCCGGCGCTCCGACGGCCAGGATCTGGTTCGACAGAGCCACCGAAGTGCCAAAACTGGCTCCCTGCCCGAGGCCCGTGGGCTCGATGACTGCAGACTCGGTGTACGGGGAGGACACCGAATTGAGGCCGAAGATCAGGACGAGACCCGCGTTGAGGGCGACCTTGTCGGAGAGAGGAAAACCGATCGCTGCAGCAGAAACGAGAAGAGCCGGTTTGTATTCGGCCGCCACCGACAGACCTTGCCCCACCCCTACCTCGGGATCCGAGGGCTGCATGGTGCTGGCCAGGTTGTACTTGTAGACGCCAGACGGCTGTTGGTTGGCCGCTAAGATCGTGAACGCACCACCGCCATTGAATCCCGTCCCGTCCAGACCCTCGGATCCGGCGACGACAGTGTCGGCGGCCATCGCCAAAGCGGTGCCCATCAGATCGCCGTTTTCCCCGAAAAATTCCTGGGGGCCGCTCCAGGTCGTTGAACCGGCCTGGAAGATGGAGACCGAGCCCTCTTGTGACCCAGTACCCGCCGGATCCCGGTTTTGCGGTGCGCCCACAGCAGCCACGAAGACCTTGTCGCCATTCTGGGAGTTGTTCGGCTCGAAGTAGTCGATCGCTACGGAGGCTCCGAACCGGTCGCCTGCCTGGGGCTCGTCCTGGGCCAGGGTAGCTTGGTACACCCACGAACCGCCGCTCATGCGCTTGAAGACGTAGGCAGAGCCGGTACCTCCGGTGGCTCCGACGACCAGATAGTCGACGCCTTCGTCCCCGAGAGCCACTCCCACCGAGGTCCCGAAGACCTCGAAGGGAGCCTCGCTGGGCGAGGTCAGCTTCTGCTTCTCGACCCAGACGGCTCCCTCGTGCTCGAACACATAGGCGGAGCCGGTGTCGAAACCCATGGGATCCGTCTCCGAATCCTCGCCGGGCGCCCCGATGACCAATACCTCGCCATCGAGCGCGACCGCGGCGCCAAATTTGATGGACGAACCGTTCGTCACGGGATTCGCGGCCTTCACCCGCACCGGGGTCTGGTCGAGGATGTCTTTCGCGCCCTGGCCCAGGACCTGCTGGCCCGGCAGGAGCGCGACAAGGGCGAGCGTCGCGACCCGCGCAGGTGACGCCTTCATAAGCACCTCCGAGAATTGTGTGGTGGCGTGATCATACACAATCCGACGGCTCTCGCGCAGTCACTGTCCTAGCCCGCAGTCGCGAAGAAGAGGTCCTCGCCAGCGGGGCCGAGACTCCCGCCCTGAATGCGCGGAAACGGGGGTCAGGCCATGCCGCCTTCTCGCGGACTCAAGAGGGGTGAGTCCACAACTCCGGGCTGACGCAAAAGTGAAACGAGGGTACCTCGTACGACGAGGGCGAATTCTCGGACGTCCTGCAAACGCGTCTCGCCTTTGGCCTGACTTCGCTTGAGTTGCCCTTCATTTCGTTAAGATCTGCTCATGCCTAAGACGCTCTCTCCTCAGATCCCGGCTCTCGTTCTGCTCCTCGCTGCTGGAGTGGCTGCCCACGCTGGCGATACGTCCGAGGCAACAGCTGAACGCCCCGACCTGCTGACCTTCGGACGGGGAACCGTGTTTGTCAGCCAGTCCGGTCTGGCTTCTGGCAGCGCCAGCGGAGCGCTTCTGGCGGTCAATGGTGACCCCTACAGGATGAGCCTCGCGGCCGACCGTCAGCTGCCGGTCGAGTTCGTCTTCAAGCTGCCGGCCGCGACCACCTTCGACCGCTTCGCCGTGCCCAACGTGATCGAGCAGCCCGGGAACGTGACCTTCGTCAAGTCGGTCGTCGTCTCGGGGTCGCTGGAGGGCCCGGACAGCGGTTATCAGCAGCTGGCTAGATTCGAGCTCGAGACACATGCACCGGACGAGGAGGTCACCGAGGTCATTCCCGAGGTGCAGACGCCTGTGCGCTGGATCAAGATGCTCTTCGACGGGGGAATCAACATCGAGGAGGGGGACGAGGGCAAGACCAACATCTGGTTCAGCGAGCTCATCGGCAACGGGACACAGGAGTCTCGGGAGCTGTCGACCGCCTTCGACGGAGTCTGGGACTTCCGCATCACCGAGCGCCTGGACCGAAAGGGGATACCGCTCGAG
>CAMYLC010000103.1 GCA_947259195.1 Thermoanaerobaculia bacterium | reverse complement strand
TACTCACTACCCTTCCCCACAGCAGACCTGACAGCCATCGGTTCGAGCGCGTCAACGGTCGCCATTCCCTTCGAATGAGTGCGCCTCGACGCGTCGGTCTACCCTACGGGTCTTATCCCCGGCTGCTTCTCGCTTATCTGACTACCGAAGCAGTACGAACCAAGAGCCCCGAGATTCATCTGGGCGCCTCCCCCAACGACCTCGCTCGCCAGCTCTCCCTCTCGACCATCAGCGGACCACGAGGAACTGCGAAGCGGCTTGAGGATCAGCTCGGTCGGCTCCTATCAACGCGGCTTGATTGGAAGACCTCTCTGCGTCTTTGCCCGGCGACCTCAGGCTCAGGCTTCGTAGGTGCGAGACGGCCTGGTCTGCTGAACTTGGCGCGAGAAATTTTCCCGGGACGACCAGAGTGGCGCCCCAAGATCGTTTTGGGCAAACACTTCTTTCACGAGATAGCAGGCTCGGCAGTGCCTGTTGACTTGAGAGCGCTCCACCGTCTCAGAATCTCACCCTTGGCCCTGGATCTCTACATCTGGCTCACCTACCGGATGAGCTATCTCAGGAAACCCACGCTGATCCCCTGGGAGAGTCTACAGGCTCAGTTCGGCGCCAAGTATTGCCGGCCAAGGGACTTTAGGCGGAGTGCCCGGACCCAACTCGGAAATGTTCTTCGCGTATACCCGGGGGCTCGCATTGCCCAGAACGAGGTTGGTCTGCGGCTTTATCCCTCAGCACCTCATGTTCGATCGCGAAGCCTGTGAATAGATTGAAACAGAGAGGCTTTTGTCGGATCCAACTGAGACCCACTGCCGGATCGCCCGAGATCGGGGATCGGGTCACGTCGTAGCTGGCTGTTCTGACGTTCATCAGCGCAGTCCGCCAGTCGGCGAGTCAACTTGACGGTACTCGGCAACCAGCGGCTCGAGCGGGCGCCACCACTGGCAACCGTCCGCACCGGCCCCTTGGACGTTGCACAGAACTAAACCCTAGGTTAATATTTGTGCGCAATGGACAACACATCCACGCAGAGAAGCTCCCCGGAATGGGGTGCGCTCTTCGCCATCGCGCAGTCGCAGATGGGCTACTTTACGACTCATCAGGCGGCCTCGGCGGGCTACTCGTCGCAGCTACTCCACAAGTACCTCGCCAACGGAAGGGTCTCTCGAGTGCGCCGGGGTATCTACCGGGTCGTTCACTTCCCCTCCAGCGAACATGACGAGCTCGTGACGCCGTGGCTCTGGACCGAGCGAGTCGGGGTCCTCTCTCACGACACTGCTCTCGCACTCTACGACCTCTCCGATGCGCTCCCGTCCAGAGTCCATCTGACGGTACCCAAGGACTGGAATCGACGCCGGCTGCGAATCCCTAGCGGTCTCGAGCTGCACTACGCTGACCTCGATAGGTCAGAGCGAGCGAGCTTCTCGGCAATGGAGATCACTACACCCTGTAGGACACTGCATGACTGCATCGCGGCGCACCTGTCCCCAGACCTCATCCGCCAGGGCGTGCTCCAGGCCCGGCAGCGCGGGCTCATCTCCCGGGAAGATGAAGCCGAGCTCAACGATGCTCTCGCCGGCGTGGAAAGCACACCATGAAGGCGCGTCTCTACGCGACACCCATCGCATTCAAGCAGGCGCTAGAACAGCGACTGAGGTCCTTTTCATCAACCGGCGTTGACTTCGCGCGCCGCCGCCAGCTCCTTGTCTTCGACCGCTTCCTCGCGCGGGTCACACAAGTCCCGAGCAATGCCGTAATCCTCAAGGGTGGGCTGGTTCTCGAACTGCGGCTCGCCCAGGCCCGGACCACCAAAGACATCGATCTGCGGATGCCGGGCTCCGCCGATCATGTCCTCGAGCGCCTGCAAACTGCGGGCCGCTTAAACCTAGGCGACTGCATGCTCTTCGAGGTCCAGCCCGACTTGAGTCATCCCGATATTCGAGCCGAAGGAATGCAATACCAGGGCCACCGCTATCGTGTTGAATGCCGGCTCGCGGGCGCGATCTATGGTCGCCCTTTCGGCGTGGACGTTGCGTTCGGCGATCCACTTGTGGGCGAGCCGGATGTGGTGGTGGCGGACGATCTTCTCGATTTCGCCGGGGTTGAACCGCCAACGCTCCGTCTCTACCCGGTCGTCTCCCACATCGCCGAGAAGCTGCATGCGCTCACCCTACCGAGGAGCCGTCCCAACTCACGCGTTCGAGACCTGCCCGACATTGCGCTGCTTGCTACAGTCGGCCCCATCAACGGAAGAGAGCTTCGTTCGGCGCTGGAGCGAACATTCGATTACCGCGGCACGCACGCCTTGCCCACGAGCATCCCGACTCCGCCCGTCTTTTGGGAGAGACCCTACGCCGCGATGGCGTCGGCTGACGAGCTGAGATGGAAGACACTTGCCGAGGTAACCCCAGCTGTTTCATCGTTCCTGACTCCCGTCCTCACATCGCCAAACCCAGGAACCTGGAACCCGGCCGAGTGGCTGTGGACGAGATGATCGGGCGGACCTCCGCCTGCTTCAACGCCACCACCGGCGAACCTGGACGGCGAGGTTCGACGACGCGCGCTCGTCGGTGGACTCCTCAACTACTACCATTGCGAGGCCGCATGAGCCGCGGGCCGACTATTGGCACCCTACGAGGTCGTCTGGACGCTGGTCGGCTGAGTTTTCGGATAGGACGGGCAGGTGACCGGGCAGGCTCCACTGTGTGGTCCTATCCTTGCGCTCACCGGACTAGGCTCGCTCGAGCAGGAGCTGCAGACCATAGGGCCGGTAGCGCCATCTTGGGCGCGGTATCATCGGACTTTCAAAGCACCAAGTCGGCCTGTGCCGGCTTTAGACCGGCCGCGGCAAAGTGCCACTTGTCTCCGAAGGTGAGTTTGTAGGAGAGTCTCGAGTAGATGGCGCAAGATGTGAACGACGGAACCCGGGTATTCGAACCGATCCTGCGGACCAAGCTTCATCGGCCGCAGCTGGACGCAGACCTGGTGAATCGGGATCGTCTGCTCGAGGTGATGGACCAGGCCGACTCCGTGCCGCTGACCCTGGTATCGGCCCCGGCGGGCTACGGCAAGAGTGTGCTGGTTGCCCAATGGGCCGAACGGATCGACAGCCCCATCGCCTGGTTGTCTTTGGATCCCGGTGACAGCGAGCTCAGGAAGTTCCTCCAGTACTTTCTAGCCGCTGTGGATACCGTGTCGTCCGGTGCCTGCGACGCCACCCGCGAGCTCCTGGCAGCTGGGTCGCTGGCTCCTGTAC
>CAMYLC010000102.1 GCA_947259195.1 Thermoanaerobaculia bacterium | reverse complement strand
CATCTCGGGGTTGTCGGCCATGTCGCGGCGCATCGAGGCAATCCGCCGGTCTCGGACCTCGCTCAAGAGGCTGCGAAAAGCCTCGAGGTAGAGGTTCTCTTTGCCTCCGAAGTGGTAGTTCACCGAGGCGACGTTGCAGCGGGCTTCGTTGGTGAGGTCGCGCACCGAAGTGGCCTCGAACCCCTTGGCTGAGAAGAGGCTCTCGGCTGCCTGGAGGATCCTGTCGTGGGTCTCCTCCTTGCCGGGCGGATGGTCGCATTGGACTGTAGCGGTCTCCATAGGGCTCTCCCAATGACTGTTTCAAACGCATATATTAAACGACCGTTTCAATATGTCAATGAAAAACACCCGGCACCCTGCGCTTCTGGGCAGGTGAAGCGGGGCGCGACCGTCGATCCGAGTCAGGCCAGCAGTGCGACGGTCTTGATCTGAGCGTAGACGCGCTTGCCGGGGGTGAGTTGGAGGCTGTCTGCCGAGCGCCGAGTGATCCGGGAGAGGATGGGAGCTCCTCCGGCCGACAGTCGGACCATGACCTGGGCCGGTCCTTCGTCGGCGAGCTCCTCCACGGTCACCGGGAAGATGTTGAGGATGCTGGTGTCGATCTGGTGCTCTAGAGTGAGACTGACGTCCCTGGCCAGGATGCGCAGTCGGACGACTTGCCCGATCTCGAGATCCCTGCGGGTCACGTTGAAGCGACCGCCTGGAAACTCGAGCTGCGTGAGCTCATAGGCCTCGTCGTGACCCACGACCGTAGCTTCGAGGATCGCCTCGGCCTCGTCGCCATGAAAGAGCGGCAGATCGCTGCGGGTCAGCATCTGGCGGATCTCTCCGGAAGCCAGGACCCTTCCCTGCTGCAGCAGCACCAGGTGGTCCGCCAGACGCGCGACCTCGTCAGGCGAGTGACTGACGTAGAGGACCGGGATCTCGAGTTCCTCGTGCAATCGTTCGAGGTACGGCACGATCTCCGCCTTGCTCTCCAGGTCCAGTCCCGTCAGTGGCTCGTCCAGCAGGAGAAGGGCAGGGCTCGTCAGCAGGGCGCGCGAAATGGCCACGCGCTGCCGCTCGCCGCCTGAGAGGTCCTCTGTGTCGCGACTCAGCAACGGGTCGACCCCGAGGAGCGCAACGGCGTGCTCCATCTCCACCCGCCTCGCCGAAGGAGTCACCCGTTTGTAGCCGTATTCGAGGTTTGCCTTCACGGACAGATGCGAGAACAGGCTCGCTTCCTGGAAGACGTAGCCCAGCGGACGTTGGTGGGGCGGGACGAATGTACCGGCATCCTGCCAGACCTCCTGACCCACTTTCAGGAAACCGTCGGGTCCCCTCTCGAGTCCGGCGATGGCTCGCAACAAGGTGGTCTTGCCGCTGCCGGAGGGCCCGAAGATCGCTGTGACCCCCCGATCGGGCACCGAGAGCTCGGCATCGAGGCTGAACGCTCCGCGGTCGATTCGAAGTCTGGCGTCGATGGTCATGGCCGCACCAGCCTGAAGCGTCGATTCCATCCGTAGACCGCCAGCAGCATGAGGAACGAAAGAACCAGCAGCCCGCCCGCCAACATGTGGGCTCGGCCATACTCGAGTGCCTCGACATGCTCGTAGATGGCGATGGACAGGACCCGGGTCTCCCCTGGGATACTGCCACCGATCATCAGCACGACCCCGAACTCACCCACCGTGTGAGCGAAGCCGAGAACCGCCGCGGTCAGGAAACCCGGTCGAGCCAGCGGCACTGCCACGGTGAGAAACCGATCCAGCGGGGAGGCCCTCAGTGTGGCGGCGACCTCGAGGGGGCGGCGGCCGACTGTCGAGAAGGCATCCTGCAGCGGCTGGACGACGAAGGGCAGGGAGTAGAGCACCGAGCCGACAACCAGACCGGCGAAGGTGAAGGCCAACGCGTGGCCACCCAGGGCCTCCATCAGCCTTCCGATCGGTCCGTTCGGCCCGAGAGCCAGCAATAGGTAGAAACCCAGGACCGTTGGGGGCAGCACCAGCGGCAGAGCAACGACGGCCTCCACGACCACCTTGCCGCGAAAGCGCGTTCGCGCCAGCCACCAGGCCAACGGCGTACCCAGCAGGATGAGGATCAGGGTGGTTAGCCCTGCGAGCTTCAGGGTGATCCAGAGCGCCGCGAGATCGGTCTCGGTGAGCATGGTCGACAGGATCTTACTCAGGGAGTCCGGTAGCCGAAACTCCGGATGATGGATCGGGCTTCCTCGCTTCGGACGAACTCGCCGAAAGCCCGCGTTGCGGCCGAGTCCTCGAGGAGCACTGCTTGCTGCCGGATAGGCGTGTGAAGTCCTTCCGGCACCGGCCACCGCGAGCCTGTCTCCGGTTGGCGCTCAGGGCTCGTCACCTGCGACAGGGCGACGAAGCCCAGCTCTGCGTTGCCACTTTTGACGAACTGAAAGGCCTGACTGATGTTCTCGCCTCGAACCAGGCGCCGCTGCAGTCCCTCCCAGAGGCCTCGTGACCGCAGCACCTCCTGAGCTGCCCTTCCGTAGGGGGCAAGCTTGGGATTTGCGATTGCGAGGTGTCGGAAATCGCTGCCCTCGAGGACTAGCCCTTCGGCGTCGACGTAGCCTGCCTCGGGGCTCCACAGAACGAGTCGACCGATGGCGTAGGTGAAGCGACTCCCAGGCACCGCTGAGCCGTCACTCTCCAGCATCTCGGGATGCCGCTCGTCGGCGGCGAGAAAGGCCTCGAATGGGGCTCCATTCCGGATCTGGGCGTAGTGCTTTCCCGTGGAGCCGAAGACCAGGGTTACCTGGTGGCCGCTGGTCTCTTCGAAGCGCTGGGCGATCGCCTCGGAGGTGGTTGCGAAGTTCGAGGCTACAGCGACCCTGATCTCGTCGGCGACCGCGAGTTCGCAGACCAACAACAGAGCAACAGCAATCCAGCACCGTCGGATCAGCATCGCGACGATTCTACGACTTCGGCGGTTGGGAATCTCAGCGTAGAACGGGAGCCTGGTCGAGGACCTTGATCTTCAAGATCTCCTTCGTTGCGATCTTGTAGGTGATCTTGATTCGCTGTCCCACGGCCAGATCCTCGAAGTCGAGGTCCTTGCGACCATCGAAGGATTTCTTGCTCTTGGCCTGCAGAGGAATCGAGGGCGTGAACTCGAGCAGATGAACTTGCTCGGTCTCGTCGTCGAGAATCCTCAGGACCTGGCCGGGGCGGACTTCGGTAATCGTGCACTTGAGATGGGCAACGACCGCGGTTGCCGAGGCTCCGGTCGGCAACTCGTGTGGGGCATCGGAGACTCCCTGGTTCGGCGTCGACGCC
>CAMYLC010000101.1 GCA_947259195.1 Thermoanaerobaculia bacterium | reverse complement strand
CCGGCGGTTCATGCCGCCGTAGACCACGAACCCGAGGCGGAGTTTCGCAGGTTCCAGCTCTGTGGCCTGGCGTAGGAGACGCTTCTCGAGGTACCGGGCCAAGTCGCTGTCGCGGGTTGCCTCGAGAACGAACGCCGCCGCGTCCGCTTCGGAGATCCGAACTAAGCCGCGGACCCACGAGAGCTGAGTCATAGCCGGAGCCTCTGGAGCGCTGGACATGGGGTAGAGAAGAGTAGAGACGCAGGCCAGAGTCGGTCTGGGCGATTCTGACTGTCGGGTAGACGTCAAGGACATCTTCGAGGTGGGCCAGGGCCTCGCGCTGGAACTCACGTGGCCGGCCATAGTCGGCACCGAACTGAGCCTGCAAGCCCTTATGAAGCCCACTGCTCCGGCCGACAGAGCGCCCGCGGACTCGACAGAGAAACTGTCCTCTGCGGGTCTCATGGTCGCCATACAAGACGGCACCTGACAACAGAGAGGTGACAATTTTGGTAACAATGAAGTACAACTGAAGCCCGTAATCGACAGTAGTTGCTGATTACGCCAGACGCCGTCTAAATGGCCTTCCTCAACGTCATTCTCGAACCCTTCCGCGCTGCCGTGCCTCATTCAGGGCCGGCCCGATGAACTCGGTCAGGCGCTGAACCACATCCTCGAGCTGAATCGCTTCGACCAGACTGTCCTTCTTGAGAAAGGCACTCCATTCGGACTCCTTGCTACTCCAGAACTCCTGCTGGAAGGCGATCGGTAGGCCGTCGGGGAGGGGCGTCTTGCGCCGCTCGAAGGTCGCGGCGATCGCACGGGCCAACTGTGCACGATCGAAATCGAACTTCTTCGCGAGCATGCAAAGATCATAGAAGTCCTTCATTCGAGTATTCGCGATGCCCAGAACGACGATTGCCTGAAACTTCTCCGCCACCACAGTCTCGCGACGGTAGGCGCGGAGTGTCGGAGCCGGAAGATCGAGGAGGGTCGGATAGGTGATCTCTGTGGGTTCGGGAGTAACGGCATCTCCGAACCCGATATCGACCTGGAGGGGAATACGCGTGGTGTGCATTCGGCCCTCGAGGCGTACTCTGACACCTATGTACTCGCTAGGTTCCCGTATCTTGTGAACTCGGATGCTCTTCGGTGGGAGCTCGAGTCCGTCGGGCTCTACTGCGATCCGGCAGACGTCCTCGCAAAGTTCTTTAATGTGATCGAGACTGCTGTCGCCACTACCCGCGAGGTCAAGATCACGGGTTGGGCGGTATACCTCTTTACTCCACACCGAGAACAACATCGCTCCCTTGAGGAGAAACTGGTCGGCATATGCAGAGCGGCTCAGCCGGTAGAGGAGACGTTCCAGGCCGAATCTGGTCAGCGTGAGCTGGAAGTCCTCGTCTCTGGCGCGAGCGAGGTTGAGCAGCCTCTGGCGGATGGATGCCGAGAGGTTCTTCAGGCGGCGTTCGCTCATGTCAGCGACTCCAGATAGGGGCGCATGACGTTGCCGCCAGCAGTCGCGAACCGCCTCGAGGGCCACGTCCAGGCCGATCTTGTTCCGGTACTTAAAGCAGTCCGCGACGGTCTTGGCAGGGCAGTAGATCCGAACGGGAGTTCCCTCGATCTCATGCTGCTCGACACCTTCGGAGAGAGCGTCTCCCGAGAACTTCACAATTCGCAGCGGTGGGCCGCCAGAAACGGGTTTCCAAGCTCGGCGGTCCACCGCCAGCCAAATCTCACGTGGGAGCTGCGTTGTTAGTTGATGGAACTGCAGGGCTGAAAGCAGACAGACAACGCCGTGGGGGACTCGGCGCGCAGCTTCCACCAGCGAGCGGTTTTCGCTGGGCTCGGTTTCGGGCAGCGTGTACAACCCGCGGCCGATGCGCACCACAACGCCATTCATTGTCAGTCTTCTAAGATACTCCCGTGAGACGCCGATTCGCTCGATGTCGCGCGATCGAACAACCCCCTGTTTTCGGATGAACTCGACGACCTGCTCTGCTTTGGTTGTGGCCATCTTCCCAAGCCCACCAACGCTAGGTTGACAAAACCTAATCAAATTGTACTATATGACGAGGTTTTGTCAATTTACTTCAGCACTCCTACACTGCTATCCCGTCCTATCCGAGATTAGGATCGTGTTGCAACCTGTACTCAAAGAATGGGCTACGTGCGGGCGGAGAGCGCCAGTGAGAGCCGATGCGTATCCAATTCAGATGCTGCTCCTCACGGTTTCTGGCTGGGTGAACCGCCACCAGCAAGACGTGATCGCCTATCTGTGCGGTCGGGACTGAACGTGGGGTGGGGAAGGGCAGAGACGCAGGCCAGAGTCGGTCTGGCCGATTCTGACTGTCGGGTAGACGTCAAGGACATCTTCGAGGTGGGCCAGGGCCTCGCGCTGGAACTCACGTGGCCGGCCATAGTCGGCACCGAAATGAGCCTGCAAGCCCTTCCATGGAACCAGCGTGGGCTTCTTCAGATAGCTCATCCGGAAGGTGAGCCAGACGTAGAGGTCGATGGCGAGTGGAGATCTCTGCAGTTGACGGGTGGCTCGGAGATCGATGAGGACGGCGGAAAGCGTGATCGCTTCGAAGAAGTTCTGGCCCAAGAGTACATGTGATCGCCATGTCGGTCGTATTGCGAACAGTCTTCGTAACGGGTTGAGCTCCCAAGCCGCATTCGCAGTCACGCACGCAGTGCCAGCCGATCGCGGAGCGAGGTCCAAAGAGATCTTCCAGTCGAGTCGCATGCTCAGGAGCCGACCAAGCTGCTCGTGGAGCCGAGCCGCTGTGCCTCGGGGTCCGCCGATAGTGAGCAGCCCCAGCTTGCGAGCTAGGTCATTGACCGTGGTGCCCAGATGAATCTTGCGGCTCTTGGTCCGAACCGCTTCAGTCGTAAGGTAGGCGAGAAGCAGTCGGGGATAGGAGCCGTAGGGTAGACCGACGCGTCGAGGTGCGCACAGGTGGAGGGAATGGCGACCGTTGATGCGCTCGAATTGATGGCTTTCAGGTTTTCGATGGGTCAGGTAGGCTTGCAGCGTCGCCTCTTACCTGAGGAGATCTCAGCGCTCCACCTGCGGGCCAGCGAGTGGTTCGAATTGGGTGGGCTGATCACGGAGTCGATCGGGCATGTGCTGAGAAGCGAAGACGTCGAGAGCGCAGCCGACGTGATAGAACGGCATCGGCACCAGAAGCGGTCGGGTGGCCCCTCGGGGCCACTCGAAGAGAAAGCCCCGTTATGAAGGCTCTTGACCCCGTTTGTTGATCCACCGCGACTCTCGATTTCGCGGTAGCGTTTCGGTCTGACTTGGACTCTGGTGAGATCGACTTGTAGCCGGCATCGAATAGGTCTGAGGGATCCGTGAAACCCGTACCTGAGCGAACCACAAGCACCGTCCGGCGGAAGCCTGCAGCCGAGGTGCGTGCTTGGATCTACGACCGAACCATAGCGGGGCTGACTCGGGGTTGGTACAGAAGAGTGCTACAGCATCTGCCGGCGGGGGCCCGGATGCTGGACGTCGGCATCGGAACCGGGGGAGCTATCGCCCGCAACGCCGAGCTCATCCGGTCCAAGGACCTCTGCATCCTCGGGATCGATATCGATGCGGACTACCTGTATCGTTGTACAAAGGTACTCTCTTTGGCGCGCCTGACGGATCACGTTACCCCACGCCTCGAGTCGGTCTACGAGCACAACGGTGGCCCCTACGATGCCGTATACTTCAGCGCCAGCTTCATGGTCCTGCCCGACCCGGTCGGCGCACTCAATCACATCAAGTCTCTGTTGGCACCGGAGGGACGCGTGTTCTTCACTCAGACCTTCCATCACACGCGGACGCCGGTCATGGAGAAGATAAAGCCTGTGCTTTTTAGGGTCACCACTATGCACTTTGGGCGAGTCACCTATGAGCGGGACTTTCGACAGGTGTTGAGAGAAGGCGGTCTCCACCTCGATCAGCTGGCAACTATGGGACGCACCCTGAACGCGTCTTACCGACTTGCCGTGGCGCACCCGCGCCGGGCGAAAGACCGCAGCGCCTCCGAGCCCTTTACCAGAGCGACGGTGGCGCCGGTCAACCTCCAGCATCGCGGACTGTCACAGTCTTGAGCCAGTGCTAGAGCACCGTGCAGGAAGAACTCCCTACCAGCCCGGCACGGGTGTTGGCGCAGAGGCAACCATGGCGGGCGGCGACACTGCCACGCAGAACGGGCTCAAGAGCGGGTCAATCACGGTTGGACCATCCTTCTTGAGATCGAGGAAGCCTTCGCTACCGGTGTCCAGGAAGTCGCCTACGTTTGTCTACTCCGTTTTGATCCGCTCATTCCAGGCCAGGTGCATCTGCTCGCTGAGAACCAGGAACAAGACGCCGGTCGTCAGGCCGAACATCAAGACCTCGTGAACCCCCTCTAGGGCGCCAAGCAGACGGCTCTTCTCGCGCATCACGATGTCTCCGTAGCCGAGCGTCGCGAAATTGACGACCGAGTGGTAAAGGGCCGTGGCAAAATCCTGGAATTCGCCGCGGGCGAGAAAGACGGTGGGCCGGATCATCGTTCTTGTTTCCAGAACGAGAAGAACGCGCAGCATGATGCTCACGACAACGCACTGGATGACGACGCAAGCCACGATCATCACGCAACCCAGAATGAGAGTCCCCGCCATCAGGTCCCTCGATCCAACCAGCCGGTCCGGCGAAAGAAGAGGTACATTCCTATGCCGATCGCCGTCATGAAGCCGAGCGCCTGCTGGGGACCTTCGTCTCTGTCGGCCGCGCCACGCTCAAGGGAACGGTGATCATCGGCATCGTGCAGGGAGGCCTGGCGGGGCTGTCGTTCTGGATTGCGGGCATCGAAGGAGCGCTGTTCTGGTCCGTGCTAATGGCGGTGCTGTCCACCGTTCCCGGCATCGGCTGCCTCCGACCACTCTCGGGCGAGAACCCAGTGGGGCACGATGAGGTTCCGCGCGGAGACGAGCTGTCCCGGCTCGCGCTTGCTGTCGAGATAGCGGGGTGCGCTCGGCGCCAGCTCACGAAGTGCATCGAGGTGCCCGCCCTCTGCGATGAGCGCCAGACCTCCTCCCACCCTTTGCATCGGTGCGGAGCGTCGAGAACTTCGACCAAAAGGTGGAGACGCAGGCCGGAGCCCGCAGGGAGCCAATAATCGACCCACAGCTCGTGCAGCTTCGGGATGGCGATGGTCTTTGCTTGCAATCAGGCTAGAAAGCTACTCTGATTTTACTGGTAAGACTGGAATCCTATGGATGAGTTTGCGACAACAAAGATGTCCTCCAAGGGTCAGGTCGTCATCCCTGAAGAGATTCGGGAGGCGCTCGGCCTCGACCACAAAGCGCCACCCGCAGTCACGAATCCAGAGCTAGACGATCTTGGGGCGAGACCCAGAGAGGTCGTCCAACTGAGCCGCATTGGGGGAGGGTTGTAAGGAACAAGAGGCGCGGCATGAAGCCGAGGGCTCCGGCACCACTTTTAGAATCAACAGTCTACGTTGGAATCTCTGATGACCTCTGGGTGCCGGATACGGGGTTGCGCAGTTACGTCTCCCAGCTCCGTAGCTCCTCACCTGGTCCCCATGAAGTACGACAATTGTGATCGTGGCGCTCATCCATGCGTGGACGGGGAACTTCTTGTAGACTGTTACCCAGTCACAATCGAACAATTCGAAGGGAGGAAGCCATCGTGAGAGGAGAACTCATTCGAAAGAGGACCTTGGTCTCGATCCTTGCCTTTGGGGTCGTTCTCGCGACACCTGCGTTCGCCCAGGAGGGCGAGATGCCGCAGATGACACCGGAGCAGCAGGCGGAGATGGAAGCGTACATGAAGGCCGGCGCACTCGGGCCTCAACACGAATTGATGGCCAAGCATGCCGGCACCTACGACGTCGCAATCAAGAGCTGGATGGACCCAGCGGCGCCGCCGATGGAGTCGAAGGGCGCGGCGATCCGGACCCTGCATATGGGTGGCCGGGTCATGCACGAGGAGTTCCAGGGCGACATGATGGGCACGCCGTTCACCGGTCTCTCGCGCAGCGGCTACGATAACGTGTCCGGCAAGTGGTGGTCGACGTGGACCGACAGTATGTCCACCGGGATCATGGTCTCCGAGGGCGAGTGTGACGAGAACTTCAACTGCACCTACGTCGGCACCTACCACGATCCCATCAAGGACGGCCCGGTGACCAACCGCTACGAGGCGAAGTGGACGTCGCCCGACGAGCAGTCCTTCGCGATGTACGGCCCCGGCCGTGACGGCACCGAAGTGAAGATGATGGAGATGATCTACACCCGGCGCTGATTCGACGGGAAGGCGGCGAGGTTGTTGCGTTCCGATGACTTTCGGGTCACCCACGAAGTGGGCGAGAAGGGCCAGAGCTCCTTTCCGGCCATCAGGCCGTCTTCGGACTCGAGTGAGGAGAATTCCCTTGAGGGACCCAACGGGGCCATCAAGGACAGCACCTGACAGCAGAGTGGTAACAATTTTGGAAACAATGAAGTACAACTGAAGGCCGTAATCGACATCACAAGGCATTTACGCCAGTGGGCGTAAGTCGCTTTTTTTGTTGTGGTTGCGTGCTGTCATCTGTTGTGGAGTGAGGGTTTTCGAAGGACTTGAAATCCCCCCGCCCTAGGGCTTCCGGGTTGGCTCCCTGTGGTCGCCGACACTGCACCCCCTCGCCTGCCCCTTGTATTTTTAGCTGCAGGAAGAAACCCGCTCTTCCGGCGGGGAAGCTGCCCTACCCCTGAGGCCAACGAGCCTGTCACGGAGATCAGCTCCCCGCCCTTCGTCTCCTAAGGCCGAGGAGGACTGATGCCGGTTAGGAAGTTTCGTGACGTGAGCGAGATAGAGGACAATACCTGGCTCGAGCCTGGCGGCCCGAGACTGTTCGACGCCATCAAGACGGTCTGGCGGTTGGCGGCCGAGAGTGCGAGAGCGAGCTACCCACCCGGCGTCTACAAACACAGGTCCATTGACCAAGCGGACGCGCTTCAGCAGTCTTGGGATCGGGCCAACTTCGCGGCCTTCCGTGCTCGGCGGCAGGAATCGGCAAGGCGCAAGTAAGCGGTGCGCTGAGCCGAGTTATCCGCCCCTTGAGGGCCTCAACCAGGATGCGACCCTAATCGTGTGCCGACTAGGCAGCCTGAACCCTGCATTCGATTCCTCTGCTGCGCACCAAGCTGCATCGGCCCACGGTGGCCGGAGACCTGGTATGTCGCACGCGCCTGTACAAGCGAATTGATGCGGGGCTCGAGTGCCCCCTGACCCTGATCTCAGCACCGGCCGGGTACGGCAAGAGCATGCGGGCGAGTCACTGGGCGGCCGCCCCCAACGCTGGACCAGGGGTTGCGAGGAATCCTCGGTTTAGATGGCCTCCTCCAGAGCGTCCCCGACCAGTAGCCGGGCGACGTACTGCTGGGGGGCTAGGGGGCCCCCAGCGACGTGTGAGGCCGGCTCTTGGTGACGCACTCTGCTCGTACGAGACCCAATCTCCAAGCAATCGTTGCAGCACGATCCTATTCTTGGATAGGACGGGAGTTGCGCCCGCGGAAACGGAGAGAACCGCTACCTTCGACGTTGATACGATGCAGCCGTATGATCGAAGCACAACCCAGCCCCACCTCGGGTCTGGCCGGCTCGACCAAGGGCACGCTCGGCACCTTCGCTGGAGTGTTCACGCCCAGCGTGCTGACCATCCTGGGCATCATCCTCTTTCTGCGGATGGGCTACGTGGTCGGAGCCGCCGGGCTGACTCGCGCCCTGATCATGGTGTTGTTGGCCAACACCATCTCGATCCTGACGAGTCTGTCGCTTTCGGCGATCGCGACCAATCTGCGAGTCAAGGGGGGTGGCGACTACTACCTCATCTCCCGCACGCTGGGGGTCGAGTTCGGCGGCGCGATCGGGTTGGTGCTTTTTCTGGCGCAAGCGGTGTCGATCGCCTTCTACGCAATTGGATTCGGCGAGGCAACTGCCGGTATCGCCGGCGCAGCGCACCCTCTGGTGCCCCAGGTGGTGGCGGCGGTGGCGGTCACCCTGCTCTTTGTCCTGGCCTGGCTCGGCGCCGATTGGGCGACCAAGTTCCAATATGTCGTGATGGCAGTGTTGGTTGCGGCTTTGGCAGCTTTCTTCGTGGGCGGTTTCGAAGCGGCCAGCGGAGAGCAGCTCCGGGCCAACCTGACGCCAGCCTCTGAGATTCCATTCTGGGTCCTGTTCGCGATCTTCTTCCCGGCGGTGACGGGCTTCACTCAGGGCGTGAGCATGTCCGGCGACCTGCGCGACCCGGGTAAGAGCTTGCCGCGCGGAACCTTCGCTGCTGTCTTTGTGTCGTTTGCGGTGTACCTCTGTGCGGCGGTGGTGTTTGCGGCGGTGCTGCCCGGGTCCGAACTGGTCTCCGACTACGCGGCGATGCGCAAGGTCTCGGCGGTGGCTTGGCTGATCGACGCAGGCGTCATTGCGGCGACGCTCTCGTCGGCGATGGCCTCGTTTCTCGGTGCGCCCCGAATCTTGCAGTCGCTCGCTGCCGACAAAGTCTTCCCGCGGCTCGGATTCTTCGCCGCCGGTCACGGACCGACCAAGAACCCACGCCGAGGCGTCGTCTTCGCGGCAATCATTGCCTATGTGACCATAGCGCTCGGCAACCTCAACGCGGTGGCGACGATCGTTTCGATGTTCTTCTTGATCTCGTACGGACTGCTGAACTACGCGACGTTCTTCGAAGCCCAGGCCAATAGCCCCTCTTTCCGGCCCCGCTTCCGCTTTTTTGACGCCCGCCTGAGTCTGGCCGGAGCCGCCGCCTGCCTGGCGGTGATGCTGGCCATCAGCCCGATGGCCGGAGCTATCGCCTCGGTTGCGTTGTTCATGCTCTTCCAGTACGTCTCGCGCACGGTGCGGGTTGAGCGGTGGGCCGACAGCTCGCGGTCCCACCGCCTGCAGCGCGTTCGGGACGACCTGCACGCGGTCCGGGCCGAGCTCGAGCATCCGCGGGACTGGCGGCCGATGCTGCTGGTGTTCTCCAACAATCCGAGTCGCAGGGAGCGACTGCTTTACTTTGCATCCTGGCTCGAGGGTGGAGCGGGCTTTACGACGATGGTTCGGCTTCAGAAAGGCGAGGGTGCGTTCGCGCGGCGGGAGCGACAGTTGGCCGAGGAGGAGCTTGCGAGCGAGATCAAAAAGCACGGACTGGATGCGTTCGCCAAGGTCATCATGGCCGACGACGTGGAGCGCGCCGTGCCGGTGCTGCTCCAGTCCTACGGTCTGGGTCAGGTCCGTCCCAACACCGTCTTGCTCAACTGGTACGACCGAGGTGATACCGAGGAGAGCCCTGGGCTGGTGGCCTACTCCGCGTATCTACGCATGGCGCTGCGCTTCGACTGCAACGTGCTGCTGCTCGCGGCCCGGAGCATGGACTTCGAGGCGATCGAGTCGATGCGGCCCCAAGACCGCCGTATTGACGTCTGGTACGAAGATAACGCCAGCGGCCGGCTGATGCTGCTCTTGGCGTACCTCATGACCCGCAGCGATCGCTTCGAAGACGCGCCAATCCGGCTCCTGGCCGCGGCGGAGAGCGGCGAGACCGCCGATGTGGCGAGTCAGCGCCTGTCTCGAATGTTGGAGGAGGTCCGCATCGAGGCGCAACCCGTGGTGGTCTCCGATCCGGGGCCCGACACCGTGATCGCGCGATCGCAGGGAGCGGCGGTGGTCTTCCAGTCATTTCGCTTGCAGGGCGCAGAGCCGCGAAACATGTTTGGCGGTCCGGTGGATGAGGTGGTCAAGAACCTCGGCTGCACGGTTCTGGTTCTCGCCAGCCAGGACATCGAGCTCGACTCCGAGCCCGAGGCCGGGCGCCATGCCGAGATCGCCGGCGCCGCGGACGCAGCCGAGAAAGCGACCAAGCTGGCCGGCAAGGCCGATGCCGAGGCGGAAGAGGCTGCCTCGGAGGCGTCCGAGACTCGCCGGCGAGTGTCTTCGGCGGTGGCATCCGGGGTCGAGCCCGAGACGCTCGCCGAGCTCGAAGAGGCGGCGTCGAAAGCCGAGGACCGAGCCGAAAAGAGCCGGCGACGGGTCGCCAGGTTGCGGGCCAAGGCGGAAGCGGCGGTTACCGAAGCGGAAGAGCACCGCGGAGAGGTTTCGGGTGAAGCGGAGTAGGCAGCCGGGTCGAGACCAACCCGGGTATACAATGTGCTGCAGACCGATTCTTCAGATAGTGGGGAGCGTTGGCAATTCTGGGAGTGAGTCGCCGGCCCCTCTTGATCACAGGGAGACCCGTCGTGCAGATTCGTGTGCAGGTGTCGATCAACGGATCACGAGAAGAGATCTGGAAGGTCATTACAGACATCGAGACTTCCGTCGACAAGATCTCGGCGATCGATGCGATTGAAATTCTCGACAAGCCCGAGTCGGGCCTGGTGGGTCTGAAATGGAGGGAGACCCGGACGATGTTCGGAAAATCAGCCACCGAAGTCATGTGGATCACCGACGTCGTCGAGAACGAGTCCTACGACGTTCGAGCCGAGAGTCATGGCATGGTATACCTGTCTAGGCTCTCAATTTCCCAGGAAGGTGATAGTCACATCCTGAGTATGGATTTTGGAGGGGAGGCTCAGACCTTCATGGGGAAGCTGATGTCTGTAACGATGGGTGTGTTTTTCAAGGGCGCTACCCAAAGAGCGCTTTTGCAGGATCTCGAAGATCTCAAAGCCGTGGTTGAGGCCGGCCCCTAGTCGCCGTTGCCAGCCGGCCAGCGGAATTGCCGCACCGAGCTCACAGTAGTTGAGCGCAGTGACGATCGTGAGCAGGCCCATCGCCAGTTAGGCGAAGATGCCCAGCGGACCGACCTTGTGCGCCACCTCTCCGAGCAGGGCGAGGATCCCAGGTTCCATCATGGCCCGATACCGATAAACACCGCCAGGAAGAGGCCCTGCGGTCAAAGCCGGTCAACTCCATGCAGCTCCGGCTCTGAGAACCTGGATATGATGGCCACTCGTGCCTGCAGCAATGAGGACACCGGGGGCCTCGGTGCGGTGGTAGGCAGCGTCTGCAAGAAAGGTAAGCTGCAGTGATACAAGTCGGAGAATGAAGATGAATGGACGAGATCTCCTGGAATCGTGGTGGGGCGAGTACGAGCTTGCAACCGGGGAGACTGCCGAATGGGATATCGGTCCGTTGCGAGTCTGGCTTCACCGCGGCCCGTCGGAATGGCGGCTAGCCCGCGAGTGGCTCGACAAGAACGAGACGCGAGGGTCGAATCTCGTGCGGAACAGCGCTTTTCCCGAAGGGCACATCGGTTCGGAGCGCTTCGCCTTCAGCGAAGTCGGGCCCGAGGTGCGCCTGCGACCGCTGTCCGCCGATCGGGCTGTTGTGGCGCGGCCGAAGACTCCGTTTCGTGTGCTCCCCGGGCACGGCTCTCGAGTGTTCATGAGCTCGCCTCTGTGGGTCGAGATCGGAGTCGGAGCTGGCCCCACAGTTCTGTGCGAGCTCCCGACAGAACGCCTGTCGGATACCTGGTTCGGTGCGACCACCCAAGCCGGCGAGCTCTGGAACCGAGCGCGAGACGCTCTCGTCGTCGAGCGGCTGAACCTCCCGGTCCCCTTCCTTTCGATCTACAGCGGTGGAACCGGCGAGGCCTGGTCGGAAGAAGTGCACATGGTGCGGACCGAGGATGGCGACACGGCAGAACTCGAGGTGCGCGCTGGTCCGCCAGAGGAGGCCATGGGGGCGAAGCGGTTGAGCGCGCCTCGTCAGATCGCCGAGAAGGGGCATCTCTTCAGAGCCTTCGGCTCACTTCTGGGGTTCGATTAGGAGGACCGCGATGGAAGAACTCAAGAACATGCTGCTCGATTCTGGGCAAATCCTGGCCGTATCGAGAGCCCTCATCCTCTTCGTCGTCGGTCTCCTGGTTGCTCGGCTCGTCAGCCGAGTCTTCGCAAGAGCGTCAGCCGGCCGCTTCGAGCCCCAGCAAGCGGTCCTGGTGCGGCGCTTCCTTTCCTATGCGATTATCGGCCTGTTTGCGGTTGCCGCTCTCAACCAGCTTGGCTTCAATTTGGGAGTCCTGCTGGGGGCGGCGGGCGTTCTCTCGGTCGCCATCGGTTTCGCTTCGCAGACGTCGGCTTCCAACCTGGTCAGTGGACTCTTTCTGATCGGAGAGAAGCCCTTCGCCATCGGTGATGTGATCGAGATCGGCGGAACCACCGGGGAGGTGTTGGCGATCGACCTGCTGTCGGTGAAACTTCGTACCTTCGACAACAAGTTCGTCCGGATCCCGAACGAGAGCGTCATCAAGAGCGAGGTCTCGACGCTGACGAAGTTCCCGATTCGACGGGTCGATCTGCAGATCGGCGTGGCCTATCGCGAGGATCTCGAGAGGGTCCGGGGTGTTTTGATGGAGATTGCCGATCGCAACCTTCTGTGTCTGGACGAACCCAAGCCTCTCTTCCTGGTTCTGGGGTTTGGTGAGTCTTCGATCGACCTGCAGTTCTCGGTCTGGACCACGCGCGAGAAACTCCTCGAGCTGAAGACCGCGATCCAGCTCGACATCATAAAGGCCTTCGACGAAGCGGGAATCGAGATTCCCTATCCGCAGCGGACGCTGACCCCCGGCGATACCACGGCGCCGTTTCCAGTCGAGGTCGTCGGGCCTTCCGACGATCCGGCCGATCCGCAGATCGGCTGAGTTGGATTCTCCCACCATGAGGAGCGAATCGTGATGAAAGTACTCGAGCAAGTCAGACAGACATACGGGCAGTTCGATATCCCTCTGTTCGAAATCAGCGGGACGACAGTTACTGTGGCGACGCTCATCGGCTTCGGACTCGTGGTGATTGTGACGTTTGTCGTAGCCGGTTTGGTGCAGCGAGGAGTGATTCGAGCCTTTTCGAAGGAGGGTCAGGAAGATCAAGGCACCACGGCCGTCGTCTCGCGGTTGGTCCGGTACTTGATCCTGATTGGCGGACTCGGCATAGCGGTCGACACCCTCGGCATCAATCTGACCGGCCTTTTCGCGGCCGGCGCCGTGTTCGCGGTGGCTATCGGGTTCGCCATGCAGAACATCTCTCAGAACTTCGTCTCTGGGGTGATCCTGCTGTTGGAGCGGGCGATCAAGCCGGGCGACATCCTGGAAGTCGAGGGCCGGCTCGTGCGGGTGCGCGACATGGGAATCCGGGCCACGATCGCCCGATCTCTCGATGAAGAGGACATCATCATCCCGAACTCGATACTGGTGGCCTCCCCGGTCAAGAACTACACGCTCCAGGACTCCTTGTACCGGCTTCGCAGCCAAGTCGGCGTCGTCTACTCCTCCGATATGGCTCAAGTCCGCCGGGTACTCGAGGAGGCGGCTGAGAAGTTGGACTGGAGGTCCCCACAGCAGCAGCCGCGCATCCTGCTCAAGGAGTTCGGCGATTCGTCCGTCAACTTCGAGATCTCGGTCTGGATCGACGATCCGTGGAAGATGCAGCGGCGACGCAATTTGCTCAACGAAGCGGTCTGGTGGGGGCTCAAGGACGCCGGCATCACGATTGCCTTTCCGCAGCTCGACGTGCATTTCGACCGGGACCTCGCCCCGTCACTGGGCACTGGGCCGAGGGCGATCTAGGGCTTGGAGAATAGACTTCGCAATCGAAGTCCCGTGTGTGTTTGGCGCGGCATCACGCCGAGGAAGGCGATGCCCCCCAGGCCTGCTACACGAACCATCGCCTATTTCTAGATGGAGATCGCCCTCCGGCCGGACATCCCGACCTACAGCGGCGGTCTGGCGTTGCCCGCCGTGCTCAACGACCTGATGGTGCTGGTCGGTCGGGACTCCGACCGTAGTGCCTAGCTAGGTGAGACCCGAATCGCCAGAGCATCAAACCTCGTTCACCTCATCTCGAAAGGGTACTCGCATACTTCCCATTGCCAATTTCGCCAAGGCGCCTGGCTGCGGGAAACGAGTCCACCTCGTAGGGTCCGAGGTAAGGGAGCGAAAAGGAATTGATTCGAGCGACAACATGTCCCGTGAGGGACTCGATCATACGGTTGGGGAAATCGACGTTGACCCGTCGCTGCTCGTGACCGGGACGCCGGGTTTCGACAGATCGAGATGTCGGGTGATGTCTTCGCCGACGTCGAACCTCCTGTCGAGCTCTTTCGCCCTGGTATCCATAGAGTTCGATCTTCTCTGAACAAATCGCTGGCCTTGAGAAGGCCTGGTCGGCCGGGCTTTCGGAGAGGACGGGGCCACCTCTACAGGGCACTGGAAACAGATTCAAGTCGAGGGTCGAGTTCGACCGCGCAACCTGTGAGCGTTCTCCTTGGTGATCTCGGCCCGTGCCTGCTGGGCCTCTTCCACAGATCGGAATCTCACCACTTCACGCGGATAGGTTCGAGGAGCGAGCGTCCAATATCGGGCACAGTGCGGAACAAAGCGGTCGAACCCAGTTCCACGCGCAGCCGTGACTGGCGCGGCGTTCATCTCCTCTCCAGAACGGAACTTTTCAACTGGCAAGTTACTCCTCCTCCTCGAAAGCTCGAAGCACATGAAGTATTTCATCGCGGTCCATAGCACGAGAGTAGCGCACCTCGAGACCTGTCGCCAATTCGGTCCGCTGACTCGGGATCGGCTCGACGCCTCCCCGGCAGAGCTTCACGAGGCCGAAGTCCGGCCGCACCTGCCCCTCCGTTTGCAAATCCCGCCTCCGGCACTGGTCTAACTCGTTCAGATCGATAGGCTTACGCTGCTTCCAGAGAGGTAGATACCGGTGCTTGCCGTCCTCTGCAAGAGAGAGCCGCTGCCTTCGCGGGAGGACGTTCGGACACTGGCCAGGTCGCGTTCAGCATCTCGCACTGGGGAGGCACCAAGGCACGGTTCTTGCTCACTCTGTAGAGGCATGATGACATACCGAATTGCTTACGCCGCACTCCCTTTGCTTGCGCTCGTCACTGCCGCCGGGACCGCTGCCACCTTCGAGGGTCGAGCGTGGGGCGATATCCACGTCCAAACCATGGACGGCGCGACCTACGAATTTCAGGCGACTGGCGAGTACGTAGCGAGTCGCTCGACGGCTGGAGATCTCGAGGTGCAGCTGCGTCTCGAGTCGAGAGGGTTCTCGCCGAATGTGTCGATTGCCACGTCTGTGGCCGTACTCGTCGATACGACCCGAGCTTCGGTGGCCCTGGGCCGTGAGCCGATGCTCTTTGTCGACGGGCAGCCCGCGGCTCTGCCTGACGGTGCCCTCGAGCTGCCCCGTGGGGGTCGGATCGAGAGCTCGAAGCGAGGGTACGAGATCTACTGGAGCGATGGCTCGATCCTCTCCATAGACGTACGCAAGCGTCACTTGAATGCCTTTTTGAGGCCTGCCGAGGCTCGTCGAAGCACGCTCTTTGGCCTCTTCGGCAACTTCAATGGCAAGGCTGTGGACGATGTCGAGGCTACGGTAGCCTCCCTCGGCTCGGTTTCGGGCTCGGAAGTGAGCTCTGCTCTCGCCGGGCTGGCGCGAACTCTCCTGGCCAACGATGACGACCCCATGCTCCTGGCTCAGGAGGAGTCGATCTTCGAGTACGAGCCGGGACAAAACACCTATTCCTTCCGACGGCCCAAGCCCACACGAGAAGCCACCCCGGAAGCCCTGTCCGCCAGCTGGCGGAAAAGAGCGGAGAAGGCATGCGAGGAGGCCGGCGTGACGGAACCTGATCTGCTGAAGGCCTGCATCGTCGACGTTGGCTACACGCGTGACGAGAGCTTCGCCGACACTGCCGCGGCGGTGCAGGAGCGAGACGCCTCCAACTGGGACTCTGAGATGGCAGGGCGAGTCGATCAGGGTTTCTAGCCCGCGTGACAGTCCAATCCTGATCGGTATCCTGGGATCTTGCAATAAGGCCGTGCTGGCAGGTTTCGTGTCGAGATGCCTCAGCCCGGCTTGGCCCGTGTCCGGGCCTTTCGTCAGTGACTGCGCGAAAGTCGTTGGTTTGCGTATGATCACGTCACCACAATCTTGGGGTAGCCAGCCGGCCTTCGAGTCTCGCTCACGAATCGGATTCCTCGCCAGGCAAAGAAGTCTCGTTGGTCCAATGGGGCGCTTCTTCTCGAAGTCCTCACCGAGCTTCTCCAACCGCTCGAGGTCCTGCCGCTCGGCCTCGTCTTCGTCGGACTCGGCTTCTTCGAGGCCATGCGCTACGGCGTACTCGTGACGCGCTGCGACCGCCCTTCGTCCAGCCTCAGGCCACGCGGCACCAGCCACCGTTCGAGGCCGTCGAAGCCGAGCTGGACGAGGAGTGCCAGCAGGCCCGCCGGCAGCGCACCCTGCAGGATCAGGGCCGGATCGTTCAGGTTCAGGCCGCTCAAGATCGGCTCACCGAGCCCGCCCGCACCGATGAGGGCGGCGAGAGTCGCCGTGGCGACGTTGATCACTGCGCTCGTCTTGATCCCGGCTAGCACGGTGGGCATCGCGAGCGGCAAAAGTACCCTGCGCAGTTGGGCACTCTCTTCGAGGCCAAGAGCTGCAGCCGACTGGCGAATCTCGGGGGGTATCGAGCGCAGGCCGGCGGCGGTATTGCGCACGATGGGCAGGAGGCTGTAAAGGAAAAGGGCGGTGATCGCAGTGCGGCCGGAGATGCCGAGGAACGGCACTGCGACCAGCGCGGCCAGGAGCGCGAGTGAAGGGATCGTGTAGATGACGCCAACGGTGCCCAGGACGATCTGTGAGAGGAGGCCGGGACGGGCAGCTCGAATGCCGAGCGGCACTCCGATGAGGATCGCGAGTCCGAGCGAGACCGCCACCAGCTGCAGATGACGCAGCGTCCAGCCCGCGATGCGCAGTGCGACCCTGCCCACACCCGAGCGCGACTTGGTGCCAGCGCCGAAGTAGAGGTCAGCCGCTACGGCGTAGTCATGGGTCCTCTCAGCGACGGAGTTGAGCCGGGTCATGCGGGCCTCGTCGAAGGTTCCTGCGAGGCTCTCCAAGGCTCGACGGGCAGCCGGTACGATGTCGAGTCGATAGAGGAAGACCGCCTCGTAGCGCGGAAAGAAGCCCAGGTCATCCGTGAGAGCGACGAGGTCGAGCTTGGCCAGCTTGGCATCGGTGGAGTAGGCGTCGATGACGTCGAGATCACCCCGGGCGAGCGCCGGATAGGCCAGAGCATGTTCCAGGCCTCGGACGTTCTGCATCTCCAGCCCGTAGCGAGCCGCCAAAGTCCGCCAACCGTCACGACGCTCCATGAACTCATGGGTCAGGCCGACCTCGAGGTCGCGGTTCATGACGAGGTCGGAGATTGTCCCAATGCCGAACCGCTTCGCTACATCGCGGCGCATCACCATGGCGTAGGTGTTGTCGAAACCCAGGGAATCCGTCATCCCGACGCCGTGCTCGGCAAGAGCGCGGCGCATCTCGACATGGGAGAGCGGGTTCTCGGCGCTGAGGATCTGCTCGCCGATGGTTCCCGTGTAGTCGGGATAGGCATCGATCCCGGCGGACCGCAGTGCCTGCCAGAGGACGATCGTGCCCCCCATTCCTGGTCGGTGTACAGCCTTCACTCCGGCGTTTTCAACAGTTCGCAAGGCGATCTCGGAAAGGACGTAGGACTCCGTGAAGGCCTTCGAGCCGATTCGAATTGTCTCGGCATCCAGGGGAGGGCAGCCCACCAAGAGAAGCCAGAGGCCGAAAAGGAGGCGCCGACTGCTCATAGCTCCACCGGTGGGCGTTGGGCGGACAGGAAGCGCCTGACGAAGGGCTCGGCGGGACGCTCACGCAGGTCGTCGAGGGTTCCCGTCTGTATGATGTCACCGGCGCGCAGGAGCACGATTCGGTCGGCGAGATAGGCGGCCTCAGCCAGGTCGTGTGTGACGAGAAGCACCGTGCGGTGCAGCGCGCCGAAGATCTCGCGAAGCTCGCGCTGCAGCTCGCGCCGGACGAGTGGATCGAGTGCCCCCAGGGGCTCGTCGAGGAGAAGGACCTCGGGCTCGAGCATCAGCGCCCGCATCAAGCCGACACGCTGCTGCTGACCGCCCGAGAGCTCCAGCGGGAAGCGAGCCAGGGCGCTCTCGGGGAGGTGGGTCAGGGCGCAAAGCTCCGCGAGCCGACTCTCGGTCTCCTCCTCCGGCCGCCGCAGATGCCGCGCCAAGAGGGTGACGTTCTCGCCGGCCGTCAGGTGGGGAAAGAGGCCGCCGCCCTGGATGACGTAGCCCATGCGGCGGCGCAGGTCGAGGACGGTGTTGGGTCCCACTACCTCCTCGCCGACGATCACCCGTCCTGCCGTGGGCTCCACGAGACCGACCACCAGCCGCAGCAGCGTCGACTTGCCGCAGCCGCTCGGCCCGATGAGCACCGTCGTGCGACCGGCCTCGATCTCGAGGTCGATGTCGCGCAAGGCCTCGATCTCGCCAAAGCGGTGCGTCACCTCATCGAAGCGGATCATGAGCGTCGGTAGCGTATGCAGTGCATCGTGGGTAACTGTCTAGCTCTCCTCTGGTGGCTCCGAAGCGTACTAGACGCGAGCCTATCGGGTTCGCGGGCATTCCGCTCGAAGGACTATTTCTCCTTCTGCAGCTACCTAGTCAGACAGAAGGACCCAGTCAGGCAGAAGTATTGGCGCCAACCCGGACGGCGCCGGAGCTCCAGCACTTTGTATTTACTCTGCTTTGCTGATTGGGATATTCGCTATACTGCCGCCACCATGAGCGATCTGCTGGAAGAAGCGACGCTGCCGGTCTTTCCCCTCACCGGGACGCTACTGCTGCCAGGCACCTATCTGCCGCTCAACATCTTCGAAGAGCGCTACCTCAACATGGTCCGGGACGCGCTGGAAGGTGAACGCAGGATCGGCATGATCCAGCCGATGATCCCAGGGCTCGACAATTGGGGCGTCCCGCCACTCGACCTCGACGAGCCGGAGCTCTACCCGGTGGGCTGTTGCGGACACATCGATCAACACGAGCTGCAGGCTGATGGCCGAATTCTCATCGTCCTCGAGGGCGTTGTGCGTTTCCGGACTCTCAGCGAGCTGGAGCCGATACGGGGCTATCGCCGGGTCAGGGCGGACTTCGCCGAGTTCGAGATCGACCGGCGCTCCGAGCAGCCGGAAATCGACAAGCCGGCGATTTTGGCGCTCTTCGATCGCTTTGCTCGACAGAAAGACCTGGAGGTCGACCCCGACATGCTCGCCGCTCTTTCCGGGCTCAGACTCGTCAATGCGCTGAGCACCGCCCTTCCCTTGACTGCCGTCGAAAAGCAGGCCCTGCTCGAGGCCCGGTCTCTCGAAGATCGGGCGTCCTTGCTGATGACCCTGATGGGGATGGACCTCGACTCCGGGAGTCGACACCAGTCGTATTCGCCGCAAGTGATTCACTAGTCTGAACATACCGCCAACACGGGGCAATTTCGAGAGCCAAGCTCGACAGGATGAGCGGCTCCTCGAGTTCGAGACGAGATAGGGCCGTGAGCCGAAGGAGCGTCGAGTCTGGAGGGCGAGGTATCCTGTCACCTTCGGTCGACCTCGTGAACCAGGAGATCGCGCATGTCAACCACGGCACCCGTCCTGTTCTGTATCTTTGGTGGCACCGGTGATTTGTCCCGGAGAAAGCTGCTGCCGGCGCTCTGCCGCCTGGCCGACGAGGGCCACCTCCACCCGCGGACCCAGGTTCTGGCCACCGGTCGCGGCGAGCTCTCTGATGACGACTTTCGCCGTGTAGTAGCTGCAGCTCTGGCCCAGACCGATCTGCCGCCTGAGGCGATAGCGGCCTTCTGTGACGACCGGCTGCACTACCAGGCCCTGGGTCAGGGTGGGGTGAATGACTTTCAGGTCTTGGGCGAGCGCCTGGAGAGCCTGGAAAATGCCCACGATCTGCCATCGAATCGGGTGTTCTATCTGGCGATGCCACCGGAGGCGTTCCCGCCTGTAATCGAGGGACTGGGTGGCGCCGGACTCAACCAGAGCAGCGGCTGGACCCGCTTGGTGGTGGAGAAACCGTTCGGCAGGGACCTCGCCTCGGCTCGGCAGCTCAACCATCTCATTCACCGCCACTTCAAGGAGCAGCAGGTCTATCGCATCGATCACTACCTGGGGAAGGAGACGGTCCAGAACCTGCTCGTGTTCCGTCTGTCCAACGCCCTCATCGAGTCGGCCTGGAACCGTGATCGGGTCGGTAGCATTCAGATCACCGTCAGCGAGACCCTCGGGGTGGGGTCGCGTGCCGGATACTACGACCGCTCGGGAGCGTTGCGGGACATGGTTCAGAATCACCTCACCCAGCTGCTCTCCCTGGTGGCCATGGAGGTGCCCTCGAGCTTCGAGGCGGAGGCGATCCGTTTCGAGAAGATCAAAGTGCTTCGCAATCTGGCGCCGATCCAGTGCGAGCATGTCGTCCGTGGGCAATACACCGCCGGCGAGATCGACGGCCAGTCGATGGTGGGCTACCTGGACGAGGAGGGGGTACCGGACGGGTCGCAAACCGAGACCTTCCTGGCGATGAGGATGTACGTAGACTCCTGGCGCTGGCAGGGGGTGCCGTTCTATCTCCGCTCGGGCAAGCGCATGCCCCGCAAGATGACCCAGATCGCCGTGAGATTCCGCGATGCGCCGGTGAGCTTCTTCGAGAAGCTGGGCTGCTCGCACGATACCGCCGACGTGCTGGTGATCACCCTGCAGCCGGACGAGGGCTTCACCCTTCATCTCGACATCAAGGTTCCGGGAACGCCGTTCCGCCTCGAGCGGATTCCGTTGAGCTTCCACTACCAGGATCGCTTTGCCGCGGTTCCCGAGGCGTACCAGACCCTGCTCGAGGACGTGATGTCGGGTGATCAGACGCTGTTCGTCCACGCCGACGAGGTCGAAGAGTCGTGGCGCGTCTACTCGCCGCTGCTCGAGAGTCCTCCCCAGGTGCGGCCGTACGCCGCCGGCACCTGGGGCCCGCCCGAGGCGGATCGGCTGGCGATCGTTGAGACCGAGCTGTGGCAAGGAGGGGCCTAGGCTTGGCGTCGAGACCGCAAATCCGCCGGTTCGCAGATATCGAGTCGCTGGCCTTGGGTGCGGCCGAAGACCTGGTCGACTGCGTCGAGCACGCCATCCGAGAGACGGGGCGCTGCCGTATTGCGATGGCGGGAGGATCGACGCCGCGACCGGTCTACCGTCTCGTCGCCGGGCTGGACCTGGCGTCGCGCATCGAGTGGGGCAGGGT
The DNA here is from genome assembly GCA_947259195.1 of Thermoanaerobaculia bacterium. Classification (GTDB taxonomy): domain Bacteria; phylum Acidobacteriota; class Thermoanaerobaculia; order Multivoradales; family JAHEKO01; genus JAUVRX01. Next base: position 5,626 of record CAMYLC010000101.1, on the reverse strand, counting down.
GCAGGTCTTCTGGGGAGACGAACGGTGCGTTCCACCCACGGATCCAGCGAGTAACTACCGCATGGTCTACGACGAGCTGCTGGCTCGAGTGCCGATTCCGGAGCGCAACATTCATCGCATCGAAGGGGAGCGACCACCAGACGACGCAGCAGGAGCCTATGCGGGGACACTGGGTGATGACCCCCTGGACCTCGTTCTGCTCGGTATGGGTGGCGACGGACATACGGTGTCCCTGTTTCCCGATACACCGGATCTGGGCAGGAACGAAGCGAGAGTCGTCGCCACAGTCGCTCCCGTTGCACCGGTTCACAGGGTTTCGCTCACCCTGCGCTCCATCAACGAAGCGGTTGCGGTTCGGTTCTGGGTCTCCGGGGCAGCCAAGGCGGAGCAGGTCGCCGAAGTGTTCCAGCAGATACAGAGTGGCATTCCCAAATTGCCGGCGGCCCGGGTACATCCTCGCAGTGGTGGGCTATTGTGGCTTGTCGATGCTGCCGCCGCCGAGAAATTGTGATCCTGGCTCTCCACGGGAGCAGGACAACCATCGGGGACATGAGTGAAGGGGAAGACTGAAATGGCAACTGAGGAAAAAGCGCAGCTTGGCATGGTTGGGCTGGGGGTGATGGGTCGCAACCTGGCCCTGAACGTGCTCGATCACGGCTACACCGTGATGGGCTACAACCGGAGTCCAGAATCGTTGGCGCGGGCTGTCAAAGAGAGCGGCGGTCGACTGGTGGGTGCCGGGTCGCTCGCGGAGCTGGTGAATGGGCTCGAGAGGCCGCGCCAGATCATGTTGATGGTCAAGGCGGGCGACCCGGTGGACGCGGTGATGGGTCAGCTCGAACCATTGCTGGAGTCGGGGGATATCGTCATCGATGGCGGAAACTCCTGGTATCTGGACACCCGACGGCGGGAGAAGCAGTACGCCGAACAAGGTCTGCGCTTGTTTGGCGTCGGGGTCTCGGGCGGCGAGGAGGGGGCTCGGTACGGACCCTCGATCATGCCGGGCGGCGACCGAGAGGCCTACAAGTCGATTCAGCCCATGTTCGAGTCGATCGCCGCACAGACCGATTCGGGGCCGTGCGTCACCTATGTCGGGCCCGACGGTGCCGGGCATTTCGTCAAGATGGTACACAATGGTATCGAGTACGCGGACATGCAGTTCATCGCTGAGGTGTACGACCTGCTGCGGCGCGTTGGGGGCCTCGATCCGGAGGCGCTGGCAGAGGTCTTCGGGCGGTGGAACCGGGGACCGCTCGAATCCTTCCTGATCGAGATCACGGCGGAGATTCTCACGGTGCGGGACGAAAAAGCCGGTGGTTTCCTCATCGATCAGGTGCTGGACAAGGCTGGGCAGAAGGGCACTGGGCGCTGGACTGTCCAGGTGGCGTTGGAGCTCGGCGTGCCGGTGCCCAGCATCGCCGCAGCGATCGACGCCCGGGTGCTGTCGAGCCGGAAAGAGACTCGCCGGGCCGCCAGCGGGATCCTGCGTGGACCGGAAGCGTCCCTTCTCGACAGCGATTCCCGCGAGACAGTGGGGAAGGCCCACGACGCCCTCCATGCCGCCAAGATCGTCGCCTACGCTCAGGGCATGGATCTGATCGGCGCCGCTTCGGAAGAGTACGACTGGTCGATCGATCTCAGCGAGATAGCTCGGATCTGGAAGGGTGGCTGCATTATTCGTGCTCGGCTCCTGGATTCGATCATGCGGACTTACGCGCGCCGACGGGACCTGCCGAACCTCCTGCTCGACGAGGAGTTCAGCGACACGATTCACTCGCTGCAACCGGGGTGGCGTGAGGTCGTGGGCCTGGCCCAGCGGCATGGGGTTCCGGTCGCCGGACTCGCGTCCAGCCTGGCGTACTTCGACAGCTATCGCACCGAGGATCTACCGCAGAACCTCACCCAGGCCCAGCGGGACGCATTCGGCGCCCACACCTATCAGCGCAAGGACGACCCCGAAGGGGAGTTTGTCCACACCGAATGGTTGAAGCGATCGCCTTAGTCCGGCTGTTCCCGTTCGAGATCCACTGGCGACGAGGTTCGAGGGACTGAAGAGACCTGCTGACGCGGCGCTGAGGTGGTACAGCTCCCTCGGCCGCCGTCGGCCTACGGCACCTCGCTGGCCCAGGCGGAGGTGTCGCCGGACTCGAAGCCGTCGATAAGAATCGGGATACGTAGGCTGAACGCATCGATGTGCTCGGGGTCGTTGGTGACCTCGATTCCTGCCGCCAGAATTGCGTCGGCCGAGTTGTCGAGGTATTCCCGAAAGTCGCTGTTGGGATCCTTTGGATCAGCCCTGGGCCAAGAGGTGTAGCCGTTGTCCCGGAAGGCCGGAATCAGGATGTTTTCCGTCGCCCAAAGGTCGGCCGCAACGGGATCGATGCTGACGATCAGCTCGTCCCTGCGGCTGGCTTCGCCGTAGTTCGTCGAAGGGCCTCCGTTCGGATGGGCGTTGATCCAGATGGCGTCGAGAATATTGAGGTCCGCGAGCTCGACCTCGCCGAGGTGAGCCCCGAGGAGGCCATATCTGATCGCGGCGTGGGAGTTCGTGCCGAGCTCACGGGTCACCACACCCATGTAATCCTTGATGTTTGCCGTCACCCCGTAGATGGAGTGGGACTTGAGCACCGGCAAGTTGAGGAACTTGAGATGCTCACGATCGTAGCTTTCGGTGACCGGGTCCCAAATCCCGTCTCGCAAGCTGATATAGGTACCGAACGAGGTCTGGAACTTCGGATAGGAGACGGCACCGTTGAGCTGAGCGTCCCAGGGATAGAGCACATATCCGTCTTCGAGATCGCTCGCCGAGAACTCATCGACCCGTGTATTGCGGATCGAGGTCCAATCGAATAGAGAGACGTTATAACCCAGATCCTGAAAATGGGACACAACGTCACTCGGAGAAAGAGCCTGATCCTGAGCGTTGTTGTCGGCCCGATCGAAGTTCTCTACCGAGGCGAACTGAGCGTTCTCGCAAACGACGATCTCGCCTGTAAAGCCGGACGGGTGATCGACAATGCCTCGAATCACTCCTCGCAACAAGTCGGTATTGGTTCCACCGCGCTCGGCCCATTGATAGTTGATCTTGATCACGATGACATCGTCGTCGGCGAGGACTCCGTCTGGGCCGGAGATCCGGGTAGTGGTCGGCGCGTTGTAGAACTTGAGTCCCTGGCTACCCATCAGCTCGAGCATCGACTCGAAACAGGGAAAGCGATCCTCGATCGGATCCTGCGGACAGCCGCTGACATGAAAGACCTCTGCTCGGTAGTCGGCCGGAGCCTGCAAAGAGGGTAGCCGTGGGCCTCTGGAGGCCTCCACTCGCGACAGATAGCCCCACGCACCGAATGTGGCGATGAGGCCGAAAGCGGCAGCGGCAATCCCGACGATCGACTGCAGGCTTGCCAACTTTCTTCGCAGCGCCAGGATAGCGGCGACCAACGGAGCTCCGAAGGCGAGCGTTGCTGTGGACACCGCAGCTTGTTGACAGGGGTAGGCCAGGCGGCTGGGACGCGACCCACTGCGCAGCAGGAGCCAACACAACGCAAAGACCCCCGCCACGTAAGCGTTCGCAACGAACCACCGATGGAGGAAGGATCGTCTCATCAACTCCTCCAGAAGCCAGCCGGCACCGAAAGGACTTGCCCACTCGGTGTTGATCAACCCAAGGGTAGGCTAGATTGAACTCGAGCACACCACCCGATGGGGTGGCCACTGTGCGGTGCCACGGGTGAAGGGTGAACGAGCCGACCCCGACATCGCTGGCTTCGCCGGCTGGCCGCCCTGCCGGCCGGGCGTGCGGCTCGGCCGACAGGGAAATGGGCTAGAACCAGCGGTTGAATCTTTGGATCGTCACGGACATGCAGTCAGAGTCATCGAGATGGGGCCGGTATTGAGGCTGCCACAAACTGAGTTTGGATAGCCTGCCTCGCAAGTAGTGATCACGCCCTCGACCGTGCCGTCAAGGGTGACTGCATCGAGGACGAGAAGGCCGACATACGCCTCCAGCAGGTCGGGGTTTGGGGAGCGATCGAGGACTTCGGTCTTGGTAATCTGGCCGATCCACGCATCGTTGTCCGGGTCGAACTCCACGTTGCCACCCACTGCCTGCAGCATTCCGATGCTCGTCAAATCCCCGGGGTCGTCAACGCGGTACGCCTGCCCATGAAACAGGTAGTGATCGCTTCCCATGTTGGTGATCTGGGCTCTGACGAGGCTGTATTCGGGGGGTGATGAGCTGGGAGACTCCGCCACCCAGCAGCGTTCCCCCTTCTTTTTCGGCCAGAGTCCCGGCGCTGCGGAAAGTTGCGCCGCAACCAGGAGAGCTACAAGGAATACGGCAACCGCGATCGTACTGGTCTCGAAATGCCTGAGATTGGGTCTCATTGTCGTTCTCTCCTTTCCGTAGCGGGTCGTCGAGCAGTGCTGGAAGATCGTGACTCGGCACCTTCAACGGCCCATCGGCAAGTGACACAGATGCCTCCATCCTCTCCTCGGTAGCCAGGCGGTCGTCAAATCGGATGTGGAGAGCAAGCCCCGTGGCGTTTCTTGCTCAGCTTTTCGAGCTGACGTGCCTTTGCCGAGACACGTATAGCTGTATCACGGAGGCTCGACAGGCACACCACCCGAACGGGTGGATATTGCCAGCTGGCTATGAGTCGGGTGCGAGGGTGATGGGGTCGAGAAGGGCGTGCACGCCCGAAGGGGAACGACGTCCTCGGCCGGAGAGCAGTACCAGGGAGGAGATGAAAAAGAGACGGCCGGGCGCGAGGCCCGGCCCGAGAAACTGAGGGGATCGAGATTCTCAAGGATTCGCGCTGGACCAGTCGCCGGTGTCGCCGGACTCGAAGCCGTCCGCGAAGAGCCGTGGAATGTAGACTACGTGGATCGAGTAAACGCACAGCTCACCTGCGGCATCCGCGGCGGCCGACGCTACATCGATCCAGTACGAACGGTTGGTGTTGTCCACTTCCAGGTCGAGGTTGGGCATGTTGAGCACTTGGTCCGATTGAGTGGCCGGCGAAGAGACCACGAGCCCGTCCAGATCTCCTCCCGCGCGGCTGTTCCAGGGACGCGAACGGAGATAGACCCAGATCTGTCCGGTGACAGCGAAATCGGCCACGCGTATCTGGATGTAGGAGATCTTCGCCCCGTCAGGCAGGTGCAGGGGGTACTTGAGGAAGTAGTCCTGCAGATTGTGCCCCGTGCTATCGATGAATCGGCAATGGGTTGTAACCCAATCCGCGATCGGAGGGGGAGGACCATGCAGAAGGTCCGTATCCCCGAACACGGGGATGCCTTCGTACCCCATCATGTTGAGGTAGTCGATAGGGTTCGAGGCCTCCTGTGGGACCATGGGGAGCCCGTTGTTCGGCCACCCAACTGCGGGGTCGCACAGGCAGAATGCGAGCAGCAGTAGTGAAGCAACCACCCAGGACCGACTTCCCATTATCACTTTTCGAGACATGATTGGACTCCTTTCGTGAGTTGGGAAGATCAGTTGTAGGTGACGTGAACGCTGTAGACGCACAGCTGCCCCGGATTCGCCGAGTTCTGGGGTGAGATATCGATCCAGTATTCCGTGGTCGCATTGTTGATGGTCAGATTGAGCGACCCCATGTTGATG
>CAMYLC010000100.1 GCA_947259195.1 Thermoanaerobaculia bacterium | reverse complement strand
ACCCGGGTCCGGCCGCTTCAAGCCGCACTGCGCCACTGCTCCACTGCCCAAAGGGCCAGCGGAACCGCTCAAAGGCCCAGCGGTAGCGCTGGCCTGAAAGAAAAATGGCCCCGCCCTGTGAAGGGCGGGGCCTTGAAACTAATGCACCAAGGAGGCTTACAAGTGCATCAGAACGACCAGCCGAGACTGAGGCTGTACCACGAGATCTCGCCGGACGTGTCGTAAAGGTAAGGCGCGTCGTCCTTGAAGTCGACATAGCGCCAGTCCGCATAGATGAAGGCCGACCTGAAGACTGAGAACTTGGCCCAAAGGTTCGACTCGAATCGCGTGGTGTCGAAATCCGAGTAGGTGTGCACTTGGGACAGGTCGAAGTCCTGGTTCGGCTTCGGCGCTGCCCACTCCTCGGCCCGGAGGAATCGGAACTGATCCATCCCTGCCGTGGCATCGACATACGCCAAGTCGAGCCCGAGCTTGATGCCTTCAGTGACCTTGAACTTCAATCCGCCCATCCCGATGTTGGAGGTCATCGTGTACTTGGTCTTACTGCTATCCGAGCCAGCCTGGCCCGAAACGATGGAGCCCGCTCACCCGTCGAAGATGGGTATGGTGAACACCGTGTCCGTCGAGGTGTCGTTGTAGTTGTAACCGATGTACCACTGCCACTGCGGTTGCGGCGCCGCCCAATAGGTGATGTTGAACGTCTGGGCATCCCGCGCCCAGTCGTTGATATCACCCTCGTTGTTGTCGCCCTTCCAGTAGCGGTAGGAAGCGGTCAACATGTTGCCGTCCTTCATGTAGGTGCCGCGTAGATCGCCCTGGAAGTAGGCCGACGGAGACGCTGCACCCTCACCGATGCGAGCGTTGTGCATCTCCCAATACTGTGCCGCACGCGGGTCGAAGGGGCTGCCTCCAGAAGCCTGGGAGACCAGCGTCGAGTACTTGCCATTGACGATCAGGTAGGGATTGCTGATGTCGGCATACTTGGCCGCGGCGTAGGTCTTCCAACCCTTGGCCGGGCGCGCCGACCAGGAGAAGCCCAAAGTGTTCTTCGAGGTGTCCTTCTTGCCAGGCGCCACCTCGTAGTACTCCCGGCTCTGCTTGTCGTAGTTCCAGAAGAACCGCAGCGACCCAGCCTCACGACTGGCGAGACGATAGGTCACATCCGCCCTGGACTCGATGACGTCACGGTTCAGCGACGGCAAGCGGAGGAACTGCTCCGGCCAATCCGGATAGTAGAAGCTGTAGGTCCCCGGTGATTGGGGTCCGGCAGCGCCCGGTCTTTGGATCGGCGTCAGCAGCACCGTGTCGGTTTCGTTTGTATAGCTCCGTCCACGCCAGCGGAAGTTCCAGCGACGGTCCTGCCCGAAACGCTTCGCCACGCTGGCCATGAAGCCGGTGAAATCGGCCTTGTTGCCGGTGAAGTCGTTCTCGGTCGAGGAGGTCACACCCTCGCCGACAATGGCCCAACCCTTGTGGTTGACCAGCGTGTCGAGCCTGAACTGGTACTTCGAGATGTCCGGCACCAGGTCCACGGGCTGCGGGCCTTCGGCGTTGTCCCACTGAACACGATTGTCGAACACCGGAGTCCGCAGTTCTGGTTGCAACGCGTCGTCGAAGAGCAGCGAGATGTTCCGAGGATTCTCGCTGTAGCTGCGACCGATGTAGCTGCCCCGGACGAAGTTCTGGGCCCAGGCGTATTTCAGGTCGATGTAGGCGTCTTCGGTGGTCTCGTCAGTCGGCCGATCCTGGCTGTAGAGGTGGCAGGCGTCGCAGTGAGACACCGTCGTATGCTGCCGGGTTCCCTTGCGCTGCTGGTTTCGGTAGCCGAAGCCCACGGTCAGCCCGTCGACGCTGGGCAGCTGAACCTCGTTCTTGGTCTTGAAGACCTGGTACTTGAGGTCGTATTCCGATTCCGGATTGAGATCCGTCTGCCAGACCACGCGACCGTGGTTCGTCGCTGCTTCGAAGCGGTCGAGCGGCTGATGACCGAGCCGGTGGATCAGGGTGCTCAACAGGTTCTGCGAGCGGAAGACCCGATTGACATCGAAGTCGACCTTGTAGTCCTGATCCGCGGAGTCACGGAACCTGGCGTAGATGTCGAGCGCTCCCCAATCGTGGATCGACTTGACCTTGGCGCCAACGTCCGGGCCATCACCGATGACTCTGTACTCGGCTGCGAGATCGGGCGAGCCATCGACACTGGAATCCCAGTACCCGAGCCAGATCTTGCGCTCGAGAACGATCGTCCCGGTGTCGCCAACAGCTGCATGGATCGCAGCCGGAATCATCACCACTACAAGAGCTGCCAGCAGGAGTCGATATGTCTTTTTCATTTCTCTCCTCCCTTACTGGGTCAGGCCCTTGCCATAGTTCGTCGTCGTCTGGGACGGCGTGTCGGAACCATGGATGCGGGCGTGACATCCCGTGCAGTTGGTGGTGTAGGCTATACGGAAACCCTCATGACCCCACGGGTTCTCCCGCTCGAAGCCGCCGACATCCACGATCTCGTCCTCGGGGGGACGATAGCCAGAGTGGAAGTGGTAATCGTGGCATTGCAGGCACAACGTGGGCTCACTGGCGGTCAGCAGGTTGTTGACCGCCGAGCCGTGCGGCAGGTGGCAGAGGCTGCAGTCTTCCTGCACCGGCGGGTGCTCGAAGATGTAGGGACCTTCGATGCCCTGGTGGCAGGTGTAGCAGACATCGGCCTTGCGCATGCGCGACTTGAGCATGAACTCCGTTGCCGAATGCGGGTTGTGGCAGGACGAGCAGTTCATCTTGCCCTCCCGCAGCGGATGGTGCGACGGCAGCTCGAAAGCAGCCCGCGAATCCGCATGGCAGGTGTTGCAGGCTTCATTCGGCTTGTTGCGTTCGCCATGAACACCGTGGCACTCGGTGCAAGCAACGGCCTCGAGCGCGTGAATCGAGGCTTCCCATTCCGGCAGGTTCTTGGTGGCGTGACAGTCCATGCAGACCTGGTTGGAGTAGTCCGCCTCTTCGGCGAAGGTACGGATCAACTCCGGATCGCCCTCCTCCGCGTGCAGCTTGCCAGGGCCGTGACAGCCCTCGCACCCGACCTCGCGCCCCTGCACCTCGAAGGACTGGATCTGCATGTGAACATCGGCTTGCATGCCCAGGTCGGCCGCGTCGTGGCAGTCGAAGCAGGCTTCGCTACCGATGTAGGCGTTGTCCGCCATCGGCACGTCGCCCGCCGTCGCTACCGCTGCGACCAACAGGACAGCAGCTACCACCAAGAACAGCAACTTCCCTTGAAATCTCATTACGAGACCTCCCTCTCGGAAATGCCATTCAGGTGAAAATAGCCCCCACTCCCGTGATTGGCCCCTCCGGGAAACCCAGATTGACTGGACATCGCCCGCGGATCGGTTCCGCGCCTTGTACCGCCCGCTTCGGCTGGTGCCGACACAGCTTGATGGCTTTCGGCGTGCTGCCAGCACGCCTCAACCGTCGGTCAACAGCGCCACGATGAGCCAAACAACTTGCGTTACCCCTCAGGGTCGTTCCGAAAGTGGGGGCCAGGATGATTGTCCTTGAAGGCTCCTGCGCCCTCCGCTTGTGAAGATTCGCACAAGCTCAGGGCACTTCCCGATACCCCCGGGGGTAGTTGTATGCACGCAACCAGGTGGGCTTCCGGACTACCCTAGGGGGTAGGGTATCTCGGCCGGAAGGCCGAGACCCTGGGGCTTGGGACTTGAGGCGGCCGGCACATTTTCCGGCCGGTCTTGGGGTCCTGGGGTCCTGGGGTCCTGGGGTCCTGGGGTCCTGGGGTCCTGGGTGAAATACGGTAACTGATGTGGGGGCGGCCCTCGTTACCGCCCGAGGTAGGGGGCCCTCATTGCCTCACTGCCCTGAGATAGGCCGAAGGTACGCCGGCCGCCTCAACCCCACTGCCAGCGCGGGCGAGGTACGAGCCCGCGCCTAGAACAACGCGTATATGAACGGTGCGACCGCAGAGGATTCGGTCAGCACGATCAACGCCGCGAGCAGGACCAGGGTGAGGATGATGGGGGTCAGCCACCACTTCTTGCGGGTCTTCAAGAAGCCCCAGATAGTGCCGATTTTGGAATTCGATGCCATGAGTTATAGATCCTTCGATTTTCGATACTCAAGCGCAGATTAAAAGTGATTCGCCAGCGTTCTTCGAACTCGTAGTGGAGCCCCTTGCGGCCGCCCGCGGGAGGGGACAAGCACCTCCCCTGCACTACAGCCAGGCCCGGTCAATACGGCTTGTCCGGTCGTGATGCCGGCCCATCTTCCTCCACCGGCACCCAAAAGGACGGCCTTCCCGGCTGCCGCTTCAGGTGCAGGGGGTCTTTGCCAAGAAGCCGCATGAAGATTCCCATCGGGGTCACGACGAGAAAGTAGGTCAGCACCAGGATCACATAGGTCAGGGCGGCCGTGATCCAGCGAAACAACGTCGAGAGGAGCTTCTCGAGGGGGCGCAGTGCGGCCGGCGCCAGCAGGGCGAGAGTCAGGACCACTGCCGCCACTCCCAAGACCCAAGGGCCTGCAGCTTTGCTTCTCCACAGCAGTAGGCTCCCCAGCAGCGTCAGGCCGCCGGTGAAGGCCAAGCCAAACTTCCGCAGCTCCCTGACGGTCTTGGTCGCGTGGTCGCTCATCGTTACCTGCTTTTCGGTGCCTGTCCCCGAATTAGTCGAGGTCATAGCGCTGCCGCCAGTCCTCATCGCCTTCGAGCGCCTGCTGCTCGGTCTTGTAGAGCACGAGATTCTCGAGCACCAGCACATCCATCTCGGTGCGCATGAAGCAGAGAAACGCATCCTGTGGCGTACAGACGATGGGCTCCCCGCGCACGTTGAACGACGTGTTGACGATCACCCCGTAGCCGGTGTTCTCTTTGAAGCACCGAATCGTGTCGTAGTAGGGCCGGTTGTCGACACCATCGACCGACTGCACCCGGGCCGAGTAGTCGATATGGGTGATCGCCGGAATGTCCGATCGGGGCACATTCAGCTTCTCGATCCCGAAGAAGCTCTTCTGCTCTTCGCTCATCGCCTTACGGCGACCCTTCTGGACGTCCGCTACGAGCAACATGTAGGGCGAGGGGCGGTCCAGCTCGAAGAGCTCCGAGACATCCTCGACGAGACAGGAGGGCGCGAAGGGCCGAAAGGACTCGCGGTACTTGATCTTCAGGTTCATGATCGACTGCATCTTGGTCGAGCGGGCATCGCCAATGATGCTGCGCCCCCCCAGAGCTCGGGGACCGAACTCCATCCGACCCGAGAAGAAGCCCACGACCTTCTCCTGGTCGATCAAGTCGGCAACCAGACCCGGAATCGCTTGCCGTTCGTGCCGCTCGTAGGGGATGTCCTCGAGCTCGAGCCAGGTTTCGATCGTCTCCGATTCGAAGGCCGGCCCCAGATAGGAGCCCTTCTGGGAGTCGCGATCTCCGGCCGCCATTCGGGGCTTATTCATCACCTGGTGCCAGGTGAAAAGAGCCGCTCCGAGCGCGCCGCCGGCATCTCCCGCGGCCGGCTGGATCCAGATGTCGTCGAAGATGCCAGACCGCAGGATCTTGCCGTTGGCCACGCAATTCAGGGCACAGCCGCCGGCCAGGCAGAGGTACTTCTCGCCGGTCTCTTTCTTGACGTGCCGAGCCATGCGCAACATGGCCTCTTCAGTGACTTCCTGGACCGAGCGCGCCAGGTCCATCTCTTTTTGGGTGAGCTCGGATTCGGGCTGTCGCGGCGGACCGCCGAAAAGACGATGGAACTTCTCAGAGGTCATCGTCAGGCCCTGGCAGTAGTTGAAGTAGTCCATGTCCAGCCAGAACGAGCCGTCTTCGCGCAGGTCCATCACGTGCTCGAGGATCAGGCCGACGTACTTCGGCTCGCCATACGGCGCCAGACCCATCACCTTGTATTCGCCGGAGTTGACCCGGAACCCGGTGTAGTAGGTGAAGGCCGAATAGAGCAGTCCTAGGCTGTGAGGAAACATGAGCTCGTAGCGGATGTCGACCTCGTTGTCGTGGCCGACACCCCAGGAGGCCGTGGCCCATTCGCCGACACCGTCGATGGTCAGGATTGCGGCTCGCTGATACGGTGACGGATAGAAGGCCGAGGCGGCGTGGGACTGATGGTGCTCCGGATAGAGCAGCTCGCCCTCGAAGCCGACCTGTTTTTGAATCAGCTCACCCATCCAGAGCTTCTGTTTCAGCCACAAGGGCATGGCCTTGAGGAACGACGGCAGGCCAGCAGGAGCAAAAGAGAGGTAGGTTTCCAGCAGACGCTCGAACTTCAGCCAGGGCTTGTCGTAGAAGGCCACGGCATCCAGCTGATCGGCTGTGATGCCGGCCTCCTCCAAGCAGTAGCGCACCGCAGCGTCCGGGAAGCGATGGTCGTGCTTCTTGCGACTGAAGCGCTCCTCCTGGGTGGCGGCCACGAGCTCCCCATCCTGCACGAGACAGGCCGCGGAGTCGTGGTAGAAAGCCGAAATCCCCAGGATGTTCGTCATCGGTGCGCAACTCTATCGGAATACCGAGTGTTTGCAACCTCTTAGAGACTTATTGCCATGAGGCGCTGGGCTCTTGAATCGGTCGGGATCGGGACAACCTGAACCTGAAGCGGCAGGCGGCTCTGCCGGCCCGAGACGACTCAGACGGGTGTTGCCTTGTAGGGGGCAAGCCCTGCCCCTACAAGAGATCGACCCAAACTCTCTCTACCCGACTGAACACCGCCCGCCAGGTGAACGGCCTCAATGCCTCGCTCCCAACCTCTTCGGGCACCGGCTTGACCGACTTCTGCAACGCCACGTCGATGGCCTCGCCTAGAGCTTCGACGAAAGCAGGCATGTCCTCGTCCAACGGCGTGTCCACCCCGGTCATTCTGGGCAAACGAACCAGCTCCAGGCCTTCGCCCAGCGAAGGTGCCAGGTGTTTTTCGACCCCGGGAAGCGCGGTTGCTACGAGTTGGCATCCGCACGCATAGGCCTCAGCCAGGACTAGCGGAAGGCCTTCATAGAAGGAGGGCAGAATGCACACGGCACAGGTGTTCATCAGCGCTGCCAACTCAGGCTGAGACAGCTGGCCGTGCAGGACCACTGTGGGCGCCATCTCCACCATGCGCTCCTGCAGGGCTTCCGCCTCGCTTCCCGCTCCACTGCCTGCGACGTGCAATTCCAGGCCGGGGTGCTTGGACAGAAGCCCTTCCACAGCCTCCAACAAGGACGGTAACCCCTTAGCAGCGCTGTACTTACCTACGTAGAGCAATCGTCCCGCCCGCCCTTCGACATCGCGGTCTAACCGAAAGATCTGCTCGGCGAATCCGGCACCCACGACCTGCACTCTCTCCTCAGCCGGAGGCGGAGATGTTGTTGCTCCTTCATCCAGGCCGAGGGCATCGATGATTGCCACCTGGTTGTCCTGATGCAGTGCCAGAAACCGGTCGTTTCGAGAGTTGCCCTGGCGGACTTCTTCCGCCAGATGCGGACACAGCTCCAACTGCCGAAGCCCGGTGCCATGGGAGTGGGTCACCACTGGGATGTCAGGCGCCACGTCTTTGAGCCACGAGCTGACCAACCAGACGTGATGGGAGTGAATGAGGTTCGGCCGACACTCGGTCAGCACGCTCTCGAGATGCCGCAGCCAAGCGCCTCGGTAAGCAGTCAATTCAGGCTTCGAGAGCTCAGAGAATCGCGAGCTCGGGTAGGGCATCACGTCGCTCATCCCTGGAATGGGGAAGTCGAGGACTCCGTGCCCGAATGCCAGGGGGCGAACTTTATCCGCTCCCAGCACACCCACCTTTGGTCTGGGGTCTTCCGCCGGCACACCGATGACCGCCATCTGCTCCCAACCAGCGGCCTCCGCATGGCGAGCCAACTCCACTAGCGTCACGCCGCTGCCCGTCAGCGACGGCCGCTGCGACAGCACATGCAGCACTTTCGGCATGAGGGCGATCCTATCGCCAACATCATCTTGCGGAGCTCCTTGTGGGCTCGCACCCAGGACCCTGGACCGCGGGAGGGCGCAAGGCCCTCCCCTACGGCCCTCACTGCTTCAGTCCTTCGATGCCTCAGTGCCTCACTGCCCCACTGGCTCAGTGCCTCAGTGATCCACTGCTTTCCATCGTGTATATTTGCCTCGCCATGGAATCGCTACCAATAGTCGCGATCACGGGAGCCTCCGGATTTCTGGGGCGGCGTGTTCTCGATCTGCTCAAATCGCAGTACAGGTTGATCGCCATCGATTTGCGCTCGCAGTCCGAGAGCGGTGTTCCGAAGCACCCCAACATCAGCTGGCATCAGTTCGACATCTGCAACGAGAACGCCCTCGAAGCGGTCTGCAGCGAGGTCAAGAACGGCGACGAACTCCATTCCGTAATTCACCTGGCCGCCTACTACGACTTCAGCGGTGAAGATCACCCCGAGTATCAAAGAACCAACCTCGACGGCCTGCGTAACCTGCTCGAGCAGTGCCGGCACATGAGTCCGAAGCGGTTCATCTTCGCGAGCTCCCTGGCAGCGTGCAGGTTCCCGCCGCCAGGACAAGCTCTCACCGAGCAGAGCCCACCCGACGGCGAGCACCCGTATGCCGTGAGCAAGCGCAAGGGCGAAGAGATGCTGCGCGAATACGGCGACGAGGTGCCCTCGGCCATCGTCCGTTTCGCCGCGATGTTCTCGGACTGGTGCGAGTATCCGCCGCTCTTCGTCTTCCTCGAGACCTGGTTGTCGAACCAGTGGAACTCGAAGATCCTGGGCGGCAAGGGAGAGTCCGCTGTCCCCTATCTGCATGTGCGGGACGGTGCGAACTTCCTGCGCAAGGTTGTCGAGAAGGCCGACGATCTGGAACAGGTCGCTGTCTTGAACGCCAGCACCAATGGCGCCGTTACTCATCAGGAGCTTTTCGAAGCGGCCACCGCCTACTACTACGGTCAGGCACGTAAACCCATCCACATGCCCAAGTTCCTTGCCGGACCTGGAATGGTGATGCGGGATGCGATGGGTCGGCTACTGGGAAACCGGCCCTTCGAGCGGCCTTGGATGGCCAAGTTCATCGATCTGCAGCTGACGGCGGAAGCCACCTACACCCATGAGATCTTGGACTGGCAGCCCCACCCCCGCCTCGACATCCTGCGACGCTTTCCTTTCCTGATCGAGAACATGCAGACCGATCCCGTGGAGTGGTCGCGGCGCAACCAGGAAGCCATGGCGGTGAAGATGCGGCCCAACCTGAGTATCTACCGCCTGCTGGAGACCCACGAGGACGAGATCGCCCGGCAGTTCGCGGAGATCCTCGTCGGCGAGCGTGGCCAGGACCCTCTGTCCAGCTATCAGGCTCTTCCCGCCGACGATCTCGATTGGCACATCAAAGTGATCATCCACACGCTCATGACTTCGATTCGGACGCGCGAGAAGGGCATCCTCATGGCCTACTGCCGCGACGTCGCCGAGCTACGGTGCCAACAGGGGTTCGCCTGTGAGGAGGTGGCCTCGGCACTAGCAGCGCTGAACCATGTCTGCCTGGAAGTGCTAGGCAACCTCCCCGACTCGGGAGTGACGGACAAGGACCTGCACGACTACATCACGACGACGATCACCTTCAGCATCGACCAGGTGCAGGAGATCTTCGAGTACATGCAGGAAGGCGAAGTCGCGGCGCCCACCTTCCGGTACCAGGATCAACTGTGGCGCACCCACCACCGTGACACCAAGCCCTCCTCCGCCGAGTTCGAGCTGCGTGAAAAGCTCGGCACCAACGAGTGAGTCAATAAGGCAGGGGGCAAGCCCCTCCCCTGCGCGACTCAGAGCCTGCATTGGGGCGGTCCTTGCGGCCGCCCGCCCCGGATCCAAGCCCCAGGACAATGTCAATCGCCTGCGGGATCAACCGACTTGTTGCGCCTTGCGATGTACCAGATATGCCACGAGTGCCATGGCTCCATCGCCAATGGCCGATAGCGGAATGGTCCAGGGTGCCGGCTCGGCCACCATCATCATCGAGACCAGGAACAGGACGGCCATGATCTTGGCGGTCAGCAGCAAGCTGATGCCACCGTAGCGGAAATACTCGTTCAGATAGCCGGTCGCCACCACCACGTGAAAGATGCCGGCCTGGCGCGCGAAGAAGAGAGGCGACACCTCGCCCCAGCCGCCGAAGTCCGCACCCCACCGCGTGAGAAAAAGCAGAAAAGACCCCACCCCGTAGCTGTGGATCGCGATCAGAACGATCAGCCAGGTCTCGGCGCGGGGCCAGAAGGAATCGGGTCGTCGCGGTTCACTAGGGCTCGTTGGCAACGGCGGGCTCCTCCATCTCGGAGGCTACTTTATCCCGTTTCTCCTCCCAAGGACTGGAGACATCTGGGCTGGCGACATCCGCCAATTGCTCGAACGTGTCCTCGATCTGATCGCAGCCGAAGAGCATGGTCATGGTGATGTGGTCTTCGATCTCCTGGCTCAGCCCCTCGGACTCGCGATCCTGAAACAGCACCCGCATGCAGACGTCCCTCAACGTGCGAAGCGCCTCACAGACCTCCTCGGCCTGGAAACCCTGCCCAGACCGGAGCTCGGCCAGATCTCGACAGAAGGAGGCGTAGATCGACTTGTCCCTCGTGCGGACCGAGTCCATGACGTGACGCAAAGCGACGCGGTGGTTCCACAGTTGCTCGTCGGCGGAGAGCTTCTGATAGTCCGGGAACCGCTCTCGACCGTCGCGATTCGTCATCAGCGTGGACATACCTTCGAGGATTCTCGATTCGTATTTCTCCAACAGCCGATGGACGCGCAGATTGTCCAGCGGCGGCTCTATGCGCATTGCTGCGTGATTTCTCTGGTACCACTCCACAGGATCGGTCTTGAGGTTCTCGATCATGAAGGGAAGTCGGCGCGAGATGTTCAATCGGGGACGAGGCTCCCAGTTCAGGGTCTGACGGGTCTGGCGGGCATCGACCAACAGCTGCCGATCGATGTAGTCCGCCATCCAGGCCCGCTCGAAGGGAGTGTGCCCCAGCAGGGTCAGGATCCTCTCCCGCGTCTTCATCCCCAACCGGCAGCACCATCGAGGAACCCAGATCGGTTCCTCACCACAACCGAAGTAGAGCAGCGTCGCTTCCTCGAAAAGATACCGGGAGGTCACTCCACCATCCGTACTGGCCAGCAAGACTTCTCCGCTTGCCAACTTATCGGCCTCTCTCATCACTCTGCGCAATACCCGAACGGCCTCGTGGACGTGGAGGTAGGGAATCGCGAACTCTCCCTTGCCGCCCAGCATCCGACGACGCCAGCTCTTGGAGAGCCAGGTCTGCAAGAAGATGAACAGCGGCGGGTACTCACACCAGTCGGAGAACAGCGCTGCAAACCGAATCGTGGCCGTGGGGATGTCTCCGCTGTACTCATCCACCATCTCCTCACCCAGCCGCTTGGTCACCGCGTAGATGTGCCTGCCGTCGGCCGGAGTGTCTTCGGTGAGCACCCGCCCCGGCTCGTAGGCCGGAGGAAAGCCGCAAGCCGCTGCCGAGCTCGCGAAGACAAATCGCCTTAGCCGGAGATCGAGGCACTCCTCGAGGACGTTACGTAGCCCTTCGACGTTGGTCCGCCAATAGCTGGGGTGCTTCTCGCGAATGAAGTCGTAGTGAGCCGCCAGATGGATCACCATCTCAGCGCCACCCTCTTCGCGGATCTTGCGAAAGGCGGTGGCCAGCTCCAGCTGGTCTCCGATGTCGGCCTGATACCAGGTGATGTTGCGGTGGATCGGTGCGCCTACCTTGGCGGGTGAGCGCCGGGCGATCCCGAAGATCCGATACTTCTCCTTCAACTCGTCCAGCAGGTGCCGGCCGAGAAATCCGGAAGAGCCGGTAACCACAATCTGAGGCAGCGCCATCAAGCTCCCCTCTATGGGATCAACGCTGTGCCCGAGAACCTAGAGTTCTGCCTCTACCTACTGTAACACCGGATCAACGAAACGAATTGCAGTCTCGGGACCTGCGCAGGTCGTCGCTGTCTCGTGGAGGTTCGTCCGGGTGGCCCGTAGGGGGACGGCGTCGGCTACTCGGACTGCAACGGGCGGGCCGCCACCTTGTCACGTCATCGCGCCTCATCTCTTCTGCTCTGCGATGGCCCTTGCGCTGCGCTCGACGTGGCACCCCCTTTCTGACCACCCGAACGAACCTCTGGCACCAATGGTGACATTGAGGCATTGAAGGCGCAGGGGCCTAGGGGCGTAGGGGACAGAAAGCTCGTAGGTACAGAAGTGCAAGGCCGCGCCCAGGGTCCGGCGTGGGGACCTCCATGGGGGTTCTTGCAGCGGAAGGGAGGATAGCCCCCTGGGGGCCCCACGTCGGACCCCCTCTTTGACGATGGTCAGGCTTCGTGAGATGCCTCGATTGTGGTGATTGTCGCAACGCCGTCGGCGACTGTCACCTGCAGCTGGTCGAGGGGGCGGGGTGGGGGGCCGCTGATGGGAAATCCCTTGGCGTTGTAGACACCCTCGTGACAGGGGCAGAAGTACTTCTCCCGCTCGCCATTCCACTTCACTTCACACCCCAAATGGGTGCACCAGAGCGAGTGCGCGGTGACTTCGTCCCCGGTGCGAGTGACCTCGATCGGGGTAACGCCCATCATCACTCTCACCCGCTCACCCTCCGGCAGCGAGGCCAACGGGACCTCCGCAACAGGTGGCGGCTTGGCAACCTTGGGTCCGCAGCCGGACAGCCCGGTCAATTGGGTCACGGCCGCGACTCCGGCCGCACCACCAAGCACCTTCAGCAGACTGCGACGTGGGAATCGTTCCACTTCTGGACCCGAGCTGGAGCTGCTGTCGAACAGGGATGTGTCACGGTCTCGGCGCTCTTCGCTCATACCCTTCCCTCCTGAAGGTCTGCCTGCCGACGCGGAGCAGCAGATCACTGCCGGCCCCAGTATAGACGCACGAGTGACCAGAGGACTACAACGTCCACTAAGATAGGCCTTCGCTCGTGATCGACGGAGAGACTTTGACGACCAACCAAAGCACCAGGCGGCTGGGAATCGAGATCCGTGGCGCCGTGCAAGGCGTCGGGTTCCGGCCCTACGTCTACCGGCTCGCCCACGAGATGAAGCTGCCGGGGTGGGTCCTCAACGACAGTCGCGGGGTGTTCATCCAGGTCGAAGGCCCGAAGGAAATCCTCGACATCTTTCTCCGCCGCCTGCCGATCGAGAAGCCACCGCGGGCCGTAATTCACAACTTGGAAGCGAGCTGGCTCGCGCCGCAGGGTTTCGAGGCCTTCGAGATTCGGCACAGCGAGGAAGAAGGCACCAAGTCTGTGGTCATGCTGCCAGACATCGCCACCTGCCCCGACTGCCTCGCCGAGGTGCTGGACAAAGGCGATCGGCGCCACCGTTACCCATTCACGAACTGCACCAATTGCGGGCCTCGGTTCACCATCATCCGGGCGCTGCCTTATGACCGACCCAACACGACGATGAGCGGCTTCCCGATGTGCGCGGACTGCGGTAGTGAATACACCGAGCCCATGGACCGGAGGTTTCACGCCCAGCCCAACGCCTGCCCGGCTTGCGGTCCCCACCTCGCTCTTTGGGATCGCGAGGGGAATACACAGGCCACCGGAGACTTGGCATTGCGGCAGGCTGCCGATGTCTTGCGCCAGGGGGAGATCCTGGCGATCAAGGGCCTGGGCGGGTTCCACCTAATGGTCGATGGTCGTAGCGCCACCGCCGTGGCCCGTCTGCGGCAGCGCAAGGCCCGGTACGAAAAGCCCCTGGCTCTCATGGTGAGCGACGTCGAGGCAGCCCGACGGATCTGCCAGGTACGACCCGAGGAAGAAGCACTGCTCGAATCCCCCGAGAGCCCCATCGTCCTGCTGCAGCGCATCCAGTTCGCCGGCATCGCTGCCGAGGTGGCGCCGGACAATCCACGGCTCGGTCTCATGCTGCCCTATACCCCACTCCATCACCTGCTGCTCGGTGAGCTCGGCTTTCCCGTGGTCGCGACCAGCGGCAACTTGAGTGACGAACCGATCTGCATCGACAACGGGGAAGCCCTGGAGCGTCTCGGCGGGATCGCAGATCTCTTCCTGGTTCACGACCGGCCGATCCAGCGTCACGTGGACGACAGTGTGGTCGCAGCCGTCGCAGGCGAGGCTCAACCAATTCGCAGAGCGCGGGGTCTGGCGCCGATGCCGATCGTCACTCCCCGCCCGCTGCCACCCCTGCTCGCGGTGGGCGCCCACTTGAAGAACACCGTGGCCCTGAGCGTCGGCGACAGAATCTTCCTGAGTCAACACATCGGTGACATGGAGACACCGCAGGCTTTCGGAGCTTTCGAAGCCGTGACCAGGGACTTCCTCGTCATGTACGAGGCCGACCCGGTGGCGGTGGTCAATGATCTGCACCCCGACTACCCATCGACCCGTTGGGTGGAGAGAGCGGTGGAAGGAGATGTGACCGAGCTCCGTGGCGATGAGGACTGGAAACATCTCCTGGTAGGGAAGCCGACCTTCGCCGTGCAGCACCACCACGCTCATCTGGCCGCCTGTCTCATGGAGCATGAAGTGGAGACCAGGGCTCTCGGAGTGACCTGGGACGGCACCGGTTATGGCACCGATGGCACAGTTTGGGGAGGAGAGTTCCTGCTTGGCGACACGGCCTCTTTTTCGCGAGTCTGTAGGTTGCGGCCGTTCCACCTTCCGGGAGGCGATGCGGCCGTCAAGCAGCCCAGGCGATGCGGGCTGGCACTTCTTTGGGAGATGCTCGGCGACGAAGCACTAGACCGCTCCGACCTGACTCCTGTCCAGGCCTTCGACGAGGCCGAGCTCCGATTGCTGGGACACATGCTGGAGTCGGGATTGAACTCTCCCCGAACCACGAGCGCCGGCCGCCTGTTCGACGCGGTGGCCTCGATTCTGGGGATCCAGCAGCGGGTCTCCTTCGAAGGTCAAGCCGCCATGGCCGTCGAGTGGCTTGCCGACAAGAGCCTGCTTGCCGCCTACCCCGTCGTGGTGGCCAGACCTTCGGCCGACCGAGAGCTCTTCAAGCCGGCGCCCGAGGATCGGGACGAGATCCTGGAGATCGATTGGCAGCCGATGGTCGAGGCCATGATCGAGGACTCGCGACGCGGGGTGGATGTCGGTATCATTGCCGCCAGGTTCCACAACGCTCTGGTGGAGGCCATCCTGGCGATCGCCGAAGTGGTCGGGGAGCCGAAAGTGGCCTTGACAGGCGGCTGCTTCCAGAACCGGCTCCTGACCGAGCGAGCCAGTCAGCGGCTGCGCGAGGCCGGCTTCGAGGTCTTGTTGCACCGGCAGGTGCCACCCAATGATGGAGGCATCAGCCTGGGACAGATCGCGGTCGCCGCAGCGCGAATGGCAAAGGAAGAGGCCAGTTGACTGACTAGAGGGGGTGCAAGATGTGCCTAGGCGTTCCAGGCCAGATTCTCGAAATCCGCGAAGACCCAACCGGCATGCACATGGCGCGAGTCAGCTTTGGCGGCATCGTCAAAGAGGTCTGCCTCGCTTACACGCCGGAGGTCGAGGTTGGCGACTACGTCGTCGTTCACGTCGGTTTCGCGATCAGCACGATCGACGAGGCCGAGGCCCACAAGGTCTTCGACTTTCTCGAAGAGATGGGTGAGCTCGGAGAGCTCGACGTTCCCCAACCGGGTGAGGCCCAGCCCACTGGAGCTGGCGAGGCCAACTAGATGAAGTTCATCGACGAGTATCGCAGCGAAGAGGATGCCCGCAGGTTCGTCGAAGGCATCGAGTCGCTGGTCACACGCGACTGGACGTTGATGGAGATCTGCGGCGGCCAGACCCACACGCTCATCAAGTCGGGCGTGGACCGGCTGCTGCCCGAGTCGGTGACCCTGGTGCACGGGCCCGGCTGTCCGGTCTGCGTGACCCCGCTTGAGCTCATCGACAAGGCCCTGGCCATCGCCCGTCGGCCGGAGGTGATCTTCACCTCCTTCGGCGACATGCTGCGGGTGCCCGGCTCGACCTCGGATCTGCTCGCCGTCAAGAGCGAGGGTGCCGATGTGCGGATGGTCTACTCGCCACTGGATGCGGTGAAGCTGGCCCAGCAGAACCCTGACAAGGAGGTGGTGTTCTTCGCCGTCGGCTTCGAGACAACGGCGCCGCCGAATGCGATGGCGGTCTGGCAGGCGCACAAACAAGGCATCGAGAACTTCTCCATCCTCTGCTCGCACGTCCTGGTGCCACCCGCCATGGAGGCGCTGCTGAGCGCTCCTGACAACCAGGTGCAGGGATTCCTGGCGGCCGGCCACGTCTGCGCTGTGATGGGCTACTGGGAGTACGAGCCCATCGGCGAGAAGTACCAGATCCCACTCATCGTGACCGGCTTCGAGCCGCTCGATCTCCTGCACGGCATCTACATGACGCTCGAGGCTCTCGAGGAGGGTCGATGGGGCGTGGAGAATCAGTACACGAGGGCGGTGACACGGGACGGCAACAAGCCGGCCCAGAAACTCCTCGGCCAGGTCTTCGACGTCTGCGACCGCAAGTGGCGAGGCATCGGCGAGATTCCCATGAGCGGGTACCGGCTGAAGGAGGAGCTCGTCGCCTTCGACGCCGAACAGCGCTACGACGTCGGACACATCGAGGCCCAGGAAGCGCCCGAGTGCATCGCCGGCGAGATCCTCAAGGGCCTGCAGAAGCCCCATGAGTGCACGGCCTTCGGCACGAAGTGCACACCCGAGCATCCCTTGGGAGCCCCGATGGTCTCGGCTGAAGGCGCCTGCGCCGCCTACTACCAATATGGACGAGGAAAATGAGCGACGACAGTTCCGTTGTTCGGTTCACGGGCGCGGTCTGCCCAATACCCTTGAGCGACTACCCCACGGTGCAACTGGCACACGGCGGCGGGGGTCGCCTGTCCCAGATTCTCATCGAAGGGATGTTCGCCAAGACCTTCGACAACCCAGAGCTCGAGATGCTCCACGACGGGGCCATCCTCAGGGTGGGCCAGGGTCGACTGGCCTTTTCCACCGATTCCTTCGTCATCAGCCCGCTCTTCTTTCCCGGCGGTGACATCGGATCGCTGGCGGTCCACGGCACGGTCAACGATCTGGCAATGTGTGGTGCCTAGCCGATGGCGCTGTCGGCTGGTTTTATCCTGGAAGAAGGAATGCCGATGGAGGACCTGTGGCGCATCGTCCAATCGCTACAGAGGGCGGCCGAGGAAGCCGGGGTGTCAGTAGTGACCGGCGACACCAAGGTCGTGGACAAAGGCAAAGGAGACGGCATCTACGTCAACACAACGGGGCTCGGGATCATCCCCGAGGGTGTCGATATCACTCCATTGAAGGCGACGGTCGGCGACAAGGTGCTCGTCAGCGGCGAGATCGCCGTCCACGGCATTGCCATCATGTCGGTTCGCGAGGGCCTCGAGTTCGAAACGCAACTGGAAAGCGATTCGGCCACTCTCTATCCGCTGGTCGAGAAGGTTCTGGCTGCCGGAGGGAACGACGTGCATGTGCTGCGCGACCCCACCCGAGGCGGCGTGGCCAGCGCGCTCAACGAGATTGCCGGGCAATCCAAGATCGGCTTTTGGCTCGACGAGCCCTCCATCCCCTTGAGCGAGCAGGTTCGAGGCGCCTGCGAGATCCTGGGCTTCGACCCCCTCTACGTAGCCAACGAGGGCAAGTGCATAGCCATCGTTGCTGCCGAATCGGCGGACAAGGTCCTGGAGGCCATGCGCTCGGACCCACTGGGCAAGGAAGCTGCCATCATCGGTGATGTCGTGGACGAGCACCACGGTCGCGTCTACCTCCGCAGCCGCGTCGGTGGCATGCGTGTCGTCGACATGCTCAGCGGCGAGCAGCTCCCGCGAATTTGCTGATCCCCAGAAAGGTGCCACCCGTTTTTTCTCGAAGGGCTCAGCCGACCGACATGTGCCACCCTCCTTCTTCTCGGTGGGCCGAGCAGATACAGCTTCACCGCAGACAGTCTGGAAGGAAAGAGAAGACCCGTGGCGTTGCGCCCCGGGGTCTCACCGGATCCGCCTTTGCCGAGACACCTGATAACTACCATCATGAGGTAGTAAAGAACACACTCGCCGAGGTGGGGAGACCCCACCCAAAGGGGTGGTGCCAAGAGTAGACGGAAAAGATCGGCCTTCAATAACCACAACTCTCTCCTCGGGAGGGGGCAAGCCCCTCCCCTACATCACAATCTTGTCAACCAACTCCCGGAGACCGAGCTCTTGTCAAGCAACTCCTAGAGACCGAGCTGGATGGCCAGGCCGCAGGCGACGAGGGCCAAGCCAGCGAGGGCGTGGGAGAAGCGCTCGAGGCGACCGAGGGGAAGCTGCGAGATTCCCAGGTAGCCGACCGTGACAGTCACCAGCATGGTGGCTACCGTGGCGAGACCAAAGACCGCAACGACCAGGGCAACGCCCCACCAGCTGCCTTCGGCCGCTGGATACATGAGGACCGGGATCAAGGCCTCGCAGGGGCCGAAGATGAAAATGACGAAAAGCACCCAGGGGGTGATGCGCCTGCCGGAGGTCGACCTTTCCTGCCGCGGTCGAGGAGGCTGCTGGATTTCCGCATGGACGTGGGCATGCTCTTGCCGATGGGTGTGGGTGTGCTCGTGCAGGGTGCCATCGCCATGCCCATGCCAGTGGGTGTGGGGCCGGTTGCGATAGGCCTGGCGAAGTCCCCAGACCATGTACGCCACACCGAACCCCAACAACAACCATCCGGCGATCTCGCCCCGGAATCCCTCGAACCACTCGAGGCCTCCCAGTGCCATGCCAAGGAGGATTCCCAGCCCACCAAGCACCACGGAACCCAACACATGACCGACGCCACAAACCGCAGTGACACCTAAAGTCTTGGAGAGAGACCACTTACGGGCCCCTGCCAGAGCGATGAAGGGAACGTAGTGGTCTGGCCCGATCAGGGTGTGGATCAGGCCGATCGACGCCGCGGTAGCGCCCAAAATGATCAACGGCTCGCTCATACCCTGGCGGCGACCTCCGATCGAGCCACGACGCGCTTCTCTTCGAGCCACCCGACCCAGCGATCGATACCTTCGCCCGTGATCGCGG
The DNA here is from genome assembly GCA_947259195.1 of Thermoanaerobaculia bacterium. Classification (GTDB taxonomy): domain Bacteria; phylum Acidobacteriota; class Thermoanaerobaculia; order Multivoradales; family JAHEKO01; genus JAUVRX01. The sequence goes on along the minus strand of CAMYLC010000100.1, from coordinate 37,684 downwards.
AGACGTGGATCACGGCCGGGTCGGGCATGGTGCGCGCCAGGCCGTCTTCGATAGCAGCAACGTCGATCTGTGGCAGGTGAGGCAAGAGATCCACCTTGGTCAGCAGCACCAGGTCGGCCGTGCGAAACATCACTGGGTACTTGAGTGGCTTGTCTTCACCTTCGGTAACCGACAGGGCCACGACATTCACCGCCTGACCCAGGTCGTAGACTGCCGGGCATACCAGGTTGCCCACATTCTCGATAAACAACAGATCGGTCTCGCGCCACGGCAGATCGTGAAGTCCCTCGTGGACAAGTTTGGCGTCCAGATGACAGGCCGAGCCAGTAGTGATGGATCGTGAAGGAATGCCTGCCGCCTCGAGGCGATTGGCGTCGTTGTCGGTGGCAAGGTCACCGCTCATGGCACTGAGGCGGCGCTTACCCGCCAGGGCTCTGGCAGTTGCTTCCAGAACCGCCGTCTTACCGGAGCCGGGTGAGCCCATGAGGTTGACGGCCAGGACTCGGGCTTCGTTGAAGTGCTCGCGATTGTGGCGCGCACCCCTCTCATTCTCCGAGAGTATGGCCTCGTGCACCTCTACAGGAACGAGGTCGGAATCGCCACAGCCGCAGGTTTCACACATCGGGCACCTCCATTTCAACCCGTTCCAACAGTATCTCATCCCCCTCGGCAAGCTGCGCCGGCAGGTCACAGACCGAGCAGCGCAGAACCGCTCCCTTTGGGATCGTGCTCTTACACGAGCTGCAGGCCCAGCGCGCCTCGACGGAAACGACCTCCAGCTCGGCCTTTTCGCAGAGAGTACGCTCGCGAGCCAGCTCATAGGCCGATTCGAGGAGCTCCTTCTCCACCCCTGAGAGCTCGCCGATCTGCACCCTGATCCGATGCACGGCCTCGGCCCCGTGCGCCCGCGCTTCGGCTTCGACTCGGGCCAGTAGGGCGCTCACTATGGAGTACTCGTGCATGGTCCAGCGCAGTCGAGGCCAATCTGGGCGGCATTGTCTCACAAGCCAGCCGCCGGCGAACCTACCCAATTGGACAGTTGAAAGAGCTACCCGCGGGCGATTGATTGACTACCCCTGAGGGTATTTGTTGGCAGCTGTGCAAGATGTCACAAATAGGCCACAGTTTGGAATCGGCACAAGCAATTAGTCCAAACCACTAAACGCGGAGGTGGATATGTTGCTGCCAAGAGTCGTGAAAGGAGTGTCCAGTGAGGAGATGCTGGACCGGGGCGTCGACCGCCGAGATTTCTTGAAGATCTGCAGCATCGCGGCCGCGGCCGTCGGATTGCCGGCAGGGGCTGGCGTGAAGATGGCAGAGGCCGCCTTGGCAGGTCAGAAGCCCTCGGTGATCTGGCTGTCGTTCCAGGAATGCACCGGCTGTACCGAGACCCTGTTGCGTACGCGCTTCCCGGGCCTCGGCGAGCTGATCCTGGATCTGATCTCGCTGGACTACCACGAGGCCCTCATGGTGCCCTCGGGCCATCTGGCTGAAGAGGCCCGAATGGCCGCCATGGAGGCGCACAAGGGAAAGTTCATTCTGGTGGTCGAAGGCGCAATCCCGGAAAAGGACGACGGGATCTACTGCATGATCGGCGGCCGCACGGCAGTCGATATCCTGAATGAGGCCGCCGAGATGGCTGGTGCCATCATCGCTATCGGCTCCTGCGCTTCCTGGGGCGGCATCCCGTCGGCAGAACCGAATCCGACCGGCGCCACGGGCGCACCGATGATTCTCGAGGGCAAGACCGTGGTGACCATCCCCGGTTGCCCGGCCAACCCCTACAACTTCCTCGGTACGGCGCTCCAGTACGCAACGTTCGGCGCGCTTCCCGAGCTCGATGAGCTGGCGCGGCCCAAGTGGGCCTACGGCCGGACGATCCACGAGCACTGCCCACGGCGGGCGCATTTCGACGCCGGGAGGTTCGCTCTGGAGTACGGCGATGAGAACCACCGCCAGGGCTACTGCCTGTACAAGCTCGGCTGCAAGGGACCCGTGACCCATGCGAACTGCTCGGTTCAGGCATTTGGCGAGGTTGTCGATGCCTGGCCTATCGGGCTGGGACACCCTTGCGTCGGCTGCACAGAGCAGAAGGTTCTCTGGCAGACATCGATTACCGACACGGTGGACATCGAGCGTCCGACCAACCCCGACACCTACCCGCCGATCGGCGCCCCCCAGGGCAAGGTCGGAGCGGTGGCAACGGGTGTGGCCGGCCTCGTGGCGGGAGGCCTGCTGGGTGCCGGCTACGCCGCCTCGAAGAAGCTCGGTGACGAACCGGAAGAAGAGGAGAGCTAGCCATGGCATTCGATCGACGCTCACTGCTCAAGGGTATGGCCACGGCCAGTGCCGCGGCGGTGGCGAGCGCGTCGCCTGTCAAGGCAGCCCGCGAGCGCAAGGTCGCACCGGCAGACGCTCGCGGCATGCTCTACGACACCACCCTGTGCATCGGTTGCAAGGCCTGTGTGAGGGCCTGCAAAGAGGCCAACGAAATGCCGGCCGACACCCGCACGCCAGGGATGGAGAACTACGACGCTCCCACCGACCTGAACGAGTTCACCAAGAACATCATCAAGCTCTACAAGGAAGGCGATCGCCGTTCCTACGTCAAGCGTCAGTGCATGCAATGTGTGGATCCGGCATGCGTTGGGGCTTGCATGATCGGCGCCTTCCGGAAGGAGAAGTACGGCGTCATCACCTGGGACAAGGACCGTTGCATCGGCTGCCGCTATTGCCAGATGGCATGCCCATTCAACGTTCCGAAGTTCGAGTGGTCGAGCCTCAACCCCGACATCGTCAAGTGCGAGTACTGCCGACAGCGAGCAGGGGACAAGCAGTGGGAGCCCGCATGTTGCGAGGTCTGCCCACGAGAGGCGGTCATTGCCGGCACCTACGAAGAGCTTCTGACGGAGGCCAAACGGCGTCTCGCCGAGTATCCCGATCGCTACGAGCCCAAGATCTACGGCGAGAAGGACCTGGGCGGCACGCAGGTGCTCTATCTGTCCCATGTGCCGTTCGAGAAGCTCGGCTTCAGGTTCGATAGCGAAGAGCCAGTGCCCGAGATGCAGCAGACCATCCAACACGGCGTGTATCAGGGCTTCATCGCACCGGCGGCGCTCTACGCCATGCTCGGCGTCGTGTTGTGGCGGAATCGCCGCAAAGATGGCGCCGAGGAAACGGACGGTGAGGCATGAGCGGTCGCGCTGAAGCCGTTGGCGGTCCGATTCTCACCAAGGCGACCCGGTGGATTCTGTGGGTCGGCATCATCGGCGCTATCTTGATCTTGTGGCGCTTTGCTGTCGGTCTCGGCAGGTCGACCGGGCTCAACGACGGCTACCCGTGGGGACTCTGGATCTCCTTCGATGTCGTTACCGGCACTGCCCTGGGTTGTGGCGGCTTCGCCATGGCCCTGTTGGTCTACATCTTCAACAAGGGCAAGTACCATCCACTGGTTCGTCCGGCGATTCTGACCAGTGCCCTCGGTTACTCTATGGCGGGTCTCGCGATCGCCATCGATGTGGGTAGGCCCTGGCATATCTGGCGCATCCCGCTGGGCGGTTTCCCCGACATGGGCAAGTACAACTGGAACTCGGCGCTACTCGAGGTGGCGCTGTGCGTGATGGCCTACGTCATTGTTCTCTGGATCGAGCTATCGCCGGCCTTCTTCGAGAAGTGGAAGGACAGTCCGAAGGAGGGGCTGGCGAACTTCTCGCGCAAGGCCTACGGGATTATCAACAAGCTGCTGATCTGGATCATCGCTTTGGGCGTTCTACTGCCGACCATGCACCAGTCATCGCTGGGCAGCCTGATGCTGCTGTCGGGTCCGCGGCTCCATGGTCTGTGGAACACGCCGTTTCTACCACTGCTGTTCCTGATCTCCTGCATCGCGATGGGCTACGCGGTGGTGGTCATCGAATCGGCGCTAGCGAGTCGTTTCTTCAATCGGCCGTCACACACTTCGATGTTGGCGAACATTGGCAAAGTAGCCGCCTATCTCATCTGGATTTTTCTGGCGCTGCGCCTGGTGGATCTCGTAGTGCGAGGTCGCCTGGGTCTGATGTTCCAGTTCAATAGCTACTCTCTGATGTTCTGGCTCGAGATCATCTGCTTGCTGGTGCCCGGCGTGATGCTGATGAACGACCAGAAGCGTCAGGATCTAGGCAATCTCTTCCGAGCCGCCATGATGCTGGTCATCGCCGGTACGCTGTACCGGTTCGACACGTACTTGGTGGCCTTCATGCCGGGAGAGAACTTCTCGTACTTCCCGACCGTGCCGGAGATGTTCGTCACGATCGGAATCGTCGCAATCGAAATCATGCTGTATGTGGCACTGGTCACGGTCTTTCCGATCCTGGCCGGCAGGCCCACCACAGCGGAAGCCCATTAGGAGGACATTGGAATGAGTAGACGGATCACAGTCGACCCGATCACTCGCATCGAGGGCCACCTGCGCGTCGACGTCGAAGTCGACGGCGGCAAGGTGCAGAATTCCTGGTCCTCGGGCCAGATGTGGCGGGGGATCGAGGTCATTCTCCAGGGTCGCGACCCACGGGACGCCTGGCTCTTCACCCAGCGAATTTGCGGAGTGTGCACTACCGTGCACGCCATTACCTCGGTGCGCGCGGTGGAGAACGCGGTGGGTATGACCGTACCCATCAACGCCCAGTACATCCGAAACGTGATTCTGGCGGCCCACGGGTTGCACGATCACATCGTGCACTTCTACCATCTGTCGGCGCTCGATTGGGTCGATGTAGTGTCGGCTCTGAAGGCCGATCCGGCAGCGGCGAGCAAGCTCGCGGAGTCCATCTCCGAGTGGCCCGGCAACAGCACCAAGGCGCTCGCAGCGGTCAAGGAGAAGCTGCAGGGTGTGGTGGACAGTGGCCAATTGGGAATCTTCACCAACGGCTACTGGGGTCACCCAGCCATGCATCTAGCTCCCGAAGTCAACCTCCTGGCTGCAAGCCACTACCTGCAAGCCCTCGAGTATCAGCGCAAAGCCAATCAGGTGGTAACCATCCTTGGATCGAAGACTCCCAATATCCAGAACCTGGCTGTGGGAGGCGTCGCCAACGCCATCAACATGGACAACGAAGCCACGTTGAACATGAAGAAGTTGTATCAGGCGAAGGTGTTGCTGACAGAGGTCCAGGACTTCGTCAAGAACGTCTATCTACCGGACGTCATCGCTATCGGCTCCATGTATCCTGAGTGGCTGGGATACGGGGCTGGCGTGACGAACTACATGGCTGTGCCAGATCTGCCGCTCGACGAAGCGGGAACAGAGTTCGACCTGCCAGGTGGCACGATCATGAACGCTGATCTCGGATCGTACAAGCCGATCAGCAGCTTCAACGACGAGTACTTCCGCGACAACGTCGAGGAAGGGATTTCTCATTCCTGGTACGACGGCGATTGGCAGCGTCATCCCTGGGAAGAGGAAACCGTTCCCAAGTACAGCGAGTGGGATGACAATGGGGACTACTCCTGGGTGAAGTCGCCGCGGTTCCAGGACCAGCCGATGCAGGTGGGTCCGCTGGCTCAGGTGCTGATGGGCCTGGCCTCGGGAAATGAGCTCTTCTCCCAGTACGGCACCTATGTGCTGGAGCAGGCTGGCAACATGGCGGGCGTCAAGCTGACCCCAAAGGTTCTGCATTCGACGCTCGGCCGACACGCGTCGCGCTGCATCCGCTGTGTGGTGCTATCGGACCTAGCTCTGAAGCACTGGGGTCTGCTGGCCAACAACATCGCCAGCGGAGATGTCGAGAGTTGGCGGAAGCCCGAGTTCAAGGGCGTACAGAAGGGGTTTGGCTTCCACGAGGCACCGCGCGGCACGCTGTCGCACTGGGTAGTCGCTCGAGACGGAGTCATCGAGAACTACCAGTGTGTCGTGCCCTCGACCTGGAACGCCGGGCCGAGAGACTCGAAGGGACGGATGGGCCCCTACGAGGCATCGCTCATGGGCAACCCGGTGGCCGATCCCGAGAGGCCGCTCGAGGTGGTGCGTACCATCCATTCGTTCGACCCGTGCCTGGCTTGTGCCATTCATACCCACGACGCAGAGGGTAAGGAGCTGGTAAAGGTCCGGGCACTGTAGAAGCATGTTGGACAGGTCTTAGCGCCGGCATCCGCGTACGGCGCCAGGACCCGACGCCCCATCCGAGCCGAGTCGCCCCCGGGCGCCTCGGCTCTTTCTTCAGGTGCCACCCTCTTTCTTGACAGAAGTCGGGGTGGTATTTCGTCTGTCATGTATATGGGACGTCGCCTTCGTTTCATTCCTTCAGGAGGCTGCCTCGTCGAGGTCACAAATCGAACCATTCAAGGTCGATTCCTGCTGAGACCCTCGGCCGAGTTGAATCGCCTTCTCATCGGAGTGCTTGGTCGGGCACAACGACGCTTTGGAGTCCGACTCCATGCCTGCCAAGTGCTCTCGAACCACTACCACCTTCTACTTACGGTCGAGAGTGCGCAACAACTGGCTCGATTCGTCGGCTATTTCCAAGGCAACCTGGCCAAAGAAGCAGGACGACTTCATCAATGGCAAGGACCATTCTGGCATCGTCGCTACCAGCACGTCATAGTCAGTGACGAGGAAGCGGCCCAGATCGCTCGACTCCGCTACATCATGTCCAACAGCTGCAAGGAGAACTTGGTGTCGAGCCCGCTCGAGTGGCCAGGCGTCAGCTCCACTCGACCACTTCTCCTAGGGGAGAGACTTGAAGGGATCTGGGTCGACAGAACCAAGAAACGACTCGGAAGGGGCACCGTTGCGAGTCAAGACCCACCTCCCTACTGGGAGAGGGAGTACGTGGTGTTTGAGCCCATTCCATGCTGGCGTCGTCTGAAATCGACAGTTGTGAGGAAGCGAATCGCCGAGCTGGTTTCTGACATAGAGGCCGAGGTTGACGTGCGACATCGAGCTCAAGGCAGCCGTCCATCAGGTGTGCCGAACGTCCTCAGACAAGATCCTCATGACAAGCCGCTGAAGTCCAAGTGGTCTCCAGCACCGCTGGTTCATTGTGCTTCCAGGGAGGCGCGAGACCTCCTTTGGGAGGCTTACTCATCCTTCGTCGAGGCCTTCCGCGACACTGCCACCCGGCTGAGATCGGCAAGTCTCCTCGACAATTTTCCCGACGGAGCATTTCCACCTCGCATCCCTTACCAGCAGCATGCTAGGGCACCCGGCTAGGCGCAAGGAGGATAGAGCGGGGTCATCGGGAAGTCGTAGAGTCGGCAACCCCTTCTAAGCCCTAAGGATCATCCGGCAGCAATACGGACAGACGAGCCCGGCATACCCCACGGGATGTTCTCTTCACCCCGTTATCGGTCGCATACTAGGTGCGGTCGATCGACGGCAGCCCAGTCGGCTCCAACTTGCTATCCGCAGCCTCTCAGTTGAGCCGATCTTCTCGGCACCGACTGACGCCCTTACGCCGAATCGCCCTTGGGCGTAGAAAGAAGGGTGGCACTTATGAGGACGAGGATCAGTCACCAGCTCATCGTGGCTGTCGCTCTGACCGCGGCCGTCATCTTCGGCCTCTTCTCGAACCTCCTGATCACCTCACACCAGCGCTCCATGGTCACCGTCATGGAAGGCTACGCCGACGAGAGTGCCGAGACCATTCAACGAAGCACCCGCTTCGCCATGCTGCAGAACCAGCCGGACGAAGTGCGCCAGATCATCGATGCCATCGGCCGGCAGGAGAACATCCTCGGCATTCGCATCCTCAACAAAGACGGTCGAGTCATCTACTCACCGGACAAGAAATCCATCGGTACCATGGTCGACAAGCAAGCCGAGGCCTGCTACGTCTGCCACGCCACCGACGCCCCCCTGGAGCGACCCGACAGAACCTCGAGGACACGCTTCTTCAACAACGCCCTCGGCATCATCAAGCCGATCTACAACGAACCCAGCTGTTCCGAGGCCGCCTGCCACGCCCACCCACCCGACCAGGCCGTCCTTGGTGTCCTAGACATCACCCTGGACCTCGCCGGCACCGAGCGCCACATGGCCGAAGAGCGCGGCAAAGCTCTCATCACCATCGGCGGCGCAATTCTCTCCATCAGCTTCCTCATCTGGCTGATCATCTACCAACTCGTCGGCAAGCCGGTCGCCAAGCTGATGAAGGCTACCGACGCCGTAGCGGCCGGCGATCTCGACTATCGGATCGAAGTCAAGCGCAACGACGAGCTCGGCAAGCTCCAGCACTCCTTCAACGACATGACCCGGAAGATCGCCGAGACCGAGAGCCAGCTCTACCAATCCAACAAGCTGGCTTCCGTCGGGCAACTGGCGGCGGGCATCGCCCATGAGATCAACAACCCCCTCACCGGAATCCTCACTTTCAGCAGTCTGTTGCTCAACCAGACCGACCAAGACCCCGCAGTTCGCGAAGACCTGCAGACCATCGTACGAGAGACCAAACGCTGTCGCGACATTGTCAAGGGTCTGCTGGACTTTTCCCGTCAGGTGCCACCTCGCAAGACCAACTCCGACATCAACTCCATCGTCAACCAGGCCCTGGCCATCGTCGACCACGAACTCGATGTGGCCAACATCCAGGTCACCCGAGGCCTCCTCGAAGAACTTCCTACCGTCCGGGTCGACGCCAACCAGATGGTCCAAGTGCTCATCAACCTCCTCGTCAACGCGTCCCTCGCCATAGGGCCCAAGAAAGGTGGCGAGATCTTCGTTGGCACCGACCTCAAGAAGATCGAGGGTAAATCCCACATCGAGATCAAGGTTGCGGACAACGGCTGCGGGATACCCAGCCAGAATCTGCAGAAGGTCTTCGAGCCCTTCTTTACGACTCGAGACACGGGTGGCACCGGTCTGGGCCTCGCTGTCGCCTGGGGGATCGTCAAGGAGCACGGCGGCACCATCTCGGTTGACAGCCAGCCAAGACGGGGAACCACATTCACCGTCCACCTGCCGGTAAGCGAGTCCAGTAGATCTACCAACGGGATCAGCGATGAGCGAACCACAGACTGATGTCTTGATCGTCGAAGACGAACCTGTTGTCCGGTTGGCAGCCGAGCGAGTGCTGAACTGGGCCGGAATCACGACAGATACTGCCGCCGAGATCGATAGCGCGATCGGCAAGATACGACGCGACGCCTACAAGCTCGTGCTCTGCGATCTCAAGCTGCCAGGAACCTCCGGCTTCGAACTCTTCGACCATACCCGCTCCCTGGCCAACCCTCCGGAGATCGTGATGGTCACCGGCTATGCAACTCTGGAGAACGCCCTTGAGTCCTTTCAGCTTGGGGCCTTCGACTTCATCCCAAAACCGTTCGACCCCCGCGAGCTTCTGGGCGTGGTACGACGCGCAATTCGCTTTCGGGTAGCAAGTGGCGCCTCGGGCTCATTGTCACCCGACTTCCAGGCGAAAGAAGCCGCCCGGCACGACGCCGATGTCGGAGTTGAGACCTATCAACTCGGACGCCACAGCTGGGCTCGCATCGATCAGGACGGCATGGCGACCATTGGGGCCGCCGAGACCTTCGCTGGGATGCTTCGGGAGATCGAAACCATCGAGTTCTCCGGTGGTTCCGAGCACTCGGTTCAGGGCAAAACCCTGGTGCGGATTCTGAGCCATGGAGGTCTCGTGCATCGCGTCTGGGCCCCTCTGAGTGGCCAGATCCTGACCACAAACAAGCAGCTCGAAGCCGACCCGCAAGTCCTCGACCGGGATCCGCTCGGCGCCGGCTGGCTAGCACAGATCATCCCTTCGGACCTCGAGCGGGAGTTGCCAATGATCTCTCGCCGCCCGACCCTGGAAGGTGAGAGGAATTCGGATTCGTGAACCACCGATTCGACTGGGAGGTAATGCCATGGTCGTTGTAATCGTCCTACTGACTGTCATCGTCTTTTTTGTTGTCGACCTCCTGCTGCGTCTCGCCCTGAAGAAGAGGGAGGACGCCAGGCTCAAGAAGGCACGGGCCGAAGCCCTGGATACTGGCCTCAGACTCGACTACACCGATGAAGCCGTCAGCCTGAAACGGGTCGAGGTCGAGTCGCCGAAGGCACACATTCTCGCCGTCGACGACGAACCGGTCATACTCGACAGCTTTCGCAAGATTCTCGTCCTGGAGGGCTTCTCAGTGGATACCGTGGAAACGGCCCAGGAGGCCCTGGGACTCGTGCGAAAGAACGACTACGACTTCGTCTTCACGGATCTGAAGATGCCTGGAATGGACGGGATGGACCTGACCAAGGCGGTCAAGCACCTACGACCGGACATCGACGTCGTCATGATCACCGGCTACGGAACGATCGAGTCCGCGGTGTCGACCATGCGATTCGGCGCCATGGACTATGTCGAAAAGCCCTTCACACCGGATGAGTTGGGGGCTTTTACCAACAAGTGCCTGATTCGACGTCTCGATCGGATCGAGAAGGAGATCGCGCCCCGAGTTCAGTTGGTGACCGCCGCGGTCGAAGAGTCTCACTCGCCCAACGTCATCAACGTACCGGGCGGCATCTATGTCTCGCCCGAGCACACCTGGGTCGGCATCGACATCACCGGTGAGGCGCGGATAGGCTTGGACGACTTCGCCCTGAAGTCCCTCGAAGACATCAAAGACATCGAGTTTCCGGCGCAAGGCAGCCAGGTTCGCAAGGGAGAACCGCTCTTCTCCCTCCGACGGGGTGAAACGAGCCTGTCCTTCCCCTCGCCGCTTACCGGCAAGATCACCGGCGTCAATCACGATCTCACCTACTACCTGGAGCTGGTTACCCGGCGGCCGTTCGCCCTGGGGTGGATCTGCTGCGTGGAGCCCACCAGACTCAGCCAGGAGCTCGCTGATCTCAAGATAGGCGCCGATGCACTGCCCTGGTACGAGGGCGAGATTCGCGATTTCTGGAGCAGATTGACGACTCTGCGAAAGGCCGAGGACGAGAGCGAGCGGGCCACGGCAATGACTCCCGAGGAGGCCAAGCTGAGGGGGCTCGAGCTTGCCTGGTCTGTCTTCGGCGATACATTCGTCGGCTCGAACCATACCGAAGCGCAGGTTTCTTGAGAGGTCTGGACTCGAGGTTTCACCCTGACTCGAGCGAGTCTGATACCTGGAGGACTGAGTCATGAAAGGTGCCACCCTTTTCTTGTGCGCTCTCGTCGGCGGCCTGATCGCTGTCGCCGCTTCGGCACAGGCAGCCGAGGATCGATGCCTCTCACCCGCGCCACCGGACGTCGTTGTCTCGCCTTCCTCAGTTGGCGAGGTGACGTTCGCCCATCAGATGCACAGTGAGGACCTCGAGATTCCCTGTGCGGAGTGTCACCACGAAACAAACGCAGTCAGGCTAGATATGCCTCATGAGGACTATCTGCAGGACTTTTGGATCGATTGCACGACCTGTCATCACGAAAGTGACACCCCGGCCTGTCCGCAGGCCTGTTCCACGTGCCATCACAACGCGCCACACACAGTCGCCGACGAGACCATGAGCGCCAAGGTCGTCATTCATCAAAGCTGCTGGAAGTGCCATGAGGTCGCAGCCGGCCAGGAGGCGAGTCGAAACTGCGGGACCTGCCATCAGGGTGCCGTCAGCCCTGCCTCGCAAGAGAGCGCCGATCACGACCAACTGTCGCCCCAGAAGGAGGTCGGAGGATGAACCGGAGGGATTTCCTGAAAGTCTCAGGTGTAGCCGGAATGGCCTTGACCGGCACCGGCGCTCGAGGGTCCGAGGGCTCGTCGCCTTCGCTGGAGTTCTACGGCGTGCTGGTCGACACGACTCGCTGCATCGGATGTAGGGCCTGCGAGAAGGCCTGCGCTACCGAGCATGGCTTCCCAGTTCCGGACACTGCCAACGACGCGGCTCTCGAGAAGCCGCGCAAGACCAGCGAGACCGCGTGGACCGTCGTCAACCGCTACGACACGACGAGAGGTGAAGTCTTCGTCAAGACTCAGTGCATGCACTGCTGGCAGCCCGCCTGCACGGCTGCCTGCCTGACCAACGCCATGCACAAGACCCCGGAAGGACCGGTCATCTGGCGCTCGTCGAAGTGCATGGGCTGTCGGTTCTGCATGGTCTCTTGCCCCTTCGACATGCCGAAGTTCGAGTACCACGAGTGGAATCCCAAGATCCAGAAGTGCAACCTCTGCTTCGACCGCCTCCAGGAGGGTAAGAAGCCGGCTTGTGTCGGGGCCTGCCCAACCGATGCCCTCATGTTCGGCATGAAGCGAGACCTCATGGAGATCGCCCGGGTGAGGATCTACAACCACCCCGAACGCTACACTCACAAGATCTACGGCGAGCACGAGGTGGGTGGCACCGGGTGGCTCTACCTCTCGGCGGTGCCCTTCGAGGAGTTGGGCTTCCGCACCGACTTGGGTACGACGCCCTATCCCGAATACACCCGGGATTTCCTCTACGGCGTCCCCCTGGTGCTCTTCGGTTTGCCTGCCCTGCTCTATGGACTGAACCAGATGTCTGGATCTGACAACGAGGATTGACGGTCATGCCCGTCGATAGTTCTGGAGAGAGACCATGAGTCAAATGACCGCCGTCAATGATCAGGGTGGATTCTGGAGCTTCCTCCGCTCACAACTGCGCCCGAGAGGAAAGATCCTGACCCCCTTCAATGTAATCTCGGTGCCCATAATTCTTCTAGGGCTAGGCATCCTCGTTGTCCGTTTCACCAAGGGCCTGGGCTCAGTGACCAATCTCTCGCAGGAGTACCCCTGGGGTTTCTGGATCGGATTCGATGTCGTCACTGGGGTCGCCTTCGCGGGAGGTGCCTACACGATCACCTTCGCGGTCTACATCATGCGGATGGAGAAATACCATCCGATTGTCCGCGCCACGGTGCTGAACGGGCTTCTTGCCTACGTCTTCTACGCTGGGGCTCTGGCCCTCGATCTGGGCCGGCCCTGGAACATCATCAACCCCATCATTGGCAACGATTTTGGCTTCAACTCGGTCTTGTTCCTGGTGTCCTGGCACTTTCTGCTCTATATGTTGACCGAGTTGCTGGAATTCTCCCCCGTGGTGGCCGAGTGGTTGGGGGCACGCCGAGCGCGAAGAATCCTCTCCTCCTTGACACTGGCTGCAGTGATCTTTGGAGTAACGCTCTCCAGCTTGCACCAGTCGGGTCTCGGAGCGCTCTACCTGATGGCCAAACCCAAGATCCACCCACTCTGGTACTCCGAGTTCATCCCCATCTTCTTTCTCGTCTCCAGCATTTTCGCCGGCCTGTCGATGATCATTTTCGAGGGCACCATCAGCCACAGAGTCTTCAAGGACCAGATCGACCCCAAGAAGCACGGCTCCTTCGACGACATCGTTATCGGCCTGGCCAAGGGTGCCGCCATCGCCATGTTCGTCTACTACTTCTTCAGGTCGCTGATCTTTCTCCACGACAAGCAGTGGACCCTGGTCAGGGGCGGATGGGGGGCCTGGTACCTTCTCGAGATCATCGGGCTCGTCTTGATTCCCTGCTTCATGTACGCCTATGGTGTGCGCCACCGACACATCGGCATCATCCGAGTCGCTTCGATACTCACGCTGCTCGGAATCGTCATGAATCGCCTCAACATTTCGGTCATCGCCTACAACTGGAACGCAGCTGTCAGGTACTACCCTTCCTGGCAGGAAATCGTCGTCACAATGATGGTGGTCTCGGCCGAGATCTGGGTCTTCCGTTGGATCGTCTTCCGCATGCCAGTGCTGCGCGAGGCACACGAGTTGCCGTCTGAAAAGCAAGAGAAGACCGTACGACCACCCGTAGCGGCGAGCCTGTAGAAGGAGAACCGTCCATGGAAACCTACTCCTATGTCAATATTTTCGAGACCAAAGGCCTCGAGTACCTGCTCCTGATGTGCTTCCTCGTGCTGTTGATCTACTTCGTGCGGTATCTCCGCGAGCCTGGAGGCAAGGAATAGCCGACAACGCGCATATACTTGCAGCCGATGAAAGTCGGAATCATCTCATTGGGCAGCATCATCATGGGAGACGACGCCTTCGGTGCGTACGTCCTCCAATTTCTGAAGGCCAACTACATCTTTCCGTCGGAGATCGAGCTTCTCGATCTGGGGACCCCAGGGCCAGAGTTCGTCAATTACATGGCCCGGTTCGATGCCGTAATCGTCCTCGATGCCGTCAAGGCGAAAGGAGACCCTGGAGAGGTGCACCTCTACCGGCAACAAGATATTGCCAAAGTCCTTCCTTCGCTGCGCCTTTCACCCCACGACCCGAGCCTGCGGGATGCGCTGCTGGCCGGTGATTTCATCGGCGAGGCGCCGGACGATGTCCTGTTGGTCGGAGTCATCCCCTCCGAGGTCGAGCTTCAGACGACGCTCAGCGAGCCGGTCATGAACTCAATTCCCGAAGCAGAGGAAGCCGTCATCTCCGAGCTGCGTCGCCTTGGCTTCGAGCCCGAAAGGCTCAGCCAACCGAGCGCGCTGGACATCTGGTGGGAGTAGAGGTGTTGGCTCCTGCAGGAAGAGACTCATGCCTCCTTTAGATGAGTGGCCCCCCTCGGGACTCGGTGCCGACGACATTCTGGACGGCGTCAGCACCCTCTTCGAGTCGTTGGGCCGGGCTCTCGTCTGCGTCAATCGCAGCTTCCAGGTCGTCCACGCTTCCAAGGGTCTGGATCGGATCATGGGCCCGGGGGCGGCAAAAGCGATCATTGGCCTGCCTATCGAATCCATCCTCGGAACCGAGCTCTTCGGCGTCGAAGGATCGCTCCGTCGGGCCTTGGTGGCCGGCGACCGTCGCGAAGGCTGGGGTGCTACCCTCCAGATCGAGGGCTTTCAGCCACATCTCGTCTCCATCAGTACAGCACCGGTGCTCCATGGCGATTCTGAGGTCTGTGACCCCAGAGTTGCATACATCATCGTCGCCCGACCGAGCAAGGAGGACCACCAATCGGGATCGGCCGCCCCGACGGTCTTCTCGGGACTCGTGGCCAGGTCGGCCTCGATGCTGCGCATCTTCGGCCTGATCGAGCACCTCGCAGAGAGCGACGCCACGGTCCTCATCACGGGCGAGAGCGGCACCGGCAAGGAGCTCGTGGCCCGAGCCATCCATGTGTACTCACCCCGCAGTAAGGGCCCTTTCGTGGCGGTCAATTCAGGCGCCATCCCCCAAGATCTACTGGAAAGCGAGCTTTTCGGCCATGTTCGGGGTGCCTTTACAGGAGCCGTACGGGACAGGGTGGGTCGTTTCGAGCTCGCCTCAGGAGGCACGATATTCCTCGACGAGATGGGCGACATTCCGGTCCACCTGCAGGTGAAACTGTTGCGCGTGCTGCAAGAGAGGACTTTCGAACGGGTCGGAGAGAGCGAGAGCCGGACCTCCGACGCCAGGGTCATCGCCGCCACCAACAAGGATCTTCGGCAGGCGATTCTCGATGAGTCCTTTCGCGAGGATCTCTACTATCGGCTGCGAGTCGTACCTATCGAAGTACCGCCTCTACGCCAGAGGCGAGAAGACATCGAGCCCCTGGCGCGTAGCCTTCTGGCCCGGGTGGGAGCTCGGCACGATCGCTCGGTCAGGCTCTCACCCGATGCGATGCGGGCACTTTTCCGCTACTCCTGGCCCGGCAACGTCAGGGAGCTGGAAAATGCCCTCGAGTATGCGGTGGCGGTCAGCAGGACCCAGACCATTCATCCACAGGACCTACCCCTGGAGGTCTCTGGAGCCGAACCCCTGCCAGTGACCGTCACCCGCCCCTTCCGACCGAGCCCGGAGCCGGAGCCACGGACGGCGTCCAGCGTTGAGGTTTCGATCGAAACCGACCCGGAATACAAGCGCATTCGCTCAGCCCTCGAAGCGCACCAATGGCGCCGCACCGAAGCGGCAGAGGTTCTGGGGATGAGTCGGACGACTCTGTGGCGAAAAATGCGCGAGTACGGCCTCCTGAAATAACCGGGTGCCACCCGTTTTTCACTGCCTCGCTGCACCCGCCGACTCGCTGCTTCAAGGCCTGTCGAGGTGCCACCCTTTTGTTGGTTCAAGGGTGAGAGATGACGCAACGTTATGTTCCAACAAAACGTTTGGCTTGAAACAATATGTTGAAACAAAGAGTCCTCCGAGGCTCCTCGAGTACGCCTCCAAGCATCACAACCCCTTTCTAATCAGCGGTTTGTAAGGTTGGCACGCTCGATGCAACCAAGGTCGTATGAGTAGGGATCTAGAGAAAGGAACTCTCATGAAGAACTTCGTCATTCTGGGAGCTGGTACGGCCGGCACCACCGTCGCCAACATGCTTCGCAGGAAGCTCCCCTCCGATTGGTCACTGAAGATCATCGACCCGGACACCGACCACTTGTTCCAGCCCGATCTCATCTTCATTCCTTTCGAGATGCAGACACCGGAAAAGACCATCCGACCCCGGAAAGGCACTCTCGGCAAGGGAATCGAGTGGATTCAGCGTCCGGTCCAGCGGGTCGATGCGGACAAGAACCAGGTGATTCTCGACGGTGACGAGAGAGTACCCTACGACCTCCTCGTGATCGCGACCGGCTCGCATATTCGCCCGGAAGAGACCCCAGGCCTACTCGGCGACGAATGGCAGAAGAGCATTTTCGACTTCTACACCCTGGAAGGCTCGGTTGCCCTGCGCGACGCCCTCAAGAAGTTCGAAGGCGGTCGGGTCGTGGTCAACACCGTCGAGATGCCGATCAAGTGCCCGGTAGCGCCCTTGGAGATAACGTTTCTCGCCGAGTCGTTCTTCACCGAAAAGGGCATTCGGGACAACGTCGAGCTGACCTACGTCACGCCTCTCGACGGAGCTTTCACCAAACCCATCGCGGCGAAGGCCCTAGGCGGCATCCTCGACGACCGCGACATCAAAGTCGAGGCCGAGTACAACGCCAGCGAAGTGGATGTCGACCGCAAGGTGCTGCGCTCGTACGACGAGCGCGATATCCCATTCGACATGCTGATCACCATCCCCACCCACATGGGAGCAGGGTTCATCGAGGAGTCAGGGCTCGGCGACGAGCTGGCCTTCATTCCGACCCACCGGCACAGTCTGATCGCCGACAACCACGACAATATCTTCGTGCTGGGTGACGCCACCGACCTGCCCACTTCAAAGGCTGGTTCGGTTGCCCATTTTCAAGCCGAGGTGGTAGTGGACAACGTCATGCACCTCATCAAAGGCGAGAGCCCTAAAGCGGTCTTCGACGGCCATGCCAACTGCTTCATCGAAAGCGGCTACGGCAGGGCCATGCTGATCGACTTCAACTATGACCAGGAGCCGCTACCGGGCGTCTACCCGCTCCCGACGGTGGGCCCGTTCCCGCTCCTCAAGGAAAGCAGGTTCAACCACTGGGGCAAGCTGATGTTCCGACACGTTTACTGGCATGCCCTGCTTCCCGGCCATCCAATCCCGGTACCGAACCACATGTCGATGGTCGGCAAGAAGCGCCCAGGCAAGCTCACGACTGACGCAGAGCTAGCCTCTTGAGAAATCCGGAATCAGTCGCTATCACACTAGTTGATTCATTTGCAGCCAGTTGTTGAAAGGAGGCATCATGCCAGTAGTCGAGTACGCCGGAAGCTCCATCGAAGTCAATGATGAGGGTTTTCTGGTGGATAGCAGTCAGTGGACACCTGAGGTCGCCGAGGCGATCGCCACAGGTAATGGCATCGACGAGCTCAACGACCAGCACTGGAAGGTCATCACCTTCTGCCGCGAAGACGCGGCCAAGCAGGGCACGCCTCCGGGACTGCGTCGGATCTCGAAAAACTCGGGCGTCAACATGAAAGAGCTGTATCAGCTGTTCCCGAAGGGCCCAGGCAAGCTGGCCGCCATGGTTTCCGGCCTGCCAAAGCCTCAGGGGTGCATTTGAGGTAACCGTCGATTCAAGCGAAACCGAGCTTCGATCTGGCAATCGTACTCAATTCGAAAATAGACGGAGACCAAGACAATGACAACAACAACCCTTGACGAGCCGACGACGAGCGGCCAGTCGACAGTAGCTGAGACCGTTCAGGAACCTCAGCCCATTCAGAGGGTGAGCATCATCTGCTCGAAGGGTTCTCTGGATATGGCTTATCCTGGACTCGTAATGGCGAATGGCGCCCGGATGATGGGCATCGAAGCCATGGTGTTCTTCACCTTCTGGGGCCTCGACATGATTACCGAGGACAAGGTCGACCACCTTCACGTGGCGACCGTCGGAAATCCGGCCCTGCCCATGATGCCAACGATGATCGGCGGACTGCCGGGCATGGAGGCCGTGGCCAGCAAGATGATGAAGAAGCAGATGGAGGATCTCGAAATCCCACCCGTACGGGAGTTCATCGAGATGCTCTCCGACGCAGGCGCAGAGCTCTACGCCTGCCGCATGGCCATGGACATGTTCAAGCTGGAGAGAGAGGAGCTGCTGCCTCAGGTCGATGAAGTCCTCACAGTGATGGACTTTTACGAGAAGAGCGCAGGATCCCAGATCATCTTCATCTAAAGACCCGAAACGACAGTCTCAGACAAGCGAAAAAGCCGGCGGGTCTGCATAGGCAGCCCCGCCGGCGCCGTTTCTTCAGCGGCGATGAGATCAGCCTTGATTCAGGGGGCCGCGGCCTCGTCTTCGTCGTAGGCCTCCGATAGCGCGCAGATGTTCTTGCCCAGCTCGAGCTCCGAAGCCTTCGCCTCGCCGACCTCCACCAGACCGGCATTGACCCTCTTGATCTCGACATACTCCTTCGGGAACTTGGGCAAACTTGCGAGGATGTAGCTGACGAAAGCCTCCTCCCCTTCTTGAACCATCAAAAGCCCGTCGTTGACCTTTTTCAGGACCCCAAGTGGCTCCGCGAAGAGGTCTTCTCCGTTCTCCTCGGCGAGAGAACTGAAGTGTGCCGGCAGGACCATCACATCCTTTGACAGTTCCAGAAGCCGGCGCAGCGACTGGTAGTGGATCGGAGCCCAAGTGTCCCCGTGGCCGCCCAGATCGGGGCGCGCGATCGACCTTATGAAGATGCTGTCGCCAGTGAACAGGTACTTGCCGTCGAGCAAATACGCCAGATTGCCCAATGTATGACCCGGAATGTGAAACGTGTGAATCGTGCACTCGCCCACCTTGAACTCCTGCTCGTCGTGTACGAAGAGGTACGGAATCTTGGCCGGCAAGACGTCGATGGGATGAATCCCATCATAGGGGTGGAGGTAGTAAGGCGCCCGGGAATGCTCGGCGATCGCGGGGCCGCCGCTGATGTGGTCCGCATGGCCGTGAGTGTCCAGCACCATGACGATCTCGAACTCCTTCTCTGCCGCCAAATCGAGATAGTGCTGCGCATGCCGCAATGGATCGATGATCGCGGCCTTGCCTGCACTGCCGATGAGATAGCTCAGACAGCCTCTCGCCGGACGACTGATCTGGTAGACGCTGCGATGCCCCGTCTCCTCGATGGCTCGCACGTGGTAGTAGTCACCCCAGGCCTTTGTGCCACCCGCCATGTTGAAGGCGTCCAAACCCAGTCGCCGCATGGCCTCGGCAACAAACTCAGAGGTGTCCCCCTTGGCGCAAACGGCCAGGATCGGCATGTCCTTCGGTAGCCTGTCCATCCAGCTGCCTTCGAGGTAGTCGACGAATGTGTCGACCACATCGTCGTGCTCATCGACTTCGAGCATCTCGTAGTAGGGCACATTGACCATGGGAATCTTCTTCTTCCCCTCGATCTTCCAACTCTCGTACTCGTCTTCGTTCCGTACGTCGAAGATGAACAGGTCGTCTTCCCGTTCCAGATGCTCCAGGAGTTGCTCTGGCTGCCATTCTGTGGCTGAGGAATCGGCTGGGGTCATGGTTTTCATCCTCCTCGATTGCTTCGGATCCCAACGAGCCCTGGATCGACTCGCCGTAGCGACGACACTTCCCTCCTTCTACTGAATCAAGGGACGCTTGACAATACCACCAGGGGTATCCTACATTCAACGTAGCTTTTGTATCCGCAGAGAGGCGAATCTATTGGGATTTGGCAGCCGTATCGGCGGCAAGAGAGGACACAACCCATGAATGAAGTCCACTATGACGAGACTCTCGACACCAAGGGCCTGAACTGCCCCATGCCCGTAGTCAAGGCCCGCAAGAAGATCGGCGAGCTGACTGAGGGGCAGGTGCTCAGGATCATCAGCACCGATCGAGGCTCTATCAAAGACTTCCAGGGCTGGGCCAAGGTCGGCAAGAATATCGAGCTTCTGGGACAGGAGACCGTCGACGAGGACGGCACAGAGCTCTACCTACACTTCATCCAGAAGACCAGTTGAAGGAGCGCCAAGATGTCGGTAAGTGATGTTAAGACCCCGAGCGGGAAACTCGACATGAACGAGCTGCTGGAGCGGCTGTCTACCGTCGAGCAGCGTCTGGAGAACCTCGAGGAGTCACAGCCTGATGACATGGTCGCCATGATCGTCTTCTCTGGCGACCTCGACCGCGTACTGGCTGCCTTCGTGATTGCCACTGGTGCCGCGGCCCTCGGCCAAGAAGTGAGCATGTTCTTCACTTTCTGGGGCCTGGGAGTCCTCAAAAAGGAAAGCAACCTGGCTGGCAAGGGCCTGTTCGAGAAGATGATGTCAGTCATGAGCCCGAGCAACTCCACGCAGCTGCCCGTTTCCAAGATGAACTACTTCGGAGTCGGCGCCAAGATGCTGCGCCAAATGATGAAAGACAACAACGTCTCATCGCTAGAGGAGATGATCGATTTGGCCAGAGAACTGGGAGTAAAGATGATGGCCTGCGAGATGTCCAAGGATGTAATGGGAATTCAAGACGAAGAGCTCGTTGGCGGTCTCGAGTCGGCCGGCGTGGCTGCGTTCCTGGGAGACTCCCTGCGATCCAGAACGAACCTCTTTATCTAGATCTCTCTGCCCGACGCGCCAGGAAGGAAGAACATGGCTTCCGTATCACCGATCCAGAAGGCTGTCGTTCCGATAGAGGACAAGAAGCGTCTCTTGGCCCGTTTGGCACGGGTCGAGGGGCAGCTCCGTGGCATTCAGAAGATGATCTCTGACGATGAGGACTGCGAGCGGATCGCCCAGCAACTGGCCGCGGCCAGGGGAGCGCTCAATAAGGCTTTCAGCGACCAGATCTCCTGCGCTGTCGCCCGTCGGCTGGCCGGGCACTCCTGCGACACACCCGCAGTTCGAGAGGAGGTCTCGGAAGTGCTGAGCCTCCTGACTCGCTACGGCTGAGCCTCAGTCTCACACCGATCGACTCTGAACATAGGCCCCTTTCTCCCGAGAGGGGCCTCGATATTTGCGCTGACAATCTCGCCTTGCTACCTACCCGATTGAGTAGGAGCTCTCGTGCAGACCACCCCAATTCGGGGCACCGAGCCTACCCAGCCGCGTCGCCTGAGCTATCCCTTTGACCGTGGCCGCCAGTGGCCCCAGATGGCACTATCATCAAGCCAGATCGATCGCTCGGCTGCTTGTCGGCTGAGCTTCCCATCCGTTTATCGATCCCACACCAAGAGATCGCGTCAACCTGGGAAGCTGCGTATCAGCAGTTACGAGAATCGTGTTGCGTGTTGTTTCAAGCTAGATCGAAAACATGGGAGGCAATTTCATAATGACCAAGTTACCCAGGATCTTAGTCGGATCATTGGCCGTTCTCCTGGCCATGGCAGTGGTTTCGCCAGCACAGGCCACCAACGGCTATTTCACCCACGGCTACGGCACCATCAGCAAGGCTTTGGCTGGAGCCGGCGTAGCGATGCCCCAGGACACCTTGGCGGCGGCCACGAACCCGGCCGGCATGGTCGTCGTCGGCAAGCGATACGACGCTGGCCTCGGAGTGTTTAGCCCTGACAGGTCCTATACCGTCACCGGCAACCCCTCTGGCTTTCTGGGCACCTTCGGGCTGACCCCTGGCAAGGTGGAGAGCGACTCCAACTACTTCTACATCCCCCACTTCGGTGGTAACTGGCGGATCGGCGACAACATGAGTCTGGGCGTCACCGTGTATGCCCACGGCGGCATGAACACGGACTATCCCACCGCCACCTTCTACGCCGGTCAACCGACTGGTGTGAACCTCGAGCAGCTCCTGGTAGGCATCCCCTGGGCTGTCCGGTTCGCTGAAAGACACTCCATCGGCATCATGCCGATCATCGCCTACCAGACGTTCGAGGCCAAGGGAGTGGGCAGTTTCGCACCCTTCTCCTCCAATCCGGCCAAGCTCTCCAACAACGGCAAGTCCGCTTCGATCGGATATGGAGCGAAGATCGGCTACCTCGGGCAGTTCACCGACATGTTCTCGTTCGGCATTTCCTACCAAACCGAGATCAGCGCCGACAAGTTCGACGACTATGCCGGTTTGTTCGCGGAGCAGGGCAGGTTCAACATCCCACCGAATCTCATCGCCGGTATCGCCATCAATGCGACCACAGCTCTGAGCCTTCTGTTGGACTATCAGGAAATCTACTACAGCGAGATCAAATCGGTCAGCAACCCGTTCCTTCCGAACCTACAGACCGCGCAGCTGGGTGACAACGATGGCGCCGGCTTCGGCTGGCAAGACATGTCCGTCTGGAAGTTCGGGCTGCAATACGATCCAGAGAGCTCCTGGGTCTGGCGCTTCGGCTACTCCTTTGGTGACCAGCCGATCGGAAGCAGTGAGGTCCTCTTCAACATCCTCGCTCCCGGCGTCATGGAAGACCACTTCACCTTCGGCTTCACCAGGGCGTTTGGAGACAGCAGCGGCCTCAACTTCTCGCTGATGTACGCGCCCGAGGTCGAGGTCTCTGGACCGAACCCACTCGAGGTTCCAGGCCTGCAGGACATCACCCTGGCTATGAGCCAGTGGGACATCGAGATCAGTTACTCCTGGGGCTTCTAGTACAAGCCCTGGAACTACCAAAACGGCCGACCCGAAGGTCGGCCGTTTTTCTTTGCGGCCGGCCTACCGGCGGGGCCGCTCAAGGTCCTGAGGGCTTGGGCAGATGACCGTGTTTTTGTGGAGGTCCCCACGCCGGACCCCAACAGATTGTTGTCATTCGCGAAGGATCGACGCCGTCCCCCTGCGAGCCACCCAGACCGACCTCCAGTCGAGGACGGCTCAGGGACTACGAGTCGAGAGACCCCGCGGGTGGCCCAATACCACCATCGTCTCAGGACTCAGGACCCAAGCCCCAGGACAGGTGTGAGGGCGGCGACGGCCGCCTCAACCCCCTAAGCTTCCAATGGGCGGAATCCTTCGCCGCGCACGTCCTGGGCCGCACTGATGACGACGAAGGCGTTCGGGTCGGCCTGATGCACGATCTCCTTGAGCGGCTCCACCTGACGACTCCGGACTACGCACATCAGGATTCCGTGCTCCTTGCCGCTGTACATGCCCTGCCCCTTGATCAGCGTGACGCCCCGATCGAGCTCGTTCATCAATGGCTGGCTGACGGCCTTGATCCGGTCCGAGATGATGAAGACGAGCTTGCGTCCTCCTCCACTCTTCGGCTTGAACTGGCCCAGATCGATCTCCAATGCCTCGGTCGTAGCCGCTCGGACCCTGGCCCATAGTCGGCGATAGAAGCGTGGAGCCTGGTCGAAGACCTCAGCATCGGAACGACGCAGACCCACCGTGAAGAG
The DNA here is from genome assembly GCA_947259195.1 of Thermoanaerobaculia bacterium. GTDB lineage: Bacteria > Acidobacteriota > Thermoanaerobaculia > Multivoradales > JAHEKO01 > JAUVRX01. The sequence continues at coordinate 14,150 of CAMYLC010000100.1, read as the reverse complement.
GCCCAGCGCAAGGAGTCCGCCGTTGAAGAGAATGCCACCGATCAGGACCACCCAGCCTGGCACTGGACCGACCGAAGCTCGATTGAGGAACTGACTCCAATTCTCGAGCGAAATCGGATGGATGACGACCTTTGCCAACCAACTCAATGTGAGAATGAAGAACAGGAGAGCGTAGTTGCGCCGGTATCGGCGTCCCAGGGCTTCCAGCAGCCCGATGGGAAAAGCCGGATGCTCCAACGTTCTTGCGAGCTCGTGCGCCCAGCCCCGTTCCGGCTTGCTGTCGGTGGACAGCAAGCTAGCGTAGAAGTTCGTTTCCAGCAAGCGAACCCGGTGCGTCCAGAGCTCGTAGTAGCGATACCGACGCGCCTCGATAAAGAGGAACAACAGGACCAGCAGGCTGACGATCAGGATGACAACGGGGGTGTTTCCAGCTGCGCCAAACGTATACGACAACGCGACACCCGTCGTCACCACAGCCCAGTTGGTCGTCGCGTCGAGTCGCGAGCGCCAGGTATTGGAGCGCGTCACTTCGCCCCGGTAGAGATGCGCCAGGGCCATCGTACTTTCGCTGGTGGACAGCCTGCCTGGCTCCAACCAACCGCGGTGTGGCGCCTCCTCGCCCTGAGATGTCGTTGCATCCTGCCGACTGTCGATTGTCATCCTCTTCCCCCCCCCGGGCGACCAGTCTGCTGTAACTAGCAGGCCTTGTCAAAGGGCTCGATATCAGTATTGCGGTTGGTCCTCCCATCTCTTAACATGGGGCACGACATACGGGAGGGAGCATCGATGGCCGAGCCGCTACCAGCGCAGACCAACCCTGAACCGCTCAAGTGGGGCAAGGTGATCGACCATTCCTGCTGCATCGGTTGTCACGCCTGCACCACGGTCTGCAAGTCGGAGAACGAAGTCCCGCTATCGGTGACGCGGACCTACGTCAAATACGTCGACGTCGGCACCTTTCCCCAGGCCCGACGCGTCTTCCAGGTCACCCGCTGCAACCAGTGTGAGGATCCGCCCTGCGTCGCCGCCTGCCCGACCCGGGCGATGCACCAGCGGCCTGACGGCATCGTCGACTTCGACAAATCCATCTGCATCGGGTGCAAGGCCTGCATCGCCGCCTGCCCCTACGACGCGATCTTCATCAATCCCGAGGATCACTCGGCCGAGAAGTGCAACTTCTGCGCGCATCGCCTCGACGTCGGGCTGGAGCCGGCCTGCGTGGTCGTCTGCCCCACCGAGGCCATCATGGTCGGGGACATGAACGAGCCGACCTCGCGGGTGGCCCAGATGGTCAATCGACAGCCGGTGAGTGTCCGACGGCCCGAGAAGGAGACGCATCCCAAACTCTTCTATCGAGGCGCCCATCAGACGACTCTCGATCCGCTGGCGGCACAGAGACCTCCCGGTGGCCTCTTCATCTGGAGTCAACAGAAACAGGGCGGACAGAGTGTCGTTTCAGGCAGTCCTGAAGTCACCAACTCCTCCGCCGCGGCCGTGCTCGCCTACGACGTGCCTCACAAGGCCCCCTGGGACTGGAGGGTGAGCCTCTATACGCTGACCAAGGGGATCGCCGCAGGCGCCTACCTGGTGGCGGCGCTCCTGGTGCTGTTCGGAGTGATCGATCCGACCAGCACCCTATGGTTCTGGGCCGCTCCTGTCGCCGCCGGTGCCTTTCTGGGCCTGACCGGCGCTCTGCTGATCTGGGACCTGGACCACCCAGCACGCTTCTACATGATCTTCACCCGATCCCAGTGGCGTAGCTGGCTGGTACGCGGGTCCTACATCATCGGAGGCTACTCGGCCGTCCTGGGGCTGCATTTCCTAGCCAGCCTACTGGGCAAGGCTCATTGGCACCAGATGCTGCTCTGGCCAGGCATTCCGCTGGCCGCTATGACCGCCGTCTACACTGCCTATCTGTTTGCCCAGGCCAAGGCCCGCGACCTTTGGCAGAGCCCTCTGCTGCCGCCTCACCTCCTGGTGCAGACCTTACTGGCAGGCTCGGCCGTGCTGCTGCCATTCGCGCTGCTCTGGGAGCCGCGAGCTGTCACTCCCCTGCTTTGGGGCCTGGCTGCGACCAGCTTGATTCATGTGCTGATGCTCCTGGGTGAGATCACGCTGACCCACTCGACAGCCCACGCCAAGGCGGCCACTCACGAGATGATCGGCGGGCGCTTCAAAGCCTTCTTCTGGGCCGGATTGGCTCTGGCGGCGATAGCGATCGCCGCACCCTGGATCGGCGCACCGATCGCCGTACCGCTGGCCCTCATCGGCCTCTTTGCTTTCGAGCACGCCTACGTGCAAGCCGGCCAAGCTGTACCTCTAGCCTAGGGAGCTACGAGATGAGCCTCAGAGACCTCAACGAGAGAGTCAGCGCCGCCCGCGCGGAGAGCGAAGCGCGCGGCGAGACCTTCTATCCAGGAGCCAGCCGCATCCACCTGGCTTCGTTTCCGCCGAAGGAGCGCTGGGACGACTGGGTGGAGCTCGACTCGAAGGCCTGGCCGAAGCGGGTCGAAAAGCGCTTCATGCTGGTGCCCACAAGTTGCTTCAATTGTGAACCGGCCTGCGGCCTACTGGCCTATGTCGACAAGAACACCCTCGAGGTCCGGAAGTTCGAGGGCAATCCGGAGCACCCCGGCTCTCGCGGCCGCAACTGCGCCAAGGGGCCGGCGACGCTCAACCAGGTCACCGACCCCGATCGGATTCTCAATCCGCTGAAGAGAGTCGGCGCCAGGGGAGAGGGCAAATGGGAGAGAGTCGGCTGGGAGGAGGCTCTCAACGACATCGCCGGTCGGATCCACAAAGCAATCGAGGAAGGCCGGCAGGAAGAGATCATGTATCACGTCGGCAGGCCAGGCGAAGATGGCTTCACAGAGCGGATGATGGCCGCCTGGGGCTGCGACGCCCACAACTCACACACCAACGTTTGTTCGTCGGGTGCCCGATCCGGATACCAATACTGGACCGGGATCGACCGACCCAGCCCCGACCACGCTCGAGCCAAGGTCATCTTCCTGGTCAGCGCCCATCTGGAGACCGGTCACTACTTCAACCCCCATGCCCAGCGGATCATCGAAGCCAAGCAGCGGGGTGCGAAGCTCATCGTTCTCGACACACGGCTCTCCAACACCGCGACGCATGCCGACTTCTGGTTGGCACCGCAGCCGGGCTCTGAAGCAGCCATCCACCTGGCCATCGCCAACTACCTCATCCAACACAATCTGTACAACCGGGACTACGTGCGTCGCTGGTGGAACTGGCAGGAGTATCTCGACAAAGAGCACTCCGGTCTGGAGCCGACGTTCGAGAGCTTCGAGCGCATCCTGCAAGCTGAGTACGAGGCCTATACCTTCGAATTCGCAGCCCAGGAGTCTGGAATCGAGGTCGACGTTCTGCGCCAGGTAGCCGAGATCGTCTCCACTGCTGGAACGCGCTTGTCGACCCACAACTGGCGTAGCGCTGCTGCCTCCAACGAGGGCGGTTGGCAGGTCTCTCGAACACTGTTCATGCTCAACGCCCTGATGGGAGCCGTGGCGACACCGGGCGGGCTGTATCCCAACGCCTGGAACAAGTTCGTTCCGAGGCCCATTCACCTGCCACGCCATCCCGAACATTGGAACGAGCTGACCTGGCCGATCGAGTTCCCACTGGCCATGAACGAACTGTCGTTCCTGCTACCCCACCTGATCAAGCGCTCAGAAAAGCGGCTCGATGTCTATTTCAGCCGCGTTTATAACCCGGTGTGGACCAATCCGGACGGTTTCTCGTGGATCGAGATGCTCACCAACGAGGACAAGGTGGGGCTGCACGTCGCCCTGACACCGACCTGGAACGAGACGGCCTACTTCGCCGACTACATTCTGCCCATGGGCCTGGCCTCCGAGCGCCACGATATCCACTCCTACGAGACCTATGCCGGGCAGTGGATCGGCTTTCGTCAACCGGTGCTGCGCGCCGCCAGGGAGCGTTTGGGAGAGCGTGTCAGCGACACTCGCCACAGCAATCCCGGTGAAGTCTGGGAGGAGAACGAGTTCTGGCTCGACCTCTCCTGGCGTATCGATCCCGACGGCAGCCTGGGAATCCGCCCGTTCGTGGAATCGAAGGAGAATCCTGGCAAGTGCCTAACGGTCGACGAGTACTACGGCTGGATCTTCGACAACTCGGTACCCGGCTTGCCTGAAGCGGCCGCCAGGGAGGGCCTGAAACCCCTCGAGTTCATGCGGCGCTACGGCGCCTTCGAGGTGGCCTCCGACGTCGGGCCGCTCTACGAGAATCCGGTGTCGAGCGACGAGCTCGAGGATGTGGCGGAGGACCGCTTCGGGCGAGTCTTCACCCGCGCACCGGCTCCGCCACCGCTGAACATGGCACCAACCGGCACACCCGACGGCGATGCGGAGGGGCGACGGCCGGCAGGCGTGAGAGTCGAGGGAGAAGTCCTGCGGGGATTCCCGACGCCCAGCGGCCGCTTGGAGTTCTACTCCTCGACGCTGGCCGATTGGGGCTGGAAAGAGTACGCCCTGCCGACCTACATGCGAAGCCACGTCCACCCCGAAAGCATGGATGACGACCAGATGGTCCTCATCTCGACGTTCCGCCTGCCGGTGCAGATTCACACCCGAAGCGCCAATTCCAAGTGGCTGGACGAGATCGCCCACACCAATCCACTCTGGTTGCACCCGAGCGATGCGCAACGCCTGGGCATCAAGCAGACCGGCGATCTGGTCCGGGTCGAGACCGAGATCGGTCACTTCGTGCTCAAGGCGTGGGTCACGGAAGGGATCAAGCCCGGAGTCGTGGCCTGCAGCCACCACATGGGACGCTGGAAGATCCACGATCACGGCCAGCGCCAGCTGATGACCACGGCGAGCCTGGACCGCAAGGGATCGCAGTGGACACTCAAGCGCAAGCGTGGCGTCGAGCCCTACCCCTCCAGCGACCCGGACACCAGCCGAATCTGGTGGACCGATGCGGGCGTCCACCAGAATATGACCTTCCCGGTGCATCCCGATCCGATCTCCGGCATGCACTGCTGGCACCAGGCTGTCCGAGTACGCAAGGCCAAGATGGGAGACCGCTACGGTGAGGTCTGGGTGGACACCGACAAGAGCCATGAGGTCTTCAATGCGTGGCTCGAGAAGACTCGCTCAGCCACGCTCTACTCGCCGGACGGCACTCGACGGCCCGGCTGGCTGATCCGCCCCGTGAAGCCGGTGAAGAAAGCGTACTTGTTGCCGGAAGAGGCCCGACGGTAGGGAGCCAGGCGGCCCCTTCTTCCTCTTTCTCCTGGCACTCCTACCATGGAGCTGCTTCGATCTCTTGCCGCTCTTGCCGAGCCTCCGGGCCGCGAGACGCCTCGAATCGCAGATTTGCTCGGGCTTGGAACTCCACCGGCGTCGGCAGACTACGACGATCTCTTCTTGTTTCAGCTGTACCCATACGCCTCCGTCTACCTCGGCCCCGAAGGGATGTTGGGCGGCGAAGCCCGCGACCGGATCGCCGGGTTCTGGCGAGTTCTCGAACAGGCTCCCCCACCAGAGTCTGACCATCTGGCACTGGTCCTTGCCCTCTACGCCCGTCTCTGTGAGCTGGAATCAGAGGCACCGAATGATGCGACAAAGCACCGCTGGAGACACCTTCGAACGACCTGCCTCTGGGAGCACATCGCAAGCTGGGTACCCGCCTACCTGGAGAAGCTGCAAGAACTGGCCTCGCCCTTCTACCAGGCGTGGGGGGAGCTCCTACGCGAGGTGCTGGAGCAGGAAGTGCTCGAACTCGATCAGCAGGAGCTCCTGCCGCTCCATCTTCGGGAGGCACCGGCTGTTCTCGACCCTGAAGCCGAGGGCGGAGAGGCATGGCTCGATTCGCTGCTCAGCCCAGTGCGCAGCGGCATCATCCTGGTGCGCAACGATCTGGTGAGGGCGGGCAGAGATCTGCAGCTCGCAACCCGCGTTGCGGAGCGCCGCTATGCTCTCAAGGCCCTGCTCGGACAGGACCCTGATGCGACGCTAGACTGGCTCGCAACGGAAGCTACGACTTGGCCAGACCGTCACCGACGCTGGAACGACCTTTCCGGCCCAATCTCCGAATTCTGGGCCCAACGCGCCGCATCCACTGCCGAACGACTCCACACCGCCCGCAAGAATCTCTGACCAGCTGAGCTTCCTCTTGTAGAGGTCAGTCCGGGTCGTTCGCAGGCGGACGGCGTCGGCTACTCAGACTATGGCGGGCGGGCCGCCACTTCGTCTCGTCTTCGCGCCCAATCTCCTGTGCCCTATCAAGGTCCTTGCGCTGCGCTCGACTCGGCGCCCCACAGTCGAGCCACCCGAACGAACCTCTGGCACCGTTGAAGGCAATAGGGGCAAAGGGGCGTAAGGGCTGAGGGGCACCGCGGTGCAAGGCCGCGTTCGAGGTCTCCAGCCGGAGGCCCAGGACGACGGGGAAGAGCCTCGGGCGTGGCTCAATACCCCCCACCAGCGACCGTGGCTGGGAACGGGGGCCCAGGGTTCGGCGTGGGGACCTCCATGGGGGTTCTTGCAGCGGAAGGGAGGATAGCCCCCTGGGGGCCCCACGTCGGACTCCATCACCATCACGGTTCCTTGCTCTGGACCCAGCCCCAGGCCGGATGGGGGCTCGGGGTGGCCGGACGCGTCAACCTCAAAAGAAAAGCCGCTGCGCCCGAAAGCGCAGCGGCAAAGAGTTGCAGGTTGCAGTTTCTACCAGCGATAGCCGATGCCGATGAATCCCTGGAGCGGATCCACGGTCAAGGCGTAGATGTTCGCATCGCCCTCGAGGTCCGCGCCGATGTATTGCAGGCCACCGGTGACCACCCAGGGGCTGCCCACACTGAACGGGAAGTCGAGCCCGAGGCCGACACCCCAGGTCAGCTCGTTGTCGTATTTGACCTGGTAATCCTGAGGTCCACCAAACTCCGGCGGAATCTCGGAGAAGTTGAAGGTCGACGAGCTGTAGTTGACCCAGATGGCGGAAACGCCGGCCCAGAAGTCGACACGACGATCCGGCGTGAAGTGGTAGTTGCCGCCGAGCCTGAACTGCCTCATGTCCACTCTGTCGTCCGAGTTCAACCAGACGTCACCCCGGTCGTACATGAGATTCGTCTTCATGTTCGCGAACGTGATGCCTCCAACCAGCCCGAAGTTCGGTCGGAACATGTACTCGACCTCACCGCCGAAACCGTTGCCGCCGTCAACCCAGAACTGGGTGAAGACCGGCGGATCCAGACCTGGAGGGTCTTCCGTATGGAAAGTATCCGAACCCGGCCACACATGGACGTAGTAGCCACGTGCGATCCAGCGGAAGTCAGGACCTTCGATGCGGATGACAGCTGCCGTGTCGCAGACCGACTCGGAGTCGTTCAGCGTCGACTTGCCGGCGAAGGTGTAGGTGTAGTCTCCTGGCTTCTTCTTCAGGGTTGCCGAAGGATCGAACGTCCAGGTCGAGTCGCCGGCGGACATCATGGCGGCCAGATCACCGGCCGAGCCATCCGGCAGACTGAGAGAGGTCATCTCGAAGTCACCCTGGCTCCGGTTGGTGTCCACCGTGATGATGCGGGTATCCGGATCGACTGTCACGTCGATGGCGCAGGCGGCCTTGGCTTTGCCCACCAGGACACTGGCCGTGCAGGTCACCTTCTGCCCGTCTTTGATCGACTCGGCATTGAAGGTGTAGGTACCGTCGGTCTTCGGCATGAAGGTCCAAGTCATCGGACCGGTGCTCTTCAGATCGGAAACGCTGCCCTTGCCACCAGGCAGACCGGCATCGGTGATCTTGAACTCACCATCACTGCTGCCCGTTACAGTGATCATGTCGGTAGCTGCGTCATAGGAGGCCTTGATGCTGCACGACGGCTTGGGCAGCGCCTTCGAGCTGTCCAGAGCCAGATTCATGCAGGTTACCGGCACTATGAAGGCGTACTCGGAGCCATTCGACTCCACCAGGATCTTCCACGCCGGCATTGGCTGTTTGGCTGCCCAACGCGGGTTCATGATCACCGACGGCTGGCCGCCCTTGCGATTGGCCATCCACTTCAGGGTATGGCCGGGGGCGATCGTGGTCTTCGTGACTGTCCCGTCCCCCTCCTGAGCCGCGCGCATCGTAATGAACACGTCGTCGGCGTTGCCACCCCAGCCACCCTTTTCGAGCACGATCCGAATGTCGTCCTCGAAGCGATCGAAGAGATCCTTCATCTCTTCCAGATTTCTGGCCGAGTGCGGTGAGAACGTCGAGCCTGGCCGGCCCAGCACATAGATATCGACTTGAGCGTTGGCCGGAACGACCGAGAGCGCCTGCAAGGCGATCAACGCCAGGCCGATCCCGAGTGTACCTTTCAGAGACTTAAACTTAGACATTGCCTGTTCTCCCTCCTGAATTTCAATTCTCTGTTCGAGAACTTGAGTACATTCCTGTTTGATTCTGGACGATTACTTCGCCGCGGGAACACGAAGATACACCGCCCCCACCAGCTTTTCAACTTGCAGATTCTAACAGAAGAGGATCCATAAATGAACGAAAATATGACGAAAATAGCTCTATCCGCGCCCTCGGGAACCTTTCCTGCTCACCGTGCCTCTCAAAGGCAGAAGGCAGGGCCAGAGGCCAAAATTCGAGAATACATAGCCAAAAACAAATATCCAAGGAGACCAAACCCATGGCAACGACCCCTCTCCAGATTACAGACGAACAGTTCGACGAAACGGTCGTGAAATCCGACTTACCGGTCCTAGTGGATTTCTGGGCTCCCTGGTGTGGGCCCTGCCGCATGATAGCACCGGTGCTGGAGGAGTTGGCTGGCGAGCTTGGTGACAAAGTCGTGATCGCCAAGGTCAATACGGATCAGAATCCCATCAACGCTCAACGCCTCGGAGTCCAGGGCATTCCAACGATGGTGCTTTTCAAGGATGGAGCCGAAGTGGATCGCGTCGTCGGGGCCCTGCCCAAAGGTCATCTGAAGCAGTGGATCGACACCACCCTCACGAACTAAGCTATTCAGTCAGGAGTCGTTGAGCGCGTCGCACGAATCGCTGCGACAGCCTCACTCTCTTCCGCGCCACGGAGGAAATCGATCATGACGCGCAAATTTGTTCTGGGTATGGCGTTGCTGGGCTCCCTGTGCCTCGCCACAGCCGAAGCGGCAGAGCTGAGCCTCCTCGACGCCATGTCCACCGCTCGCATTCAGGCTCGCGAGGTGATGGCCGCTCAAGCGCAGGCCGAGGCGGGTGCTGCCCGCCTCAGGCAGGCCAAGGGGTATCGGATGCCCCAGGTGCGATTCCAGGAGATCTGGATGACTACCAACACACCTGCTGAGGTCTTCGCGCTACAGCTCAATCAGAAGACGTTCTCGTTCGACGACTTCGTGATGAGCGACCCCAACAACCCGGACTGGTTCGAGAACGCCACGAGCCGCTTCGAGCTCATGCTGCCCATCTACATGGGTGGCGGCCTCTCAGGGCGCATCGACCAGGCCAAGCTGGGCGCCGAAGCCGCCGAGATCAGGGCTTCCTGGGCGGCAGACAGTGCGGCCCTGGCCGCCGCCGAGGCCTACATTCGCCTCGCCCAGGTGCGTGAGAACCTCGTTCTGTTGGAGCGTTCCCTGGAGACCGTCGATGCCCATGTGAACATCGCCAGGGCCTACGTCGACCAGGGAATGCTGGTGCGGTCTGAGCTCCTGATGGCCGAAGTGGAGTGGTCGCGAATCCAGGACCTCCTCCAGCAGGCCCAGGGCCAGGCCAAGGTGGCCGAGGCCAACCTGTCGTTTCGTCTCGGAAGCGACCCTTCGACGACCTGGCAGCTGCACAAACTTCCCGATCCGCAGCCGATCGTCGAGGGCATCGATCCATGGTTGGTGACCGCCGAGACGCGAGCCGACCTGGAAGCGGCCCGCCGCATGCTATCGGCCGCCGAGCTCGAAGTCCGGGTGCAGCGCTCAGCGCTGCTGCCCAAGATCGGCTTGCAGGCCAAGTACGACTTCTACGACCAGAACCCCTTCGGCACCGGCGCCCATTCAGGCTCGGTCGCCGCGATGGCGAGTATCGACATCTTCTCCGGCAACCGACATCGAGCCGCCAAGGCCGCCGCCGAGGCTGATCTGGAAGCCGGCCGACAACAACTCGAACAGTTCGAAGACGGGATCCGGCTCGGCGTCAAGGACGCCTACGAGACGGCGATCAGCGCCCGTCAGAGATACGACACCGCGATGGCCGCCCAACAGGCGGCCACCGAGGCCGAACGAATCACCGAAGAGAGATTCAAGAAGGGAGTCGTCCAGATGATCGATCTCCTCGACGCCTCTACGGCCCGCCAGGAAGCCGAGACCCGCCAGCTGGTGGCAGCGGCCGAAGCCTATCTGGCGACTCTGCAGCTTGCAGTCCGATCCGGCCGACAGCCCGAGAGCGTCATTCCGAGCCCTTCGAACACAGCCTCCCCGAGGACAGAATCATGACAACCAAGAACTCCTACCCGTTGGCCAGTCTAGCGCTGGTTTCGACAGCGTTTCTGGGGCTCGCCTGCGGCGGCTCCCACGACATCGAGACCGAGACGACCCACAGCACGATCACAGCTTCTGTCGCCACAGCCGAGCGGCTCGACGCACCCCAGGAGGTCGAGGTTTTCGGCATAGTGGAGGCCGAACAGACCGCCGCCATCTCGGTCCGTGTCATGGCCATGGTGACGGCCGTCCGAGTCAAACCCGGAGACGAGGTGAGCAAGGGTCAGCTCCTCTTGGAAATCGACCCACAGGCCTCCGAGGGGCAGCTCTCGCAAGCCAGGGGAGGTCTGGGGCAGGCCGAAGCGGCTCTGGCGCTGGCCGAACGAAACTACGAGCGCTTCCAAGCGCTGGCCGCGAGCGACGCGGCCTCCGAGCTCGAGCTGGACATGGCTCGGATGCAGTACGACCAGGCCAAGGCAGCGGTCCAGCAGGCGCAGGGCGCTGTCTCCTCAGCATCATCGGTCGCCGGCGACTCCCGAGTCGTCGCTCCATTCTCCGGCAGGGTCGCCCGCAAGATGGTCGAAGTCGGTGACCTGGCGGCGCCTGGCCGTCCCCTTCTGATCATCGAGTCCAAGGCGAGGCGACGACTCGTCGTGTCGATTCCTGAAAGCCTGATGGCTCGGGCCAGGCTGGCCTACGGCGACGAGCTGCGGGTCGGCATCGATTCCCGGTCCGACCTGACCGAGATGACCGGCAGTGTGGTTGAAATTCCGCCCGGCGCCGACCCGGCCAGTCACTCGTTCCAGGTCAAGCTGGCCATCGACGCGCCCGAGCTGTCCAGCGGGGCCAGTGGCCGCGCCTACATCCCGACCGATGAGCAAACGCTGATCGCCGTTCCCGAGGCAGCCATCCTGCGCCGGGGTGGAATTCAAATGGTCGTCGTGCACAAGGAAGACGGCTTCGCTAGCACCCGCGTGGTCACGGTAGGGCGGACACTGCCCGGCGACCGGGTCGAGATCCTCTCTGGCCTGTCCGGTGGTGAGAGCGTCCTTCTGGGCCTGGACGCGCCACCATCGGCAGGCACCCGCGTGGAGGTTTCGTGATGGAAGCCGAGAACAAGACACCGCCGTCGAACGGTAGCGAGGCAGCTCGCCGTGAGGCGCTACGGCTCAAGCAGACTCGTCGACCGATCGGGTTCTCCGGCCGCATCGCCCAGGCCTTCCTGGAGTCGAAGCTGACGCCGCTGCTGGTGGTGGCCTCGCTCCTGGTCGGTGCTTTCGCCGTCATGGTCACACCGCGGGAAGAGGAGCCCCAGATCAAAGTGCCGATGATCGATGTCTTCGTCGGTTTGCCTGGGGCCTCTGCCCAGGAAGTGGAGCGTCGCGTCATCTCTCCACTCGAGAAGGCCATCTACGAGATCGACAACGTCGAGTACGTGTACTCGATCACCCAACCGTCGGGCGGCATGATCATCGTCCGTTTCCTCGTCGGCACCGATCCGGACCAGGCAGTGGTGCGAGTGCACTCCAAGGTGGCGGAGATCCAGGCGACGCTGCCCGAAGGCACCGTACCGCCGGTCGTTGCACCCCGCAGCATCGACGATGTCCCGGTGGTGGCCTTCACTCTTTGGTCGAATGACGCTACAGCCATGCAGCTGCGGCAGGTTGCCCAGGAGCTCAAGACCGAGTTGACTCGCCATCCCAGGGTGGCCCAGGTCTCGATCCTGGGCGGTCAAAGGCGGGCGGTGCAGGTGCGGTTCGACCGCGAGCGGCTCGCATCCCATAACGTCTCCTTCTTGCAGGCCTACCAGGCCCTGGCCGGGCTGAACTGGCGACTGCCGGCTGGCTCGTTCGCCAGCGCGGACACCGAGACCGTAGTCGAAGTCGGCAGCTTTTTTCGCACCGCGACTGAGGTCGAGAACGCCGTGCTCGGCATCTACGGCGGCAATCCTGTCTACCTGCGTGACGTGGCCACGGTCATCGACGGGCCGGACGAGCCCTCCGACTACGTCTGGATGATGGCGGGAGCCGCTGGCGGCGAGAAGGACCTGCCGCCGGGCCTCGACGCTCCGGCTGTCACCGTTGCCGTCTCCAAGAAACCCGGCACCAACGCTGTCGATCTCGTCGCCGATCTCGAAAAGCGCCTGGAGGCCTTCAAGGGACCGGTGATTCCCGACAACGTGCACGTCACCAAAACCCGGGACTATGGCTATACGGCGGGTGAGAAATCCTCCGAGCTCATGAAGCACCTCTGGATCGCGACGCTCTCCGTGGTGGGCCTGATGGCTCTGGCCCTGGGCCGACGCGAAGCGGTCGTCGTCCTCGTCGCCGTGCCCACCACATTGGCGCTGACCCTGGCTGCCTCATACCTGTTCGGCTACACCCTGAACCGGGTCACCCTGTTCGCCTTGATCTTCGCCATCGGCATTCTGGTGGATGACGCGATCGTGGTCGTCGAGAACATCCATCGACACTACCTGCTGGGGTGGACCAACCCCCGCCACGCGACGGTCTACGCTACGGACGAGGTTGGCAACCCGACCATTCTGGCTACCTTCACAGTCATCGGCGCCCTGCTGCCGCTGGCCTTCGTATCGGGTTTGATGGGGCCGTACATGCGCCCGATTCCCATCAACGCCTCGGCCGCCATGCTGTTCTCGTTGATCGTCGCCTTCGTCGTTTCACCCTGGCTGACCTACAAGCTCTTCCGCCGAACGGCCGAGAAGCTGGCCGAGGGACCGGCCGAGCACGACGCGGAGACCGCTGCCGAGTCACGATTCCTCAGAGGTTACGAACGGTTGTTTCGTCCGCTGCTCGCCAAGGCCTGGCGGCGCTGGGCCCTCCTCGGTGCGGTGGTACTGGCCCTCGTGCTCTCGATGGGACTGGTGGCGGCGCGAGTCGTCAAGGTCAAGATGCTGCCCTTCGACAACAAGAGCGAGCTGCAGGTCGTCATCGACATGCCCGAGGGAAGCACCCTCGAAGAGACTGCCGGCATCGCCCGCAGCCTCGCCGACACGGTTCGGAAGCTGCCGGAGGTCACGGACGTTCAGATCTACGTCGGAACCTCGGCACCGTTCAACTTCAACGGCCTCGTGCGCCACTACTTCCTGCGCAGCGGACCTCTGGTGGCCGACCTGCAGATCAACCTGTTGCCCAAACATCATCGGGATCGCGCCAGCCATCCCTTCGCCAAGGAGCTGCGAGACCTGCTGGCCCCGACCGTCGAAGGCACCGAGGCCAACGTCAAAGTCACAGAAGTTCCACCAGGGCCACCAGTGCTCTCCACCATGGTGGCTGAGATCTACGGACCCGATCTCGAGCAACGCCTCGAGCTTGCGCAGAAGGTGCGAGACATCTTCGATACGACACCGGGCATCGTGGACGTCGACTGGTGGGTCGAGAATCCCGGTCCCCAGGTCGAGTTCGAGGTCGATCGTGAGAAGACCATTCGGGCCGGCACGACCCCCGAGGCCGTGGCCCGCACTCTGCGCGTCGCCCTCGAGGGTGCCGAGGTCGGCCTGCTGCGTGACGAGACGGCCCGCGAGTCGGTGCCCCTGGTCCTGCGGCTCGATCGCTCGCAGCGCTCCAGCATCGACGGCCTGCTCGGGATATCCGTCCACGGCTCGGAAGGCCGCATGGTGCCCTTGGGCGAGCTGGTCAAGGTACGCCCGACTTCCCGCGAGCGCTTCATCTACCACAAGAACCTGCAGCCG